>NZ_LZTB01000088.1 GCF_001665685.1 Mycobacterium sp. 852013-50091_SCH5140682
CACCGAACTCGGTTGAACGCAGTCGGGTACCAACCCGCTTGACGAACTACGTTGAGACGAGGACCGGGCCGGCCACCCCAACCCTTGACAAAAACCAGTTACGAAGGTGTTTGTTGCCCGACACGCCGTGTCCTTGCAGCATTTTGCGCACGCTCGGCGCCGTCACGTGATGCGAAACCGCTTGAGCCGCGCGGTCGCTCCTGAGATCAACTCCACGCGGTTGCGTGGCACACCGAGATGCGCGGCAAGCACTTTCGTGACGGCGTCGTTGGCCTTGCCGTCGACGGCGGCCTCCTGCACCCTCACCGTCGCGCGAGCGTGCGCAAAATGCCGCTGGCGCGAGGCGTGTCGCGGGGCAGACACGCACGCTCGCGGGGCAGGTGAGGCCTACCGCGCGACGATGACCGACGAGCCGTGGCCGAACAGGCCCTGGTTGGCGGTGACGCCGACCTTCGCGCCTTCGACCTGTCTGCCCGTCGCGGTGCCGCGCAGCTGCCAGGTGAGCTCGCACACCTGCGCGATGGCCTGGGCCGGGATGGCCTCGCCGAAGCACGCCAGCCCGCCCGACGGGTTGACGGGAACCCGCCCGCCGATCGTCGTGGCACCGGACCTCAGCAGCTGTTCGCCTTCACCTTTGGCGCACAGACCCAGGTGTTCGTACCAGTCCAGCTCCAGTGCCGTCGACAGGTCGTACACCTCGGCCAGGCTGACGTCCTCGGGCCCGATACCGGCTTCGGCGTATGCCGCGTCGAGGATCTGATCCTTGAACACCCGCTCGGGCGCGGCCACGACGGCGGTGGAATCCGTTGCGATGTCCGGCAATTCGGGCAGATGCTGGGGGTAGCGCGGGGTCACGGTCGAAATGGCCCGTACTGACGGGACACCTTCCAGTGACCCGAAGTGCTTCTCCGCGAACGACTTCGAAGCCACTACCAGAGCCGCGGCACCGTCGGAGGTCGCGCAGATGTCGAGCTGACGCAGTGGATCGGAGACCACCGGGCTGGCCAGCACGTCCTCGACCGCGGTTTCCTTGCGGTAGCGGGCATTCGGGTTCTGCAGGCCGTGCCGCGAGTTCTTCACCTTCACCTGTGCGAAGTCCGCGGCGGTGGCACCGTAGAGATCCATTCGGCGCCGCGCCAGCAGGGCGAAGTACACCGGGTTCATCGCACCGATCAGGTGGAAACGCTGCCAGTCGGGATCGTTCTTGCGTTCGCCGCCGACCGGGGCAAACGCGCCCTTTGGTGTGGTGTCGGCGCCGATCACCAGTGCGACATCGCAGAATCCGGCCAGGATGTGGGCGCGGGCGCTCTGCAGGGCCTGCGAACCCGACGCACACGCCGCGTACGAGGACGACACCGGCACGCCGTTCCAGCCGAGCTTCTGGGCGAAGGTCGACCCGGCGATGAAGCCGGGGTAGCCGTTGCGGATGGTGTCGGCGCCTGCGACCAGTTGAATCTGGCGCCAGTCCAGGCCGGCCTCGGCCAGGGCCGCGCGCGCGGCGACGACGCCGTACTCGGTGAAGTCGCGTCCCCACTTGCCCCACGGGTGCATGCCCGCGCCGAGGATGTACAGCGGTTCGGGAGTGCTCATGCTGATTCCTCCGTGCTCCGAGCGTCCGCGATCCTCCAGGCGTGGGTGGTGCGCTCGACGCCCTCGTCGTCGGTGTAGAGCGTCATGGTGGTCAGCTCCATCTCGATCCCGACCTTGAGGTCGGCGGCCAACGTGCCCTCGACGACCTTGCCCAACACGATCAGGCCTTCGTCGGCCAGTTCCACCGCGGCGATCGCGAACGGCTCGAACGGATCGGACTTGGGGTACGGCGACGGCGGCAGGTATCGGTTTTCGGTGTAGCTCCACACCTTTCCGCGGCGGGACAGCGGCACCAGATCGAGCGTGTCGCTGTCGCACGCGGGATTGGGGCAGTTGTTCTCCCGCGGCGGGAACACATACGTGGCGCACCGGGTGCACTTGCCGCCGACGAGATGGGTGACACCGGCGTCGTCGGTGGTGAACCAACCTTCGATCGCGGGTTGCGTGGTTGCTGCTGGCACGGGGCTCAGCGTAACCGAATCGGGCGGCAAAACTGAAACGTGTTGCAGTTTGAGGGCAGGATCCGTGAATTGGTTGAACAGTACGAAACTGTTTCGTACACTTCCGGTGTGGTTCGAGGTATGGAGCGTGAACAGGCCGTGTTGGCCGCGACGGCCGAGTTGCTGGTGGAGCGGGGATACCAGGCGCTGACCACGGATGCCGTGGCTGCGCGTGCGGGTGCCAGCAAGGCCACCATCTATCGCCGGTGGCCGAACAAGGCCCAGTTGGTGCGCGCCGCGTTGGACGCCGCCGACGCCGCCCGCAACGCGGCGGTGCCCGATACCGGGCAGCTGCGCAGCGACCTGTTCGCGGTGATGGACGCCATCGCCGCGGATGTGGCCGACCCCCTGACGCGGGTGACGGCCGAGTTGGCGACGCTCATGCGCCACGACGAACAGCTCGCGCAGGCCATCCGCGAGCACCTCGACAAGGAGGAGCTCTCGCCGTTTCACGATGCGCTGCAACGCGCGATCGCCCGCGGCGACATCGCCCCCGACACCGACGTCGAGCTGGTCCATGACGTGGCCGAGGCCATGATCCTGCGGCAGGTCCACCTGGACCGGCCGGTCGACGCCGCGTTCAGCGCACGGCTCGTCGACGACGTGTTGCTCGTCCTGCTCGGGGGTGACGGGCTATGACCGTCGTGATCGCCGGCGCAGGGCCCACCGGTTTGACGCTGGCCATCGAGCTGGCCAGGCGCGGCGTGCCGTGCCGGGTGCTGGACAAAGCGGCGACGCTGTTCCCGGGCTCTCGCGGCAAGGGGCTGCAGCCGCGCACGCTGGAGGTCTTCGACGACCTCGGGGTGATCGGTGAGGTGCTCGCCGCCGGTGAGTCATTTCCGCCCATGCGGTTGTACCGCGGTGCCGAGATGGTCTGGGAGAAGCCGATCTACGAGTTGCTGGGACTGCCCGAGCTGGAATCCACACCGGCGGTGCCGTACCCGTTCACGTGGCTGATCCCGCAGTGGCGCACCGACCAGATCCTGGCTGCGCGGTTCGCCGAGCTCGGCGGGACGATCGAATTCGACACCGAGGTAACGGGTTTCGTGCAAGCCGACGACGGGGTTGCCGTTCAGACGAACCGCGGAACCATCCGGGCCGACTACCTCGTCGGCGCCGACGGCGGCCGCAGCACGGTACGCAAAGTGGCCGGCGTCGAGTTCCTCGGTGGTGCGCTGACCCAGGAGCGCATCGTGGTCGGTGACGTGCGGGCCACCGGTCTCGACGGCCGGTGCTGTCACCTGCTGACGCGTGACGGCGACCAGTCCAAGCGGTTCTCCTTGTGGAACCTGCCCGGCAGCGAGCACTACCAGTTGGTGGTGACCATGGCGCCGGGCGAGGATCCGCCCGCGCTGACGCTCGACGGTATGCAGAGAATGCTCGACGAACGCTCGGGCCGACGCGATGTGGTGCTCTCGGAGCTGCGGTGGATCTCGCTCTATCGCGTCAATCTCCTGATGGCGCAACGCTTCCGGATGGGCCGGGTGTTCCTGGCCGGTGATGCCGCCCATGTCCACTCACCCGCCGGGGGACAGGGCGTCAACACCGGTGTGCAAGACGCCTACAACCTCGGCTGGAAACTGGCCGCGGTGCTGGCCGGCGCACCCGATCAGCTGCTGGACAGCTACGAGGCTGAACGCCTGCCCGTCGCCGCCGACGTGCTGCACCTCAGTGGCGCGTTGCACCGCCAGGGGTTCGGCTCGGCCGGGCCTGCGCCGGCGGCCATCCACCAGCTGGATATCAGCTATCGGGGCGGCCCGCTCGGCGACTCCGCCGATGCGCCCGGCGCGCTGCAGGTCGGTGACCGGGCGCCCGACGGCCTGCTGCCGGACGGGCGTCGGCTCTTCGACGTTTTTCGCGGGCCGCACTGGACTGTGCTCGAATTCAACACTCCCACCGTCGATTTCGGCGTCCCTAGCGGCCGCTTCACACCCAGCCCCGATTATGACGTACCTGCGGGCTGCCACGTCCTGGTCCGGCCCGACGGGTACGTCGGCGCGATCAGCAGCCGGGCGGACGTCATCGCGCACCGGCTGCGCCACGCAGGATCCGCACCAGATCAGTGTGGTTGTCCCGCATGAGGTTGTGCGCACCGCTCAGCGAATGCGTCGTCCACGCCGGATCGTCGCGCAGCCGCGCGTAGGTCGCGGCGAATGGCGACTCCGTCGGCCAGTTCTCCGCACGGACGTACACGCGCCGGATGCCGGACGGCTCGTCGCCGAGTCGCACCGGCTGCATTAGCGACGCCAGTGGATGCGCGGTGGCGCGCTCGTCGAAAAACGGCAGCGGGGGTACGCCGTATCCGGTCGAGTCCACCCCGATATACCACTGGCGCTGCTCGTCGTTGGTCAGCGTCCAGCAGGATTCGCCGTCGCGCGGCACGAACGCGTCCACGTAGACCAGCGCGCTCACCCGGTCGGGGACCCGGTCGGCGACGGCGGTGATCACCATGCCGCCGTAGCTGTGTCCCACCAGCACCGCGTCGGTGATGTCGTGGACGTCGAATTCCGCGAGGACGTCGGCGATGTGGGTGTCGAGGTTGACGCCCGCATGCAGCAGGTGCGCGCGTTCGGCAATGCCGGTCAGGGTGAGGGCCAGCACCCGATGACCGTCGGCGCGCAGTGCGCCGGCGAGGTCGTCGAAGCACCAACCGCCATGGCACGCGCCGGGCACCAGGACGAACGTAGTCATCGGGAACTCCTGTCCGCGAACGTGTTTCGGCGGTAATCGGCGGTGACGCGCGCGAGTTCATCCGGGCTGCCCGCATGCATCTCTCGGTTGGCCCGCACCACCTCAGCGGTTTCGGGAACACGCCGGGCCTCGTACCCGGCCACGCCGTGGCCCGCGGCCAATTCGTCGGCGAGGGCCCGGGCGTCGAGGATGGCCTGCGAGCCACCGTTGGCGCCAACGGGATACATCGGATGGGCGGCATCGCCGAGCAGAGTGACCCGTCGAGTGCCCCAGTGGGACAACGGCTCTCGGTCGACCATCGGATACTCGAAGACCGCGTCCGATCGGGCCACCAGGGCCGCTGGGTCCAGCCAGCCCAGCTGCCAGCCCGACATGTGGGCGGCGACGGCCGCAGGGTCCGTCGGGGCGTTCCAGTTCGCATCGCCGGGCAGTGGGCCGGGATCTGATTCGCTGACCTGCAGCACCCAGTTCACCAGATCGCCGCCGATCGGGTACGTGACCAGTTCGACTCCGTCCGGGCCCTTGACGATCGCCATCGTGCGGCCGTCGAGGAACGGCGGCATGTGGCTGGCACCGCGGAACATCCGCACGCCGGACCAGAGCAGCGGATCCGGGCCCGGATGCAGTCTGCGTCGCACCATCGACTGAACGCCGTCCGCACCCACGAACACCTCTGCGGTGAAGTCCCCGGCCCGGGTCTGCACGCGCACCCCGGTCGACGATTCGGTGAAATCCACGACGCCCGCGCCGGTCCGCACCGCATCGGGCCCGAGCCGGTCGGCGACGGCGTCGAGCAGCAACATCTGCAGCCGGCCGCGGTGCACCGAGCATTGCGGATAGCCGTATCCGCCTTCGATTCCGCGGGGTTCGCGGAACAACAGAGCGCCGTCGGAGGTGTAGAAGTCGATGACTGCCGGCGTTGCCGAGATGTTCTGCAGCGCATCGCCGAGGCCGAGCTCGTGCAACTCGCGGACGGCATGCGGCAGGAGGTTGATACCGACGCCGAGCGGGGCCAGTTCGCGGGCCGATTCCACGACGGTGACGCCGATGCCGCGGGCGTGCAGGCTCAATGCAGTGGTGAGGCCGCCTATACCGGCCCCGGCGATGACGATGTTCATGCCTCAAGCGTGCGCCGAGCAGCAGTTATACGTCCAATACCGTCTTACTACACAAACTATAATCATCCATTATGGAACTGCGGCAGCTCGAATACTTCATCGCCGTCACCGAGGAAGCCAATTTCACCCGCGCCGCGCAGCGGGTACATGTCGCACAGCCAGCGGTCAGTGCCCAGATCGCCCGGCTGGAGCGGGAATTGGGCCAGCCGCTGCTGGACCGGTCCCGGCGCGAGGTCCGGCTCACCGCGGCGGGGGAGGCGGTGCTGCCTTACGCGCGGGCCGCGCTCGACGCGGTCCGTCAGGCCAAGACCGCGGTCGACGAGCTCGCCCAGCTGGTCCGCGGTTCGGTGACCATCGGCACCGTGACGGCCCACAACGTCGACATGCCGCAGCTGCTGGCGCGGTATCACCAGGCGCACCCCGCGGTGGAGATCACGCTGTCCACCGACACCTCGGACGCGCTGATCGACGGTGTCCGCAGCGGCAGGTTCGACGTCGCGATCACATCGGTCGGTTCCGACGAGGTGCCCGACGGGCTCTCCGTCGCCACCACGACCGACCAGCCCATCGAGGCTGTGGTGGGTCGCACCGATCCGTGGGCGACGCGCCGCACGGTCACCCTTGTCGCGCTCACGCAACGCCCGCTGATCGCACTGCCCGCCGGCGGCGGCATCCGACGGCAGTTCGACCGGGCCTGCGCGGCGGCGGGGGTCACGCCGCACGTGGTGTTCGAGGCTGCCACGCCCGACGCGCTCGCCGACCTCGCCGCTCGAGGGCTGGGTGTGGCCATCGTGCCCGGGTCGGTGGCGCGCGAGCGCACCGATGTCCACGCCATCACGATCCGGCCCGAACTGCGCGGCCGGTTGGTGCTGGCCTGGCGTGCGATCGGGCCCATCAGCCCGGCGGCGCGGGCGCTGATCGAGATGGCTACCGAACTCGTCGGAGGCGGTGCATAGAGTTAGGACCGTGAGCCCTACCGCGACTGATGCCCCGCCTGTGTCGACCGACAAGCCCACGTTGATGCTGCTGGACGGCAACTCGCTGGCGTTCCGCGCGTTCTACGCCCTGCCCGCCGAGAACTTCAAGACTCAGGGCGGGCTGACCACCAACGCGGTGTACGGCTTCACCGCCATGCTGATCAACCTGCTGCGCGACGAGCAGCCCAGCCATATCGCCGCGGCGTTCGATGTCTCGCGCCAGACCTTCCGCAAGGACAAGTACCCGGAGTACAAGGAGGGGCGCTCGGCCACGCCCGACGAATTCCGGGGGCAGATCGACATCACCAAAGAAGTGCTCAACGCACTCGGCATCACGGTGCTCTCCGAGGAGGGCTTCGAGGCCGACGACATCATCGCGACGCTGGCCACCCAAGCGCAGGACGCTGGCTACCGGGTGCTGGTGGTCACCGGTGACCGGGACTCGTTGCAGTTGGTCAGCGACGACGTCACCGTGCTGTACCCCGTCAAGGGGGTCAGTGAGCTGACCCGGTTCACCCCGGATGCTGTCGTCGCCAAATACGGGTTGACCCCGACCCAATACCCCGACTTCGCCGCACTGCGCGGTGACCCGAGCGACAACCTGCCCGGCATCCCGGGCGTGGGGGAGAAGACCGCCACCAAGTGGATCCTCGAGCACGGGTCGTTGCAGGCGCTGGTCGACAACGTCGACAAGGTGAAGGGCAAGGTCGGTGACGCGTTGCGCGCCAACCTTTCCCACGTCATCCTCAACCGCGAGCTGACCGAGCTGGTCAAGAACGTGCCGCTGGCGCAGACGCCGGACACGCTGCGGATGCTGCCGTGGGACCGCGACCACATCCATCGGCTGTTCGACGACCTGGAGTTCCGGGTGCTGCGCGACCGGCTGTTCGACACACTCAGCTCCGCCGATCCCGAGGTCGAGGCCGGCTTCGAGGTGCGCGGCGGGGTCCTGGCGCCCGGTGAGCTGGCGGCCTGGCTCGCCGAGCACAGCAACGGACGACGCTTCGGCCTGGCCGTGGTCGGCACCCACCGGGCCTTCGACTCAGACGCCACCGCGCTGGCCATCGCCTCGGCCGACGGCGAAGGCTGCTACCTGGACACCGCGACGCTGACACCCGACGACGAGGCTGCCCTCGCGTCGTGGCTGGCCGATCCGGGCCCGCCGAAGGCGCTGCACGAAGCCAAGCTCGCCATGCACGATCTCGCCGGGCGCGGCTGGCACCTCGAGGGGGTCACCTCCGACACCGCGCTCGCCGCGTACCTGGTGCGGCCCGGGCAGCGCAGCTTCGCGCTCGACGACCTGTCCCTGCGCTACCTCAAACGCGAACTGCGGGCCGAAGATACAGGACAGCAACAGCTTTCGCTGCTCGACGACACCGAGGGCGTCGACGAGCAGGCCGTGCAGACGCTGCTGCTGCGGGCCTCCGCGGTCGGTGACCTCGCCGATGCGCTCGACGAGGAGCTGGCCCGCATCGACTCGTCGTCACTGCTGGGCCAGATGGAACTGCCCGTGCAACGGGTGCTCGCCGAGATGGAGCACACCGGCATTGCGGTCGACAGCGATCACCTCAAGGAGCTGCAGAGCGACTTCGCCGATCAGATCCGCGACGCCGCCGAAGCCGCATACGCAGTGATCGGCAAGCAGATCAACCTCGGCTCGCCCAAGCAGCTGCAGGTGGTGTTGTTCGACGAACTGGAGATGCCCAAGACCAAGCGCACCAAGACCGGTTACACCACCGACGCCGACGCGTTGCAGTCGTTGTTCGACAAGACCGGGCACCCGTTCCTGCAGCACATGCTCACCCATCGCGACGCCACCCGGCTCAAGGTGACCGTCGACGGCCTGCTGAATTCGGTGGCATCCGACGGCCGGATTCACACCACGTTCAACCAGACCATCGCGGCCACCGGCCGGCTCTCGTCGACCGAGCCCAACCTGCAGAACATCCCGATCCGCACCGAGGCCGGCCGCCGCATCCGCGACGCCTTCGTCGTCGGCGACGGCTACGCCGAGCTGATGACGGCTGACTACAGCCAGATCGAGATGCGCATCATGGCGCATCTGTCCCGCGACGAAGGTCTCATCGAAGCGTTCAACACCGGTGAGGATCTGCACTCATTCGTCGCGTCACGGGCGTTCGACGTTCCCATCGACGAAGTCACCCCCGAGCTGCGCCGACGGGTCAAGGCGATGTCCTACGGCCTGGCCTACGGTTTGAGCGCGTACGGCCTGGCCAGTCAGCTCAAGATCTCGACCGAAGAGGCCAAGCTGCAGATGGAGCAGTACTTCGCGCGGTTCGGTGGCATCCGGGACTACCTCCGCGACGTCGTCGACCAGGCCCGCAAGGACGGCTACACATCGACGGTGTTCGGCCGCAGGCGCTACCTGCCAGAGCTGGATAGCAGCAACCGCAACGTGCGCGAGGCCGCCGAGCGGGCCGCGCTCAACGCACCCATCCAGGGCAGCGCGGCCGACATCATCAAGGTCGCGATGATCAACGTCGACAAGGCCATCAAGGCAGCCGGGCTCACCTCCCGCATGCTGCTGCAGGTGCACGACGAGTTGCTGTTCGAGGTCGTCGACGGCGAGCGCGACACGCTGGAGGCGCTGGTGCGCGAGCACATGGGCAGTGCCTACCCGCTGGATGTGCCGCTGGAGGTGTCGGTGGGTTATGGCCGCAGCTGGGATGCCGCGGCGCACTAGCGGCGAGCCAGGCGGGGACGCTCACTAGCCAATGGGTCGATCCGGGTGGCGATGGGACGGTTGACGCGCACTCGACCCCAGAGAGGTTGCGGCGCGGATCATTTGGGAGGAGAAGGGGCGCAACTATACGGGTGGGGAGACCATCGCTGGAAAACGAGTGGAATCGGTTGCCGCCTGGGGTGATACGTCCGACGCGCTAATTCCGAATCCAGCGGCGGCCCACACCGTTGGATCCGCCCGGTTCACTTGCTGAAGTTCGGTAGGGCCTCCAAACGCGGTGATGACGGCTGAGTCCTGATTCGCTGAGCGACCCAGACAAGCGCTGCGATGACTGCGCCGACGAACCACGTTGCGGTGGTTAGCGGCTCGTGGAGGAGGAACGCCGACGCTGCGATGGTGAGCATGGGTTGGAGTTGCTGAATCTGGCCCACGCGGGCGATACCGCCCCGCGCGAGCCCGCCGTACCACGCGAAGAATCCGAGCAACTGAGACACCACCGCGATATAGGCCATGGCGGTCACTACCGAGAGCGACAACTCGTAGTGCGCACGTGGCAGCGTCAGCAACGCCGCGACAAGTGCCGCTGGAAGCAGCAGAACCAGCGACCACGAAATGCTCTGTGCACCCCCCATTTCGCGGGCTTCGCGCGCTCCGAGTGCATAGCCCAACGCCGAGCAGAGGGTTGCGCCCAGCATCTGGAGATCTCCCCACCCCAGTCGTAGTGGTGTGGCTGAGGCGGTGGTCGCGAGCAAGAAGATTGTCAGCACCGCGATACCGGCGAGTGCAGCGGCCCAGAACCCCCACGGCAATCGCTCACCAGCGATCAGCTGGCCGAACATGGCAGTGAAAGCCGGAAGCAATCCCAGAATGATTGCAGCGCGACCGGAATCGATGGATTGCAGCGCCAATGATGACAGCAGGGGGAATCCCACGATCACTCCCATCCCGGAGACCAGCAGGCGTCCCGCGGAGGAGCGACCCGGTAGTGGCGCGCGCACGGTGACGAGATAGATCGCGGCTAGCGTGCCTGCGATGACAGCACGCCACACCGTGATTCCCACTGCATCTATACCGGCTACGGCAACCTTGTTCGCAGTGAGCGAGAGGCTGAATGCCAGGACGCCCGCCCCGCCCAGAAGCCAGGCAATGCTGGGCGCCGAACAATTGTTACTGCGATACCGCCAAAAATGGATAACGTTACTATCGTCTCTCATGGATAACGATAGCAGTCGTGCTGCGTTACTGGCCGCTCTGAGTGCACTCGTCGCCCGAGAGGAGCCGGGGGTTCGCCTCCCGACGGTGCGTACCCTTCAGCGCGACCACCGAGTGTCGCCAGCCACTGTGCAGGCCGTCACTCGCGAGCTCGCGGCTGCTGGTCTCGTCGAAGTGCGGCCTGGCGCAGGAACATTCGTGGCCCAGCGGCGCGCCGAACGATCGCGTGACGTCGCGTGGCAACATCTTGCGCTCGGCGGACGTCCGCCGGACGCGACCGTGCGCGCGCTGGATCTGGTGTCCGACCCACCTGCGGAGACGATCCGTTTGTCCGGTGGTTATGTCGATGAACGGATCATGCCCGTTCGAGCCCTAAGCGCGTCGTTCGAGCGCGCGGCACGCCGCCCGGGAGCTTGGGGAAGACCCCCGGTCGACGGTGACGTCGCGCTGCGTGAGTGGTTCGCACGCACCGTTGGCGGCGTCGCGCACGACGAGGTTCTCATCACGAGCGGAGGCCAGAGCGCCCTGTCGATCGCAATACGCACGCTCACCCGTCCCGGGCAACCGATTCTCATGGAGAGCCCGGGTTACCTTGCGGCAATTTCGATCGCACGCACCCACGGTCTGAATATCGTCCCCGTGCCGGCCGACGCGCACGGTATCCGCACCGATCTGCTCGGCGACGCCCTGCTGCGAACAGGGGCACGGGTGGTCGTCGTTCAGCCGCTGTTCGCCAACCCCACCGGCACGACGCTGAGTGCCGCGCGTCGCGTCGAGTTGTTCGACGCATTGGAGCGGCATTCCGCATTCGCCATCGAAGATGACGTGGCCCGCCATCTGGCGATCGACGGGCCAACACCCCCGACACTGATGTCGGAGGACAAGTCCGGCAACATCGTTCACATTTGTTCGCTGAGCAAGGGCATCACGCCTGGTATGCGCATCGGCGCGCTATGCGCCCATGGTCCGGCCTATCTGCGGCTCCGTGCCGCCAAGATCCTCGATGATCTCTATGTTGCCGGACCCGTCCAAGCTGCTGCCCTCGATTTCCTCACGTCGACGGCATACCCCCGGCATCTGCGTGCCCTCGCCCGGGAGCTGGGCCGTCGCCGCGACACTCTGATTCGCGAGCTGGCCGCAAGATTGCCCGATACGCAACCGGTGTGTGTTCCTCGCGGAGGCATGCATCTGTGGGCCAGGCTGCCCGCCGGTGCGGACCCCGATGCGGTCGCCGCCCGCGCACTGGCCGCCGGAGTCCTCGTATCTTCAGGCGTCCCTTGGTATCCCGCCGAACCCGACGGTCCGCACCTCCGGCTCAGCTACGGATGCAGCGACATCGACCGCATCACCGAAGGTGTCCGTCGGCTCGCGTCTGCGGTCTGAGTTGTCACGGCGCCTGCTTCGACAGCTCCAAAGCCCTGTCCATCACCGGATCCCGCAACGCGGCCACGTCGGCCTGCGTAGTCGTGATCTGCTCATCGGGCGGCAGGCCAAGCTGCTCGAAATTCACACCGCCCACCGACGTGTAGCGTTCGTTGCTCATAGAGAACAACTGCCGGTTCGGCAGGGATTTCAACAACATATCGGAGAAGAAGCCGGCGGTTTGTTCACCGACGGTCACTGCGTTGTCGAGTTCCTTGAGCGCCAACGTGGCGGTCTCTCCCGCGCTGACCGTCAGCGGACTCGTCAGGATCACGACTCTGTCCGCGGCGAATCGCTTCGCGGCGGGTTCGATGTAGATCGAGACGGGTTCGGAGAACTCGCCATATCCTCCGGTTCTGACCTGCTTCCGATACGCGACCTTTCGTTCATCGGCGAAGAGACCGGCCACCTTCGTGCCGAAGAAGTCCTCGCCGCCACGGTTGAAGCGCATGTCGACAATGAAGGTCCGGCAGCGCTCGAGGTCACGCACCATGTCGCCGAGCGCCTGGTCCACGTCGTCCGGATCGGAAACGTCAAACTCCAGCAGCTTGATGTAGCCCTCGCCGCTTCTCGTCCGTCCATATTGCACTCGGCCGTCAAGCTTGGTCGTCAAGCCGCCTTCGATGTAGCGATCGTGAACATTGCCCTCGATGACATTGCGGCTGCGTTGAAAGAAAGCCTCTCGAGGCCCCTCGGAATGCGACGAGAATACGTCGTCTCCACTGAACAAATTGCTGTGGCCGTCATTCAGACGACGTATCATCGCGCGGAAGATTCCCTGCAATTCTTCGTCTGTCGTACCAGGGTTCACTTTGGGGCGGTACTCGCGGTAAACATCGTGCCAATCGAGATTTATGACTGGAAAGAAGCTGAAGTTCTCTTCGTAAGTCTGCCAAAAAACTTCGAAATTGTGGACGGGGTCGTCGGTGAGCTTGTCATACTCTGCCGCGGGAAGATGGTCGAGCCGATGAAAGGTTTTCACATATCCCAAGTGATCCGTCATGACACCGTCGATGAACCGGCCCAGCCAGAATGTTTGTCCACCATGGGTGGCGGCGAGAATCTCATCCAGATACAGGCTTCCATCGCTTTCGATATGCCCTTTCCCGAAAGGCACCAAGCTATCCCTGGTTGAGTTGTACATATCCACGGAATCACCGGATATGTCGAAGATGTAGCCGTACCCGTCCGACTGCCATATCTGGCGCTCGGCCGTCGACTTTACCGGCGCTGACTCGGCGCTCGCTCCTGCCGAGTGCGGGATGAACACAATTGCCACTACCGTGACGATGGGAAGCGAGAGCGCTTTCCACGCTAATTTCATGAGAAATTTCTCCATCTATTTCCCGCACCCGCTCTTCGAGCGGGGACGGAGATTGAACCTGCATATTGTTTGTTTCGCTCGCCGGGGGAGGGGCGGAGCAGGGACGCGTCACATCGGCGGGCGCGGTCCGATGCCCGGCGGGACTGAGTGCTGGTTCGCCCGGCAGGGCTGACGCGACGTCCTCGCGCAATCGGAGAGAGCCGATGCATGGGGATAGGGCACGTACCCGAGAACTACGCTGGACGGCCATCGCGCGTTCGTCCACACGGTGTTCGTTGCGGGTGTGTTCAACCTGTCGAACACCCAGTAGCCCGTCTTTGACGGCGCGTCGACGGTGATGCGGATACTCGATCCAGCGCGAAACACGTGCGCAAACTTGTGGATCTCTATCCGCAGCGGGGTTGGTCGCCCGGCGCGCAGCGGTTGCACCGAGGGCTCGGTGAAGTCGCCCCACGGCCGTAGCTCAGTGGTTCGGGAACCGTCGAGCCCGCGGAGAGATGCACGCAGCCATCCGCGTTGCACGAACATCTCGGTGCCGTCGGGACGCACCTCTGACACGGTCACCTGAAGGTCGGTGTCCGCGGCAGTCGAACTGAACCATATATCCGCCGAACCAGCACCGTAAAAGCTCAGATCGGCGGGCAACGCGGCGGTCGTGAAAGTCAGCTGCCCGTCGGATGTGCTGGGTTGCCAGCCTTCGGCGTCCGGGTCGTTGACCGTTGGCCCGTCGGCGGGGTAGCGGTATTCGGCCGGTGCGTCCGTCAGTTCGTGTGGCTTGGCGCCGCTCAGAACGCCGCCTTCACGTAGCCACAGCCGCATGGGTGTGACCTTCACGGGCAACCGGTCGAAGGATGCGATCGAGGCCGGCTCGATCGGAGACTCAGGGTCGCCAGGGCGGACTGCCTGCATCTCCTGCAGCAAGCGCACGTGCGGTTCGCTGTCGAAACCGTTGTCGTCGCCTTTGACGAAGTGGGCAAGAAACCGCTGCAACATCGAGTCGATGTCGGCCGAGGTGATGTCGGTGTGGTGATCGCCGTTGGAGCTGGCCAGCCACATCTTGTCAGGATTGATCAGCTCTTCGTAATAGCCTGCGCGGGTGCCGACTTGCTCGTCCTGCCAGGACTGCGTGCCGAAGGCCGGCACGTCGATGGCGGGCACGCGAAGGTAGGCGCTCTTGTCGGCGTAGCGCTGCCCGAAGAAGTGGTCGGTGTTGAGCCACTGTTCGAGGTCGATGTCTGCGCGCCGGGTCTTGGCGATGTTCAGCTCGGCGATTGCGGCGCATTCGTCGTCCCCGTCGAGTGCGGCCGCCATCTCGGCGGCTCGTTTCCAGATCGTCGGAAACTCGTTCCACCATCCAGCGGGGAAGCCGACGTTCTGAATGCCGCCCGGGTAGCCGACGTCGCGGTACGGGTCTGCGACGTTCTTGCTGGGGGTGATCGCCACAAGGCCCTTTGGCCGCTGGGCCGCAGTCCAGAGCTGGCTGTATCCGGAATACGAGTATCCGATCATGCCCACTCGCCCGGTTGACCATGGTTGGCTTGCAGCCCATTCCACCGCTGCGGCACCCGCAGCGCCGACCGTGTCGTCGAAGATCCTGTCGTCACCGGTCGAGCAACCCGTCCCGGGAACATTGACGCCGACGACGGCATAGCCCCTCGCCGTCCAGCGTCGCCCGATGTCGGGATCGGAACCTGCTGAGTATCCGTCGTATTCGACGAGCACCGGATGTGGACCCGGCCCGGAGGGCAACAGCACCGAATACCGCATCCGGTTGCCGTCCGGCAGCGACAAGTATCCCCATTCGCGGAGTGACCCGCCTTCAGTGGTGGGTGCAACGCAGGCAACCGATGCTGCGGCGAAGACCACGGCCGTCAGCGTCACGGCGAGTGCCGCGCGAACGAAGCTAACCTTCCGCATGGGACACCGCTCCTCGGCATGATCGCAGGGCGTCACCGCTCAAAACGGTGACCGTGCAATCCATGTTGTGCGGCGGCCCACCATGACGCATTGTCGGTAGCATTTGAGATTTGGAAGATATTTGTGCCTGCGACCAACACACCGATAACCACACAACAGCAACTGGCCGACCGATTGGCACAGCGCACACAAGCGCTTACCGTCGAAGCCGTGCAGGCGCTCTGCGCGCGCATACCCGCATACCGAACATTGCCCGACGAGGCTGTTCGAGGCGACGTGACGGCCATCATCCGGCGCAACCTCGAGCTGATCTGGTCGAGCCTGCGCACCGGATGCGAACCGGACCCCGTCGCGCTCGCCGACCTCACCGCCTCGGCCGCCCGCCGAGCCGATGAACGTATCCCGCTGTCAGATATCCTGCGGGCCTACCACATCGGGGCAGAGCAATTGTGGGTCGCCATCAGTACACACGTGAAGGACGTCGACCTTCTCGCGTATGCCGCAGGAACCTTGCAGGCCCATCTGCGCGCCGCCACGGCCGCGGTGCTCGCTGGCTACGGAGCCGAACAGACACCGACATACGACGACCACGTCGCCAAACAGGCATTGCTGACCGCCCTCGTTTCGGGTACGAACCCGAATTCGACTGCGGCACAATTAGGCCTACCGATCGCCTCGTGCTACTGGGTGGTGGTGCTGTCCGTCGCTGGGCATCCCGACGAGAACCTACCCGAGGTCGATCAGGACGTTGTCCTGTGTCGCAAGGCCCGGCGGCTGCAACGAGAACTCAACCGGTTGGCACGCGGGCGGGCGTTGTGTGACGTGACGGCAAGCGGCGGGATCGCGCTCGTACCGTCGTCGTCGGATGTCACCGTCGACCGGTTGCGCGAACACCTCCTCTCGATTGAGAAGGCCGTCGGCGCACCGCTAGTTGCCGCACTCGCGCCGAGCACAACCGCCGCTGTGCCGACCACACTCGCCGAGACTCGCGAACTGCTCGCCGTGGCCCGCGGTCACGGTCGACAGCACGGTGTGGTCACCCTCGAAGACATCGCCGTCGAGTACCAGTTGTCGCGGCCCAGTGTGGCTCACACTGTTCTGGTCGAGATTGTCAGACCGCTGTTCGACCACGACAGCGTCATGGAAACCTTTGCGGCCTACCTTGATTGCGGCTGCGATCGTGCGGTCGCGGCGCAGCAGCTGAACGTGCACACCAACACAGTTGGGTACCGGCTGCGCAAGGTGACGACGCTCACCGGGCTGGATCTGACCGCCCCTCGTGACATCGTCCGTGCCACTGCGGCGCTCGCCGCCTACCGCGCTGTAATCGGGCACTCAGCTCCGGGGTGAAAGACCGAACCCGCCGGATCGTCAACGCGCAACACCTACCCGATCGAGCCTGCACGGAGAACTGCCCGCTACGCCAAGCTCATCGCGCAAATATCAACAGGCAGAGTCGCGTTCATCCCGCTCACGGCTCTTCCGTGCGCTTAACGCTGTGGTAGCACTGGTTGTTCGGCAAGCACGATCACTGTGCCCCACGGATCGCGGATCTGAAGCGAGCGCTGGCCGGGAGTGCCTGCCAGGTCACGGACAATAGCGGCCCCGGCGCCCGTGCAACGGTCGGCGTCACCGGCGATGTCCCCGCTGTAGAGCACCAAATCCGGTCCGTCGGCGGGAACAGACGGGGTCGGCGATGCTGGAAACAGCCAGATCCCCGCGTCGCCTATGCCAGCGGAGCCGATGTGTACCGATCGGAACCCCGAGAACAGCTCTTCATCAAAGAGCACTCGGAATCCGAATGCACGGCAATAGAAGTCGATGGCCGAGTCGAGATCGCCGACTCGGATGACAGCACGTCCGACGGACGGCATTACGGCACCCCCACCAGGATGAAGTACACGGAGAAACGCGAGCCACGGTACTACCAGCAGCTAAGGCGACCAGACGCCGCCCCGTGGCAGGAAAAGGGCGTCAATGGCCGCGATGTATCCGTAACTGGCGGCCACGGCGCGTCGATTAGCTAAGCTAGCGGGCGTCGGCCCCCAGACCGACACCCAGCACCACCAGTGCGGCACCCATCGCTCGTTCGATGCGGCGACGGATGTGGCTGCGGTTCAGGATGTTTCGTGCCCGATGGGCGGCCAGCACGACACCGACGCACCATGCCGTGTCCACCACCAGCTGGATGACGGCCAGCACCAGCAAAGTCGGGAGCACAGGGCCGGTCGCGGGGAGAAACTGCGGGAGCACCACGATGCCGAACGCGGCGGCCTTCGGATTGGCGGCGATCGACACCAGTGCCGCGCGAAATGCCGCGGCCGGAGTCCGCCCCCGCGGCGGCAGCGGCAACTCGACGTCGACTGGATGCGTTGCGCTGCGCCACGCGCTGATCCCGAGCCAGACCAGAACGGTGGCTCCGATGACGTGCAGAGCCAGTGACAGTATTTTGTTGGCCGTCAGCAGCATCGACAGACCGGCGCCGCCGGCCAACGTCCATCCGAAGATCCCGATCTCGTTGCCGACCACGGCCGCCAGGCCCGCCGTCCGGCCGTCACGCACCGAGCGATGCAGAAACAGGACCGTCGCCGGCCCGGGCAGCGCGGCGAGGATTACCGACGCGACCAGGAACGCCGGCAAGACGTCGAGTATGTGGGTGACCATGGGGAAAGTATCGCTGACCAGCGCAAGTGATTACCTCGCAGAACCCGCTCAGTGGCTGAAACGGGTCACCTCGACCGGAGGTCGAAGGGCGGGCTTGGTTCCCGCCGCGCTGGTCCATGGTGCCTGGCTCGGGGCCTGGTGTTGGGAGTTGGTGACACCACTTCTTGAGCGGGCCGGCCATGCAGTCGTCGCGGTGGATCTGCCCTGCGAGGACGGTCGGCCAGTTTCGATACCTATGCGGATGTGGTGTGTGAGTCGCTCACGCGCTGCGATGACGATGTGGTGCTCGTTGGCCATTCGATGGGGGCTCACACGGTGGCGCTTGTCGCCGACCGGCGGCCCGTGCGACATGTGGTGTACCTGTGTGGCGTGGTCCCATCGCTTGGCCAGAGCCTTTCGGATCAGTTGCTTGCCGACCCGGGCATGCTTGATCCGCTCTGGCAGCAGGGCGTGGCTGTGGATGACGAGCAGACCCGATCGACATGGGTTGATGCCGACATCGCAAAGCAGGTGGTGTTTCACGATTGCGACGACCGGACGGCGAATGCTGCCTTTGATCGCCTTCGCCCGCAAGCCTTGACGCCTCAGGGGTCACCGCTGCCCTTGACTCGATTCCCTGCGGTCTGCAGTACTTACGTCGTTTGTCGCGATGACAAGTTGTTGTGTCCGGAGTGGTCGCAGCGGGTCGCACGGGAGAGGCTTGATGCCGACCTCATCGAGCTTCCTGGTAGTCATTCGCCTTTTCTGTCACGACCGCGATCTGTCGCCGACCTGCTGCTGGATATAGCCGGCCGCGCCTTTTAGCGCCGGAGGTCGTCTGCTCGTGCCCTGTGGTCGTTGTCCGGTTCGCCGGCGGCGCAGGTGATCAGGCAGCCCGGTAGTTGGCCAGCCAGCCCAGGATCGGTGCGGCGGACCGGGCCGAGGCCACGGCATAGATCTCCTCGTTGAGCAGGGCGTAGACCCGCTGGTCACCGAATCCGCGGTCGATGCGGTCGCGGACGAACGCCAGCTCGACAACGGATGCGGCGAATCGGGCCACGGCCTTGCCCGCCGGGCGGCCGCCGGCGCGCGTCGCCTCGTTGATCGCGCCCCTCCTGGTGCGCAGTGATCCCAGCCAGGTGGCCTCGTTGTGGGTGATCAGGCCTGCGGCGACCATGCCGGGCAATTTGGCGGCGACGAGGTGCTGTTCGCGGCGGCGGCTGGCGATGGCGACCGCGATCATCAGCGCGAAGATCGGCACCATCCAGACCACGTAGACGATGAAGTAGGTGCCGACGCCGAGTAGTGACGAACCGTTCCACAGCCCGTGCATGACCACCGCGCCGAGGTATCCGGGCAGGATGCAACAGAACTTGAGGGCGGGCGAGCGCTGCTGCAGGGCGAAGTACACACCGATAGCCGTCATCGTCGTGAACAGCGGATGCGCGAACGGGCCCATGATCAGTCGCATCCCGGCCGTGACCAGCGAGCCGGCCAACGAGTCCGCGTTGGCGATGTACATGATGTCTTCCAGCCAGGCGAATCCCACTCCGACCAGCCCGGCGTAGACCAGGCAGTCGGTCAGCGAGTTGAGCTCGTTGCGGCGGCGGCCGGTCATCATGAGCAACAGGAACGCGCCCTTGGCGGCCTCTTCGATGAACGGGGCCCGGATGGCCGTCGAGTCGACGCTCTCCGGCAGGAAAGTCCCGGGAGCCAGGACCGAATCGCCGATCAGGCCCACCACCAGCGAGATCAGCACGGCGATCGACGCGCCCCACCCGAAGGCCATCAGCAGCAGCCGCGGCGGCTCGGGCTCCCAGCGGTCCAGCCACAGGTAGGCGAACACCACCAGGGTCATGGTCGCGGTGGACAGTACGAAACCGACGATGGCGCCCACGGGGTTGATCACCGTGAACAACAACACCAGCAGGCCGATGAGCACGCCGAATGCGATGAGCACACCCAGCGGCGCCCCCACTTTGCGGATCGGTCGCGGCATGGGCCCGGTGACCGGAAGCCACGGCCATGCCGGGGGCATCGGTGCAGGGGAGGGGGGTGGGAACTGCATCGGGGAGTACGCCACGATCGAAGGGTAACGGCGGGGTTCCGCGCGGACCGGGTTTGTCCTGCGTGTGCCCAGTCGAGTACTCTCGTTAAGTACCTGTGTGCGCAGTTTGTCCGCACCCACCGGTCACCAATATCAATTGTTCAACTGTCCCTACGAGTAAACCTGTCCGGAGCAACCCACCACATGCCAAGTCCCTCCGTCACCTCGCCCCAAGTAGCCGTCAACGACATCGGCTCGGCTGAGGACTTTCTCGCCGCCATCGACAAAACCATCAAATACTTCAACGATGGCGACATCGTCGAGGGAACCATCGTCAAGGTTGACCGTGACGAGGTCCTGCTCGACATCGGCTACAAGACCGAAGGTGTCATTCCTTCCCGCGAACTCTCCATCAAGCACGATGTCGACCCCAACGAGGTCGTTTCCGTGGGCGATGAGGTCGAGGCCCTCGTTCTCACCAAGGAGGACAAGGAAGGCCGCCTGATCCTGTCCAAGAAGCGGGCTCAGTACGAGCGCGCCTGGGGCACCATCGAGGAGCTCAAGGAGAAGGACGAGGCCGTCAAGGGCACCGTCATCGAGGTCGTCAAGGGCGGCCTGATCCTCGACATCGGCCTGCGTGGCTTCCTGCCCGCATCGCTCGTCGAGATGCGTCGCGTCCGCGATCTGCAGCCGTACATCGGCAAGGAGATCGAGGCCAAGATCATCGAGCTGGACAAGAACCGCAACAACGTGGTGCTGAGCCGCCGCGCCTGGCTGGAGCAGACCCAGTCCGAGGTGCGCAGCGAGTTCCTCAACCAGCTCACCAAGGGCGCCATCCGCAAGGGTGTCGTGTCCTCGATCGTCAACTTCGGCGCGTTCGTCGATCTCGGCGGCGTGGACGGTCTGGTGCACGTCTCCGAGCTGTCCTGGAAGCACATCGATCACCCGTCCGAGGTGGTTCAGGTGGGCGACGAGGTCACCGTCGAGGTGCTCGACGTCGACATGGACCGCGAGCGGGTTTCGTTGTCGCTCAAGGCGACTCAGGAAGACCCGTGGCGCCACTTCGCCCGTACCCACGCGATCGGCCAGATCGTCCCGGGCAAGGTCACCAAGCTGGTGCCGTTCGGTGCGTTCGTCCGCGTCGAGGAGGGCATCGAGGGTCTGGTGCACATCTCGGAGCTGTCCGAGCGCCACGTCGAGGTCCCGGACCAGGTGGTCCAGGTCGGCGACGACGCGATGGTCAAGGTCATCGACATCGACCTGGAGCGTCGCCGGATCTCGCTGAGCCTCAAGCAGGCCAACGAGGACTACACCGAGGAGTTCGACCCGTCGAAGTACGGCATGGCCGACAGCTACGACGAGCAGGGCAACTACATCTTCCCCGAGGGCTTCGACGCCGAGAGCAACGAATGGCTCGAGGGCTTCGAGAAGCAGCGTGACGAGTGGGAGGCCCGGTACGCCGAGGCCGAGCGCCGCCACAAGATGCACACCACGCAGATGGAGAAGTTCGCCGCTGCGGAGGCCGAGGCCGCCAGTGCCCCGGTGTCCAATGGTTCGTCGCGCTCGGAGGAGTCGACCGGCGGAACACTGGCCAGCGATGCCCAGCTCGCCGCGCTGCGCGAGAAGCTCGCGGGCAACGCCTAAGTAACGCACCGACAAATGCCCCGGCCGCTGGTCGGGGCATTTGTTGTCGGTGCCGGCGAACGTGAAGAAGATCGCGGCATTTCCGCGAAAAGTCGCCATCTACTTCACATTCGGCGACGGGATATGGTGTCCCAGTGCTTCGTATCGGGTTGACCGGCGGGATCGGCGCCGGAAAGTCAACGGTTTCGGCCACATTCGCTGACCTCGGCGGCATCGTCATCGACGGGGACGTCATCGCGCGGGAGGTGGTCGAGCCCGGAACCGAAGGGTTGGCCAAGCTGGTCGACGCGTTCGGGGACGCCATCCTGCTGCCGGACGGCGCGCTGAACCGGCCTGCGCTGGCGGCGGTGGCCTTCAGCGACGACGAGAAGCGCGCGACGTTGAACGGCATCGTGCACCCGCTGGTGGCGCACCGGCGCTCGGAGCTGATTGCGGCGGCGGCGGACGACGCGGTGATCGTCGAGGACATCCCGCTGCTGGTGGAGTCCCAGATGGCGCCGATGTTCCCGCTGGTGGTCATCGTCAACGCCGACGTCGAGACGAGGGTCAAGCGGCTCATCGAATACCGCGGGTTCAGCGAGCAGGATGCCCGGGCCCGCGTCGCGGCACAGGCCACCGAAGAGCAGCGCCGCGCCGTGGCCGACGTCTGGCTGGACAACTCCGGATCCGCCGGGGCGCTCGTTGAGCAGGCCCGCGGGCTCTGGCACGAGCGCATCCTGCCGTTCGCGCGCAATCTGCAGGCCCGACAACCTGCCCACCTCGCGCCGAAGGTCGTGCCCTATGACCCGACATGGCCCGATCAGGCGCGCCGCATCATCGCCCGGCTCAACACGGCCTGCGGGCACCGCGCGCTGCGCATCGACCACATCGGCTCGACAGCGGTGCCTGGGATGGACGCCAAGGATGTCATCGACATCCAGATCACGGTGGCCGCTATCGAGGTCGCCGACGAACTCGATGAACCGCTGCTGGCCGCCGGCTATCCGCGGATCGCTTCGATCACGCACGACAATCTGCATTCCCGGCCGCATTCGGGAGATCCGACCATGTGGCACAAGCGTTTTCATGCATCGGCTGATCCGGGCAGGCCCACCAACGTGCATGTGCGGGTGGAGGGTTGGCCCAACCAGCAGTTCGCATTGCTGTTCCGTGATTGGCTGGCGGCCAATCCCGGTGTGCAGCCGGAGTACCTCGAGGTCAAGCGGGCCGCGATGGGCGCGCCGGACTATGCCGAGGCCAAAGAACCGTGGTTCATGGATGCCTACCAGCGGGCCTGGCTGTGGGCCGACACCACCGGCTGGCAGCCCTAACCGGCGGGCGGCGGCTCGACCGCGGCAGGCGGCGGTACTGCGGCGTCGGCGGGCCCGGTGCTCGCGCCGTTCGACAGCGGGGCGCCACACGCCAGGCTGCCGTAGTTCGGATCGTCATGCGGACGGGTCAGCCGTGGCGCGACCCAGGTGTCGGCCTGGGCGACGATCTGGTCGTCCACCAGGATCTCGCAGTGCAGGTTCGCCGAGTAGGGCCAGTCGATCGACACCGTCATGCCGGCGAGTTGCGGATTGGACACCACGCCGGTGGCTTCGAAGACCCGGCCCGGCAGCATCGTCGGGTTGGCGCTGTTGATGTTGTTGTCGTCGATCTTGTAGGAGACCATCGCGTTGCGTGAGACGCCGTCGATCCTGGCCCGGTAAGTGGCGTTGTGCAGTTGCTGGTCCGGCTGCGGCACCGCGCTGGGCTGGGGTGGGGAGTCGGGGTCTGCTCCCGCAGCGGCGGGAATCAACTGCGCGCCGAAGAGCAGTCCTGCCAGTGCGGCAGCCGTCAACCCGGCGTACTTAGTTGGGCTCATGATTGCCGACCTTACAAGGTCGGCCACGTGAGGGCCATGCCGTTGCCGGCAAGCCACCGGTCGAGGTCGTAGCCGTTGCGGGCCAGGCCGTCGATGGCACCGGCGGCGGTCTTGATCGCCTGCTCGGCGGTCTCGGGGCTGAGCAGGCCGTGGCGCACGGCCGTCATCAGTTCGCCCACGTCGTCCAACTCGACGCCGATCCCCGTGCGCACGACGAGGTCGAGGTAGTGATCTTCGGAATACCACCTGGTGTCGCCCGCGGTGAACCGGCCGACGTCGAGGTAGAAGTCCTGTTCGCGCTCATGGCCCGGGTTGAAGTGGAAGATCGTCGCCCGCAGCCCCAGCGGCGGCAGCAGCCACGATTGCAGGTAGTGGAACTGCGCGCGGCCCGGGGTAGGGCGCGCGAGGTAGAGGCCCCACGGCTCGACCGTGTACACGTCGACGGCCCGCACGATCCCTTTCGGGTCGGTGTTCGTGCGGGCGACCAGGTCGAATGTCTCGTGCTTGGGCGGGTGAATGGGGTCAGCCTACGCGGGCAGTGAACACCCCAGGAAGTTGTCGGAGGTCAGTTCTACCCTGGTGAACATGGCCTTCGCGACCGAACATCCCGTGCTTGCGTACTCGGAGTATCGCGCTGTCGACGAAGTGGTCCGCACCGGCGGCCGGTTCGAGGTCGTCAGCGAGTACGTGCCTGCCGGTGACCAGCCCGCCGCCATCGACGAGCTGCAGCGACGCATCGAAGCGGGCGAACGCGACGTGGTGCTGCTCGGCGCCACCGGTACGGGTAAGTCGGCCACCACCGCGTGGCTCATCGAGCGGCTGCAGAGGCCCACGCTGGTGATGGCCCCCAACAAGACACTCGCCGCGCAGCTCGCCAACGAGCTTCGGGAGATGCTGCCGCACAACGCGGTCGAGTACTTCGTCTCGTATTACGACTACTACCAACCCGAGGCGTACATCGCGCAGACCGACACCTACATCGAGAAGGACAGCTCGATCAACGACGATGTCGAGCGCCTGCGGCACTCGGCGACGTCCAGTCTGCTCTCGCGGCGCGACGTCGTCGTGGTCGCTTCGGTGTCCTGCATCTACGGCCTCGGCACTCCGCAGTCCTACCTCGACCGCTCGGTGGAGCTGAACGTCGGCGAGGAGGTGCCCCGCGATGGCCTACTGCGACTGCTGGTGGACGTCCAGTACACCCGCAACGATATGGCGTTCACCCGCGGAACGTTCCGGGTCCGCGGCGACACGGTCGAGATCATCCCGTCGTACGAAGAGTTGGCGGTCCGCATCGAGTTCTTCGGCGACGAGATCGAGGCGCTGTACTACCTGCACCCGCTGACCGGCGACATCGTCCGCCAGGTGGATTCCCTGCGGATCTTTCCGGCCACCCACTATGTGGCCGGTCCCGAGCGCATGGCTCGTGCTATCGCGACCATCGAGGAGGAGCTCGAGGAGCGGCTGGCCGACCTGGAGCGGCAGGGCAAGCTGCTGGAGGCCCAGCGGCTGCGGATGCGCACCAATTACGACGTCGAGATGATGAAGCAGGTCGGTTTCTGCTCAGGTATCGAGAACTATTCGCGCCACATCGATGGACGCCCGGCGGGTTCGGCTCCGGCCTGCCTGCTCGACTACTTCCCCGAGGATTTCCTGCTGGTCATCGATGAGTCTCACGTGACCGTCCCGCAGATCGGCGGCATGTACGAGGGCGACATGTCCCGCAAGCGCAACCTGGTGGACTTCGGCTTCCGGCTCCCGTCCGCAGTCGACAACCGGCCGTTGACCTGGGAGGAGTTCGCCAGCCGGATCGGCCAGACCGTCTACCTGTCGGCCACCCCGGGGCCGTATGAGATCGGCCAGGCCGGGGGCGAGTTCGTCGAACAGGTCATCCGACCGACCGGGCTGGTGGATCCCAAGGTGGTCGTCAAGCCCACCAAGGGGCAGATCGACGACCTGATCGCCGAAATCCGCATCCGCACCGAACGTGACGAGCGCGTGCTGGTGACCACCCTGACCAAGAAAATGGCCGAGGACCTCACCGACTATCTGCTGGAACTCGGCATCCGCGTGCGCTACCTGCACTCCGAAGTCGACACCCTGCGCCGGGTCGAGCTGCTGCGCCAACTGCGGTTGGGCGAGTACGACGTGCTGGTCGGCATCAACCTGCTCCGCGAGGGCCTCGACCTTCCCGAGGTCTCGTTGGTGTCGATTCTCGACGCCGACAAGGAGGGGTTCCTGCGGTCGACGCGCAGCCTGATCCAGACCATCGGCCGCGCGGCGCGCAACGTGTCCGGCGAGGTGCACATGTACGCCGACAAGATCACGGACTCGATGCGTGAGGCCATCGACGAGACCGAACGGCGCCGGGCCAAGCAGATCGCCTACAACGAGGCCAACGGCATCGATCCGAAACCGTTGCGCAAGAAGATCGCCGACATCCTCGACCAGGTGTACCGCGAGGCGGACGACACCGAGGCCGTCGAGATCGGCGGCTCCGGACGCAACGCGTCTCGCGGGCGCCGTGCACAAGGCGAGCCCGGTCGCGCAGTCAGCGCAGGCATCGTCGAGGGCCGCGACACCTCGAACATGCCGCGGGCCGAATTGGCGGATCTCATCAAGGATCTGACCGAGCAGATGATGACTGCGGCGCGCGACCTGCAGTTCGAACTGGCCGCCCGCATCCGCGACGAGGTCGCCGATCTGAAAAAGGAGTTGCGGGGTATGGACGCGGCAGGTCTTAAATAGGCCCTGATGTCCATCCTGTCCAGGCCCTTGGTGGCCGATGCTCTCGCGCGCCTGTTCTCGTCGACCGTCAACCCGGCACCCAAGCCCGGCGTCCGGTTCCCCGAAATCCCCGGCGACACAACCTCGGTGGTGATACCCACCCGGTATGGCGACACCTCCGCAACCATCTACCGGCCGAAGGCAGGCAGTGGCGAACCCGGGGTGTACGTCAACGTGCACGGTGGTGGCTTCGTCGTGGGGCACCGCGACCAGGACGACCCATGGTGCCGCTATCTCGCCGCGCACGCGAACGTCGTTGTCGTCAACACCGATTACGTGCTGGCCCCGCGACACCGGTTCCCGGCGCCCGTCGAGCAGGTCTATGACGTCCTCGTCTGGGCGTCGGCCGCCGAACGGGAGTGGGACGGCACCCGGCTGTGCGTCGGCGGGCAGAGCGCCGGCGGCAGCCTGTCTGCTGCGGCGGCGCGGCTGGCGTTGGAGCGCGGCGGCCCGGCCATCGCCCTGCAGGTGCTGCACTATCCGCCGCTGGATCTGGTGACCGCGACCGGGGACAAGAACTCTCCGCTGGGCGCCAAGGCCGTGATGCGGCCGTGGATGGGCGAGGTGTTCGACACCGCGTACATCCCCGATCCTGCGCGCCGTGCCGACCGGCTGGCCTCACCCCTGCGGCGACAACGCCGACGGTATCGACGGGATCGCACCCGCACTGGTGATCACCGCCGAGTACGACCGGCTGCGGGGCGAGGCGTGGCGGTACGCCCAGAAGTTGGATGCCGTCGGGGCCCTGGCCGAGTATCACGAAGTTCGCGGTGTCGACCATGGCTACAACATCATGAGCAACGCGGGCGACGTCACCCGACGGGTGTACGACCTGATCGCCGGGCACGTCAGCCGGGCGACCGCGGCACGGAAATGAGCAGACCTTGACCTCAATGGCGGTTGAGCTCCTAACGTCACTGCCGTGACCGAGACCGTGACGACCGAAGCCGAGGGGACCTGGCGGCAGTTGCTGGGAGCCAGGCACCTCGGTGCGTCGACCGTGCTGGCCGGTGGCGTGCTGCTGTACGCGACCAACGAATTCATCACCATCAGCCTGCTGCCCAGCGCCGTCACCGACATCGGTGGGCACCGCTTGTACGCGTGGGTGACCACGGTGTATCTGGTGGCGTCGGTGGTCGCGGCGACGACGGTGCATTCGGTGCTGATGCGGATGGGCCCGCGTCGCGCGTATCTGCTTGGCCTCGCGGTGTTCTGCGCGGGCAGCCTGGGTTGTGCCCTGGCACCCAGCATGCCGCTGCTGCTCGCGAGCCGCACGGTGCAGGGTTTCGCGGGCGGGTTGCTGGCCGGCCTGGGCTACGCCGTCATCAACACCGCGCTGCCGAAGAGCCTGTGGACCAAGGCTTCCGCGCTGGTTTCGGCGATGTGGGGCGTCGGCACCGTGATCGGCCCCGCCGCAGGCGGATTGTTCGCGCAGTGGGGCCTGTGGCGGTGGGCGTTCGGGGCGCTCGCAGCGCTGACGTCGGCGATGGTGGTGCTGGTGCCGTTCGCACTGCCGGGTCGCGACCGGACCGAATCACGGCCACCGGTGCCGGGTATCCCGGTGTGGTCGCT
This sequence comes from Mycobacterium sp. 852013-50091_SCH5140682, assembly GCF_001665685.1. Taxonomy (GTDB): domain Bacteria; phylum Actinomycetota; class Actinomycetes; order Mycobacteriales; family Mycobacteriaceae; genus Mycobacterium. The sequence continues at coordinate 27,992 of NZ_LZTB01000088.1, forward strand.
GGTGCTGTTGGGCGCGGCGGCGATGGCGGTCAGTGTGGCCGGTGTTCCGCACGACCCGCGGGCCACCGTGGCGATGCTGGTGGTCGGGCTCGCCCTGGTCGGCTGCTTCCTGGTGGTCGATCGGCGGGTGACGTCGAGTGTGTTGCCGCCCAGCGCTTTCGGACCAGGCCCGCTCAAATGGATCTACCTGACCCTTGGTGTGCTGATGGCCGCCACCATGGTCGACACCTATGTGCCGTTGTTCGCCCAACGGTTGGCTCATCTCACGCCGGTCGTGGCCGGCTTTTTCGGCGCGGTGCTCTCGGTCGGCTGGACCGTCGGTGAGCTCGTCAGCGCGTCAGTCCGCAACGAACGGGTGTTGGCGCGGACGGTCGCATTGGCGCCGCTGGTGGTGGCGGTGGGCTTGGCGTCGGCCGCAGCGCTGGTCCGCGCAGGCATGGCGCCCGGGTTTGTGGCGGGCTGGGCCGTCGCATTGCTGATCGCCGGCATCGGCATCGGCAGTGCGTGGCCCCATTTGTCGGCTTGGGCGATGAGCAGTGTGGACGACCCGGCGGAAGGGCCTGCCGCGGCAGCGGCCATCAACACCGTGCAGCTGATCTGCGGCGCGTTCGGTGCCGGGCTCACCGGCGTCGTGGTCAACCTGGCCGACGGCAGCGACGTGTTCGCAGCCAGGTGCCTGTTCATCAGCCTCGCGGTCCTGGCCGCGGTGGGTGCGGTGGCGTCGGTACGCGCCGGGCGCCGCTGACGCCTACTCCGCGTCGGTGTCGAGCTGGTGGACGGCGGTGACCCCGTCGATACCGGCCAACACGGTCGGTGCGGCGAGGATCCCGCTGCCCGACAGCGTGAGCATCACGCCGCACTGACCTGGCCCGCCGAGCGAACCCTGTGGGGCGTCGGCGGCCAGATCCGTCAGCTGCCATTGCCTGCGCTCACAGGCCTGGAGCAGTTCGTGCATGACGCCGCGACCGTCGGCGTAAGTGACATGCATGCGGATCGACCCGCCCAGGCGGGCCGTGAGCCGTCGCACCACGGGCATGAAGCCCAGCACGATCAGGAAGTGCATCGCGGTCACCGTGCACGCGAGCAGGAAAAGCCCGGCGCCTGCTGCCATTCCGATCGCCGCGGACTCCCATACCGCGGCTGCGGTGGTCAGGCCGTGTACCGAGCCGCGTCGGACGATGATGATGCCCGCGCCCAGAAAGCCTATGCCGGAGACGATCTGGGCGGCGACCCGCGATGGGTCGACCTCGACCAGACCGGTCGACAGCACGTCGCTGAAGCCGTACTTGCTGACCAGCAGGATCAGCGCGGCCGCGGTGCCGACAATGGTCTGGGTACGCAGCCCGGCGGCTTTGCCCTGGACTTCGCGCTCCAACCCGATCAACGCCGTCAGCCCGAACGCGACGAACAGTTCGGCGATCTGACGGGAACCTTGCCCCGCGCCGCCGAAGAACGCCGGGTCGGCCAGCCAGAGATCCATGTCGAACAAGTTAGCGCGCGCACGATGACTTTTGGCCGCAGCTGAGGTCTGTTTTCACATAGGCCGACAACTGACAAGGAGCGAACTCATGTCTGCACAGCCCGCCGCCTATCCGGATGTCGTCACGCGCGAGGAATGGCTCCAGGCGCGCACGAAGCTGCTGGCCCGCGAACGCGAGGTGACCCATCTGCGCGATGCCGTCAACGCCGAACGTCGTCGGCTGCCGATGGTTCAGGTCACCAAGGACTACCTCTTCGACGGTCCCGACGGGGAGGTCACCCTGCTGGACATGTTCGAGGGGCGCAGCCAGCTCTACATCCATCACTTCATGTGGATCGACGCGATCGACGCCGGCTGCCCGAGCTGCACCGCAGCGGCAGATCTCACGTTCACCGATGAGGACCGAAAACTGTTGCACGGCAAGGACGTCACGTTCGCATGCGTGTCTCGGGCGCCGTACGCGAGCATCGCCGCCTACCGAGAGCAGCATGGCTGGACGTTCCCGTGGTATTCATCCCGCGACGGTGATTTCACCTACGACTATCACGTGACGCTCGACCCCGCGCGAGCACCGATCGAGTACAACTACAAGTCGCGCGACGAGTTGCACGCCGACGGCTGGTCGGATGCCGACCTGCGCGGTGACTGGCCCGGTGCGAGCGTCTTCCTGCGCCGCGGGGACGACGTGTTTCATACCTACTCGGCGTATGCCCGCGGTCTTGACCATTCCGCGGTGGGCTATCCGTTCCTGGATCTGACGCCGTACGGCCGCCAGGAGCCGTGGGAGGACTCGCCGGCCGGGTGGCCACAGGGCGGTCCGGCGGTGGGCAGGCCGGTGGGGGACGAGGGTTAGCGATCATCAAGATCGAAACGGTGGGCACGCGGCGCCGCGGCTGGCACTGTGATGGGCAGTGCGGGTGTGGCTGAGTGGCTAGGCACCGGCCTGCAAAGCCGTTAACGCGGGTTCGAATCCCGTCACTCGCTCTGTGGATCGGGGGAGGCCGGCCGGTATCTCGACGGTTGTCGAATGCCGTCCGGCCGCCCCGATCGTGCCGATGACCCGTAACGGGTGGGTCTCGGTACGGGTTCTACTACCCTTTCGAGTCGCGGCTAGGGTCGCGTGGTGTGACCAGATCGTTGGAGCGGCCGTGGGATGAGCGGTCGGCGGACATACCGGCCGATGTCCGGGTGCGCGGTGCCCGCGAGCACAACCTCAAGAACGTCGACGTCGATGTTCCGCGGGACGCCCTGGTGGTGTTCACCGGTGTGTCCGGGTCGGGCAAGTCATCACTGGCCTTCGGCACGTTGTTCGCCGAATCGCAGCGGCGCTATCTGGAATCGGTCGCGCCGTACGCGCGTCGACTGATCGACCAGGTCGGTGTTCCCGACGTCGACTCCATCGAGGGGATGCCGCCCGCGGTGGCCCTGCAGCAGCACCGGGGCGCGGGCAGCGCCCGGTCGTCGGTCGGCAGCGTGACCACGCTCTCGAGCCTGGTGCGGATGCTCTACTCGCGGGCAGGGCATTACCCGGCGGACCAACCCATGCTGTTCGCCGAGGATTTCTCGCCGAACACCGTGCCAGGTGCCTGCCCGACGTGCCACGGCATCGGCCGGGTGTACGAGGTGCCAGAGGAACTCATGGTCCCGGATCCGTCGCTGACGATCCGCGACCGGGCCATCGCCGCGTGGCCTGCGGCGTGGCACGGGCAGAACCTGCGCGACATCTTGGTGTCGCTGGGCTACGACGTCGACACGCCGTGGAAGGACCTGCCGAAGAAGGATCGGGACTGGATCCTCTACACCGACGAACGCCCGACCGCTCCGGTGTACGCGGGGTTCACCCCGGCGCAGACGCGTCGCGCCGTGGCAATGGAGATGGAGCCCAGCTACCAGGGCACGTTCACCGGCGCGCGGCGCTACGTCCTGGACACCTTCGCCAACACCAAGAGCGCGCAGATGAAGAAGCGCGTCTCCCAGTTCGTCCGCGGCGCGGTGTGTTCGACGTGTCACGGCAAGCTGATCAAGCCCGAGGCGCTGTCGGTCACTTTCGAGGGATTCGATATCGCCGAGTTGTCCGGCCTGACCCTCAACCGGCTCGCCGAGCTGTTGGAGCCGGTGGCTGCCGGTACGCCGACCCATCACGCGGATTCCGATATCGCCGTCGAAAAGCGGGCCGCCGCTGGGCGTTTGGCGGCCGAGATCCTTGAGCGGCTGCATCCCATCATGGATTTGGGGCTGGGCTACCTCTCGCTGGACCGCAGTACTCCGACGTTGTCGTCGGGTGAATTGCAGCGGTTGCGCCTGGCCACCCAGTTGTCGTCACAGCTTTTCGGGGTGGTGTATGTGCTCGACGAGCCCTCGGCCGGCCTACACCCACGCGACCGGGACGCGCTGCTGGGCATTCTGCAGGGATTGAAGGGACGGGGTAACAGCGTCTTCCTCGTCGAGCACTCGCTCGACATCATCGGCGCCGCAGACTGGTTGGTCGACATCGGCCCGGGCGCCGGCGAGCGAGGCGGCCAGATTCTCTACAGCGGGCGGCCCGCCGGTCTCGCTGAGGTGGATGAATCATCCACGCGCCGTTACCTTTTCGGTCTGACGAAACCGGTGAAGCGGAACCCGCGGGAGCCGGGCGGCTGGCTGCGGTTGGAACACGTGAGCCGCAACAATCTTCATGACGTGTCAGTGTCGTTCCCGCTGAAGTGCCTGACAGCGGTCACCGGAATCTCGGGTGCGGGAAAATCGAGTCTGGTCAGTCAGGCGCTGCCGACGCTCGTCGCCGAGCACTTGGGCGCCCCGGTGAGCGGCGCGACCGACGACACGTCCGATGAGGACGATCTGCTGCTGGCAGGCGAATCCGCACCGGTTCACGGTGAGATCGTCGGTGACATCGGCGGATTGCGCCGGGTGGTGTGCATAGACCAGAAGCCCATCGGCCGCACCCCGCGGTCCAACGTCGCCACCTACACCGGGATGTTCGACCACATCCGTCGTCGTTTCGCCGAGACGCCGGAAGCGCGCAGCCGTGGCTACAAGGCCGGCCGGTTCTCGTTCAACGTCGCATCGGGGCGATGCCCCACCTGTGAGGGTGAAGGGTGGGTGATGGTCGAGTTGCTGTTCCTGCCCAGCGTCTACACCCCATGCTCGGACTGCGACGGAACTCGCTACAAGGCAAGCACATTGGAGATCACCTGGCGCGACCGCAACATCGCCGAGATCCTGCAGATGGGTGTCGAGCAGGCCCGCGATTTCTTCGAGGGCGAAGCCGAGATACTGCGTTCGCTGACGGTGCTGTGCGATGTCGGGCTGGGCTACCTGCGGCTGGGGCAGCCCGCCACCGAGTTGTCGGGCGGCGAAGCCCAACGCGTCAAACTCGCCACCGAGCTGCAACGGGCGCACCGCGGAGACGCGCTCTACCTGCTCGACGAACCGTCGGCAGGGTTGCACCCCGCCGACACCGACCGGCTGATGGTGCACTTGCAGAAGCTGGTCGACGCCGGCAACACCGTCGTGGTCGTCGAACTGGACATGCGGGTCGTCGCGCAGGCTGATTACGTCATCGACCTCGGTCCCGGTGCCGGAGGGGAAGGTGGCCGCATCGTCGCGACCGGCACACCCGCGGAAGCCGCGACGCACGCCGACAGCGTCAGCGCCCCGTACCTGGCCGACGCCCTGAAGCTCGCGGCGAGCCATACCGAATAATGCGGCGGTGCCCCTGCCGCAGCTCGCTGACATCATCACGACCCTCAACCTCACCGCAACCGGCGACGACACGTTCGTCGCCGACCAGATCGACAACGCCGACCACCACATCATCGGCGGCCACATCGCCGCGCAAGCGCTGATGGCGGCCGGTCGCACCGCGACGGGGCGGCTGCCGCACAGTGTGCACGTCTACCTGCTGCGCGCCGGTGATGCGAGGTACCCCGTGCAGATCAGAGTGGCCCGGCTGCGCGACGGCGGCACCTTGTCGACGCGCCAGGTCACCGCGCATCAGGGCGGGGAGATCCTGCTGGAGGCGCTGGCCTCGTTCAGTGCACCCGTCGACAGCGCCGAGTATCAGCGGTCGCTGCCCGATGTTCCGGATCCGGAATCGTTGCCTGCGATGGAGGATCAGCTCCGTGCGTACGCCGATGAGTTCGGCGGATTGTGGGTGCGTCCGCAAGCCATCGAGCGTCGTTACGTCGACGCCCCGCCCAGGTTGGCGATGGATCTGCCCTCACCTCCGGAGCGGACCCGAATGTGGTGGCGCCCAGCAGAATCCGTGACCGATGATCCCGTGCTCAACAGCTGCCTGCTCACCTATGTCTCGGGCACCACGATGCTGGAGACGGCGATGACGACGCGGCGCACCTCTCAGCTCAGATCGTTCTCCGCGCTCATCGACCATGCCGTCTGGTTCCAGCGGCCTGCCGACTTGTCGGATTGGGTGCTCTCCGATCAAGTGTCGCCCAGTGGAATTCACGGGCGAGGGCTCGCCGGCGCAACGATGTACAACCGCGCAGGCCAACTCGTGTGCACTGCGACTCAGGAGTTGTACTTCGGTCGTGACCGGTCTCGCTGAGATTCATCGAAGGTGGTGGTGGGCAACGACTTTCACCACAGTATGTGAGCCACGTCATGGAACGGGCCCAGCCGGGCCTTGGCGACGTCGGGGCGACGCGCGTAGCGTAGGTCACGGTTGGTGCCGATTCTGCGCCCGCTGCGGTTAACATCAGTCGCGGTAGACGCCACCGGTCGGAGAACGTCGGTTGTTTTGCCGGTTGTGCATGCGGGTGTCGTGAATTGTGCCCGTGTTCAGCCGGCATCGGGTTACTGTCGCGGATGGCGTTGCAACTGACACTGGGAGGGTATGGATGAGCGCCTATCGCACCGTGGTGGTCGGTACGGACGGATCTGATTCGTCGCTGCGTGCCGTGGACCGCGCCGGTCAGATCGCCGCCGGGTCGAACGCGAAGCTGATCGTGGCGACCGCGTACTTCCCCCAGAGCGAAGACCAGCGCGCCGCCGACGTGCTCAAGGACGAGGGCTACCAGATGGCAGGCAATGCCCCCATCTACGCCATCCTGCGCGAGGCGACCGAGCGCGCCAAGGCCGCCGGTGCCACCGACATCGAGGAGCGCCCGGTCGTCGGCGCCCCGGTGGACGCGCTCGTCGAGCTGGCCGAGGATGTGAAGGCAGATCTGCTCGTGGTCGGCAACGTGGGCCTGAGCACCATCGCAGGCCGGCTTCTCGGTTCGGTACCCGCGAACGTGGCACGCCGGTCCAAGACCGACGTGCTCATCGTCCACACCAGCTAGCGGCTACCAGCCGCGTTCGCGCCATTCGGACAGGCTGGGCCGCTCAGCGCCCAGCGTGGTGTCGTCGCCGTGTCCGGGGTAGACGACCGTGTTGTCGTCGTAAACATCGAAGACCTTGCTGGTCACATCGCCCAGCAGGGTTTCGAAATCGCCGGGTTGCCAGGTCTTGCCCACGCCGCCCGGGAACAGGCAGTCGCCGGTGAACAGGTGCGTCACGCCGTCGGACGATTTCAGGGCCAGCGCGACCGAACCCGGTGTGTGTCCCCGCAGGTGAATCACATCGAGGGTGAGGTCACCGATCGTGATGGTGTCCCCGTCGGCCAGGATCCGGTCGGGCTTCACCGGCAGCGCTTCCGCGTCGAGTTGATGTGCCGCGGTCGGGGCGCCGGTGGCCTTCGCCACTGCTTCCAGTGCCTGCACATGGTCGAAATGCTGGTGGCTGGTGACGATCAGGTCCAGCTTGGGGGCGGTGGTCTTGATGAGCTCCAGCAGGGCGTCGGCGTCGTTGGCCGCGTCGATGAGCAGTGTGTCCCCGGTCTTCGTGCTGGTCACCAGGTAGGCGTTGTTGTCCATCGGGCCTACTGAAGCCTTGACGATCGTCGCCCCGCCCGCAGTGCGCCGTGCGGCCGTATGGGGCTCGACGTGGCCGGTGTACGTATCGCTGACGGTGATGCTGGGAGGAGTCACCCCATCACGGTATCGGGCTTGTCGGTGGTCGCACATAGCATGGGCGTGAAGTCTGTCGTCTGAAAGGAAGCGCGTGGCTGACCGCCTGATCGTGAAGGGTGCCCGCGAGCACAACCTGCGAGGAGTGGACCTCGACCTGCCGCGTGACGCGCTGATCGTGTTCACGGGATTGTCCGGGTCGGGGAAGTCCTCGCTGGCCTTCGACACCATCTTTGCTGAGGGGCAGCGTCGCTACGTCGAATCGCTGTCGGCGTACGCGCGGCAGTTCCTCGGCCAGATGGACAAGCCTGACGTCGACTTCATCGAGGGCCTCTCGCCTGCGGTGTCCATCGACCAGAAGTCCACCAACCGCAACCCGCGGTCGACCGTCGGCACCATCACCGAGGTCTATGACTATCTGCGTCTGCTGTACGCGCGGGCGGGCACGCCGCACTGCCCGGTCTGTGGTGAGCGCATCGCCCGGCAGACCCCGCAGCAGATCGTCGATCAGGTGCTGGCCATGGACGAGGGGCTGCGGTTCCAGGTGCTCGCCCCGGTGGTGCGGACCCGCAAGGGCGAGTTCGTCGACCTGTTCGACAAGCTCAACACCCAGGGCTACAGCCGTGTGCGGGTCGACGGTGTGGTGCATCCGCTGACCGATCCGCCGAAGCTCAAGAAGCAGGAGAAGCACGACATCGAGGTGGTGGTCGACCGCCTGACGGTCAAGGCCAGCGCCAAGCAGCGGCTCACCGACTCGGTGGAGACGGCGCTGAACCTGGCCGACGGCATCGTGGTCCTGGAGTTCGTCGACCGTGAGGACGACCATCCGCACCGCGAGCAGCGGTTCTCGGAGAAGCTGGCCTGCCCCAACGGGCACCCCCTGGCCGTCGACGATCTGGAACCCCGGTCGTTCTCGTTCAACTCGCCGTACGGCGCCTGCCCGGAGTGCACCGGCCTGGGTATCCGTAAAGAGGTCGACCCTGACCTCGTAGTGCCCGACCCCGAGCTGACCCTGGCCGAAGGTGCCGTCGCACCGTGGGCGGTGGGCCAGTCCGCCGAGTACTTCACCCGCATGCTGTCGGGTCTGGGGGATCAGCTCGGATTCGACATCGACACCCCGTGGAAGAAGCTTCCGGCCAAGGCGCGCAAGGCGATTCTGGAGGGCTCGGATCACCAGGTACACGTCCGGTACAAGAACCGGTACGGCCGCACCAGGTCCTACTACGCCGACTTCGAAGGCGTCATGGCATTCCTGCAGCGACGCATGGAGCAGACCGACTCGGAGCAGATGAAGGAACGCTACGAGGGTTTCATGCGCGACATCCCGTGCCCGGAGTGCAACGGCACGCGGCTCAAGCCGGAGATTCTCGCGGTAACGCTCGCAGCGGGGGACTACGGGGACAAGTCCATCGCGCAGGTCGCCGAGCTGTCCATCGCCGATTGCGCCGACTTCCTGAACGCGCTGACCCTGGGCCACCGCGAGCAGGCCATCGCCGGGCAGGTGCTCAAGGAGATCCAGTCCCGGCTGGGCTTCCTGCTCGACGTCGGCCTGGATTACCTGTCGTTGTCGCGGGCGGCGGCGACGCTGTCCGGCGGTGAGGCACAACGCATCCGGTTGGCCACCCAGATCGGCTCCGGTCTGGTCGGCGTGCTCTACGTCCTCGACGAGCCGTCCATCGGCCTGCATCAGCGCGACAACCGCAGACTCATCGACACCTTGGTGCGGCTGCGCGATCTCGGCAACACCCTCATCGTCGTGGAGCACGACCTCGACACCATCGCGCATGCCGACTGGGTCGTCGACATCGGGCCGGCTGCGGGTGAGCACGGTGGCCGCATCGTGCACAGCGGCACCTACGCTGAGTTGCTGCGCAACCCCGAATCTCTCACCGGCGCTTACCTTTCCGGCAAAGAGAGCATCGAGGTGCCCGCACTGCGCCGGCCTACCGACAAGCGCCGCCAGATCACCGTGGTCGGAGCCAGGGAGAACAACCTCAGAGAGATCGACGTCGCGTTCCCGCTGGGCGTGCTCACCTCGGTGACCGGGGTGTCCGGGTCGGGCAAGTCGACTCTGGTCAACGACATCCTGGCCTCGGTGCTGGCCAACAAACTCAACGGCGCCAGGCAGGTGCCGGGCCGGCACACCCGGGTCAATGGGCTGGATCAGCTCGACAAGCTGGTGCGCGTCGACCAGTCGCCCATCGGCCGCACGCCGCGGTCCAACCCGGCGACCTATACGGGCGTCTTCGACAAGATCCGCTCGCTGTTCGCGGCCACCACCGAGGCCAAAGTCCGTGGCTACCAACCCGGTCGGTTCTCGTTCAACGTCAAGGGCGGCCGCTGCGAGGCCTGCTCGGGTGACGGCACCATCAAGATCGAGATGAACTTCCTGCCCGACGTGTACGTGCCGTGCGAGGTGTGCCACGGCGCCCGATACAACCGGGAAACCCTCGAGGTGCACTACAAGGGCAAGACCATCTCCGAGGTGCTCGACATGTCCATCGAGGAGGCCACCGAGTTCTTCGAACCGATCTCCTCGATCCACCGGTACCTCAAGACGTTGGTCGATGTCGGCCTGGGCTACGTGCGGCTGGGCCAACCCGCGCCGACCCTGTCCGGCGGCGAGGCTCAGCGCGTCAAGCTGGCGGCCGAGCTGCAGAAGCGGTCCACCGGGCGCACGATCTACATCCTCGACGAGCCCACCACGGGTCTGCATTTCGAGGACATCCGCAAGCTGCTCAAAGTGATCAACGGCCTTGTCGACAAGGGCAATACGGTGATCGTCATCGAGCACAACCTCGATGTCATCAAGACGTCCGACTGGATCGTCGACATGGGGCCCGAAGGCGGGGCAGGCGGCGGCACCGTCGTGGCATCCGGCACCCCCGAGGACGTGGCCGCCAACCCGGACAGCTACACGGGCCAGTTCCTGACCGAACTGCTCGACGACGTGCCCGCGGCCAAACCCAAGCGTCGCAAGGTCAGCGCCTGACCATCAGTTCATGGTGTGGTAGCTCTGGAACGCGAACCAATGCGGGCCAAGGCGTTTCACCGATGCCATGACGAAGTCGCTCTCTACGTGGTGCACGGTCTGGGGCGCGCTGCCGTCGACGCTGTAGGCGAACCCGTCCGAGCCGTTCATGTCGTCGCGGCGAGAGAAGTCGATGAAGTTGTCCGTCCGGCGTGAGATGTCCTCGACGGTGTAGCCGGCGATGCGATGCGGCTGGTGTCCGAAAGTCTCGTCGCTCTCGAACGCCGTCAGGGCCGCCTCGAACGATGGCTGCGCCACCCACCAGTGCAGTTGCAGCGGAATGTTGGTGCACGCCAACGCGATGCCCGTGATGACCAGGACGGGGCAGGCCAGCATGACCGCCCAATCGCGCCGACCGCCCTGCAGGCGCAGCGCAATGCCCGCGACGCACCAGATCACGAACAACGGGACGAGCGTCAGCGCCGCGATGAAGAACGCGTCGGACGGTTCACCCGGAAAGCTCATGCCGTAGAGCAGGCTGAGGACCGCGCCTGCGGTCAGCGCCAGCAGCACCCAGCTCGCGATGCGCATCAGCGCGCCTTCGACAGTGGCGACGGAAAACGGGGCTTGATCCGTACGCCGGCGAGCCACTCGGTCAACGCGTCGGCGCGGCGCTGCAACTGCCGGGTGCCGTCCCGGCCGATCTCGTCGAGCAGGTGCAGCTCGACCCGGCCGTCGGCATCCTGGCCCCAGCCGCCCACGACCCGGCCGTTCCACCATGCGGTGGGCCCGGCATTGCCGTTGCTGTCGAACACCTGGCTGCGGTGCCCGCCGAGATACCAGTCGCGGTCGAACCAGCCCATCGTGGTGACATCGAGCCCGGGCAGCAGCGCACCCCACGGCTCGGGCTCCGGCTCGACGTCGAGATCGTCGGGCAGCACATAGCCGGCGGAGCCGTCCAGATCGACCTCGACCGCGTCGATGTCGCGCAGCGCGTGACGCGCCCAGGTCAAGGTGTTGCCGAACCACCACTTGATGTCGGTGACGGTGGCAGGCCCGAAGGTGCGCAGCCAGGTCCGGACCAGCTGGGCCCTGGCGACCTCCGGATCCGCTGCCACAGCCGCATCGTCGAGCCAGTCGGACATCGCGACCCAGCGGGGCCTCGATGTGGTCCAGGCGCCGTCGTTGGGCCCCCGGACGATGTCACCGCGCACCCCGAGAACTGTCAAAACCCTTGGTGCCAGCGGTGTTTCACCACCCCAGCTCCGGTCTGGGGCTGGATTGTAACTGCCGTGCAACGCGGGCAGCGCAGCGCGCAGGTGCGCAGCAGGCGTGGGCCCTTGCTCGCGCAGGTGGCTGACCACTGCATCGCACGCAGTGTCGAGCCAGCGTGTCCCGTCGGTGGCCACGCCGGCTTTCTGTGCGTCGGCGATCAACCGGCGCCGCTCATTGTCGGCCACCCGGTCACTGGCAGCGGCCTGCACCGCGGCCAGATCCTCGGTGCGGACAACCCACAGCGTGCGGCGCATCGCGAGGTGTTTGACCACCGTGCGCTGGTGATACAACTGCGCATCGAGATCGCTGACGGTGAAACCGGGCAGCCGCGCCCACAGGGACAGGTAAGGCGTCGCCGGGTCGGTGGCGTGCAGGCCGACAAGATCAGCGGTGACGCCGGGCACCGACGGGCCTGGTCGGTTCAGGAAGTGGCGTCGGGCCAGCCGCGCCCGCCGCTCGGCCGGCGTGAAGGTGCGCACCGGTCAGGAGTCGCCGTGATCGCGCATGGACTCCCGAATCTGTTGCAGGCGCTCTGCGGCGGCCTGCTGCCGGGCCGCGTACTGCTCTTCGACCGCGCGGCCCTCGGGGGTCTCTGCGGCCAGTTCGGAGGCGCCGATCGCGGTGCCGTAACGCGTCTCGATCTTCTCCCGCACCGAATCGAACGTCGGCACGCCCTCGGCGGTGTACCCGGGCTCTTCGGGTGCAGAAGGCAAGGCTGGCTCGTCTGTCACCCACCCCACGTTACCTGCGACAACTGACATTTCTTGGGATCGGTAGCGGTACCGCCCGCAAAGACTTGGGGCACGACGGAGCCATGGGGGCGACGCGAAGAACGAAGGGAAGACGGCAATGACCGCCAAGACGATCAACCGGGTTATCGCAGGCGCCGTGGGACTGGCCGCTGTCGGCGCGGTGGTGGTGGGCTGCTCGAGCGACAAGTCCACGGCCGCGGGCAACGCCAAGGTGAGCACCGGGGGAAACACCGCGGTCAAGGTCGATGGATCCGACCTGGCAGGCCTCGACCTCAACTCGGTGACCTGTGTGAAGCAGGCCGGCAAGATCACCGTGGCCAGTGGAGCCGTCGGCGGCCAGCAGGGTCTCGGCGTCGTGATGACCGATGAGGCCACTCCCAAGGTGCAGACCCTGGGACTGGTGTACGACGGCAGCGCCCTGTCGGTCAGCGACAACATGGGCGTCAAAGTCGGCTCTGCCGAGGTCAAGGTCGACGGCAGCACGTACACCATCAGCGGCGAGGCGTCGGGCGCCGACATGAAGAACCCGATGGCCGGAATGATCACCAAGCCGTTCACCATCACGGTGAGCTGCAGCTGATCCGGCCCGGAAGCGGCGGGCGGGCAAGCAATCCACCCGGCCCGCCCGCCGCGTTCCTATGATGCGGATGTGACGATCATCGGCGACCTGGAGCGCGCGCGTCACTTGGCGCTGGCCGCCGAAGAGGGCGCCGCCAAGGACTTGCTGCTGTCCTTGATGCCGCAGATCGAGCAGGCCGACCGCGACGATTACGCGCTGGAGGTGTTCGCCCAACTCGGCGAGATCTATCTGGTGCGCACCGCGTACGACGGTGTGGTGGAAGCCATCCGGCGTATCCGGGAGTGCCTGGCCCACTACACGGAGATTCGGGCAGGCGCCAAGCCCGAGGAGGCCGCCAAGGTCACCATGACGGATGCGGAGGTCGACCACATGATCTGCCGCTACACGCGCCGTGCCGAATTTCTCGCCGCCGGTCTGGCGGCCGCGCGCGGCGAGCACGACGACGCCGAGCACCATGTGGCGGCACTGATCGCGGTGCGTGGAGACTTCGCCGATCTCGACGCGGAGCACGCGCGCCTCGTCTGTTATGCCCGCATCCTGCTCGCGACGGGTCTGTGCGACGACGACCTCTACGCCCGGTCGGAGCCGCTGTGGAACGAGGTTCTCGACGTCGTGGACGGTCACCTCGACGGGGACACCGAGGAGTCCGACCACCTGTTCGTCGCGGCCGCGCTGGGTTACGGCCGGTTCTGTGTGGAATCCGGGCGCCTGGCCGAGGCCGAACCGTGGCTGCGCCGGGGCGGCGCGAGGGCCGAATCGCGCGGCTGGCGGCTCGCCACCTCCCGAGCGCAACTGGAACGGGCCGCGGCGGCCTGGTCGGCCGGCGACATCGCCGAGACCCAGCGGCTGGTGCACGAGGCCTACCCGGTGATCGCCGAGCATGCCCGCGCTCACGATGTGTCCCGAAGCTGGCTGTACTTCGGCCTGATCCGGCTGGCCGTCGGGGCCTTGCAGGAGGCCGACGAGTGCTGGTCGCACGCCGAGCGGCACTGGCGGGAGATCGAGAAGCCGCTGCATATTCACCGTATCCTGTTGCAGCGCAGCTGGATCGCCATCTTCCGCGGGGCCTTCGACGAGGCCCGCGAACAGGTCGCGCAGGCGCGGCAGATGCTGGATTCCGCACCGCGGCACAGTTGGCTGCAGTACGCACGGCTGGATTCCCACCTCGGCAATGTCTGGCGCGCCGACGCGCTTGCCGAGATGGGTTTCGACGGCTTCGCGCAGCCGGGCCGCAACTGGCATCAGGTCGAGACGCGGCACGCGGCGGGCCTGGCCGTGGTCGACTGTGCCCCAGGCTCTCCCGAGTACACCCGAGCGATCGAAAAGCTCCAGCGCGCAGCCGATCTGAAGGTACCCGCCGCGCTGGCGGTCGATTCCGTGCGCTACACCATCCCCGACGCCGGTGCCAGGATGCGCTGGGCCAGCTGTGTGTCGGCCCCGCTGCTGGCGGGCGCGTTTGCGGTGGCGTGGGAATCCGACAATGTCGAACTCACCTGCGAGCTCGTCGAATATCACAGTGCACGAGGTACTTTCACAGCTGAGCCGCTTGAGCAGCAGGCGAGCGACTGGACGGGCACCGCGACCGCTGCGGTGCCCGTCGAGGCCGAGCTCGCACCCGAACTTGCGATTGCCGCCGCCGCGCCCGCCGTCGGCGGTACGGGCCTGACCAGGCTGGGCCCGCTGCCGCCGCTGCGCATGGACCCGCAGGCCGCTCCGATCATGAGCCGATACCGGGACCTGGCCCGGCAGCGGTATGGCCGCGATGTCACCGCCGCAGGCGACGCATGGCAGACGTGGCCGTGACCGCAACACTGGTCCTGCGATTCGCGGACGTCGGCATCGCCACCTACGCCAGTCTGCGCGTGGTGGGGGAGGCGCACCGGTCGGTCACCTGGGTGATCGAGGAGCCGCAGCTGCGGGCCGCGTGCGATGCGCTCGACGCCGCGCTGCCGGATCCACGTCCCGGAGAAGGCGCCGCTGACGCCATCGAACGATCCTTGGCCACTGGGGCTTTCGCGTTCCCCGACACCGAACACGCGCTCGGGGCGGCACTCGGTGAGCAACTGATCTCCCCGGACGGCTGGCGGCTGCTCGCCGAGAGCGTTGCGTCGCCGCGGCCGCAGCTGTTCGTCACGCCGAGCCCACGGTTGGGCCGGGTGCCGTGGGGTCAACTTGTCATGCCCGGTCCCGACGGAATCCGCCTGATCGAACTCGTCGATGTCCTCATGGCGGTGCCGCCGAACATCGTGCACGCGCCCCGACGGCAGATGTGCTGGGAGGATCACCGCAATGGTGCGGCCGTCCTGCTGCTCGACCCTCGCATCCCCGGGCAGCGCCCGGGTTCGGCGCTGGGGTCGGTACTCGGCAGGCCGTCCCCGCAGACGCCGCTGGCTCGCCATTTCGCCGATCTGGTCGCTTCGGGTCGGGTGCTGCCCACCGTCGCCGAGCCCGCCGAGTTGTTCCGCCGCACCGACACCGATCGGCACTGGCTGGCCCAGGCGTGTGCCCAGGATCCGGCCCGGCTGCTCTACGTCGGGCACGCCAGTGCGGCCGAAGGAGACGCCGGTTACGCCGACCGTGCCGCGCTACACCTGGCAGAGCCGGCCCCACTGACCGCCGCCGACGTGATGTCGGCAGGCCTGGCGATTCCACCGCGGGTCGCTCTGCTGGCCTGTGCGTCGGGTGGCGACTACCGCTTCGATGAGGCCACCGGGTTGGTGGCGGCGATGATCCTCGGTGGCGCCGAGCTGGTGACCGCGACGTTGTGGTCACTGCCGACCACTGCGGGATATCACCAGTTCTACACTGCCACAACAGATTCAGTCTTCGATCCGATGGCCGAGACGGTCGCGGCGGTCGACCTGGCCCACAGGGAAGATGCCGCGGGCTGCGCGGTGAACCGCTGGCAACGGTCCCAGTTGCGGCGCTGGCGTGACGGCGACCGCGCGGCCAGCCCGCTGCATTGGGCGGCGCTGGCCAGCTTCACCGTCGGCGGGGCCCGGTGAAAGCCTCAGGCGGGGGAGACGAACACCGCGATGGTGCTCTCATCGCCCGGTCGGTAGTAGGCGTCGATCACGCTGCCCGGTGCGACCTTCGGCAGCGACGTCGCCGGGACCAACGCGGTCTGGATGGCCGGGAACTGGCCGCCGCCAGGTCTGCTCACCATGAGATCCAACTCGACCTCACGGAAGTCCTCGCGGGTGGTTCCCGTGGCGCGCATGCCCGTCACCACGCCGACCGCGTGTGTGCCGGTGCGGATCAACGCCAGCTGCCCGCCGGTGATCAGGCCCTTGCGCAGAAACATCTCGTCGAACGCGGCCACCAGTTCGTCGATGGTCATCAGGCGTTCGGTGGCTTCATCGTCCCCGTAGCAGGCCCGTCGGGCCCGGTGCGCGGTGGCGAGCACGACGCCTGCGGCGCCGCAGATCAGGCAGAACACGGTGAGCGTCAATGCATCGGTCATGCCGACAAGCGTCCGGCTGTCCGGCGACTACCGAACCCAAGTTCGGTGGCCGGCCCTATCCTGGTGCTGGTGAGCATCGGGTCGGACGCGACGACGGCACGGACCGTGGTGGGTTCGGCGCAGCCGCGTCGCGCGGTGATCGAGCGGGCCTGGCGCTCCATCGGCCCGGGCGTCGAAGTACTCAGCAGTGATGACGGCGGCCCGCTGCGCCGGACCGTCAAACGGATCATCGACCCACTCGTGCTGCGTCTGCGCAGCAACGCTCAGTTCTCCGCTCCGGTGCTGGAACCTGCGGTGGCCGCCGAGATGCACGACACCATCGCTGCCCACGCACCGCAATTGCGGGCGGCGGCGGACTGGTTCGTGATGCTCAAAGCGCAACGGCGGCAGCAGCGCATCACCTCGGGCAACGCCCAGGAGCTTTACTTCCCGGTGTGTTTCGAGCTCGCGGTCACGCGAGGCACTCCCGGCGTCGAGGATGAGCAGACTGCGGCCGGCGTGCTGCGCGACATCCATCAGGGCCGCGACCGGACCGGAATCGAAACACTCAACGCGCATCTCGATGATCCACAGGTGGTTGCCCGCTTGACCCGGCAACTCGAGCGCAGCTGGCACGACGTGCAGCCGACCGGCGCCATGACCGGACCGTTCTTCGCGGGGCTCGCGACCGTGCTCGGTCCGGCGGAGAGCCATCGCGCGACGGTGGCCCGGCAGCGGGTGTGGTCGGCGCTGGTCGCCGATGCCACCCCCTACAACCTCGGTGCGACGGCACACACCCAGCCCGGCACACTGCCCTGGTCCATCGTCGAGGTGGGTCTGAGTTCTGTTGCACCGCAAAAACTCCCGACTGTCGACGGGGTGCCCGTCGGTGACCGACCGCTGGACCGCACTGTCGCCGACCGGGTCCGGGCCACGCTTCGCCGCGCCCTGGACCGCGACGAGCTTCCCGACGTTCCGTTGCTGTGTGCCGAAGAGGTCGATCGGGCTTGCGCGCCATGGGGTCTGCTCGCCGAAGACAAGCAGGCGGTGCTGCTGACCGGTATCGAGGTGGCAGGCGATTTGCAGCCGCTGGCGGCCTCGGCGTCGGCGCGCTACGAGTTGTCGGCCCGTATCCAGTCCCGGCTCGCCAAGGAGGCCTACGTACTGCACGCGCGCCGCTACCTGGCGGGCGGCGCGGCGATTCATCCGCGGCAGCAACAGGTTGTCGACGATCTGGCGGCATTCGCCCGCCCGTACCTGAGCCGGCTGTGGGCCCGATTGCACGGGCGGGACGTCTGGCAGGAATCCTGTGAAGACATCGACGACGTCCGTGCGCTGCTGGAGGGCGTGGCGCGGTCGGTGAGCCTGGACCATCGCCAGCGCATCAAGGCGATGCTGGAAGTGCAGGTGGCCGGATGAAGCTCGACATCGAATCCGGGCTGTGGAGCAGCGGCACACTGACCGAACCGGCCCCGCTGGTGGCGGTGCTCGAGGTCAGTGGTGCCGTGCTGTCGTGGGTGGTCGACGACGGAGCTGCCGCGCCCGTCATCACGTTCACCGATCACCTTCGGGCTGACTGGCTTTGGCGCGTCGTCGGGGAAGACGGCCATGTCGCGGTCGTCGAAGCGCTGCGCGACGCCGCCGGCGGCACGGCACAGGCCGTCGACCTGCCCGGGGTTGCGGTGCTGCCCGGTTCCACGGATGCGCTGCGGCGGTTGGCCTTCGGGCACTGGCTGCGGCGGTGGTGGCCCGCCAGCGACCGCGACGGTATCGCGGCTCTGGACCGAGCGGTACTCGACGCCGAGCTCGCGGTGTCGACTGTGGCGGCCGAGGACTTTCTCACTGACGACACCCTGGACTCCGACGTCGATGCCTTACTGGCTCCGCACGTGTCCGCTTTGAACAACCTTTCTGCACAAGGGGATCCCCGAGTGATCGCGCTGGTGGACCGCTGCCGTGAGCTGGCCGAGGACATCGGCCTCGGTTGGCACGTTGCCGAGCCGACGCGGCGTCGGTCCGACTACGCGCTGGCCGCCGGTGCCGCCGAGGCGGGCCGCGCCGCTGCGGCGATCGCCGGGGGAGTCTCGACGGTGAGCTGGACGGCGGTGCCGCCGGGCATTTTCGACGCTGCCGAGCGGACCGTCGACTGGACCGTCGTACCCGTCGGGTCATCGGTGAATTGCCTTGTGCAGGTGGCTGTGTGCGGACCCGATCATCCCGCCGGTATTGCCGCGGCGGTCCGCTGCGGAGACTACCGCGGCACCGGTGTGCTCGACGCCGACGGGCGTGCGGCGCTTGCGGTGCTCGGCGCGGACGGTGCAGCGTTGCCGGAGTCGCACGCATGGAACCTGGACTGGTCGCCGGCCGAGGTGGCGATCGGTGCCACCGCTGCCGGTGAGCCGCAACATGTTCGGGACCGGGTGCGGGCCTTCGCCCGCAACCGGCTCGCCGCGGTGTCGGATACGCGGCTCGCCGCGGTCGCTGCCGACGCGTACCTCGCCGAGGTGCTCGCCGCTGAATCCGACTACTGAGCCGCCGCTGTCACCGGGCGGCGGCCTGGATGTAGGTGGCCGAGCGCGGTGCCGACGGCAGCCCGATGACGGGGACCTGCGGCGTGCCGATCACCCCGGCCAGCCACGGCAGCGATGCGGCGAATGCGTTTGAGGCGAACGGCCAGTCGTGTGTCCCGGGCTGACTGACGACGGCGCAGGGGATTCCGTGCGCCGAACCCAACGCGCACAGCGCGTCGGCGGCCTTGGCCTGGTCGCTGACCTTGGCGACTCGGGTGTTCGACGGCGCGTTGTTCACGTCGAACCAGCCGGCCAGACCTCGGTATTGGCCGTGCCGGTTGATGACGGTGGCGGGATCGAACGCGTCCCATGCCGCTTTGTTTCCGCCGAACAGTCGGTCGATGGTCTGGGCCTTGTTGCCCGAGTTGGGCCCGATGTCACCGGCGATGTCGACGAACGCGCTGAACAGTTCGGGGTGCATGACCGATACGTCGACGGCGCACGTGCCGCCCATCGACCAGCCCACCACGCCCCAGTTGGCGGCCAGTGGGCTGACCCCGTAGTGGGCGTTCATGTAAGGGATCACGTCTTTGGTGAGGTGATCGGCGGAGTTGCCGCGCGGCCCGTTCACGCATTCGGTGTCGTTGTTGAAGGCGCCGCCGGGGTCTGCGAACACGAGCACCGGTGCGTAGCCGTGGTGTGCCCGGGCGAATTCGTCCAACGTCTTCACCACGTTGCCGGCGCGCATCCAGTCCGCCGGGGTGTTGAACTCGCCGCCGATCATCATCACGGTCGGCAGCTTCGGAGCCGGATTGCTCATGAACCACGCGGGTGGCAGGTAGACGTACTCGCCGCGGTGCTTGAAGCCCGAGGCGGTGTTGCCCGTGTCCACCGGCACCACCGTGCCGCGCAGCGGAACGGTACCTTCGCGCTGCATCGCGGCGACCGTCACCTGGTCGGACTGATCGGGCAGCGGACCCGCCGTCATCTGGTTCCACGCCGTCTGCACCCACGGGAAGTAACCGACCCACAGGTTCAGTGCCAGCGCCGCGCACAGCAAGCTCATCGGGACCGCGAGCGTCGACACGCCGCGCCGCCACCAGCGGCTGCCGCGCCACCCCGCCAGCAGGACCACGACGGCCGCCCCGGTGATCGCCACCCACACCCACAACGACCGGGGTGCAGGGTTGCTCCGGTCGGAAATACCTTCCCTCTGGATGTACCAGTACGTGGCGAGGGCGAGCACACCGCCGACACCTGCGGCTACCGGTAGCCAGATCAGCCACCACCGCCGGGTACGCAGACCGAGCGCCGCGATGAGCGCAATTGCGGTCACGACCTGCACTGTTATCGGGACCCAGCCGTGCATCAAGGACAGATGGTGGGTGAAGGTCACCAGCCAATCCTGATCAAAGATCCTTGCGATTTCCTGTGAGCGGGCTGCTAACGGGGTTTGGCCAGCGGGAACGGCAGGGTTTCCCGGATGCTGCGCCCGGTGATCAGCATGACCACCCGGTCGACGCCCATGCCGAGGCCGCCGGTCGGGGGCATGGCGTACTCCATCGCCTGCAAGAAGTCCTCGTCGAGCTCCATCGCCTCGGGGTCGCCACCGGCCGCCAGCAACGATTGTTCCTGCAGGCGACGGCGTTGTTCGACGGGGTCGGTGAGCTCGCTGTAGGCCGTGCCGAGCTCGACGCCCCAGGCGACAAGGTCCCAGCGTTCGGCCACGCCGGGGATGCTGCGATGCGGCCGGGTCAGCGGGGACACCGAGGTGGGGAAGTCCTTGTAAAACGTCGGCTCGGTGGTGCGGTCCTCGACGAGATGCTCGTACATCTCCAGCACGACGGCCCCGGCGTCCCAGTGCGTCAGGTAGCTGATATCGGCCGCCTTGCACAGCTTTCGCAGGGTGTCCACGTCCGTTTCGGGGGTGATGTGCTCGCCGAGGGCTTCGGAGATGGCGTCGTGCACGGTCTTGACCGGCCACTCGCCGGAGATGTCCACGGGCTCGAGCACACCGTCGGTGCGTGGCCGCAGGAACACCTGGGCGCCGTTGGCCGCCTGTGCGGCGTTCTGGATCAGTTCGCGGCAGCCGTCGATCCACACGTTGTAGTCGGCGTGCGCCTGGTAGGCCTCAAGCAGGGTGAACTCGGGGTTGTGGCTGAAGTCCACCCCCTCGTTGCGGAAGGCCCGGCCCAGCTCGAAGACGCGCTCGACACCGCCGACGCAGAGCCGTTTGAGATACAGCTCGGGGGCAATGCGCAGGTAGAGGTCCAGGTCGTAGGCGTTGATGTGGGTGAGGAACGGCCGGGCGTTCGCGCCGCCGTGGATCTGCTGCAGAATCGGCGTCTCGACCTCAAGGAAATCCTTGGCGTACAGGGTCTGCCGGATGGCTTGCAGGGCGCCGCTGCGGGCCCGGATCAACTCACGGGCTTCGGTGTTGACGGCGAGGTCCACGTAGCGGGCCCGCACGCGGGCCTCCTGGTCCGTCAGCCCCTTCCACTTGTCCGGTAGCGGCCGTAGGCATTTGCCGATCAACCGCCACTGCTCGACCAGCAGCGAGCGGGTTCCGTTGCGGCTCTGGCCCATTGTGCCGGTCACCTCGATCAGGTCACCGAGGTCGATCGCGGCGGTGAACTGCGCGGTGCCGCCGTCGAGACGCGAGTCGTCGAGGAGCAACTGGACTTCCCCGGACCAGTCGCGCAGCTGGGCGAACAGCACGCCGCCGTAGTCGCGGATGCGCAGCACCCGGCCCGCGACGCTGAGACTTTCGGAGTCGTCGGCCGCCAATGCCGCAGCGACGGTATGGGTGGGCGCCTGGCCGACGGGGTAGGCCTCCACGCCGCTGTCCTGCAGCGCCCTGAGCTTGGCCATGCGCACCCGCACCTGCTCGGGCAGGCGCGCCAGCTCCGCATTGTCCGACGTGTCCGGCGCGAGATCGCCGATGTCGGGCGCACTTCCGTCGCGGTGCAGCCGGCCGGATTCCACCAGGTTCGCCGGCGCGGCGACGTGCTCACCCGTGTGCTGTTTGTTGCGCCGGGAGAACGGCAGCACCAGGAAGCCTTCGGCGATCACCGACGCGACGCCGACCCGGGGGATCAGCCGGGCTTCCTCGTAGCAGGCGTAGCGCGGTACCCATTCGGGTTGGTATTTCATGTTCGAGCGGTACAGCGTCTCCAGTTGCCACCAACGGGAAAAGAACACCAGCAGCCCGCGCCACAGTCGGGCCACCGGCCCTGCACCCAGCTGTGCACCCTGCTCGAACGCCGAGCGGAACATCGCGAAGTTCAGCGAAATACGGCTCACGCCAATGGTTTCCGCCTGCATGCACAGTTCGCTGACCATCAATTCGATGGTGCCGTTTGGTGACTGCGGGGAGCGCCGCATGACGTCGAGTGAGACACCGTTGGCGCCCCACGGCACCAACGACAGCATCGCCACCACGGCGTCCTTCTGAATCGCCTCGACCAGCAGGCAGTCGCCGTCAGCCGGGTCGCCGAGCCGGCCCAGCGCCATCGAGAAGCCGCGCTCGGTCTCGGTGTCACGCCAGGAGTCGGCGTTGCGGATCACCTCGGCCATCTCGGCAGCCGAGAGCTCGCGGTGGCGGCGGATCCGCACCGAGGCGCCGGCCCGTTTGGCGCGGGTGACGGCCTGGCGTACACCGCGCATGTCCGACCCCGACAACCGGAAGCTGTCCGGGTGCAGGATGGCTTCGTCGCCGAGTTGCAGCGCGTTGAGCCCCGCGGCGCGGAACGCTTCGGCGGCAGTCGAACTTGCGCCCATCACGCCGGGTGCCCAACCATAGGTCTGACACAGCCGCAGCCAGGCTTCGATGGCCTGTGGCCAAGCCTTCGGATCGCCCAGTGGATCCCCGCTGGCAAGGCACACCCCGACCTCGACGCGGTAGGTGATCGCCGCGCGTCCACTGGGCGCGAACACCACCGACTTGTCGCGGCGGGTCGCGAAATATCCGAGCGAATCGTTCTTCCCGTAGAGCTCGAGCAGTCCGCGGATCGCGGACTCGTCCTCTCCGGTCAGCGCATTGGCTGCGCGTTGCGACTGAAACAGCACCACCGCCGCGGCCATCAGCGCCAGGGCGCCGAACAACCCGAACACCGCGTTGAGGAACGGGTGCGAATACCCCTCGAACACCTCGGTCGGCACTGTCGCGAACCCACTGACCCGGTTGATCGCATACGGCAACCGCGCGCTGGTGTCGAGGGTCCCGGGGAACAGGGTCAGCAGACCCCACGCCGCCAGGATGCCGATCGCCATACCGGCCAGCAGTGCCACGGCCGATTTCAGCAGGGCACCGCGACGCACCTTGGCCCAGAACTGCTTACGGGCCAACACCAGGCAGACGATGGCGGTGACGTGGAACGCCATGCCGATGATCTCGCCGACATCCTCGCCCATGGTGTCGGTGTCGCCGCCGGCAACCAGGTCGCCCAGGTTCCAGCCGACCGCGCCGACCATGTAGAGGACCAGGATCCACCACGCGATGCGCTTGCGGGCCGCCAGTGCAGCCGCCAGCAGGGTAAGGACGAAGGCCCAGGCGAAGCTGGTGTCGGGGAAGTTGAAGAGGTAGTCGTTGACGAACTCCCGAGGCACCTTGATGACCCAGCGCACCAGAGGAGAGACGCTGGCGATGAGCGACAGCGTGGCGATGACGCCGACCGTCCAGCCCGCGGCGGCCGGAACCCAGGAGAATCGGGTGCTTGGCCGCATCGGCGTGCGACTGGCGCGGCTGAGAACGGTCATATGCCCGGAGGATAGGCGGTCAACTTGGAAAGTTGATGGAACACCGACCGCACCGGACCGGCGTCGTCGTTCACCAGACCGGACCCGTGTACTTCTCACCGGGGCCTTTGCCCGGTTCGTCCGGCGCCGCGCTGGCTTCGCGGAACGCCAGTTGTAGGCTCTTGAGTCCGTCGCGGACCGGGCCGGCGTGCGGCCCGAGGTACTCGGCCGAGGCCGTCACCAGACCGGCCAGCGCGGTGATCAACCGGCGGGCTTCGTCGAGGTCGCGGTATGGGCTCTCGTCGGGATCGGGCGCGGACAACCCGATCTTCTCGGCAGCTGCGCTCATCAGCATGATCGCCGCGCGGGTGATCACTTCCACCGCCGGGACCTCAGCGAGGTCACGAACGGCGGAGCCGGTCAGATCACCTGAGCCCTGATCGTGCGCTGCGTCGGGCGTTACTGTCGGATCGGTCATACCTGGTAGAGTGTCATGCGCGACCGTCCCGGCGTACGCCAGGGACAGTAAGTGGAGTCCCACTCCCACCGTTGGCCACACTGGTTCAACGGTCCGGTCACCAGCATCCTAGGATGCCGGTTTTGTGCTTCAGTATTGGGGCGCGGGCGGTGAAAACCGTGATCGGTCGGCATGGGCCCTGCTATG
Source organism: Mycobacterium sp. 852013-50091_SCH5140682 (assembly GCF_001665685.1). Lineage (GTDB taxonomy): Bacteria > Actinomycetota > Actinomycetes > Mycobacteriales > Mycobacteriaceae > Mycobacterium. The sequence continues at coordinate 52,369 of NZ_LZTB01000088.1, forward strand.
AGCAGGGCTTTCGCTCTTTTGAGCGCTGGTGGCGTGGGCTCCTGAAGTGGACAACATAGGAGGCCCCATCAGCACTGAGACCCGCGTCAACGAGCGCATCCGCGTACCCGAAGTCCGCCTGATTGGACCAGGTGGTGAGCAGGTAGGCATTGTGCGCATCGAAGACGCCCTCCGCGTCGCCGCGGATGCCGATCTCGACCTTGTGGAAGTAGCCCCGAACGCCAGACCTCCGGTCTGCAAGATCATGGACTACGGCAAGTACAAGTACGAGACGGCTCTGAAGGAGCGCGAGTCTCGCAAGAACCAGCAGCAGACCGTCGTCAAGGAACAGAAGCTGCGTCCCAAGATCGACGACCACGACTACGAGACGAAGAAGGGCCATGTGGTCCGCTTCCTCGAAGCCGGGTCGAAGGTCAAGGTGACCATCATGTTCCGCGGACGTGAGCAGTCGCGGCCCGAACTGGGATACCGCCTGTTGCAGCGGCTGGGCGCCGACGTGGCCGAGTACGGCTTCGTCGAGACGTCCGCCAAGCAGGACGGCCGCAACATGACGATGGTGCTGGCCCCGCACCGCGGCGCGAAGACTCGTGCCAAGGCAGCGGAGCAGGCCGAGCGCCCCGGCGGGCCGCAGGCCACACCCGAAGAACCAGACGTTTCACCGAATTAGATCCAACACAGAACTGAGGACTCATGCCCAAGGCGAAGACCCACAGCGGTGCCTCCAAGCGGTTCCGCAAGACCGGTACCGGCAAGATCGTGCGGCAGAAGGCGAACCGTCGCCACCTGCTCGAGCACAAGCCGAGCAAGCGCACCCGCCGGCTTGACGGTCGTACCGTCGTGGCCGCCAACGACACCGGTCGTATCAACAAGCTGCTCAACGGCTAAGACCGCCCTCACCCGTACCGAACGAGAATAGGAACACCCCATGGCACGCGTGAAGCGCGCACTCAACGCCCAGAAGAAGCGGCGCACAGTCCTCAAGGCCTCCAAGGGCTACCGGGGCCAGCGGTCCCGCCTGTACCGCAAAGCCAAAGAGCAGCAGCTGCATTCGCTGACCTACGCCTACCGGGACCGTCGCGCCCGCAAGGGCGAGTTCCGCAAGCTGTGGATCTCCCGCATCAACGCCGCGGCCCGCGCCAACGACATCACCTACAACCGCCTGATCCAGGGCCTCAAGGCCGCCGGTGTCGAGGTGGACCGCAAGAACCTCGCCGAGATCGCCGTCAGCGACCCGGCTGCGTTCGCCGCGCTGGTCGAGGTGGCCAAGGCCGCTCTGCCTGAGGACGTCAACGCTCCTTCGGGTGAGGCCGCCTGACCATCAGTCCGCTCACCGAGCGAGCTGATCGCGTCGCCGCAGCCGTAAAGCTGCACCGCGCCGTCGCACGTCGCCGCGCCGCACGCTTTCTCGCCGAAGGTCCCAACCTCGTCGAGTCAGCGTTGCGGCGCGGACTTGTCTCCGAGGTGTTCGCCACGGCGGCGGCGCTCGACCGGTTCGGGGGTCTGCTCGCCGATGCCCCGGTGTACGAGGTGACAGAACGTGCGGCAAAAGCGTTGTCCGACACTGTCACCCCGGTCGGTCTCGTGGCGGTCTGCCGGCTCCCGGACGTCTCGCTCGACGACGTGCTCGCTGCCGCACCGCGCCTGATCGCGGTCGCTGTCGAACTCTCCGAGCCCGGCAACGCCGGCACCCTGATCCGCGTCGCCGACGCGATGGGCGCCGACGCGGTGATCCTGGCAGGCAACGCCGTCGACCCTTACAACAGCAAGTGTCTGCGGGCGTCGGCAGGCAGCATCTTCTCGATTCCCGTGCTCAGCGAAACCGACGCGACGGCGACAGTGGCGCGGTTGCACGACGGGGGCCTGCAGGTGCTCGCTACCACGATCGACGGCGAGGTCAGCCTCTCCGCCCCAGATTTCGAGCGCGCTCTGGCTGCGCCCACCGCCTGGCTGTTCGGGCCCGAAGCACACGGGTTGCCAACGGAATTGGCGGTCATGGCGGATCACCGCGTGCACATTCCGATGCCCGGCAACGCGGAAAGCCTCAACATCGCTTCAGCCGCCTCGATCTGTCTGTATCAAAGCGCGCGAGCGGCCCGCTCCTAGCGCGCGATTCCTAGTGCGCGATCCCTAGCGCGAGCAGACATGAAAGTCCGCGACACGCCGAAGTTCCGGGACCCAGGTGTCTGCTCGCGGGTCAGATGGCCAGCCAGATCAGCCCGGCGGCCGCGAAACCCACGACCGACAGGATGGTCTCAAGCACCGTCCAGGTTTTCAGCGTGTCCTTGACCGACATGTTGAAGTAGCGCGACACGATCCAGAACCCGCCGTCGTTGACGTGGCTGGCGATGATCGAGCCTGCGGACACCGCCACCACGATCAGTGCGATCTGGGCGGGACTGTAATGCCCTGCGCTGATGGAGGTCTCGATGATGCCCGCAGTGGTGACGATCGCCACGGTCGCCGAGCCCTGCGCGATCCGCAGCGCGCAACTGATCAGATAGGCCGACAGGATCACGGGCAGTCCTACTTCGGTCATCGAGTCGGCCAGCGCCTTGCCGATCCCGGTGGCACGCAACACCGCCCCGAAGAACGAGCCGGCACCGACGACGAGCAGGATCATCCCGACGGGACGCAGCGACGCCGCGCTGATCTTGGCTATCTCCGGCGCTGAGATGCCCCGCCGGATTCCCAGCAGATACAACGCCAGCAGCACCGCGATGGTCAGCGCGATGGCCGGGGTGCCGATCAGGGTGAGGGTCGACCGCAGCCGACCCTCTTTGAGAACCACGTCCGAGACGGTCGCCGCCAGGATCATGAGCATCGGCGCGAGAATGATGAACGCGATCAGGCCGACCGACGGCGGATTGGCGGTATCGGCCTCGTCCTCTTCCGGGATCAATTCGTCGGGCACCTCGACCTGGACGCGCTTGCCGATCCATGAACCCCACACCACACCGCTGACGAACCACGCCGGGATACCGCAGGCCAGCCCCATGATGATGAGCCAACCGAGGCTTACGTGCAGCAGTCCGGCGGCGGCGACCGGACCGGGGTGCGGCGGCAGGAACGCATGCGTCATCGACAGGCCCGCCAGCATCGGCATCGCGTAGAGCACCAACGACTTTCCACCGCGCTTGGCCGCCACGTACACCAACGGGGCGAGGATGAAGATGCCGATGTCGAAGAAGATCGGGATGCCCAGAACCAGGCCGGTGACACCCATCGCCAGCGGAGCGCCCTTGGGGCCGAATAGGTTCAGCAGCCGGGTGGTCAGCACGTCGGCGCCGCCCGAGCGTTCCAGCATGGCGCCCAGGACGGTGCCCAGCCCGATGATCACCGTGATGTGGCCGAGGATGCTGCCGAAACCCTTCTCCAGCAGCGAATCCCCGGATTTGGCGGGCGTGCCGACCAGATCGGCCACCGAGATTCCGGCGACCAGCGCGACCGCGATGCTCACCACGATCAGGGCGATGAACGGTTCCAGCTTGAGCTTGATGATCAACACCAGCAGCAGCGCGATGGAGACGGCAGCCAGGGTCAGCAGTCCGGAGGTGTCGTGCTGCAGCCAGTGCACCATGGTGCTCATGGCGACCTACTTGCCCATCGCTGCGACGAAACTCGCCGCCCGGCTGGTGATTTCGGCCCAATTGCCAGCCGCGACCTCGGCGGGTGGCACGACGCCGGTTCCGGCAGTCACCGCCAACGCACCCGCATCGAGATAGGACCGCGCGTTGTCGGCATTGATCCCGCCCGACGGCACCAGATCGACGTCGGGGTACGGGCCGTGAAGATCGGACAGATACTTCGGCCCCATGCTGCTGGCGGGGAAGATCTTCACCGCCGTGGAACCGAGGTCGACGGCGTGCGCCACTTCGCTCGGGGTGAGTGCACCGAGGAACACCGGGATCCCGTTGGCCACCGCCACCTCCGCGACAGCGGGGCGAAGCCCGGGCGTCACCAGGAACGCGGCTCCGGCGTCGATCGCCGCCGCGGCCTGCTCGGCGTTCATCACCGTGCCCACACCCAGCAGGATGCCCGCTCGCGCTACCGCGTCGGCACAGCCTTTGATGTGGTCGAGCACATTCGGTGTGGTGAAGGTCAATTCGACGGTGCGGATGCCGCCGGCGGCGAGCGCATGGCACAGGTCGGCGGCGTCGGGGATGGTGTCGGCGCGCACCACGGTCAGCACCCGGTCGGCCCTGAGCGCATCGAGTTCGGTCATCGAGTTCCTCCGTCTGGGTAGCGGCGCAGCGATCGCCCTGCCATCGCACCGGTGAGTTCACCGTCGTCGAGCGCCAATTGGCCCCGCACGAACACATGGGTGAATCCCGCGGCGGCCTGCCGCGGCTGGTCGTAAGTCGCGGTGTCGGCGACGGTGTCGGGGTTGAACAGCACCAGGTCCGCGGCCAAGCCCTCGCGGATGAGACCCCGCTCCACCAACCGCAGCCGACGCGCAGGCCGGCCACTGAGGTGGCCGATGCACTCCTCCAGCGACATCAGCCCGAGATCGCGGCAGTAGTGGCCGAGATAACGCGCGAAGGTGCCCCATCCGCGGGGGTGCGGTTTCGCGCCGATCAGCAGCCCGTCGCTGCCACCGGTGTGCCGCCGATCTCGCATGATGGTTTGTACGTTCTCCTCGTGTCCGACGTGTTGCAGGATTCCACTGCCGAGTTGGTCCCGGAGCAGAATGTCGATGCACACGTCGAACGGCTCGCGGCCTTCCGCCGCGGCGATGCCCGCAATCGTCTGTCCCACATAGTGATTCAACGACGAGTTCTGTACCCCACTGATTTCGATGGTGTCCCACTCTGCGGTCACCCCGTGACACCCGTCCGATCCGGTGACCTCCAGATGCTCGCGTATGCGTGCCAGCACAGCAGGATCGGTCAACCGGGTCAGCGTGTCCTCGGTGCTGCCCGCCGATGCCCAGCTCGGCAGGATCGCCGACAACGTGGTGGCCCCGGGCAGATACGGGTAGGTGTCCAGGCTGATGTCGGCGCCCGCGGCGGCTGCGGCGTCGAGCATCGCGAGCAACTCCGGCGCGCGGCCCTTGTTCGGGCCGAAGTTCAAGGTGGCGTGCGCGAGATGCAGAGCGCACCCTGACCGGATGGCGAGATCGATCATCTCCGCATAGGCCTGCAGGGCACTCGCACCGTAGGAGCGGTGGTGGGGGGAGAAGTACCCGCCGTGGGAGGCCACCGTGCGGCACAGTGCCAGCAGTTCGGCGTTGTCGGCGTACATGCCCGGGGTGTAGGTCAGGCCCAGGGACAGGCCGACAGCGCCCTCGGTCATCGCCTGACCCACGATGCGCTGCATGTCGGCGATCTGAGCGTCCGACGCCGGCGTGTCGTCCCAGCCGACGGCGAGGGCGCGCACCACGCCGTGGGGGACGAGATAGGCAGCGTTGGTGGCGATTCCGTGATCGAGCCGGTCGAGATACTCGCCGACCGAACGCCAGGTGAAGTCGAAATCGGCCGGATCGGAGTTCCAGCCGGCGATCTTGCGCCGGACGACGGCCAGTACCTCCGACGTGACCGGCGCGTAGGACAGCCCGTCCTGCCCGAGCACCTCGGTGGTCACGCCCTGGGTGATCCGGGACGGGTGCGTCGGATTCAACAGAATCTGCAGATCCGAATGGGCGTGCATGTCAATGAATCCGGGCGCGAGGACCAACCCGGCCGCATCGATCACCCGATCCGCGGCACCTGGGTCATGACCATCCCGATGGATCTCGGCGATGCGGTCGTCGTTGATGAGCACATCGGCCGTATACCGCGGTGTCTCAGTGCCATCGACGACGGTGGCCGCGCGGATGAGGGTGCGCATCGGATTCAGAAGTAGGTGCGGATGAGGTCGACGACGGGCGGATCGTCGCCGTCGCCGGCCAGCACCGGGATCCAGCGCCACTTGTCGAATGCCGTGCACGGGTGCGAAAGTCCTAGCCGCACAACATCACCGATGCGCAGATCGGAGTCCGGGGGGATGCGCAGGAACGCATGCTGATCGTTGACCGCGGTGATCGTCGCATCGGTGAGCGGGCGGGCCGGAGCGCCGAGATCTGGGGCGACGAGCTGTGGGATCGGCAGCCCCTCATCGAAGGGGACGTCGCGTTTGCCGGCGTCGAGGAGTGCCAGACCGGGTTCCGGTCGCGACACCACGCGGGCCCACGTGTGCATCGCCGACCGCAGCTGGTAGTGGTGTTCCGGGTCGCGCGCGAATGGTGTTATCCCGGTATAGAACCCGTCGTCGTGGATGATCGCGGCTCCGGCGCGGACCACCACATGGGTCCGGCCACCGGCCAGCGGCGCCAGGATCTCGGCGACAACGTCGAAATACGCGCTGCCGCCTGCGGTCACGTACACGTCACCGTCGGATGGGTAGTGTCCGGCGGACTCGATCCGGTTGTGCAGGGCCGCGATGTCCTGCAGGTACGCGCGCACCCGTGCCAATGATTGCGGCGACGAGTCGTGTGCCAGCGCGCCCTCGTAACCGGACACGCCTGCCACCCGCAGCACGGGGCTTGCGGCAATCCGCTTGGCGACCGCCGTCGCTTCCTCGACCGTGCGTGCTCCGGTTCGTCCGCCTGCCGCGCCCAGTTCGACGAGTACCGGGATGGGCCGGGGGACGGGCACGTCGGTGAGCGCGCGCTCCATCGCGTCGACAGTGCCGGGGGAGTCGGCCCAGGTGAGCACCTCCAGCTCGGCGTGCTCGGTCATCGCCTGGGCCAGCCACCGCAGTGCACCCGGATCCACCAGGGCGTTGGCCAGCTGGATGCGCCGCACGCCGAAATGCACGCCCACGCGCACCTGGCTGGCCGTGGCCAACGTGACTCCCCATGCGCCGCTGCGTACCTGCCGGTCCCACAGAACCGGCGACATGGTGGTCTTGCCGTGCGGCGCCAGTTCGACACCGCGGTCGGCGCACCACTGCGCCATGGCGGCCACATTCGCCTCAAGGGCCGAATCGTCGAGCGTCATCACCGGTGTCATGAACGACGACAGTCGTGGCCCGGTCGCCAGGAATTCGGCGGTGGTGAGACCAGCCGCCGTAGCGGGCAGCGCCTTATCCAGTAGAGACAGCCGCTCGGCCGCCATGGCCTGCACTGCCTGGGCGTCCAGCGTCGGCTCGCTGCGCGTCGTCATCGTCATTTCCCCCGCATCTACCTGCTATGTTGCATATAGTGCAATCAGAGTTGCAAATTTTGGTGTGACATGTTTAACATGGCGCCGACGCCGCGTCAATCCTCTACCCACCGAAGGACGGCTGTGCAGCAACCGACCACAAACCCCGTCCGGGGTGTCGCATGCCTCGGTGAGCCGCTGGTGCTGACATCTGATGCGGATCCGCACCTGGCCGGTACTCACGCTGGACTGCACCTGGCTGGCGCGGAAGCCAACGTGGCGGCCGGCCTCGTCGCCTGGGGCATCCCCGCCGCCTTCGTCGGCCGCCTCGGCGACGATGATTTCGGCGCCTTGATCCGATCCGAGCTGATCGCCCGCGGGGTCGACGTGTCCGCCGTCGAGATCGACCTGACCCGGCCCACGGGGCACTACTCGAAGGTCACCGCCCCCGACGAGACCGGCGAGCCGCAAACTGTCAGCCGTTACACCAGATCCGGTTCGGCTGCGTCGGCGATGACGCCGGCGTTCCTCGATGCGCCTGCCCTGGCGGCGGCCTTCGCGCGCGCGTCGGTGGTGCACTGCAGCGGCATCACGGCGGCCCTTTCCGATACCTGCCTGGCGATGATGCGTCGGCTGCTGACCGACCGGCCCGGCATCACCGGGCAGATGAGTTTCGACGTGAACTGGCGTGAACAGCTATGGCCTGACGGCGATCCCGCGCAGGTGGTCGACCTGGCCAACCGCGCCGATCTGGTCCTGGTCGGTGCGGACGAGGCGCTGCGGGTCATGGGCACCGCCGACCCGGCTGCGTTGCGCCACATCCTGCCTGCACCGGACACGCTGGTCATCAAAGACGGTGCCAGCAGGGCCATCGCCGTCGACCGTGCCGGCGCCACGATCATCGTCCCCGCGTTGAACGTCGAGGTGGTCGAACCGGTCGGCGCCGGCGACGCATTCGCCGCCGGTTTTCTCAGCGGAGTTGTGCGCGGCGAGGATACGGCCACCTGCCTGCGTCGCGGCCACCTCGGTGCGGCGGTCACCTTGACCGTGGTCGCCGACTCGGCCCCGCCGCCGCCGGAAGACCTGGCCCGGCAACTGCTCACCTGCTCAGAACGCCAATGGGCGGCCACGACCGTCACCACATCGGGCATTTCGGTGCAGGACAAGGTCTGATCACGTGAGCCAGAGCCTCGCCCGCGCACTGCACCTGCTGATCCATCTCGGCCGTGGTCCAGCCACCCTGGACGAACTCGCCGCAGCCACCGACGTGCACAAGACCACCGTGCTACGGCTGCTGCGCACCCTGGCCGACGAGCGATTCGCCTTCCGCGACCACGACAACCGCTACCACCTCGGGTCACGGATCTTCGAGCTTGCCGAATACGGCGCCGACCAGCGCGAGATCCGGCAGATCGCCTCGCGGCACCTCGTCGAGTTCAACCGCACCTACGGTCGCACCACGCACGTCGCCGCCATGGAAGGCGACAGTGTCGTCTACATCGACAAACTCGAATCGCACGACCTTATCAGGATGTACTCACGAATCGGCTTGAGCGCCAACCTGAATTCCACCGCGGTGGCCAAGGTGATCCTGGCTGACCTTCCGGATGCCGAGCTACGGCCGATCGTGGCGGCCATGGACTTCACGAAGCGTGCCGCCAACACCATCACCACCCCCGAGGAGTACTGGCGCGAGATCGAATCCGTCCGCGCCCAAGGCTGGGCCCAGGATCGCGAGGAGAACGAGCCGTCGATCAACTGCATCGGCGTGCCCGTTCGCGGCGCGTCCGGCAAGGTCGTCGCCGCGGTGTCGGTATCGGTACCCGAGGTGGTGTTGCCCTTCGATCAGCTCCTCGAGCTGCTCGAGCCCCTGCAGGCCGTATGCCAACGGATCTCCGCCGACTGCGGCTATCGGCCGCGTTCATGAACCCATCACCGGGAAGCACGAAAAACGAGAGGTAGCACCATGTCTGACTCACAGGTCATCCGCACCGACGGCGCTCCGGCGCCCGCCCACACCTTCAGCCAGGGCATCCGCAAGGGCGGACTGCTGCAGGTTTCCGGCCAGGGCCCGATGGACCCGGCGACCAACACCTACATCGGCGAGGGCGACGTGAAAGCGCAGACCCGTCGCACCCTGGAAAACGTCAAGGCGATCCTGGCCGCGGGCGGCGCAGGGGTCGACGACGTCCTGATGTTCCGTGTCTACCTCACCAAGCGCGAGGACTTCGCGGCCATGAACGAGGTCTACGGCGAATTCATCGCCGAGAACGTCAAGTCCGACCAGCTGCCCTGCCGGACAACGGTTTTCGTTGATCTGCCACACGAAGTGATGCTGGTCGAGATCGACGCGCTCGCTGCCGTCGGCTGATCCGACTAGGCGGCGCTGGTTCGGCGCTGGGCCGGCTTCTTTGCCGGCCGCAGCACCGACAGTGAGAACGTCGTGTGCACCAGCGAACCCGCCCGGTCCAACAGCGTCTTGCGCTGCGGTAGATAGTGCATCGGCATACCGCGGCGTTCCCGTGGCGGCGCCATGAAGCTCGGTGCCTCGACCAGGGGAGCGTCGGCCGGGATCTTGCCCGACGCGCGCCGGTAGGCCGACAGCGCGCGTGGATGCAGCCGGATCTCGTCGGGCACGGCCACGAAGGCCAGTTCGACGAGCTTGCCGAAGATCCGGAGCAACACCTCGTCACCGGGAGTCCAGCGCATCCCGGCCTTCTCGCGCAACGTCGGGTCGAACAGACCGGCGGCGATCCACCGCTGCGCCCCGACCAACGGTCGGAACAGTTGATCCCAGACCGGGGTCGGCATCAGGACGAACCAGGGTTTGGGAATCCGGATGTTGAAGATGTCGAGCGTGGCCCGGTTGATCTCGAGCTCGTCTCGGCACTTGGCGTCCCAGTACTCCTGGAAGTCCTCCCAGGTGTCGGGCACCGGCCGCATGCTCATGCCGTACATGCGGTACCACTGCACGTGCTCGTCGAACAGCTGACGTTTCTCGGCCTCGGTGAGCCCGCCGCAGAAGTACTCGGCGGTCTTGAGAATCAGCATGAAGAACGTGGCGTGGGCCCAGTAGAACGTCTCAGGGTTCAGCGCGTGATAGCGCCTGCCGTGGGCGTCGACGCCCTTGATGGTGGTGTGGAAGGCCTTGATCTGTGCTCCGGTCTGAGCGGCGCGCTCACCGTCGTAGACCACGCCCATGATCGGGTACACCGACCGTGCTATCCGCTGCAACGGTTCGCGCAGCAAAATCGAATGCTCCTCAACACCGGCGCCCAGCTCGGGGTACATGTTCTGGATGGCGCCGATCCACACGCCGAGCATCCCGGTGCGCAGGTCGCCGAAGTATTTCCACGTCAGCGAGTCCGGGCCCAGCGGGTCCGACTCAGGGTGCGCTGCTCTCGCGGTCATCGTGTCCTCGTTGACTTGTCAATGACTCAGGCCGTGCGGTCTGCCACCCACGATAGTGATGACAACATGCGTTGTCTACGAACGCGCCGCGCGTCGCCGCGCAGTGTTACGCGGTGGAAATCGGCTCGCCGCACGGGTGTGACCTGCGCAGTCACCGGCAGGAGTGGGAGTGTGAGCAAGGCGGCGCGCGGCGTGATTGCCGGTCCGCGGAAGCGCCACATACTCTTGCGCTGTGGATGGCGAATCGTTCGATGAACGATCCGGCCGCAACGGGGAAATCGATCAGGTGCCGGGTCGGTCCGGACCGGCTCAGGATCTGTCCGGCCCTCTGGGCTGGCTACAACGGACCAATCACAACCCGGCGCTGATCGGGTTGGTCCGCCGGGTCCGCCGGGCACTGCCGGGAGACCCCGACTTCGGGGACCCGCTGTCGGCAGCCGGCGAAGGCGGCCCACGTGCCGCGGCCCGGGTGGCCGACCGGTTCCTGGACCGCGACGCGGCCTCCCGCGAGATGAGCCTGGGCGCCCTGCAGGTATGGCAGGCGCTGACCGAACGGGTGTCTGGCACCCCGGCAAACCCCGAGGTGACGTTGGTCTTCACCGACCTTGTCGGCTTCTCGTCGTGGTCGCTGCGCGCCGGCGACGACGCGACGCTGCGGCTCTTGCGCCGGGTGGCCCAGGTGGTCGAACCACCGTTGCTCGAAGCCGGCGGCCACATCGTCAAGCGCATGGGCGACGGGATGATGGCGGTGTTCTCCAACCCCGTCGTCGCGCTGCGAGCCGTGGTCACCGCGCTCGACGCGGTGAATTCCGTTGAGGTGGAGGGCTATACACCGCGAATGCGGGTCGGCATGCACACCGGGCGGCCGCAACGCATCGGATCGGACTGGCTCGGTGTTGATGTCAACGTCACGGCCCGCGTCATGGAACGCGCCACCAAAGGTGGCCTGATGCTGTCCAACACCACGCTCGACCTGATTCCGGCCGACGAGCTCAGTGCGCAGGGCCTGACCGTCAAACGGCAACGGTGGCAGGTCTTTTCGTCTCGACCAGACGGGGTGCCCGACGACCTGGTCATATACCGCGTGCGGCTGCCGCGGCAGACGCTCGTCGACGAGCCCGACGACCAGGGTGTGCCCGGCACCTGACACGTCCGCCGAGGCACTGATGTCGGCTCCGTGGCAACGGATGTGTTGAGATCGGCGGGTGGAGATCGAACCGGGAGGGGTGTTCGCCGGCTACCGGGTGCTGTCCACTCTGGGTGTCGGTGGCATGGGCACCGTGTATCTCGTCGAGCACCCGCACTTGATGCGCCGTGAGGCGCTGAAGGTGATATTGGCTGCCGTGGCGGATCCTGCGGCGAGGGAACGCTTTGTCCGCGAGGCACGTTCGGCTGCGGCCCTGCGTCACCCCGGCATCGTGGGGATCCACGATTTCGGCATCGAGGACGGTACACCGTGGTTCACGATGGACTACCTGCCCGGCGTCGATCTGCAGGACGCCGGGCGTCTCGGCGGCGAGGAGGCAGCGCACGTCATCGCGCGGGTTGCGGCGGCACTGGACTACGCGCACGGTCGCGGCGTAGTGCACAGGGACGTCAAGCCCGCAAACATCCTCATCACACGAACCGACGCCGGTGGCATCGACGACGTGGTGGTCTTGGATTTCGGCATTGCCAAAGCCCTCGACGAGCAGACCGGTCTCACGGGCACCTCGGTGTTCATCGGGTCACTGTCATTTGGCGCCCCCGAGGCATTTCGAGGCGAGATGGTCGGGCCTGCCGCGGACCAGTACTCCCTGGCGATGACCGCTTACCGGCTGTTGAGCGGCGCACTGCCGTTCGTGGGAACGACACCTCATGAACTGATGCGGGCCCACCTGTTCGACGAGCCGCGATCGGTCTCGGCCGGCGATCCGGGGTTGGCGCCGCTCGATCCGGTACTGGCTCGAGCGTTGGCCAAGGATCCGGAACGCAGGTATGCGACATGCACCGAGTTCGCTGAAGCCTTATCCGCGGCCGTGCTGACCTCTCGCGCGTCGAGTTCGAAAACCCTCCGCGCACCGGTGCCGCCCGCGCCCGAATCGATCAACACCGCCGCGCATCCGACTGTGCTGGCACCACCGCGCCCTGCCCAGGCCACGCCGCCGAAGACGCGGCGTCCCTGGGTGATCGGCGCCGCGATCGGTGCGGTTCTGGCCGTCGTGGTGGCGGTAGCCGTCGGGCTCACGGTGGGACGTGGCGGCACCACCGAGTCCGTCGCTTCGTCTGCTTCGTCCGCCCCGGCCAAGCCGCTCGGACCCCTGGAGCCGAACGTGGTCTCGGCCGGTTGTGCCGTCGCCGGCGGATCGGCGTTCTGCTGGGGCGAGAACAAGTACGGGCAACTGGGGGACGGGTCGACCAAGAACAGCCCGACCCCGGTCGAGGTGTCGAGCCTGACGGGAGTCACGGCGATCAGTGCTGGAGCCGTCCACCGATGCGCGGTCGCTGACGGTAAGGCGTATTGCTGGGGCTACAACAGTGACGGCCGGCTCGGAGCCGGTAATACCGCCGACGGTTCCAAACCCGTCGAGGTGGCCGGGCTCAGCGGCGTGACCGAGATCAGTGCCGGATATGACCACACATGCGCGCTTGCCGGCGGGCAGGTCTATTGCTGGGGCGTCAACCAATCCGGCCAGGTGGGCACCGGAAGAGACAGTGAGATCGAAATGTCACCCGTGCCGGTCGCGGGCCTACCCGCCCCGGTGACGTCGCTATCCACCGGCGCCCGCCACTCCTGCGCGGTTGCCAGTGCTCAGGTGTACTGCTGGGGACAGAATCTCGGTGCGTCATCGGATCCGACCACGGAGGACCCCAGCCCGGTGATCGTGCCGGGCCTGGACCACGTCAGCGAGGTCAGCGTCGGGACCGATCACGTCTGCGCGCTGGCGAGCGGCGTGGTGAGCTGCTGGGGAAACAACGACACCGGGCAGATCGGCGTCGGCGCCGAGACCCCGCGGTCGGCGACCCCGATCGCCGTGCCGGGAATGACGCAGGCGACTCAGATCAGCGCCGGCGGAGGGTCGAGCTGCGCGGTGGTCGCCGGAGCTGCCTACTGCTGGGGCTTCGGAGGTAACGGACAGCTGGGCGACGGGGTCGGCGGCAGGAGTTCGCCTCCGGTGCGGGTGACCGGCCTTACCGACGTGACCCAGGTCGCCGTCGGAGGGAATTTTGCCTGCGGGCTGGCGGGGGTCGCGTACTGCTGGGGCGTCGGCGACGACGGCCAGCTGGGCGACGGTTCGCAGAAGAACAGCTCGGTACCGCAGCGGGTCGCCTTCGCGCGGAGCTGATGGCGAAAAACCGATCACATATGATCGGCACTTGCGTCACACCGGTGCCGCAGACATCAAGGAGGCAGTCGCCGCGTGGGTGACGAGAAGGATTTGTCCGCCGCCGCGCTCGACGACGCGGTAAGCGCGGCACAGAAGGCATTCGATCAGGCCGGTGACCTCGACGCGCTCGCGCGCGCCAAGACCGAGCACCTGGGGGACCGGGCGCCGATCGCACTGGCCCGGCAGGCGTTGGCGACGCTGCCCAAGGAAGACCGCGCCGACGCCGGCAAACGGGTCAACGTTGCTCGCGGCGACGCGCAGCGCGCCTACGACGAGCGCTTGGCGGTGTTGCGCGCCGAGCGTGACGCGGCAGTCCTGGTGGCCGAGCGCATCGACGTCACCCTGCCGTCGACGCGTCAGCCTGTGGGCGCCCGGCACCCGATCACAATCCTGGCCGAGAATGTCGCCGACACGTTCGTCGCCATGGGCTGGGAGTTGGCCGAGGGACCCGAGGTCGAGACCGAGCAGTTCAACTTCGACGCGCTGAACTTCCCGCCGGATCACCCCGCCCGTAGCGAGCAGGACACCTTCCAGATCGCGCCTGACGGATCGCGGCAGGTGCTGCGTACCCACACATCACCCGTGCAGATCCGCGCGCTGCTGGAACGCGAACTGCCGGTCTACATCGTCTCGATCGGCCGGACCTTCCGCACCGACGAGCTGGATTCCACCCACACCCCGGTGTTCCATCAGGTGGAAGGACTCGCGGTGGACAAGGGGCTGACCATGGCCCACCTGCGGGGCACCCTCGACGCGTTCGCGCGGGCCCAGTTCGGTCCGGAGGGCCGCACCCGGTTCCGGCCGCACTTCTTCCCGTTCACCGAGCCGTCGGCCGAGGTGGACATCTGGTTCCCCGACAAGAAGGGCGGGCCCGGCTGGGTGGAGTGGGGTGGTTGCGGCATGGTCAACCCGAATGTGTTGCGCGCCTGCGGCATCGACCCCGACGAATATTCGGGCTTTGCCTTCGGAATGGGATTGGAGCGAACCCTGCAGTTCCGCAACGGGATTCCGGACATGCGTGACATGGTCGAGGGCGACGTCCGCTTCTCGCTGCCGTTCGGGGTGGGTGCCTGATGCGTATTCCCTACAGCTGGTTGCGAGATACGGTCCGCGCCGGTGCGCCGGGTTGGGACGTGTCGGCCGAGGAGCTCGAGCAGGCTTTCATCCGCATCGGCCACGAGGTCGAGGAGATCATCCCGACCGGCCCGGTGAGCGGTCCGCTGACCGTCGGACGCGTCGCGTCCATCGAGGAACTCACCGAGTTCAAGAAGCCGATCCGTGCCTGCACGGTCGATGTTGGTGAGGCTGAGCCCCGCGAAATCGTCTGCGGGGCAAGGAATTTCGCGGTCGGCGATCTGGTGGTCGTGGCACTGCCCGGTACCACCCTGCCCGGCGACTTCACCATTGCCAAGCGCAAGACCTACGGGCGCACGTCGGACGGCATGATCTGCTCGGCGGCCGAGCTCAACCTCGGCACCGACCACAACGGCATCATCGTGCTGCCGCCCGGCACCGCCGAGCCGGGCACTCCGGCCGCCGAGCTGCTCGGCCTTGACGACGTGGTGTTCCATCTGGCGATCACCCCGGACCGCGGCTACTGCCTGTCGGTGCGCGGCCTGGCCCGCGAGATCGCCTGTGCCTACGACCTGGACTACGTCGACCCGGCCGATGTCCCGCCGCTGCCCGCCGAGGGTGAGGCGTGGCCCCTGACCGTGCAGCCGGGCACCGGCGTGCAGCGGTTCGGCCTGCGACCGGTCACCGGTATCGATCCGGCCGCGGTGTCGCCGTGGTGGCTGCAGCGTCGCCTGCTGCTCAGCGGCATCCGGGCCATCTCGCCGGCCGTCGACGTGACCAACTACGTCATGCTCGAGCTCGGCCATCCGATGCATGCCCACGATCGCAGCCTGATCACCGGCGGGTTCGACGTCCGGTTCGCCCGCGACGGCGAGAAGGTCGTGACGCTCGACGACGTCGAGCGCACGCTGAACTCGGCCGACGTGCTCATCGTCGACGATGTCGCCACCGCTGCCATCGGCGGCGTGATGGGTGCGGGCACCACTGAGGTCCGCGACTCCACCACCGACGTACTGCTTGAAGCCGCGGTGTGGGACCCGGCTGCGGTGTCGCGCACCCAGCGGCGCCTGCATCTGGCCAGTGAGGCCGGACGACGCTACGAGCGTTCCGTCGACCCGGCGATTTCCGTTGCGGCGCTGGACCGGTGCGCGACCCTGCTCGCCGAGATCGCCGGTGGGACCATCGAGCCGACGCTGACCGACTGGCGTGAGGACGGCCGGACCGATTGGTCGCAGCCGGCGATCGAGATCCCCGCGGACCTGCCGGACCGCACCGCCGGGGTCGAGTACGCCGCGGGCACGACGGCGCGTCGCCTGACGCAGATCGGTGCTGAGGTGACCGGTTCCGGGTCGCTCACTATCACCCCGCCCAGTTGGCGACCGGACCTGCGGCAGCGTGCCGACCTGGTCGAGGAGGTGCTGCGCCTCGAGGGCCTCGAGCGGATTCCGTCGGTGCTGCCGACGGCGCCTGCCGGCCGTGGGCTCACGGCGGGCCAGAAGCGTCGTCGTGCCGTCGGAAAGTCGTTGGCGCTGGCCGGATTCGTCGAGATCCTGCCGACGCCGTTCCTGCCCGCCGGGGTGTTCGACGCCTGGGGTCTGGCTGCCGACGATCCCCGCCGCAACACCACCAAGGTGCTCAACCCGCTGGAGGCCGACCGGCCTCAGCTGGCCACCACCTTGCTGCCCGGTTTGCTGGAAGCATTGGGGCGCAACGTATCCCGTGGGACGCCCGATGTCGCGCTGTTCGCCATCGCGCAGGTGGTGGAACCGACCGAACAGACCCGCCCCGTCGAGCGCATCCCGACCGACCGCAGGCCCACCGACGACGAGATCGCCGGCCTCGACGCCTCGTTGCCGCACCAGCCGCAGCACGTCGCCGCGGTGTTGACCGGCCTACGTGAGCCTGCCGGGCCGTGGGGCCCCGGCCGTCCGGTCGAGGCGGCCGACGCCTTCGAGGCCGTGCGAGTGATCGGCAGGGCGATCGGCGTGGACTTCACGCTGCGTGCGGCGCAGGACCTGCCGTGGCATCCCGGTCGCTGCGCCGAGGTGGTCGTCGGCGAAACCGTTGTCGGGCACGCCGGTCAGCTGCACCCGGCGGTCGTCGAGCGCACCGGGTTGCCCAAGGGCACCTGCGCGGTCGAGTTGGACCTGGACGCCGTCCCGATCGTCGAGACGTTGCCCGCGCCGAAAGTGTCGCCGTTCCCGGCGGTGTTCCAGGACATCAGCGTGATCGTCGGTGACGAGACCGCCGCGGCGAGCGTGGTGGCCGCTGTTCGTGACGGGGCCGGTGAGCTGCTCGAAGACGTCAAGCTGTTCGACGTGTACACCGGACCGCAGATCGGGGAGGGGCGCAAGTCCCTGACCCTGGCCCTGCGCTTCCGGGCCGCCGATCGCACGCTGACCGAAGACGAGGCCAGCGCCGCGCGTGACGCAGCCGTCGCCGCCGCGGCCGAGCGGGTCGGGGCCGTCCTGCGCGGCTGACCCAGCACCGCGACTGTGCGTGTCTGCTGACCCAGCACCGCGAGGGTGCGTGTTTGCGCGCAACACGCTGTGGAAAGTACCGACTGTGCGCACACTCGAACGGTCGTGAACGTGCGCATATGGTCGATGGACACCGGCGTGTCGAGCGGCAGACCCGCACGCTCGCGGGGCAGGGGATTAATGAGTTTGCGTCTGACTGCATAACAATGCAGAATCGCCGCATGACGTCTGTAGCGGTGGCAGGCGCCAGCGGCTACGCCGGTGGCGAGATCCTGCGATTACTCCTCGGCCATCCCGCGTATGCCGACGGGCGCTTGACCATCGGCGCGCTGACCGCCGCGGCAAGTGCCGGCACCACGCTGGCCGAACATCACCCGCACCTGCTGCCGTTGGCATCACGGGTGCTCGAAGCCACCGATGCCGAGGTTCTCGCCGGCCACGACGTGGTGTTTCTCGGCCTGCCGCACGGACATTCGGCTGCCCTGGCCGAACAACTCGGCCCCGACACGCTGATCATTGACTGCGGAGCGGATTTCCGGCTCACCGACGCCGCGGCCTGGGAGAAGTTCTACGGCTCGACCCACGCCGGAAGCTGGCCCTACGGGCTGCCCGAACTGCCCGGCGCCCGCGAGAAGCTGCGCGGCACCAAGCGTGTCGCGGTACCCGGCTGTTATCCGACCGCCGCGCTGCTGGCTCTGCTGCCCGCCGTCGCCGCCGATCTGATCGAGCCGGCCGTGACGGTCGTCGCCGTCAGTGGCGCATCGGGGGCCGGCAAATCGGCGAAGGTCGACCTGCTGGGCTCGGAGATCATCGGGTCGGCGCGGGCCTACAACATCGCGGGCAAGCACCGGCACACCCCCGAGATCGCCCAGGGGTTGCGGGCGGTGACCGACAAGGACGTCACCGTCTCGTTCACCCCGGTGCTGATCCCCACTGCGCGGGGCATCCTGGCGACGTGCACC
Organism: Mycobacterium sp. 852013-50091_SCH5140682; assembly: GCF_001665685.1. GTDB lineage: Bacteria > Actinomycetota > Actinomycetes > Mycobacteriales > Mycobacteriaceae > Mycobacterium. Next base: position 70,785 of record NZ_LZTB01000088.1, read on the forward strand.
GCACGGACCACCGCGTCGGAGTCCGAGATCCGGGCCGCCTACGAAAAGGCTTACGGCGCTGAACCGTTCATTCATCTTCTGCCCGAGGGGCAGTTGCCCAAGACCGGCTCGGTGATCGGCAGCAACGCCGCCCAGCTGGCGGTGGCCGTGGACGCCGACGCGCAGACGCTCGTCGCCGTCGCCGCCATCGACAACCTGACCAAGGGGACCGGCGGCGCGGCCGTGCAGTCGATGAACCTGGCGCTGGGTTGGCCTGAGACCGAAGGACTATCGATCGTGGGAGTGGCACCGTGAGTTCTGCACAGTCAGCCGAGAGCATGACCACCGAAACCAAACTGGTTCGCACGCAGGGTGTTACCGCCGCAGCGGGCTTCCGTGCCGCCGGCATCGCCGCTGGCATCAAGGCGTCCGGCGCGCCGGACCTGGCGCTGGTGTTCAACGAAGGCCCCGACTATGCGGCGGCGGGCGTGTTCACCAGAAACCAGATCAAGGCCGCGCCCGTGCAGTGGTCCCAGCAGGTGCTCACCACCGGCCGACTGCGCGCAGTCATCCTGAACTCGGGCGGTGCCAACGCCTGCACGGGCCCCCTGGGCTTTCAGGACGCCCATGCCACCGCCGAGGGCGTGGCGGCAGCCCTGAGTGATTGGGGCACCGAGACCGGTGCCATCGAGGTCGCGGTGTGCTCCACTGGCCTGATCGGCGACCGGCTGCCGATGGACAAGGTGCTGGCCGGCGTGACCGAGATCGTGCATGAGTTGGCCGGTGGCCTGACCGGCGGCGAAGACGCGGCCCGGGCCATCATGACCACCGACACCGTGCCCAAACAGGTTGCGCTGCACCATTCGGTCGCGTCGGGGGAGAACTGGGTCCTGGGCGGGATGGCCAAGGGTGCCGGGATGATGGCGCCGTCGTTGGCCACCATGCTGGTGGTTCTCACCACCGACGCCGTGGCCGACGCCGAGGCGCTGAACTCGGCGCTGCGCCGGGCGTCCGCACTGACCTTCGACCGCCTCGACATCGACGGCAGCTGCTCCACCAATGACACGGTTCTGCTGCTGGCTTCCGGGGCAAGCGAGATTCGGCCCAGCCAAAGCGATCTCGACGATGCGGTGCTGCGGGTGTGCGAAGACCTCTGCACGCAGCTGCAGGCCGACGCCGAAGGCGTCACCAAACGCGTCGTCATCACCGTCACCGGTGCAGTCAACGAACAGGAGGCCGTCGTCGCGGCCCGGGCCATCGCACGCGACAGCCTGGTCAAGACCGCCCTGTTCGGCTCGGACCCCAATTGGGGCCGGGTGCTGGCCGCCGTCGGCATCGCCCCGGTCACCCTCGATCCGCAACGAATCAGTGTGTCCTTCAACGGATCACCGGTGTGCATCGACGGTGCCGGTGCACCGGGTGCGCGCGAGGTGGATCTGTCGGGTGAGGATATCGCCGTCGTCGTCGATCTGGCCGTCGGTGACGCGTCGGCGTCCATCAGGACCACCGACCTGTCGCACGCCTATGTCGAAGAGAACTCGGCCTACAGCTCATGAGCTTGCCCACGCCGATAAAAGCTCAGGTGCTGGCGGCGGCATTGCCGTGGCTCAAGCAGCTGCACGGCAAGATCGTGGTGGTCAAGTACGGCGGCAACGCCATGACCGACGAGACCCTCAAGGCCGCGTTCGCCGCCGACATGGTGTTTCTGCGCAATTGCGGCATCCACCCGGTCGTGGTGCACGGCGGTGGCCCGCAGATCAGCGCCATGCTCAAAAAGCTCGGCATCGCAGGTGATTTCAAGGGCGGGTTCCGCGTGACCACGCCCGAGGTGCTCGACGTCGCACGCATGGTGCTGTTCGGCCAGGTGGGGCGCGAACTGGTCAACCTGATCAACGCGCACGGCGCGTATGCGGTCGGGGTCACCGGTGAGGACGCGCAACTGTTCACCGCGGTCCGACGCAGCGTCAACGTCGACGGCGTGGCCACCGACATCGGCCTGGTCGGCGACGTTGAGCACGTCAACGCCGGGTCGCTGCTGGATCTTATTGCCGCAGGCCGGATTCCGGTGGTCTCGACCATCGCTCCCGATGCCGACGGCGTCGTGCACAACATCAACGCCGACACCGCCGCCGCGGCCCTGGCTGAGGCCCTGGGCGCGGAGAAGCTCGTGATGCTCACCGATGTCGAAGGGCTGTACACCGATTGGCCCGACCGTGATTCGCTGGTCAGTGAAATCGATACGGCCGCACTTGCCGAGCTGCTGCCGCGCCTCGAATCCGGCATGGTGCCCAAGATCGAGGCCTGCCTGCGCGCCGTGGCCGGTGGCGTGCCCAGCGCTCACGTGATCGACGGCCGCGTCGAACACTGCGTGCTGGTCGAGCTGTTCACCGATGAAGGAACCGGAACGAAAGTGCGTGCGACGACGCCGGAGCGAGGGACGAGCCCTGGCGAGGAGTCGGACAAGGAAGTTGGGGCGCAACAATGACACTGCAGGACCGCTGGGAAGCGGTGATGATGAACAACTACGGCACCCCACCGTTGGCGCTGGCCAGCGGCGACGGCGCGGTAGTCACCGATACCGACGGCAAGCAGTACCTCGACCTGCTCGGCGGTATCGCGGTGAACCTGCTCGGGCACCGCCACCCCGCGGTCATCGAGGCCGTCACCACCCAGCTGAACACGCTCGGGCACACCTCGAATCTCTATGCCACCGAACCGGGTATCGCGCTGGCAGAGGCACTCGTCGGCCATCTGGGAAGCCCCGCACGGGCGTTCTTCTGCAATTCGGGCACCGAGGCCAACGAGGTCGCGTTCAAGATCACCCGGCTCACCGGCAAGACGAATCTCGTTGCGGCCCAAGGCGCGTTCCACGGCCGCACGATGGGCTCGCTGGCGCTGACCGGCCAGCCCACCAAGCAGGCGCCGTTCGAACCGTTGCCGGGCAACGTGACTCACGTGCCCTACGGCGACGTTGACGCTCTCGCCGCCGCCGTTGACGACGCCACGGCCGCGGTGTTCCTCGAACCGATCATGGGAGAGGGCGGGGTCGTCGTCCCGCCGGCCGGCTACCTGGTCGCCGCACGCGAGATCACCGCGAAACACGGTGCGCTGCTGGTCCTCGATGAGGTACAGACCGGGGTGGGCCGCACCGGGGCCTTCTTCGCCCATCAACACGACGGCATCACGCCGGACGTGGTGACGCTGGCCAAGGGGCTCGGCGGCGGACTGCCGATCGGTGCCTGCCTGGCCATCGGCGCCGCGGGCGACCTGCTGACCCCGGGTCTGCACGGCAGCACGTTCGGCGGCAACCCGGTGTGCACGGCCGCGGCGCTGGGCGTGCTGCGCGCCCTGGCCGACGGCGATCTGATCGCGCGCGCCGGTGTGCTCGGCAAGACCATCAGCCACGGCATCGAGGAGCTGGGCCATCCACTCGTCGACCACGTCCGCGGCAAGGGGCTGCTGCAGGGCATCGCGCTGACCGCGCCCAGTGCCAAGGCCGTCGAATCCGCCGCCCGCGACGCCGGTTTCCTGGTCAACGCGGCGGCCGCCGACGTGATCCGGTTGGCGCCGCCGCTGATCATCACCGAGGACCAGATCAACCAGTTCCTCACCGCGCTACCCGCGGTGCTCGACGAGGGGGCCAAATGACCCGACATTTCTTACGTGACGACGACCTGACGCCCGACGAACAAGCCGAGGTCCTCGCGCTGGCGGCCGAGCTCAAGAAGGCGCCGTTCTCCCATCGCCCGCTGGAAGGCCCGCGCGGCGTCGGCGTCATCTTCGAGAAGAACTCGACCCGCACCCGGTTCTCGTTCGAGATGGGCATCTCCCAGCTGGGCGGGCACGCGGTCGTGGTCGACGGCCGCAGCATGCAGCTCGGCCGCGAGGAAACGCTGGAGGACACCGGTGCGGTGTTGTCCCGCTACGTCGACGCGATCGTCTGGCGCACCTTCGCACAGGAGCGCCTGCTGGCCATGGCGTCCGGCGCGACCGTGCCGATCATCAACGCGCTGTCCGACGAGTTCCACCCCTGCCAGGTGCTGGCCGACCTGCAGACGCTCGCCGAGCGCAAGGGCGGTGTGGCGGCGCTGCAAGGTTTGACGATGACCTACCTGGGCGACGGCGCCAACAACATGGCGCACTCGTTGATGATCGGTGGCGTCACGGCGGGCATCAGCGTCACCATCGCCGCCCCCGACGGTTTCGGACCCGACCCGCAGTACGTCGACGCGGCCCGCAAGCGTGCCGCGGAGACCGGCGCGACGGTGACGGTGACCGACGACCCGCGGGCCGCGGTCGACGGCGTCGACGTCATCGTCACCGACACCTGGACGTCGATGGGCCAGGAGAACGACGGCCTCGACCGGGTCCGCCCGTTCCGCCCGTTCCAGGTCAACAGCGACCTGCTCAAGCTGGCCGACGCCGAAGCCGTTGTGCTGCATTGCCTTCCGGCGCACCGCGGCTACGAGATCACCGATGAGGTGATCGACGGCCCGCAGAGCGCGGTGTTCGACGAAGCCGAGAACCGGTTGCACGCGCAGAAGGCGCTGCTGGCCTGGCTACTGGCGCGCGCCTGAGCCCGCCATGAGTTCTCCGACCCGAGTCGGCCGCCAGGCCCGCATCGTCGCTCTCCTGTCGTCGCGCGCGGTGAGCAGCCAGACGGAGTTGGCGAGCCTGCTGGCCGACGAAGGCATCGAGGTCACCCAGGCCACGCTGTCGCGGGACCTGGAGGAACTCGGCGCGGTCAAACTGCGGGGCGCCGACGGCGGTGTCGGGGTCTACGTCGTCCCGGAGGACGGCAGCCCCGTGCGCGGGGTGTCCGGCGGCACCGAGCGGCTGACCCGATTGATGGGGGAGTTGCTGGTTTCCACCGATGCCAGCGCTAACCTTGCCGTGCTGCGCACCCCGCCCGGGGCCGCGCACTACCTGGCCAGCGCCATCGACCGCGCAGCCCTGCCCTATGTGGTCGGCACCATCGCCGGTGACGACACCATCGCGGTGGTGGCGCGCGAACCGATGACCGGCGCCGAGCTGGCCACCACCCTCGAAAACCTGAAATAGAGCCCAACACAAGGAGATTGCTCATGTCCGATCGCGTCATCCTGGCGTACTCCGGAGGTCTCGACACTTCGGTGGCGATCAGCTGGATCGGAAAGGAAACCGGCCGCGAGGTCGTCGCCGTCGCCATCGACCTCGGCCAGGGTGGCGAGGACATGGAGGTCGTGCGGCAGCGGGCGCTGGATTGCGGCGCCGTCGAGGCGGTTGTCGTCGACGCGCGCGACGAGTTCGCGAACGAGTACTGCCTGCCCACCATCCAATCCAACGCGTTGTACATGGACCGCTACCCGCTGGTCTCCGCGATCAGCCGGCCGCTGATCGTCAAGCACCTGGTGGCCGCCGCGCGTGAGCACAACGGCGGCATCGTCGCGCACGGCTGCACCGGTAAGGGCAACGACCAGGTCCGCTTCGAGGTCGGCTTCGCGTCGCTGGCACCCGATCTCGAGGTGCTCGCTCCGGTGCGTGACTACGCCTGGACCCGCGAGAAGGCCATCGCCTTCGCCGAGGAGAACGCGATCCCGATCAACGTCACCAAGCGCTCACCGTTCTCCATCGACCAGAACGTGTGGGGCCGCGCGGTCGAGACGGGCTTCCTCGAGCACCTGTGGAACGCACCGACCAAAGACGTCTACGACTACACCGAGGATCCGACCGTCCACTGGAACACGCCCGACGAGGTCGTCGTCGGATTCGACAAGGGCGTGCCGGTTTCCATCGACGGCAAGCCGGTCACGGTGCTTGAGGCCATCGTCGAGCTCAACCGCCGCGCAGGCGCTCAGGGCGTCGGCCGGCTCGACGTGGTCGAGGACCGGCTGGTCGGCATCAAGAGCCGCGAGATCTACGAGGCCCCGGGCGCCATGGTGCTCATCACCGCGCACACCGAGCTGGAGCACGTCACGCTGGAACGTGAGCTGGGCCGGTTCAAGCGCACCACGGACCAGAAGTGGGGCGAGCTGGTGTACGACGGCCTGTGGTACTCGCCGCTGAAGCGGGCCCTGGAGTCGTTCGTCGCACACACCCAGGAGCACGTGACCGGCGAGATCCGGCTGGTGCTGCACGGCGGGCACATCGCGGTCAACGGGCGGCGCAGCCCGGAGTCGCTCTACGACTTCAACCTCGCCACCTACGACGAGGGCGACAGCTTCGACCAGTCCAATGCCAAGGGCTTCGTGCACGTGCACGGTCTCAGCTCGAAGATCTCGGCCAAGCGCGACCTGGGTATCTGATGCCGAGCAGTCCCCCGCTTGCGGGGGACTGCTCGCGGAAGGGTGGTGACGTGAGTACCAACGAAGGTTCGCTGTGGGGCGGGCGGTTCACCGACGGCCCGTCGGATGCCCTTGCCGCGCTGAGCAAGTCGACGCACTTCGACTGGGCGCTGGCCCCGTATGACGTGCGGGCGTCCAAGGCGCACGCCAGGGTGCTGCACCGCGCAGGCCTGCTCACCGACGAGCAGCGCGACGGGCTGCTGGCCGGCCTGGACAGCCTGGGCGAAGACCTCGCCGACGGCAGCTTCGGCCCGCTGCCCAGTGACGAGGACGTGCACGGCGCCTTGGAGCGTGGCCTGATCGACCGGGTCGGCCCCGATCTGGGCGGCCGGCTGCGGGCCGGGAGGTCGCGAAACGACCAAGTCGCCACGCTGTTCCGGATGTGGCTGCGCGACGCCATCACCGCTGCCGGCAACGGCGTGCTCGACGTGGCGGCCGCACTGGCCACCCAGGCCGCCGCGCACCCGACGGCGATCATGCCCGGCAAGACGCATCTGCAGTCGGCACAGCCGGTGTTGCTGGCGCATCATCTGCTCGCCCACGCGCATCCGCTGCTGCGCGACGCGGACCGCCTCATCGACCTCGACAAGCGGGCCGCGGTCTCGCCCTACGGGTCCGGTGCGCTGGCCGGGTCGTCACTGGGACTGGACCCCGATGCCATCGCCGACGAACTCGGGTTCACCGCGGCCGCCGACAACTCGATCGACGCCACGGCCTCGCGGGATTTCGCCGCGGAGGCAGCCTTCGTGTTCGCGATGATCGCTGTCGACCTGTCACGGTTGGCCGAAGACATCATCCTGTGGAGCACAACGGAATTCGGTTACGTCACCCTGCACGACGCCTGGTCGACGGGCAGTTCGATCATGCCGCAGAAGAAGAATCCGGACATCGCCGAGCTGGCGCGCGGCAAGTCCGGCAGGCTGATCGGCAACCTGACCGGGCTGCTCGCGACGCTCAAGGCACAGCCATTGGCCTACAACCGGGACCTGCAAGAGGACAAGGAGCCGGTGTTCGACTCCGTCGCGCAGCTGCAGCTGCTGCTGCCTGCGATGGCCGGGTTGGTGGGCACGCTGACTTTCGACACCGACCGGATGGCGGCACTGGCCCCGCAGGGATACACGCTGGCCACCGATATCGCCGAATGGATGGTGCGCCAAGGTATTCCGTTCCGGATCGCGCACGAAGCGGCCGGCGCGGCGGTACGTGCGGCCGAGGCCCGCGGGGTCGGGCTGGAGGAGCTCGCCGACGACGAGTTGGCAGGCATCCATCCCGGGCTGACGGCTCAGGTGCGTGAGGTGCTGACGATCGCGGGGTCGGTCAATTCCCGCGATGCCCGCGGCGGCACCGCCCCGATCCAGGTGGCCAAGCAGCTCGGCGTGGTGCGTGACACCCTGGATCAGTTGCGGATCCGGTTGCGCTGACGCGTCATTTCGCGCGAGTCACTCCAGCTGTTCTGACAGCTCCAGCCAGCGGGCCTCCAATTCGGCCACCTGATCTTCCAGCTCGCGTAGCTGCGCGGTGAGCCGACCGATTCCGACATGGTCGGAATGGTCGTGCGCCGCGAGCTCGTCGTGCTTGTCGGAGATCCGACCGGCGAGCTTGGCCAACGACCGGTCGATCGACGCGACCTCTTTCTCGATGTTGCGCAGCTCGGCGCCCGACTTGCCCTGCGCGGGCGTCGGCGTCGGCGTCGACGCTGTCCGCGAGGCGGCAGCCGGGGCCGACGGCTGTGCCGCCAGCCGCAGATACTCGTCGACGCCGCCGGGGAGGTGGCGCAGCCGCCCGTCGAGGATCGCGTACTGCTGATCGGTGACCCGCTCCAGCAGATAGCGGTCGTGGGACACCACGATCAGCGTGCCCGGCCAGGAGTCGAGCAGATCCTCGGTGGCAGTGAGCATGTCGGTGTCGACGTCATTGGTCGGCTCGTCAAGCACCAGGACGTTCGGCTCGCTCAGCACCACCAGCATGAGCTGCAACCGGCGGCGCTGCCCACCGGAGAGCTCACCGACCCGCGACGAGAGTTGCGCCCGGTTGAAGCCCAACCGCTCCAGCAGCTGTGCCGGGGTGAGCTCCTTGCCGTCGATCACGTAGCTGGTCTGCAGCCGGCCCAGCACCTCGCGGACCATGTCGCCGGCCATGGCGTTCAGTTCGGTCGACTGCTGGTCGAGAATCGCCAGCCGCACTGTCTTTCCGCGTTTGACCCGGCCCGTGGTCGGGGCCACCGTGCCGGCGATCAGTCCGAGCAGCGTCGACTTCCCGGCTCCGTTGGCGCCGAGGATGCCTGTGCGTTCGCCCGGGGCGATGCGCCATTCGACATCGCGCAGCACCTCGCGGCCGTCGAATGCGACGGACACGTCCAGCAGGTCGATGACGTCCTTGCCGAGGCGGGCGGTCGCCAGGCGGGACAGTTCCACGCTGTTGCGCAGCGGCGGCACATCGGAGATCAGGGCGTTGGCCGCATCGATGCGGAACTTGGGCTTCGAGCTGCGGGCTGGCGGGCCGCGCCGCAGCCACGCCAGTTCCTTGCGCATCAGGTTCTGCCGTTTGGCCTCGGACGCGGCGGCGATGCGGTCGCGCTCCACCCGCTGCAACACATACGCCGCGTACCCGCCTTCGAAGGGCTCGACGATGCCGTCGTGCACCTCCCACGTGGCCGTTGCGACCTCGTCGAGGAACCACCGGTCGTGCGTGATGAGCAGCAGCCCACCAGCGCCGCGCGCCCAGCGGCCCTGCAAATGCCCGGCCAGCCAGGTGATGCCCTCGATGTCGAGGTGGTTGGTGGGCTCGTCGAGGGCGACGACGTCCCAGTCGCCGATCAGCAGCGCAGCCAGCTGCACCCGTCGGCGTTGCCCGCCGGAGAGGGTGCCGACCGTTGCGTCGAATCCGATATCGGCCACCAGCCCGCCGATGACGTCCCGCACACGCGCATCCCCGGCCCATTCGTGCTCCGGCCGATCACCCACCAGCGACCAGCCGACCGTGTGCTCGGAATCCAGCGTGTCGGTCTGGTCGAGTGCGCCCACTCGCAGACCTCCCCGCTGGGTGACGCGCCCGCCATGCGGGGTGATCCGCCCGGTGAGCATGCCCAGAAGGCTCGATTTGCCGTCGCCGTTGCGGCCGACGATGCCGATGCGGTCGCCGTCGCTGACGCCGACGGTGACAGCGTCGAACACCACACCTGTCGGGTACTCCAGGTGCAGGGCTTCGCCGCCGAGTAGGTGTGCCATCGCCGCCGACCTTAGCGTCAGCCTCGGCCCGGCCGTGAAGGTGCCGGTGCGGTTTGCCTCAGGCGTCGTCGCCGGTGCGGTGACGTGCCATGATGACCACGTCAGTCGGGGACAGCACGTCAAAAACGTAGGGGAGCGGGCGTTGATGGATTTCTCGGCAGTGACCAAACCGGTGGAGCGGTTGCTGGCGACTGCGCAGAACGGGCTCGAGGTGCTGCGCTACGGAGGCCTGGAGACCGGCGCCGTCCCCTCTCCGTTCCAGATCATCCAGAGCGTGCCGATGTTCAAGCTGCGCCGGTACTTCCCGCCCGACATCCGGCCCGGCGCCGCGGAACCCGGCCCGCCGGTGCTGATGGTGCACCCGATGATGATGGCCGCCGACATGTGGGACGTGACTCGCGACGAGGGGGCCGTGGGCATCCTGCACAGTGCCGGCATCGACCCGTGGGTGATCGACTTCGGCTCACCGGACAAGGTCGAGGGCGGGATGCAGCGCAACCTCGCCGACCACGTCGTCGCGCTCAGCGAAGCCATCGACACCATCAAGACGGTCACCGGCCGCGATGTGCACCTCGCCGGGTACTCCCAGGGCGGCATGTTCGCGTATCAGACTGCTGCGTACCGTCGGTCGAAGGACATCGCGAGCATCATCGCGTTCGGTTCGCCGGTGGACACGCTGGCCGCGCTTCCGATGAACCTGCCGGCCGGTGTCGCCGCCGGTGCCGCCGACTTCATGGCAGATCATGTGTTCAGCCGGATCGACATTCCGGGTTGGTTGGCCCGCACCGGATTTCAGATGCTCGACCCGATCAAGACCGCTCAGTCCCGGCTGGACTTCTTACTCCAACTGCACGACCGTGAGGCGCTGCTGCCGCGCGAACAGCAACGGCGGTTCCTGGCCTCCGAAGGGTGGATCGCCTGGTCGGGCCCGGCCATCTCCGAGCTGCTCAAGCAGTTCATCGCCCACAACCGCATGATGACCGGCGGCTTCTCCATCCACGGGGATCTCGTGACGCTGTCCGATATCGACTGCCCGGTGCTCGCGGTGGTCGGTGAGGTCGACGACATCGGCCAGCCGGCGGCGGTCCGGGGCATCAAACGCGCCGCGCCGCAGGCCGACGTGTACGAGTACCTGATTCGCGCCGGGCATTTCGGCCTGGTCGTCGGCTCCAAAGCTTCGAATCAGACGTGGCCCACGGTGGCCCAGTGGGTCAAGTGGCTCGACAACGCCGAGGAGATGCCCGACGGCGTGGTCCCGATGAGCCTGCAGCCCGCCGACCACCCCGAAGGCGGGGTGTCGTTTACGACGCGCGTGACCCACGGCGCCACCGCCGCCACCGAGATGGCATTCGGGGTAGCCCGCTCGGCGGCCGAGGCATTGGTGGCGGCCAATAAATCGGCTCGGACCCTGGTCGTCGAGACCGCCCGCACCCTGCCGAGGCTGGCGCGCCTCGGCCAGGTCAACGACCACACCCGGATCTCGTTGGGCCGCATCATGAGCGAGCAGGCGCGCAACCTTCCCAACGGCGAGGCGCTGCTGTTCGACGGCCGGGTGCACACCTACGAGGCGGTCGACCGCCGCATCAACAACGTGGTCCGCGGCCTGATCGACGTCGGGGTGCGCCAGGGCGCGCACGTCGGCGTGCTGATGGAGACGCGACCCAGCGCGTTGGTGGCCATCGCCGCGCTGTCGCGCCTGGGTGCCGTGGCCGTGTTGATGCCGCCCGACGTCGATCTGGCGGAGGCTGCGCGGCTGGGCGGGGTGTCGGAGATCATCGCGGACCCGAGCCACCTTGATGCGGCCCGGCGGCTGGAAACCCGCGTCCTCGTGCTGGGTGGCGGCGAGAACCGCGATCTGCATCTGCCCGAGGACTCCGACGTCATCGACATGGAGAAGATCAACCCCGATGTGGTCGAGCTGCCCGGCTGGTACCGGTCCAACCCCGGCCTGGCGCGCGATCTGGCATTCGTCGCGTTCACCACGGTCGCCGGCGAACTCGTCGCTCGACAGATCACCAACTTCCGATGGGCGCTGTCGGCGTTCGGCACCGCGTCGGCGGCCAACCTCGGCCGCGGGGACACGGTGTACTGCCTGACGCCGCTGCATCACCAGTCGGGGCTGCTGGTCGCTCTCGGCGGGGCAGTCGTGGGCGGCTCGCGCATCGCGCTGTCGCGCGGCCTGCAGCCCGACCGGTTCCTCCAGGAGATCCGCCAATACGGCGTCACCGTGGTGTCCTACACCTGGGCGATGCTGCGCGAGGTCATCGACGACCCGTCGTTCTCCCTCGTCGGCTCGCATCCGGTACGGCTGTTCATCGGCTCCGGCATGCCCGCCGGGCTGTGGAAGCGGGTGGTCGAGATATTCGAGCCCGCACAAGTGGTGGAGTTCTTCGCGACCACCGACGGGCAGGCGGTGCTGGCCAACGTGTCCGGCGCCAAGATCGGCAGCAAGGGCCGGCCGCTGCCCGGTGCCGGGCACATCGAGCTCGCCGCCTACGACGCCGACGACGATCTCATCCTCGAGGACGAGCAGGGCTTCGTCCGCAAGGCCGAACCCAACGAGGTCGGCGTGCTGCTGGCCCATCCGCGTGGGCCGGTCGATCCGACCGCCGCCGTCAAGCGCGGCGTCTTCGCGCCGGCCGACACGTGGGTGTCCACCGAATTCCTGTTCCGTCGCGACGAGGACGGCGACTACTGGCAGGTGGACAACCGCAGCGCCGTGATCCACACCGATCGCGGACCGGTCTACGGCACTCCGATCAGCGACGCCGTGGGACGCCTCGACGCCGTCGACCTCGCCGTGACCTACGGCGTCGACCTTGCCGGCCAGCAGGTGGCCGTCACCGCTCTGGCCCTGCGCCCGGGCGGCAGCATCCCCACCGCCGATCTCACGCACGCGCTCGCGGACCTGCCCGTGGGCAACCCGCCGGACTTCGTGCACGTGGTCGCCGACATGAAGCTCGGCGCGTCGTACCGGCCGATGGCGGGCCCGCTGCAGGCCGCGGGGGTCCCGAAACCGGCCCGCCGTAACTCCTGGTACTTCGATCCCGATACCCAGACGTACAAGACGCTGACCGTGGCCGTATGGACCGAACTGACCGCAGGACAGGGCGAGCCCGATACGGCTGCCGATCCGTCCTAGCAGCCGTATCGTCGGAGCCCTGTTAGGCTCCGCCAAGCGGCGCACCGACTGGAGGATTGATGACATCGCAGACGAGCGGAAACCGTTGGCGGCGGACCGTCACCGGCGCGGTGGCCGGTAGTGCACTCGCCGCAGGCTTGCTGGCAGGCGTAGCAGCGCCGGTCGCCCTCGCCGATCCAGCGGCCGACGCCAATGCGAACGCGGCGGCGACGGCGGACACGCCACCGGCCCCGCAGATGACGGCCGACGAGGCGCTCGCCATCATCGATAAGGAATACGACACCGGCTCAGGTGGCGGCCAGATCTCCCAGCTGATCCACTCGGTCTTGCAGTTGCGGGCGCAGGGCTTCAAACCGTCGAACGCCAACCGCGATGCCATCGTCGCGGCGCTCGACAAGAAACCCGACCAGATGCCGCTGATCGACGCGCTCAAGAACACGCTGTCATATCAGCGCAAGTTGCAGGCCAGGTCCAACGGCTCGCAGTCCTCCGGAGGTATCTCCGCGGGCATCAACCAGACGGGCCCCGGCCAGGTGCCCATTCCGGGTGCGCCGGGTACTCCGGGCATCTCGCTGGGCCCCAACAACTCCGGCATCAACGTCCCGGTCGGCTGATCGGTGATCGACGAAAAGCTCCTCAAGATCCTGGTGTGCCCGCAGGACCGCGGGCCCCTATTGCTCGCCGGTAATGACTGGCTGTACAACGCGCGGTTGCGGCGGGCCTACCGCATCGCCGACGGTATTCCGGTCTTGCTCGTCGATGAGGCCGTCGAGGTCGACGACGCCGAGCACGAGCGGTTGTTGGCGCTGGCCGGCTCACCCGAGGCCGGGTAGTTCCCCGGTCAGGTACCGCTGCAGGTTGGGGCCGATGGTCTCGGCGACCTGCTCGACTGACAGTGATTTGAACGGCTCCAGCTCCAGGATGTAACGCGCCATCACCACACCGACGAGCTGGGATGCCACGAACTGCACCCGGGTCCGGCCGCTGCCCGGTGGGCTGTCGACGCGGGGTCCGACCTCGCCGACGATGATGTCCTGCAAGAAGGTCCGCAGCAGCGAGACCTCGCTGCCCGCCAGGATCGAGCGCAATGTGGCGATCAGCCCTTTGCCCATCTCGGAATCCCAGAGCGGCAACAGAATTGTGGGCAGCGTGTGGCCGAGCTGCTCGATCGGAACGTCCCGCAGCGGTCCGATCACGGTCATCGGATCGATCGGAATGTGGATCGCGGCGGCGAACAGTTGCGTCTTGGTGCCGAAGTAGTGGTGGACCAACGCGGGGTCCACCCCGGCGTCGGTGGCGATCGCCCGGATCGATGTCTTGTCGATTCCGTTGCGCGCGAACAACTCCCGCGCACTGGCGAGGATTCGTTCCCGGGTGTCGGACGGTCCTGGTGGCCGTCCTGGTCGTTTGCGTTCGCTCATGGCGTCCGTCGTCGCAGGGTCGCCGCCGCCAGACCCAGCGCCACGGCGGCGAACCCCACCACCACGGCGATGTCCCGCGCCGCGACGGCCGTGAGGTCCGGATGGGAGCCGACCTGCTGCAGCGCCTCGAGCGCATAGCTGGCCGGCAGTACGTTGCTGATCCACTGCAGCCATTCGGGCAGCGCCTCGCGAGGCACGATGATGCCGCACAACAGCAACTGCGGCACGATCACCACCGGCATGAACTGCACGGCCTGGAACTCTGTGCGCGCGAACGCGCTGCACAACAGGCCCAATCCGACGCCGAGCACAGCGTTGATGATGGCGATGAGGAATACCAGCAGCGGGCTGCCCGCGGTGCTGAAGCCGAGGAACCAGAATGCGACGACGCACGCCAAGCTCGCCTGCGCTGCGGCCGCGATCGAGAACGCGGTGCCGTAGGCGGCGAGCAGGTCGAACCGGCGCAACGGGGTGGTCAGGATCCGTTCGAGGGTCCCCGAAACCCGTTCGCGCTGCATGGTGATCGAGGTGATCAGGAACATCACCACCAGGGGGAACACCCCGAGCATGATCAGGCAGGCGTTGTTGAACGGATTCGGTGCGCCCGGCCGGTGCGGGGCGTCGTGGAACATGAAGTACATCAGGGTGATGACCAGGCTCGGCACTACAAGGATCATCGCCACGCTGCGGTGATCGGCGGCGAGCTGGCGCAGAATCCGGCCGGTCGTGGCGAGGTAGGCCTGCGGGCTGAGCCTGCTGCGTTGGGTCAGGCCGCGGTGCGCTGCCGGATGACGGTCAGAAACGCTTCCTCCAGAGATGTGCATGACGTGTCCTTCCGGAGTTGGGCCGGGGTGGTGTGGGCGAGCAGGCGCCCTTCGCGCATCAGGAGCAGGTCACCGCAATGGTCGGCCTCGTCCATGACGTGGCTGGAGACCAGCAGCGTGGCTCCGCGCCGGGACAGCTCGCGGAACTGCTCCCAGAGTTCGACGCGCAGCACGGGATCGAGGCCGACGGTGGGTTCGTCCAGGACGAGCAGCTCAGGGTCTGCGACCAGCGCGCAGGCCAGCGATGCGCGGGTGCGTTGACCGCCGGACAAATTGCCGCAGTACGCGGTTCGGTGGTCGTGCAGGCCCACCGCCTGAACCGCCTCATCGGCGGCTTTGACGGTGGTGCCGTACAGAGCGGCGAAATAGCGGACGTTGTCGATGACCCGAAGGTCGTCGTAGATGGTCGGATCCTGCGTGACGTAACCGACCCGGTGGCGCAGCGGAGCACTGCCTGCGGGGTGTCCCAGCACAGTCACCGATCCGGAGGCGACGATCTGGGTGCCGACGACGCACCGCATCAACGTTGTTTTTCCGCAGCCCGAGGGCCCGAGCAGGCCGGTGATCGTGCCACGCGCGATCTGCACCGTGACGTCGCGCAGCGCCGGCCGCTTGCCACGAACCACGTTCAGCCCGTCGATGTCGACAGCCGGCGAGGATCGGAATTCATCAGCCGATGAAGTCATCATGTAATGAATATCCACCCGGGCACGGGCCTGTGTCAACGGCGTGCGGCGCGGCAGTGCAGAATCGCTCGGGTGGGCGCCGAACGACTGGTAGGGGACCCCGTCGCGGCAGCCCGTCGGCTGCTCGGTGCCCAGCTCAGCGGACGTGGCGTCGAGGCGACGATCGTCGAGGTCGAGGCCTACGGCGGCCCGCCAGACGGGCCCTGGCCGGACGCCGCATCCCACTCCTTCCGCGGTCCGCGGGGCCGCAACCTGGTGATGTACGGCCCGCCCGGGCGGCTCTACACCTACCGCAGCCACGGCATCCACGTGTGCGCCAACGTGGTGTGCGGTTACAACGGGGTCGCAGGCGCGGTGCTGTTGCGGGCGGCAGCCATCACCGGGGGAGTGGCGCAGGCCCAAGACCGCCGGGGCGCCGCGGTGACACCATCGGCGTTGGCCCGAGGACCCGGCAATCTGTGTTCGGCACTCGGAATCATCATGGAGGACAACGGAATCGATCTGTTCGACGAGAGCAGTCCGGTCCGGCTGCGGCTCGCTGCTCAGCACGCGGCGGTCGACGGGCCGCGCGTCGGTGTCAGCGTGGCGGCAGACCGACCCTGGCGATTCTGGCTGAAGGGACACCGTGAGGTGTCGGCGTACCGGAGAAGCCCGCGGGCACCCGCACCCGGCGGCAGCGACTGATCGCCGGACGGTGGAGCGATGCGCCGATGCGGCATGATCTCCCTATGTCAACGGACATCCTGGAGGAGCTGGACTGGCGCGGACTCATCGCGCAATCGACCGACCGTGATGCACTGGCCGAGGATCTGGCCAACGGTCCGGTGACCGTGTACTCCGGCTTCGATCCCACCGCGCCGAGCTTGCATGCCGGGCATTTGGTGCCGTTGCTGACATTGCGCCGCTTCCAGCAGGCAGGCCACCGGCCCATCGTCTTGGCCGGCGGCGCCACGGGGATGATCGGTGACCCGCGGGAAACCGGGGAACGAACCCTCAACACCGCCGACACGGTGGCCGACTGGGCCGGCCGCATCCGTGGCCAGCTGGAGAGGTTTGTCGAGTTCAACGACTCCCCGACCGGTGCGATCGTCGAAAACAACCTGAACTGGACCGGCGAGTTGTCGGCCATCGAGTTTCTCCGAGATATCGGCAAGTACTTCTCGGTCAATGTGATGCTCGACCGGGACACCGTCCGACGCCGTCTCGAAGGCGACGGCATCTCCTACACGGAGTTCAGCTACATGTTGTTGCAGGCCAACGACTACGTCGAACTTCACCAACGGCACGGCTGCGCGTTGCAGATCGGTGGCTCTGACCAGTGGGGAAACATCGTCGCCGGGGCCCGGCTCGTGCGCCAGAAACTCGGGGCGACAGTGCATGCCATGACGACGCCGCTTGTCACCGACTCCGAAGGCAAGAAGTTCGGCAAGTCCACCGGTGGCGGAAATCTCTGGCTCGACCCCGAGCTGACCAGCCCGTATGCCTGGTACCAGTACTTCGTCAATGCGGCCGACGCCGATGTGGTGCGGTACCTGCGGTGGTTCACGTTCCTGTCCGCCGAGGAACTTGCCGAGCTCGACGAAGCCACCCGGACCCGTGCGCACGAGCGCGCCGCACAGAGGAGGTTGGCGCGTGAGTTGACGACGCTCGTCCACGGCGAAGCGGCGACCCGAGCCGTCGAACTCGCCAGCCAGGCGCTGTTCGGGCGTGGCGAGCTGACGGATCTCGACGAGTCCACGCTGTCCGCGGCTCTGCGGGAGGCGAGTAGCGGACAGGTCGCCGAATTGAAGCCCGGCGGTGCCGACACGATCACCGATTTGTTGGTGGCGAGTGGACTGGCGGCAAGTAAGGGAGCCGCGCGACGCAACGTCGCCGAAGGTGGCGTGTACGTCAACAACATCCGTATTGAAAGTGACGAGTGGGTACCACAGGCCGCCGACTTTTTGCATGACCGTTGGCTGGTGTTGCGACGTGGCAAGCGCAACATTGCCGGTGTCGAGCGCGTCGGGGCGTAGCCTGCCGGTTCCCGGGCCTCTGACCTGCAGTGTTGTGGGGGCGACCTGGGAATTTGACTCGTTGTTGGCCCTGGCGTAACTTATTCCAAGTCGGAGCGACACGGTCTGAGGCCGGGGAGTGAAGACAAAGTCCGAGTGAGTCTCCCACTTTGGTGGGGGTTTCTTACTGTCCGCCCTTAGTTTCGCGGCTTTTGGCCGCGGGATGACTGTGCGGTTGGCTCGGGTGTGTTGTTTGAGAACTCAATAGTGTGTTTGGTGGTTTTTGTTTGTTGTTTTTTGGTTGCATTCTTTTCCCGTTTAGGGTGTGACCTGTTTTTTTGATGCCAGTTTTGGTGTCGTTTTGTTAGGTCGGATTTTTCTGAACTGTTTTGCTTTCGGGTTTGTCCCGGGGTTTTTGTTTGGAGAGTTTGATCCTGGCTCAGGACGAACGCTGGCGGCGTGCTTAACACATGCAAGTCGAACGGAAAGGCCCTTCGGGGTGCTCGAGTGGCGAACGGGTGAGTAACACGTGGGTGATCTGCCCTGCACTTTGGGATAAGCCTGGGAAACTGGGTCTAATACCGAATATGACCGCATGCTTCATGGTGTGTGGTGGAAAGCTTTTGCGGTGTGGGATGGGCCCGCGGCCTATCAGCTTGTTGGTGGGGTAATGGCCTACCA
>NZ_LZTB01000089.1 GCF_001665685.1 Mycobacterium sp. 852013-50091_SCH5140682
CCGGCCCGGTGCAGCAGCTGGTGCGCGGGCACCCCGTAGCGCTCGGACTGACGGATGGCGTGCTTGAGGAAACTCGAATACACACCCGAGTAACCCATGATCAGCGCGTTGCGATCGAGCAGACATTCGGCCGGCATCGCCGGTGCGACCACCTCTTCGGCGGCGTCGGCGATGTCGAAGAAGTCGATCCCGGTCTTCACACCGATCTTGTCGAACACCCCGATCAACGCCTCGACCGGCGCGTTACCCGCCCCCGCCCCGAACCGGCGGCACGACCCGTCGATCTGCTTGGCACCCGCACGCACGGCTTCGACGGAGTTGGCGACACCCAGGCCGAGGTTCTCATGCCCATGAAAACCCACCTGCGCATCCGAGCCGAGTTCGGCGACCAACGCCGCCACCCGATCAGCCACCCCATCCAAAACCAGGGCCCCGGCCGAATCGACGACGTACACGCACTGGCAACCGGCATCGGCCATGATGCGGGCCTGCGCGGCCAGCTTCTCCGGGCTGATCGTGTGGCTCATCATCAGGAACCCCACGGTCTCCAGCCCCAGCTCACGGGCCAGGCCGAAGTGCTGAATCGAGACGTCGGCCTCGGTGCAGTGCGTCGCGATCCGGCAGATCGAGCCGCCGTTGTTCTGGGCTTCCTTGATGTCTTCCTTGGTGCCCACCCCCGGCAACATCAGGAAGGCGATCTTGGCGTCCTTGGCCGTCTCGGCGGCCAGCTTGATCAGCTCCTGCTCCGGGGTCTTGGAGAACCCGTAGTTGAAGCTCGAGCCACCCAGCCCGTCGCCGTGGGTGACCTCGATGACCGGCACACCCGCAGCATCCAAGGCCGCGACGATGGCACCGACCTCGTCCTCGGTGAACTGATGACGCTTGTGATGACTCCCGTCGCGCAACGACGTATCGGTCATCCG
>NZ_LZTB01000090.1 GCF_001665685.1 Mycobacterium sp. 852013-50091_SCH5140682
GTGCTGACGAGGCTGCGTTGCATCGGCGGATCGAGGAATTGGAGCGGGTGAAGTCGGCGGCGGCCGCCGGGCAGGCCCGGTGTGCGGCGCTGCTGGATGCCAAGCGCCGCGCCGCCGAGGCGGCCGCGGGAGTGCCGCGCGCCAACCAGGGCCGCGGGGTGGCGAGCGAGGTCGCGTTGGCGCGCCACGATTCGCCGAACTGCGGCAGCCGCCACCTCGGGTTGGCCACAGCACTCGTGTACGAGATGCCGCACACCTTGGCGGCGTTGGAGTCCGGGGTGCTCTCCGAATGGCGGGCCACGCTGATCGTGCGGGAGTCGGCCTGCTTATCGGTCGAGGACCGCCGCGTGTTGGACGCTGAGATGTGCGCCGATGTCACCCGGCTCGAGGGGATGGGCGACGCGCGGATCGAAGCGCAGGCCAAGACGATCGCCTACCGCCTGGATCCGCAGGCCATCGTGGATCGGGTGGCTAAGGCCGCCGAGGATCGCACGGTGACCATCCGGCCGGCACCGGACTGTATGACACGAGTGACCGTGTTGGTGCCGGTGGCCCAGGGCGTCGGCATGTACGCGGCGCTCAAGGGCCAGGCGGATACGACGTTCGACGGCCGAACCCGCGGTCAGGTGATGGCCGATACGGCCGTGGAGCGGGTCACGGGCCGTCCGGCCGCCGTACCCGAACCGATCGCGGTCAATATGACGATTTCTGATCAGACGTTGTTCGGCGACGATGACAGTCCGGCTGTGGTCGAGGGTTACGGGCCGATGCCCGCGGCGGTGGCCCGCAAACTCGTCCGCGATGCAGTCGCCGACAAGCGGTCCCGGGCCACGCTGCGACGGCTCTACCGGCATCCGAAGTCCGGCGCACTGGTGGCGATGGAATCGCGGTCGCGACTGTTCCCCAAAGCCTTGGCGAGGTTCATCGGGTTGCGGGATCAGCGCTGCCGCACCCCGTATTGCGATGCCCCGATTCGGCACCGCGACCACGCGCAACCGCACGCCGCTGGCGGGGCGACCAGTGCGCTCAACGGTCTCGGGGCGTGTGAGCGGTGCAATTACGTCAAGGAGTCACCCGGCTGGGCGGTGACGACGACGGTCCAAAACGGTGTTCACACAGCCGAATTCGTCACACCCACCGGGGCGCACTACCACTCCACCGCACCCCCGCCACCCGGGCCCGTCGAACTATACGAAAGCGCGACCGAACTACAGGTCGCGATCACACTCGCCCGCTG
>NZ_LZTB01000091.1 GCF_001665685.1 Mycobacterium sp. 852013-50091_SCH5140682
TCCGACGGGCCCGCCTCGATGAGGCACACGCTGACCGACGGGTCCTCGCTGAGCCTGGCCGCGAGAACACATCCCGCAGTACCGCCGCCGGCGATGACGTAGTCGTAGGTCGCAACGGGTGTGGAGTTTTCGCTCATCGGTCGTGCCTTCCGGAATCGGGTGTGACAAAGGTGTCGGTGGGCGCTGCGAGCAGGAGCCGACGTTGCGTCCGATCGCAGCACGGGTCTGGTGGACCCGCAGGGTTCAGTGGGCTCCGCCGGCTATCGCACGGAACATGTTGGGGCGCTGGCAGACTGCGGCTTACTGCTTGTCCGCCGCGTGGGAGGCCAGAGTGCCGAGGTGATGACGGCCCTTGACGAAGTACCACACGAGACCAAGGCCGAGGATGACGCCGATGTAGACGAACGCGCCCCAGGTGTTGTACCAGGGATCGCCGTAGATGGCGACGCGCGGCCACGCCAGGTTGATAGCCATGCCAACGCCCCACAGCACGGCGAAGATGTTGACCGCCATACCCCATTTGCCCATGGTGAAGTAGTTGCCTTCCTTGAGGTCGGCCGGCGGCCACTGGCCTTGCAGCCGCTTCTTGAGCATCGGGCCGGTCACCATCAGATAGGCGAGGTAGATCATGATGATGGCGATCGACGTCAACACCGTGAACACCTTGGGCTGACCGAGGTTGATCACGAGGATCAACGCGGCGATCACACCGATCACGACGGCCGGGACCACCGGGGCCTGAGTCTTGGGATGGACGCGAGCCAGCTTCTCGCCGAACGGAAGAGCGTTGTCACGGGCCATGGCGAACGTGAGCCGGATGGCCGCAGTGTGCACGGCCAATGAACACACCGTCACCGCCACCACGATGCAGACCAGGAAGATCTTGCCGAGCGGACCCCACATCACCTTCTCGACGATGTACTGCAGGCTGCCGTCGGGGCTGCCCAGCAGCGGGTCGTTGAGATCCGGCGCGGACATCACGGCGAACACCAGGATGGCCCCACCAATCACGAAGGACGCCAAGATCGCCCGCAGGATGGCCTTCGGTGCGGTACGTCGGGGTTCGACCGTCTCCTCGCCCAGCGAGCTGGCCGTGTCGAAGCCATACATCACGTACAGCGACGCCAGCGATGCCACCAGGAAGGCACCCATGTACCCGCCCGGCAGATCCGCACCGTAACCGTGGGTGGAGAAGAACACGCTGGGACCACGCTTGATGTTGAACGCCAGGATGACGGCGATGAGCACGGCCGCGATCAGCTCGATGAACACGCCGGCGCTGTTGATCATCGCCATCAGCCGCACGCCGAAGGCGTTGATCGTGGTGGTGAAGGCGATCAGGATAACGCCCAGAATGATTGCGTTGGCGGCGAAGTCGTACTTTCCGGTGCCGTCACCGATCATCTGGAAGCCGCTCCACAGCCGGGGCAGGTTGAGCTGCAATGCCAGCACCACCGCCGAGAGCGTGACGATGGACGCGGTCAGCATCAGCCAGCCTGAGCTCCACCCAACGATGCGGCTGCCGAGCTTCTTCGACCAGTTGTAGACCGACCCGGCGACCGGGTACTTGGCGGAGAGCTCCATGAAACACAACGCGACAGCCATCTGGCCGACGAAAACCATTGGCCACGACCACAGATAGGCCGGGCCGGCATTGCCAAAACCGACATAGAAAAGCTGGAAGGTACCGGTCAGGATCGAGATGTAACTGACCCCGGCCGCGAAACTCGCGAACTTGCCGATACTGCGGTCCAAGGACTCCTTGTAGCCGAAGTCCTCCATCCCACTTTCATCGGCTTGGCTGTCTGACCGAATTGACATGGTGGTGCATCCTTCGAGAGAAGTGGTGGGTTATTCGCCGTTGAACCAGCCCGCCACCGACGGCGAGGTGCTGTTCCAGATGTGTTTGATCTCTTGATATTCGGCGAGCCCCGTCGGTCCGAGCTCGCGGCCGTTCCCCGACTTCTTGAAGCCGCCCCACTCGGCGGCCGGTGTGTAGAAGCCGAAGTCGTTGATCCACACCGTGCCTGCCCGCAATGCGCGCGCGACGCGTTCGGCCCTTGCCGGGTCCGCGGTGCGGACACCGGCGGCAAGGCCATACGGTGTGTCGTTGCCCAGCTCGATCGCCTGGGCCTCGGTGCTGAACCGCTCGACGGTCAGGATCGGACCGAAGGTCTCCTCGGTCACCACCCGCATGCTCCGATCGCAGTGGTCGAAGATGGTGGGTGGGTAGAAACTGCCTGCCGCGTACTTGGGATCGGTTGGCCGCGCACCCCCGGTGACCAACTTTGCACCCTCGGAAATCCCCAATGCCACATAGGATTCCACCTTCTCCCGGTGTGCCAGCGACACCAACGGCCCGGTCTCGCTGGTCTCATCGAGACCGTCCCCGAATCTGATCCGCTCCGCTCGAGCGACCAGCGCCGCCACGAATTCGTCGGCGATGGACTCCTCGATGATCAGCCGCGTACCCGACGAGCAGACCTGCCCGGAGTGCATGAAGACACCGGTCAGCACCCGATCGACGGCGATGTCGAAATCGGTGTCTGCGAACACGATGTGGGGATTCTTGCCCCCGAGCTCCAGTGCCACGCGGGTCGCGTGAGCGGCCGCGGTGCGGGCGATCGACGTCCCCGTGGCCGCCCCGCCGGTGAACGAGATGAGGTCGACGTCGGGCGTATCGGTCAGAGCGGCGCCGACCGCGGCGCCGCTGGCCTGGATCAGGTTGAGCACGCCGGCCGGAACACCGGCCTCCTCGGCCAGCCGGACCAGCACGATGGTGCTCAGCGGGGTGACCTCGCTGGGTTTGGCCACCATGGTGCATCCGGCGGCCAGCGCTGGCGCGATCTTCCAGGCGATCTGCAGCAACGGGTAGTTCCACGGTGCGATCAGCACACACACTCCGACCGGTTCCCGCACCACCCTGCTGATCACCGTCGGATCGCCGACGTCGACAACCCGGTCGGCCTCCACTGCCGCCAGGTTGGCGTAGTAGCGGAACACCGAGATCACATCGTCGATGTCGATGTGGCTCTCCCGCAACGTCTTCCCCGTATCGAGGGTCTCGATTCGGGCGAGCTCGTCACGGTCGCGGGCCAACAGGTCGGCGATGCGGTCGAGCACCGCGGCACGTTCGGCGATCGGCGTGTGCGGCCACGGACCGCTGTCGAACGCAGTCCGGGCCGCGGCCACAGCGGCGGACGCATCCGCCGCTGTGGCCTCGTCGACGACAGCGACTACGGTGCTGTCCGCCGGGTTGACGATGTCGCGCGTGCCGCCGTCGCCGGCATGCACCCACTTTCCGTCGATGTAAAGGCTGGGCTGCATCGTCATCCCGATATCGGACATCAGCTACCCCTTCGACTGGGTGTCGCCCAATTTGGCCAGCGTCCACTCGTGGAATTCCCCGATGTGGTGCTCGGCGGGTACAAGTACACCCCCATTTCGGTATGCCCGTGAGGACATTGCCGGTTGTGTACGTTCACAGGCTTCGAAGTCCTGCTGATTGACCCGATGGAACAGCTCCATCGAATGCTCGACATCCTTACCCGAAGCAACCACGTCGGGCACGTACAGCCAGTCGCATTCCACGATGGTGCGGTCGTGGGCCAGCGGGAACATCCGGTGCAGGATCACGTGATCGGGCACCAGGTTGATGAACACCGTCGGCCGCACCGTGATCGCGTAGTACTTGCGGTCCTGGTCTTCCGTGACGCCGTCGATGGTGTCGAAGCCGGCCCGGCCATCGATGGTGAAACCGTCGACATCCTCACCGAACGCGGCACCGTGCCCGACGAAGTACTGCGCAGCCAGCCCGTCGGCGAACTCCGGCAGCACCTCGGTCAGCTCAGGGTGGATGGTGGCGCAGTGGTAGCACTCCATGAAGTTCTCGACGATCAGCTTCCAGTTGGCAGCCACGTCGTAGACCACCCGGCGGCCGACAGCCAACTCATCGATGTGGTAGTGGTCGATGGCGGCCGGATCGCCCAGCCGTTCGGTGACTGCACCGATCACGTCGTTCTCGAACGACGGCGGTTCGTCCGCCAGGCAGACCCACGCGTAGCCGAGCCACTCACGCAGCGCGACGGGCACCAGACCGTATTCGGTGCGGTCGATGTCCGCACCGTCCTCACCCTTGAGCGTGCCCAAGTTGGGGGCCGCGACCAGCTTGCCGTCCAGCCCGTAGGTCCAGGCGTGGTACGGGCAGCGCAGATGCCGCTTGACCGCACCCGAGTCCTCGGTGCACAGCATCGCTCCGCGGTGCCGGCAGATGTTCAGGAATGCGCGGATTTGCTTGTCCCGGCCACGGACGATCAGCACGCTCTCCCGGCCCACCTGGACCTTGCGGAAATCACCTGGTTCGGGCAGGTCGCTGCTGCGCACCGCGCAGAACCACATCTTCTCGAAGATGTTCTCCTGCTCGGACCGGAAAATCTCAGGGTCCCAATAGTATTCGCCGCCCAATGTGCGAATGAGGCTGCCGCCTTCGGGATTGGTACCCGCGGCTGCAGGCGTGGGGTTGTCGATTGTCGTCATAAATTTCACCAACCGTCGTGTGTCGAAGAGTTCGATGGGATGGGCTGTGGCACCGGTGCCTGCGAGATCGGCCAGCATCTCGCCAGCGCCGGTATGAATGTGGATCCGTGACCCGAGAAGCCGAACGCCACAGTCGAATTGGCGTTGTTCGGACGCGTGATCACGAAAAGTTCGTCGGGGCTGTTTGAGTGCGCGCACGTCGCCGTGCGCATGCACTCTGCCGACAGGGCGGGCAGTCGCTCATCGCGTATCGTCTCCCCTTCGGTTTTTTGTTGCTGAACACGCAACGAGTGCGCCTTCCGCATCAATGATTGCGTATGGCCTAGGTCATGTCAACGGGTTGACGTGAGGCGGCTCACAGGAGCAGACTGTTGCGTTATAAGAACATGTTGCGCCTATCGCAACGACGAAAGGACTGTGGCTGTGGATGCGTCTTCCCTGCCGTCGACCGAGCCCATCGGCTCGCCGACGTCCGGCCGTAGTGTCGTCGGACAGCTCGATGAGCTGCCCGTCGGCGAGGTGCTCACCGTGCGGTTAGAGGGCCAGGACCCGATCACGATCTTCCATACCGACTCCGGTCTGTTCGCCATCGACGACACGTGCACTCATCAGGATGCGTCGCTGGCCGACGGTTGGGTCGAGGATTGCACCGTAGAGTGCCCGCTGCACGAATCCTGCTTCGACCTGCGCACGGGCGAGGTGTCCGGACCGCCCGCGAAAATCGCGGTACGCACGCATCGCGTCGGCGTCGAGGACGGCCAGATCTGGCTCGAAGCGAGCGCATCATGAGCCACCCGACATCGATCGTCGTGATCGGCGCATCCCTTGCCGGCCTGTCCACGGTCCGGGAGCTGCGCGCCGCCGGATACGAAGGACGGGTCACCGTCATCGGCGACGAGCCGCACATGCCCTACGACCGCCCGCCGCTGTCCAAGGAATATCTGACCGGCGAGCCCTCGCTCGAGCTGGCGGAATCGGACGACATCGACGCGCTGCGAGCCGAGTGGGTGCTGGGCCGCGCCGCAGTCGGGCTGACCTCCGATGCGAGCGGCGGGCACACCGTGACACTCGACGACGGCTCCACCTTGGACGCCGACGCCGTCGTATTGGCCACCGGAGCGCGCGCCCGCTCACTGCCGGGCTGCCCGGCACTGCCCGGTGTGCACACCCTGCGCACGGTCGACGACGCCCGCGCGCTCCGCAGTTCCCTCGAGAAGGCGCAGCGGCTGGTGGTCGTCGGTGCAGGGTTCATCGGGGCAGAGGTCGCCAGCACCGCAGCCGGCCGCGGCATCGACGTCACCGTTGTCGAGATGTCCAAGGCGCCACTTGCCGGGATTCTCGGCGAAGAGATCGCGGCGGCGTGCACGGCGCTGCACGCGCAGAACGGCGTGACGTTGCTGACCGGTGTCTGCGTGTCCGGGGTGACCGTTGAGGACCGGGTCACGGGCGTGCTGCTCGACGACGGCACTGAGCTAGCCGCCGACGTGGTCGTCGTCGGCGTGGGCGCGGTACCCAATACGGAGTGGTTGACGCATTCGGAGATCACCATCGAGAACGGCTTCCGCACCGACGATTCGTGCCGTACCGAGGCGCCCGGTGTGTACGCCGTCGGCGACTGCGCGACGTCGTTCAACGTCCACCTCGGGGCACACCACCGCAGCGAACATTGGACCAACGCCACCCAGCAGGCCCGCATTGTGGCCTCGGCGATCCTCGGCACGCCCCCCGCACCGCATGCCGCACCGTACTTCTGGTCCAAACAGTATGGGCGCCAACTGCAATTCGCCGGGCACCGGCAGCCCGGTGACGTCGTCCGATTCGTCGACGGCGACGCGTCTGCGGCATCGTTCGTGGCGCTCTATGAGCGCGACGGTGTCGCGACGGCGGTGTTCTCGATGGACAATCCGCGGTTGTTCACCCGGCACCGCAAGCTCATCGAACGCCAGCTCGCCGAGCAGGTTGCCGCCCGCACCGCTGCGGTCAACGCCGCCGTGCACACCGCGGGCCTGGAAGCCGGCGCGCCGTCGGAGGAACTCCGTGGCGACCTTCAGAGTTACGAGCACGGCGCGATCGACGCCGATGAACTCGTGCGCCGCACTGCTTCGCGGATCAACACGATCTGAGAAGGTCATGCCCCGTCGGTCCAGTTACGTCGATCCCACGACGGGGATACTGACCAACCTGGTGCATGCCCGCACCATCGCCGCGTTGGTGACGGCCGAGCACGATCTCGTCACCGTCCGGCACATCCAGCTGTCAGAGCATCCGTTGCCGGGAGATTTCGACCTGGAGCACCTCAAGGCGATCCACCGGCATCTGTTCGGAGACGTCTATCCGTTCGCCGGCCAGCTGCGGACCGTGGACATCTTCAAGTCGGGCAGCACCAGCCAATTCGCGCCTGCGCGAACGCTGGTGGCCGCTGCCGCGCACGTGTTCGTCCGGATCCAGGAGGACGATTACCTCTGCGGCCTGGACCGCGACGAGTTCGTCGAAGGGCTAGGCAGACACTTCACCGCGATCAACCGGCTGCACCCGTTCCGGGAGGGCAACGGCCGCACCCAACGGGTTTTCCTGCAGTACCTCGCCGAACATGCGGGCTACCAACTTGATTGGTCACGGATCGACCGCCGCGCCCTGCTCGCGACGTGCCGCGACCGCACCCTGCAAGCACGTTGCTTGATGGACGCTGTGACGCTGCCCCAGGAGGATGTCGCGGGATCGCGTGCGCCAGAACAATACTGACGCCGCAGCGGTGATCTCGGCCAGAGCGAGCCAGGTGGCCGCTGTCATCGCCTCGGTGTGCGGGCTTGCCCCTTGAGCGCCATGGTGATGACCCACCGGCATGGGCAGGTGCACCGCGATCATGGCGAGATTCATCAGCGCTACCGTCGTCCACGCCCGCAGCGTCCCCTGCCCCCACAGATCGCGGGCGCAGTACAGACACGCGACGAGCATCGCCGCAGTGAGCACCGCGGCGATGCCCGTCTCTGACAGGAGGGAAACACCGTGCAGTGCGGCCGAACACGCCGCGAGCACCGCACAGAGCCTGCGCCCGAAAAGAGTCACTTGAAGAGTTCCTGCGCGGCCGTCGCCCGCGCGATCCACTCGTCAGGCGACCGTGGATCCTCGTACTCGTCGTGCCAGTTCCACCATTGGTACGGCGGCGTCTTCGGGTATCCGTCCGGCGAATCCTCCCAGTCTTCCTGCCGCCCGAGTGCGGTGATGTCCAGGTAGCTCCAGGTGTTGCCGAACACCTCGTCACCGCGGTTGTCCACGAAGTAGGTCCGGAAGACCGACTCGCCGTCGCGGATGAGTGCATTGGTGCCGTGCCATTCGTCGACGCCGAAGTCGGAGTCGAAGCTGTCGGTGATGGTGTACCACGGGATATCCCATCCCATCCGCTGCTGCACCCGCGCGATATCGGCCTGCGGCGCTCGGGACACGAATACGAGTGTCGTATCGCGTGCGTTGAGATGCGCGAGGTTGCCGACATGGTCGGCGACCATCGAGCATCCGCGGCAGGCGTGTTCGGGCCAGCCGTATACGCCCGGTTCGAAGAACGCCCGGTACACGATCAGCTGGCGGCGCCCGGCGAACAGGTCGAGCAGGCTCAGTTCGCCGTCCGGCCCGTGAAACACATAGGGCTTCTCGACCGCCAGCCACGGCATCCTTCGCCGTTCGGCGGCCAGCGCGTCACCCGCTCGAGTGTGCTCTTTCTCTTTCACGAGCAGGCGCCGTCGCGCCTTGTCCCAGTCCTCGGCCGTCACGATCGGAGGTGTGTTCATCCGAATATCCTTTCTGTTCACGGTAATTGGGTAGGACCTTCGGCACCGAGCAGATACGCCCGGTGCTGCGGTGCGGCGAGGATTTCGAGGATCGCCTTGCCGACCTGCTCGGGAGTGAGGACCGCTCCCCGGCGCGTGACGAAGGCGTCCGGGTCGACACCCGCCGCCGCTGCGTACGCCGCAACGGCCGAGTTCTCGCTGAAGCTCTCCCACGTCTGTTCGACGAGCCTGCCCATCCGTGGAGCCGCACCGGCCGCCAGCACGATCACAGCTGGGCGGTACCGGTCGATGAGCTGGACGGCCGTCGCGGCATCGGCGGCGTCAGCGCACACAGGCGTGAACCTGGCACCCAGTTGCGCACCGACATCGTCCAGTTGGGCGCCGCCACGGGCAACGCCGATCACGTGAGCACCGGCACCGACCAGAGCAGTCGCGACGCCGCGGCCGAACCCCCGGCCCGCACCCGTCACGATCGCCGTGGTCCCGGCGATATCGAATTTCGTCATATCAGTTGAGACGCCGGGGACGCCGAAAACTGGGCGCGGTGACCGCGACAAGTTTTCGTCTTGCCGCGTGTCTCTATGTATGTGGAACTGATCGAGCGCGCCCGTGCCGGTGATGGCGCGGCATTTCGGGAGCTCACCGAGCCGCACCACCGGGAATTGCAGGTGCACTGCTACCGGATGCTGGGTTCGGTGCAGGTCGCCGAGGACGCCGTGCAGGACACGCTGCTGTCGGCATGGCAGAACCTCGGCGGGTTCGAAGAAAGGTCGTCGGTCCGGACCTGGCTCTACCGGATCGCCACCAACCGCTGTCTCAACGCGCTGCGGACGGCCAAGCGGCGCCCGGCCAAGGAGTGGGACATCAACGAGATCGAACCGCCCGAGCCGACCCGGCTGAGCGAAGTGGTGTGGCTGGAGCCATATCCGGACGCGCTGATACCCGAGGCGTCATACGAACAGCAAGAGACCATCTCACTGGCCTTCATGACGGCCCTGCAATTGCTGGCACCGCGCCAGCGCGCCGTGCTGATCCTGCGCGACGTGCTCGGTTATCACGCCGACGAGGTCGCCGAGATCCTCGGCAGCACGGTCGATTCCGTCAACAGCGCGCTGAAACGGGCCCGCGCCGGATTGCGCCAGGGACTCCCCTCCGCTGCGACTCCGCCCACGCCGGGTTCCCCGGCCGAACAGGCGTTGGTGGACAGGTTTGTGCGCGCGTACCAATCCGGTGACGTCGACGGTCTGGTCGCACTGCTCACCGAAGACGTCACCATCTCGATGCCGCCGGTGCCGCTGGAATACCAGGGTCGCGATGTGGTGGCTCGGTTCTATGCCGCAGTCATGCGGCCTGGGCGGCACTATGACCTGGTACCGACGCGCGCGAACCGGCAACTGGCGTTCGGCTCGTACCATCGCGGTGCGGGAGGTGCCCGGCATGCCGCGGGGCTGTTGGTACTCACCCTCGACGGGGACCGCATCAGTGCCATGACCCGCTTCGACAGCAGCGTGCTGCCGTGGTTCGGGCTGCCGTTGTCGCTACCGCGATGTGAGGACGGTCACACCACCATGCGGCGGTGACAACCGTCATATGTCCAGGAGACATAGGGTATTTAGCGTCACTATTATTATTTGCGCTATGGGTCGGGAAGCTCTGAACGGCGACACCGCGCGTGCGTCTGTCGAACCGTCACGCGGCAGCATCGAGGACTACGTCCTCGCCGATGGCACCATCGTCGTGCCGGACGGCGTGATGATGACATCGTTTCTGGAAGGCAACCGGGCGGCGTTCGGCGATGCACCGGCCTACAGATTCGTGGATTACTCGTCGGACCCCGACGGAAAGATCATCGAGCTGAGCTGGAACGGCCTGTGGTCGCAGGTGCGCTCGATCGGCGCTCGCCTGCAACAGGTCACCTCGCCGGGAGACCGGGTGGCCGTTCTGGCGCCGCAGGGCGTCGAGTACGTATCGGCGTTCTTCGCCGCGGTACACGCGGGCAACATCGCGGTCCCGTTGTTCGCACCCAGCCTCGCCGGTCATGCCGAGCGCCTGGCCGCGGTGCTGGCCGACGCCAAACCCACCGTCGTGTTGACGACGACCGCGGCATCGGAATCCGTCCGCAGCTTCCTACGCACCCTGCCCGCCGACGAGCGACCCCGCATGATCGCTGTGGACGCCGTTCCGGATTCGCTCGCCGCGATGTTCACGCCGGTAACGCGCGACACCGACGACGTCGCGTATCTCCAATACACGTCGGGATCCACGCGGACCCCGGCCGGCGTCGAAATCACCCACCGCAACGTGTGCACCAACGTGATGCAGATGATCCTGGCCGGCGATCTGGAAATGGGCGTCCGCGGCGTCAGCTGGCTGCCGCTGTATCACGACATGGGCCTGATCATGATCATGTTCCCGGCGTTGTGCGGCAACCACATCACGCTCATGGACCCGATGGCGTTCGTGCGGCGCCCGTACCGCTGGATCAAGCGCCTCGCCGAGGAATCGGCCACCGGACCGACGTTGGCCGCCGCGCCGAACTTCGCATTCGAGCTGTGCGCGCAGCGCGGTCTGCCACCCAAGGGTGAGTCGATCGACCTGAGCAATGTCGTCACACTTCTCAACGGCTCCGAGCCGGTGACCATGTCCTCCATCGAGGAGTTCAACGCCGCGTTCGCGCCCTACGGACTCCCGGCGACGACGGTGAAGCCCTCCTACGGGATGGCCGAAGCCACGCTGTCGGTCGCCAGCATCGCACCCGACGAGACCGCGAGTGTCATCTATCTGGACCGCGACCAGCTCAACGCCGGGCTCGCTGTTGTGGTCGATGCCGACGCCGAGGGCGCCGTGGCGCATGTGTCGTGCGGTCGCGCGATTCCCAACCAGTGGGTGGTGATCGCCGGCGCTGACGGCGACGAGATGGCCGACTGCCACGTCGGTGAGATTTGGCTGCACGGCAACAACATCGGCCGTGGCTACTTCGGCAGGCCCGATGAGTCTCAGCGCGTAT
Source organism: Mycobacterium sp. 852013-50091_SCH5140682 (assembly GCF_001665685.1). Lineage (GTDB taxonomy): Bacteria > Actinomycetota > Actinomycetes > Mycobacteriales > Mycobacteriaceae > Mycobacterium. Next base: position 11,329 of record NZ_LZTB01000091.1, read on the forward strand.
TCGGCAACAAGCTGCAGACCCGGCTCGACGCGGGCAGCCATGCCGAAGGTGTCCCCGACAACGGATTGTGGTTGGCGACAGGCGATCTCGGCGTATACGTCAACGGCGAGCTGTACGTGACCGGCCGCATCAAGGACATGATCATCGTCGACGGCCGCAACCACTACCCGACCGACATCGAGGCCACCGTCAGCGAGGCGTCACGCGCGGTGCGCTCGGGTTACGTCGCGGCGTTCTCGGTGCCCGGTTCACGTGCCGAAGAGCTGGTCGTCGTCGCCGAGCGTGCCGCAGGCGCAGGTCGCGCCGAGCCCGGACCGATCGTCGACGCCGTCCGCGCGGCGGTGTCACGCCACCATCAGGTCCGCGTCGCCGATGTGCGGATGGTCGCGGCCGGCGTCATCCCCCGCACGACCAGCGGCAAGCTGGCCCGGAATGCGTGCCGCACTGAGTATTTGGCGGGCCGGTTCGACCGGTAGGTCCTCGGGCTTTGTCGCCGAGTTCGACGAAAATGTTGCGACTTCGCCAGATCCACGACCATATCGTCGAACTGGAGGCGGTTGCCACAGACTCGAGCCCTCACGGCGACGTCAGCCGGTATGTTTGCTGGTGTCATTCGGTCCTGCCGCTGCGCCCGAAGGAGCAAGATGACCACCGTCGCCCAACGCCACCAGGTCGTGATCATCGGGTCCGGATTCGGCGGTTTGAAGGCGGCAAGATCCCTCAAGCACGCCGACGTCGACGTCACTTTGATCTCGCGGACCACGACGCATCTTTTTCAGCCGCTGCTCTATCAGGTAGCCACGGGCATCCTCTCCGAAGGCGAGATCGCACCTACCACCCGCCTGGTACTGCGCGACCAGAAGAACGTCAGGGTTCGCCTCGGCGAAGTGGAAGGCATTGACCTACAAGCCAAGACAGTCACCTCGAAGCTCATGTCGCAGGAGACCGTCACGCCTTGCCGCCGATGGGTCCCAAGCTCGGCCTCAAGGCCCAGAAGCGCCTGGAACAGCTCGGCGTCGAGATCCAGCTCAACGCCATGGTGACGTGGACTACATGGGCATCACCGTCAAGGACAAGGACGGTGGTGAACGCCGTATCGAATGCGCCTGCAAGGTGTGGTCGGCCGGGGTGCAGGCCAGCCCGCTGGGCAAGTTGATCGCCGAGCAGTCCGATGGCAGCCAGACCGACCGGGCCGGCCGGGTCCTCGTCGAACCGGATCTGACTGTCAAAGGCCACCCGTACGTGTTCGTAGTGGGTGACCTGATGGCAGTCCCCGATGTGCCCGGGATGGCGCAGGGCGCGATTCAGGGCGCCGCCTACGCGACCGACATCGTCAAGCGCTCGCTGGCGGGTCAGGACGATCCGGCGAACCGCGAGCCGTTCAAATACTGGGACAAGGGCAGCATGGCGACGGTGTCACGATTCGACGCGGTGGCCCAGGTGCCGATCCCGAAGTCGCCCAAGAAACTCGAATTCGGCGGCCCGTTGGCATGGCTGGCGTGGCTGGTGCTGCACCTGGTCTATCTGGTCGGCTACAAGAATCGGTTGACCACACTGGTGACCTGGTTCATCACCTTCCTGGGCCGCGGCCGGGGCCAGATGGCCATCACCAGCCAGATGATCTACGCGCGCACCGCGATGCAGGCGCTGCAGAGCCGACAGGGGCCGCTGGCCGCGGTCGAAGCCGCGGACAAGATCGGAAAGGATGAGTCCGCCTAACAGCATCCGCTGACCGACCCCGATTTGCCGTACCCAACTTGCATTCCAGCCCTTGCCGCCGCGCCCGGACATGCTCGTGTTGGCTCGAGCCGAGCAGGTGAGCCCGCTGGTGACAAGCCAAGGCCCCCAGAGTGTTTGGCGCAGGTTTCCAGGGATGCACGATTTCGGCACCACCATTCCGCTGTGCGGCAGGGTTTTTCACCGTTTGACGGAGGCGAGTTCGTGGAGCGAGAACACACGCCGCAAAACTCAGCCGGCCGCCCACTCCTTGGCGGCATCGAGCTCTTCGAGGCCAAAGACTTTGAGCTCGCCGGGGATCATCCACGCGAACGCGTGCATGGCCAGGGCCACCCATTCCTTGTCGGACACGACGGCGATCCTCTTGAACGCCGCGTGGTGATGCGCGAGCATCCCCATCCCGAGCTTGAGATCCTCAACGAGCCCACCAGGCCCGAAACCCTCATAGTCTTCGATGACCTCGACGATTCTGATCTCGCTCGTCTTCGACAGCTCGTCGATCTTGGGTCGGAACTGTCGTAAGTCATCGCCGCTCACCTTGCCGGTCACCCGGATGCCGAACACCCCGTCGGGCATATCGGGAAGCAGTTCGATCATCGATTTCCTCCTGCCGCGAGCCATCGGAACGTGCCCCATTTTCTCAAATGGAGGGCCAATATCGCGAGGTCGGCGAGGCGACATGAGTGCGCGAGGGGGGACTCGAACCCCCACGCCCTAAGGCAATGGAACCTAAATCCATCTCGTCTGCCAGTTCCGACACTCGCGCGCTAGCACATCAGCCTAGCCTCTCGTCGCGCTGACGAATCTGTCGGTGGCACCAATTACGTTGCCTTCAACACCTGCGGAAGGAACTGGCATGCGGTCCGCGGACGAGTTCACAACCGTCAACGAGCTCATCGCCTCAGGCATGAACGACTGCGCCATTGCGCGGCTTACGGGCATCCCTCGCAAGACAGTGTGGGAATGGCGAAATAGGCCAAGCAGTCGACTGCGATATCCACGTGATCCATTCGAGTGTCGAATCAGCCACGACTTCTCGGCACTTCCGGCCGATGCGTACTGCTATGTCCTCGGCATGTATCTCGGGGACGGTTGTATTTCCAAGTTCCCCCGTACGTGGCGCCTGAGGATCACGCTCGACACCAAGTATCCGGGAATCATCGACCAGTGCCGCGAAGCGATCAACCTGCTCATGCCCGGACAACGAGCGGCTATCGTGTGGCGTTCTGACGGCTGCGCCGATGTCTCCATGAGCTCCAAACACTGGCCATGTCTACTGCCTCAGCACGGTCCAGGAAAGAAGCACTTGAGGCCGATTCAACTGGAGGACTGGCAAGAGATACTCGTCAAAGAATCGACTGAACAATTCGTGCGTGGCCTGATCCACAGCGACGGCTGCCGCGTCGTCGCCGACGATCGCGGTGTCAAAAGCGTCCGCTATCACTTCTCGAACAGATCGGACGACATCCGGCGGCTCTATTGCGCCGCTCTCGACCAATTGGATATCCCCTGGACCCGACCCAGCCAATACGACGTGGCGGTCTACCGGAAGGCGGCGACCGCACGTCTCGACGAGTTCATTGGCCCGAAGGTCTGACGGATGTGAGCTGATCCAGGCTCGCGCGGTACCGTGGACTAATGTCCACTACACGGCGTAGGAGGCCAGCGCTCATCGCACTGGTCTGCCTCGCTGCTGCCGGCTGTATGGGGCTGGCCTGGTGGCAGTGGACGCGGTATGAATCGGTCTCCGGTTCCTTCCAGAATCTGGGCTACGCCCTGCAGTGGCCGATGTTCGCCGCCTTCTGCTTCTATGCGTACTACAAGTTCGTCCGTTACGAGGACGCGCCACCGCAGCCGGTGGCCGAACAGACGGAGATCCCTGCCGGGCTGCTACCCGAAAGGCCGAGGCCGGCAATACAAGACGACGACGATCAGGCCATGAGTGAGTACAACAGGTACCTCGCCGAACTGGCCAAGAGCGATGCAGAGAAGGAAGACAGGACCGACAGATGACCGCACCCGAACCGGACACCGAGGTCACCACGCCCAAGGAGACCATCCGCAAGGCCCTGCTGGGCTACCGCGTGATGGCGTGGGCGACCGGTCTGTGGCTGATCGCGCTCTGCTACGAGATGGTGCTCAAATACATCGTTCAGGTGGACAATCCGCCGAGCTGGATCGGCATCGTCCACGGCTGGGTGTACTTCGTGTACCTGATGTTCACCGCCAACCTCGCGGTCAAAATCCGCTGGCCCCTCGGCAAGACCATCGGCACCCTGCTCGCCGGCACCATCCCGCTGCTGGGCATCATCGCCGAGCACTTCAACACCATCGCGATCAAAGAGCGCTTCAGCCTGTAAGACCTGTAGAGCCGGCCAGCTCCCGCAACGCAGGCACCAACAGCGCCAGCGCCCGCCCGCGGTGCGATGCCGCATCCTTCTCGGCAGGCGACAGCTCGGCGGCTGTCCGCGTCGATCCGTCGGGCAGGAACACCGGGTCGTAGCCGAAGCCGCCGTCGCCGCGGCGCTCGCGGATGACCGTGCCTGGCCACTCGCCGCGCACCACCGTCGAACCGGAGGCTGACACCAGCGCGCACGCCGATACGAACGCCGCGCCGCGTCGCTCGTCGGGCACATCTGCCAGCTGACCCAGCAGCAGTGCGGTATTGGCGGCGTCGTCGCCATGCTTGCCCGACCACCGCGCCGACAGCACACCGGGCATGCCGTTGAGGGCCGCGACCGCGATCCCGGAATCATCAGCCACACACGCCAGACCGGTGGCTTTGAATCCATCGGTGGCCTTGGCGAGCGCGTTCTCCTCGAAGGTCGCGCCGGTCTCGGGTGCCTCGTCGAACGGCGGGACGTCGGCCAGGGAAAGCAGCGAAAGCCCGGACACCCCAGCGGCATCGAGCACCCGCCGGAGCTCGGCCAGCTTCTTCGGATTGCGGCTGGCGACCAACAGCTCAGGCATCCGCCCTCAGCTTCCGAACGACTTCTTGGGCGCCGGCCCCTCAGGCAGCACACCGGGATACGGCAACTCCAGCGCCTCGCGCTGAATGACGAACAACTGCTCGCAGGCGCCGAGTGCGGCATCCAGCAGCTTGTCGAGCGTCGAGCGCGGGAAGGTCGCCCCTTCGCCGGTGCCCTGGATCTCGACGAGCGTTCCGGTGTCGGTGGCGACGACATTCATGTCCACCTCGGCCCGGGAATCCTCGGTGTAGGGCAGATCGACCCGCACGCGACCGTCGACCACGCCGACCGACACCGCGGCAATGGCGCACGACAGCGGCCGCGGATCCGAGAGCCGTCCCGCGGCAGCCAGGTATGTCACAGCGTCGGCCAGCGCGACGTAGGCACCCGTGATGGCTGCCGTGCGGGTGCCGCCGTCGGCCTGCAGCACATCGCAGTCGATGGCAATGGTGTTCTCCCCCAACGCCCCAAGGTCGATGCAGGCCCGCAGCGAGCGGCCCACGAGCCGGCTGATCTCCTGCGTGCGGCCGCCGACCCGGCCCTTGACCGACTCACGGTCCGACCGGTCATGGGTAGCGGCAGGAAGCATCGCGTACTCGGCCGTCAGCCAGCCCTGCCCGGAACCTTTGCGCCAGCGCGGCACGCCCTCAGTGACCGAGGCGGTGCACATGACACGGGTCTGGCCGAATTCCACCAGCACCGAGCCGGCCGGATGATTGGTGAAGCCACGGGTGATGACTACCGGGCGCAGCTCGTCGTCGAGGCGGCCGTCTTCTCGTCTGGACACCCGCCAACCCTATCGGGTGATGTCGAATACCTCGCCGCACACCACGGCGTGCACCGGGCCGTCGAACTCGGCCTTGGCCTCGCTGATCACGTCCTCACGCGACGTCCACGGCGGAATGTGGGTGAGCAACAGCTCACCGACACCGGCGGCAGCGGCAGCGCGCCCGGCCTCGGCGCCGGACAGGTGCAGCCGCGGCGGGCGTGACGGATCGTCGGTCCACGATGCTTCACACAGGAATACGTCGGCGCCGCGCGCCAGATCCACGAGCGCATCGCAGTAGCCGGTGTCGCCGCTGTACACCAGCGTCGCTCCGGACGGGTCGGTGAACCGCATGCCGTACGACTCGGTGGGATGGCATACCAACCGCGGGGTGATGTTCAGCGTGCCCAGCTCGATGGCCTCGCCGTCCACCCAGTTACGGACATCGAAGATGTCGGTGAAGTCATCGATCTCGCCACCTTCGGGCGAGGAGGCCGCACCGAGCCGGGCCCAGGTGTTGGCGGGGCCGTACATGATGCCGCGATCGGTGGCCGGGATCGGGTGATAGCGCCGCCACACGAAGAGTCCGGGCAGGTCCAGGCAGTGATCGGCATGCAGATGTGACAGCAACACGTTGACCGCATTGGGGTCGGCGTAGCGCTGCAGTGCGCCGAGAACGCCGCCGCCGAAGTCGATCACCATCGGCACCGTGTCCGGCGCGGTGACGAGATACCCCGACGCCGGAGAATCTGGGCCGACAACGCTGCCGGAGCATCCCAGGACGGTCAAACGCACAGTCCCTAGCTTGCCATGCCTGGCATGCACGTCGCCAAGACATGGCCGGTTTGGGCGACGGAGATCATGTTCCGGCGCCGGCGTGACGCCCCACCTGCCGTACGCCATCGAGAGTCGGTCCCAGGAATCGGGTCGCCAGAGCAGTGAACGCCTCTGGATCGCCCGTCGCTTCGAAGACTCGTTGCGCCGCGGAAACCCCGTGCGGCTTCAGCAAATCAAGCTCGGTCAGCACCCGCAGCAGATCCTTGGCAGTCTCCTCGGCCGAGGACACCAGCGTGACGTTGTCGCCCATCGCCAATTGGATCAACCCCGACAGCATCGGATAGTGCGTACAGCCCAGCACCAACGTGTCGACCTCAGCGCGCTGCAGAGGCTCCAGATAACCCTCCGCCAGGCCGAGCACCTGCCGCCCGCTGGTGACGCCACGCTCGACGAAGTCGACGAACCGCGGACAGGCGACGCCGATGATCTCGGTGTCGCGGGCCGCGGCGAACGCGTCCTGGTATGCCCGCGACGCGATGGTCGCCGCCGTCCCGATGACGCCGATGCGCCCGTTGCGGGTCGCTGCCACGGCACGACGCACCGCGGGCAAGATCACCTCGACCACCGGTACGGGCGCGTAGCGCTCTCTGGCGTCGCGCAGGCACGCCGAGGATGCGGTGTTGCACGCGATCACCAACGCCTTGACTCCCCTGGCGACGAGGTCGTCGCCGATGGCCAGCGAGTGCGCCCGAATCTCCGGGATGGTCAGCGGCCCGTACGGCCCGTTGCCGGTGTCGCCGACGTAGACGATGTCCTCGTCGGGCAGCTGGTCGATGATGGCGCGGGCGACGGTGAGTCCACCGACCCCGGAATCGAAAATCCCGATCGGCGCGAGCTGATCTCTCATGAGGTCAGCTGGTTGGGCCGCCTGCGGACCTGCCGGGCTTTGCGTTCGGGCCCGGACAGCAGGTAGGCCGCGAAGATCCCGGCGACCGCCCCGCACAGGTGTCCCTGCCAGGACACCCCCGCACTACCGGGCAGCACTCCGAACAGCACACCGCCGTAGACGAACAGCACGACGACGCCTATCACGATCTCCCACACATTGCGGGTGAAGAACCCGAACACGATCAGGAACGCCAGCCAGCCGAAGATCAAGCCGGAAGCACCGATATGAGTGCTTGTGCACTGCGCGGTCACGTAGGGGCAGTGCAGGCCGATGTTGCCGATCAGCCACGTGCCGAAGCCGCCGAATATCCAGATGATCGCCGTCGCGGCGAAGAATCGCCCCATCCCGGCCAGGGTCATCAGAAAGCCGAGCACCAGCGCGGGCACGGTGTTGGCGATCAGGTGCGGCCAACCGCCGTGCAGCAGGGGCGCCCACAGGATGCCCCACAATCCGTCGGTCTGCAGGGGCCGGATGCCGTCTTGGTCGAGGCGGTGGCCCATGGCGGTGTCAACAATCTCGACCACGTAGAGCAGTGCGACAAAGATGAGGATGGTGGCGCCGCCGACCTTCCACGCCGGTGGCTTCTTCGGCGTGGTCGGTACGGGCAGACCGCTCATGGGCGATCCGCCTGCGGCTCCTCGCGGGCGCTTGCTCACGCGCACACCTCTATGCCCACAACTGCCCTTCCAACGCGTCCTCCGCGTCATCCAGGCTACCGGCGTAGGCACCGGTCGACAGATACTTCCATCCGGCGTCGGCCACCACGAACGCGATGTCCGCGCGCTCACCGGCCTTGACCGCCTTGGCGGCCATGCCCAGCGCGGCGTGCAGTACGGCGCCGGTGGAGATGCCCGCGAAGATGCCTTCGCGGGTCACGAGGTCGCGGGTCCGTTTGACGGCGTCGTACGAGCCGACGGAGAACCGGGTGGTCAGGACCGCCGGATCGTAGAGCTCGGGAATGAAGCCCTCGTCGATGTTGCGTAGCGCGTACACACCCTCGCCGTAACGCGGTTCGGCGGCCACGATCTGCACACCGGGGACCTGCTCGCGCAGGAACCGGCCGGTGCCCATCAGGGTGCCGGTGGTGCCGAGCCCGGCGACGAAGTGGGTGATCTCCGGCAGGTCGGCCAGCAGCTCGGGCCCGGTGCCGTAGTAGTGCGCGTCGCTGTTCGCCGGGTTGCCGTATTGGTAAAGCATCACCCACGAAGGGTTTTGTGCGGCAAGCTCTTTGGCGGTGGCGACGGCCGTGTTGGAACCGCCTTCTGCCGGGCTGAAGATGATCCTGGCGCCATAGAGCTCCAGGATCTGACGCCGCTCGATCGAAGTGTTCTCCGGCATCACGCAGATCATGTGGTAGCCCTTGAGCAACGCCGCCATGGCCAACGAGATCCCGGTGTTGCCACTGGTCGGCTCCAGGATGGTGGCGCCGGGCTCCAGTAGCCCGTCGCGCTCGGCCTGCTCGATCATCCGCAGCGCAGGCCGGTCCTTGATGGAGCCCGTCGGATTGCGGTCCTCGAGTTTGGCCCACAGCCGCACGTGCGGTGTTCCGTCGGCGCCGTCATCCCAGCGGGGCGAGAGGTTCTGCAGGCCGACCAGCGGGGTGTCGCCGAGGGCCTGCAGCAGCGAATCGTGCCTGGCCATGCGTTACCCGCCCGCGACAGCGGGCAGGATGGTCACCGAATCGCCGTCGGCGATCGCAGTGTCCAGGCCGCCGGAGAACCGCACGTCCTCATCGTTGACGTAGATGTTGACGAAGCGGTGCAGCTTGCCGTTATCGACGAGTCGGTCGGACAGGCCCGAGTAGTTGGCCTCCAGATCGCTGATCACTGCGGCCAGCGTGTCGCCGGACGCGCTGACCCGCTTCTGCCCGCCGGTGTGCGGACGCAGGATGGTCGGGATCGAGACGTTAACGGTCACACTTGCTCCTTGTTGCTGTACTGCTCGACGATCTGGACGGGCTCTTCGGTGACGACCCCGTCGAGGATGCGGTAGCTGCGCAGTTCGTGCTGGTTCGGATCGCGGGTCGAGACCAGCACGTAGTGCGCATCAGGCTCTGACGCGTACGAGATGTCGGTGCGGCTCGGATACGCCTCGGTCGCGGTATGCGAGTGGTAAATGACGACGGGCACCTCGTCGGCCTCGTCCATCGCGCGCCACACCTTGAGCTGCTCACCCGAATCGAACCGGTAGAACGTCGGCGAACGCTCGGCGTTGACCATTGCGATGAACCGTTCGGGCCGATCGGAATTCTCCGGCCCGGCGATCACCCCACACGCCTCGTCAGGATGGTCCGCCCGCGCATGGGCCACCATGGCCTCGGCGAGGTCACGGCGAATCACCAACACTGGACGGCTCCCTTCATCCGAACGCTCCCGGCAACATGTCACGGTAGGTGGGTATTCCTGCCACCGCATCCGCGGCCAGCACCCCGACCAGCACTGCCCGGGCCAGCACCTCCGCCGCGGCGGCCCCGATCCGGGCCACCAGCATGGTCTCGGGCGACATCGCGGCCGGGGTTCTCGGGTTCGGCTCAACCGTCACCGCGCCGGTGGCCAGCGCGAACACCGTATCGCCGTCCAACGGGGTGTGGCACGGCGCGATGGTGCGGGCCAATCCGTCGTGCGCGGCCACTGCGACGCGCCGACAAGCGGCCTTGCTCAGCGCGGCATCGGTCGCGACGACTGCGATGGTGGTGTTGAGCGGGCTCAGTTCGGTATGCAGATCGGCGTAGGCGGCGAGCTGGTTCGCCGGCGGTGCGACAAGGCCGAACTCGTGGGTCAGTGTGGTCATCCAGGGCAGCCCAGTTGCGGGGTCGACGACGTCGCCCGCGGCATTGACGATCACCAGGGCGCCAACGGTCACTCCGTCGGGCAGCACTGTCGACGCCGTGCCGACGCCACCTTTGAGCACGCCGGCCCGTGCACCCACCCCGGCCCCGACAGTCCCGAGACCGAACTGGGCACTCGCCGAAGCCGCGGCGGCGTAGCCGAACTCAGCGGTCGGCCGGTTCGCCCATCCACCGACGGGTAGATCGAAGATCACCGCGGCCGGGACGATGGGAACCACTCCGCCGTCCATCGCGACGCCGCGACCCTGCTGCTCCAGCCAGGTCATCACGCCGTCGGCGGCGGCCAAACCGTACGCACTGCCGCCGGAGAGCACGACGGCGTCGACGTGGCGGACAGTGTTGATCGGGTCGAGCAGATCGGTCTCACGTGTTCCCGGCGCGCCGCCGCGACCGTCGACCGCACCGACCGTGCCGGGCGGTGCGAGGACGACGGTGCTGCCCGTGGCCCAACCGGCACCCAGCGTGACGTCCGGGTCGATGCGGTGATGGTGGCCGACCAGGATGCCGCCGACGTCGGTGATCGAGCCCATCTACTTGCCCATGAGTCCCAGCACGAGGTACTCCTGCAGCACCGTGAGCCACTGGTACACGTCAAGGTGCCCGGCCATGGGGTGCTCCTGCGACAGCCGGTGTGGGCCGTCAGGCCTGATGTCGAGCATGGTGCCGAGCGCCAGGCGGACGTCGTTGACCGCGGCGGCCCAGGCCTGCGCGTCGCTCTCGGTCAGCTCGAACTTGCCGCCGCCCTCCGGCAGCGTGTCCAACAGCCGTTGCGCCGCATCGCGTTTGGCGTCGATGATCTCCGGCTCATGCAAGCCGCGCAGCGCGCTGTTGAGGCTTTCGGCAGTGCCGGAGCCGGCCGGGTGCTCGTGGGCAGGTCGGTAGAAATCCGGTAGCAGCCGGCGCAGGGTGTCGTCCTGCGGCGGCTGCGGGTTTCCGGTCCGGATGCCGGTGATGGCATGCAGTTCGTCTGTGGGCGCCGAGGATTCGCGTTCCTCGAGCATGCCAAGCAACGAGGTCACCAGGTTCTGGAGCAATACGGCTTCATGAGCAGCCAACGACGAGCGGAACCGCGGGCCGTCAGCGGTTTGGATCCGCTTCCACTTGCGCACCGTCGATCAGCGGTCCTGCGCCAAGGTCGCCCACAGCCCGGCGGCGTGCAGTTTCGACACGTCGACCTCCATGGATTCGCGGCTGCCCGCAGACACCACAGCCTTGCCCTCGTTGTGCACCTGCAGCATGAGCTTGGTGGCATGCGGCTCGCTGTAGCCGAAGAGCTTCTGGAAGACGTAGGTCACGTACGTCATCAGATTGACAGGGTCGTCCCACACGATGGTCACCCATGGATTGTCGGTGGCCTCGGCCCCGGCGACGTCAACTTCTTCCCGGGTACCCGGACGGGCCTTCGCCGGTGTAACCATGGGCTCACAATACCGGCGAGATCCCCAAACCCGGAAACGGCTACGGTTGCTGCTGTGACGGTCGCGTTGCTCACCGACAAGTACGAGCTGACCATGCTCGCCGCCGCGCTTCGCGACGGTACTGCGCACCGACAGACGACGTTCGAGGTCTTTGCCCGCCGGCTGCCCGAGGGGCGCCGCTACGGCGTGGTTGCGGGCACCCAACGCTTCGTCGAAGCCTTGGGGCAGTTCAGGTTCGACGACACCGCATTGGCGACGCTGGATTTCCTTGACGACGCGACGCTGGCGTACCTCGCGGACTACCAGTTCCGCGGCGACGTCGACGGCTACGCCGAAGGCGAGCTGTACTTCCCCGGCTCGCCGGTGCTGTCGGTGCACGGCAGCTTCGGCGAGTGCGTGATCCTCGAAACGCTGGTGCTGTCAATCTTCAACCACGACACGGCGATCGCCTCCGCCGCGGCGCGGATGACCACCGCCGCGGCGGGCCGGCCGATGATCGAGATGGGTTCCCGGCGCACCCACGAGCAGGCCGCCGTCGCCGCGGCCCGCGCGGCCTACCTCGCGGGGTTCGCCGGGACGTCGAACCTCGAGGCCGAGCGCCGCTACGGCGTACCGACGATGGGCACCGCGGCGCACGCCTACACGCTGTTGCACACGACCGCCTCAGGCCCCGACGAGCAGGCGGCGTTCCGCGGGCAGGTGGCCGCCCTCGGCACCGACACCACGTTGCTGGTGGACACCTACGACATCACCACGGGCGTGGACAACGCGATCGCGGTCGGCGGGACCGAGCTGGGCGCGGTCCGCATCGACTCCGGCGATCTCGGTGTGCTGGCCCGCCAGGTCCGCACACAGCTCGACGGGCTGGGCGCCGCCTCGACGCGCATCGTCGTCTCCGGCGACCTCGATGAGTTCGCGATCGCCGCCCTGCGCGCCGAACCCGTCGACAGCTACGGCGTCGGCACCTCGGTGGTCACGGGTTCGGGAGCACCCACCGCCAGCATGGTCTACAAGCTCGTCGAGGTCGACGGCATCGGTGTGGCCAAACGCAGCAGCCACAAGGAATCGCACGGTGGCCGCAAGCAGGCGATGCGTCTGGCCAAGACCTCCGGAACCGTCGTCGAAGAAGTCATCTACCCGTACGGGCAGCCCCCGGCTGCTCCGGCAGGCCTGACGGCACGCACGCTCACCGTCCCGCTGGTGTCAGGCGGTGAGCCGGTGTCGGACGCGACCCCCGCCGCCGAACTCATCGCCGCGCGGGAGCGGGTCGCCGCCGGGCTGCACAGCCTGCCGTGGGACGGGCTCAAACTCTCCCGCGGCGAACCGGCCATCGGCACCCGCATGGTGCCCGCCCAGGAACGTTAGGAGCTCCCACGCCGGAATCCGACTTCCCCAAGGACATCACCGACCTGCTCGCGGTCGCCGTCGACGGACTGGGTGGCGCACGCCGCACCGGTCAGATCGAGATGACGCAGGCTGTCGCGCACGCCTTCGAATCCGGTGAGCACCTGGCCGTGCAGGCCGGCACCGGAACCGGCAAATCGCTTGCCTACCTGGTCCCGGCGATCGCGCACGCCCTGGCCACCGAGCAACCGGTCGTCGTCTCGACCGCCACCATCGCGCTGCAGCGTCAGCTGGTGGATCGGGACCTGCCCCGGCTCGTGGAGTCGCTGGCCGGTGCGCTCCCCCGTCGCCCCACCTTCGCACTGCTGAAAGGCCGGGGAAACTACCTGTGCCTCAACAAGATCCACAACGGTGCCGGCGAACCGGAGGACCGCCCACAGGATGAGTTGTTCTCACCGATGGCCATCAGCGCGATGGGTCGCGACGTGCAGCGCCTGCTGGATTGGTCATCGGACACCGAGACCGGCGACCGCGACGAGGTGACGCCGGGCGTGCCGGACCGCTCCTGGAGCCAGGTCAGCGTCTCGGCGCGCGAGTGCGTCGGCGTGTCACGCTGCCAGTACGGCACCGACTGCTTCGCCGAGCGGGCCCGCGGCCTGGCCGGCGCCGCCGACGTGGTGGTGACCAACCACGCCCTGCTGGCCATCGATGCCCTCTCCGATTTCGCGGTGCTGCCCGAGTACGAACTGCTGGTCGTCGACGAAGCCCACGAGCTGGCCGACCGCGTCACCGGGGTGGCCACCGGCGAACTCTCCCCGACATCGATGGCCGTGGCACATCGACGAGCCGCCAGGCTGGTGGATCCGGAACTCGCAGAACGTTTCGAGGCCACCATCGCGACGCTGTCCTCACTGCTGCACGACACCGAACCCGGCCGCATCGACGTGCTCGACGACGAACTGGCCACCTATCTGACGGCGCTGCGCGATGCCGCCAACAAGGCCAGGATGGCGATCGACACCGCGCCGAGCGATCCGAAGGCCGCGGTCGCCCGCAACGAGGCGGTGACCGCGCTGACCGATGTCGACGACACCGCCACCCGCATCCTGTCGTCGTTCGTCCCGGCCATCCCGGACCGCACCGATGTCGTCTGGCTCGACCATGAGGAGTCGCGCGGTACGGTCCGCACCATCCTGCGGGTGGCCCCGCTCACCGTGTCAGGATTGTTGCGCACCAGGCTCTTTGACCACACCACGGCAGTGCTGACCTCGGCCACCCTGAGCCTTGGTGGCAACTTCGACGCCATGGCAAGGGCGTGGGGCCTGGCCAAACCGGACGACTCCGAGGGCACGACGACACCGGGCTGGCGCGGCATCGACGTCGGGTCGCCGTTCGAGCATGCCAAATCCGGAATCCTCTACGTCGCCAAGCATTTGCCGCCACCTGGCCGCGACGGAGCCGGCGACGACACCCTCGACGAGATCGAAGGTCTGATCACCGCGGCGGGCGGTCGCACGCTGGGCCTGTTCTCCTCGATGCGGGCCGCGAAGGCTGCCGCTGAAGTCATGCGCGAGCGCCTCGACACCCCGGTGCTGTGTCAGGGTGACGACACCACTTCAGCTCTGGTGCAACAGTTTTCAGACGACCCTGAGACCTCACTTTTCGGCACCCTGTCGCTATGGCAAGGCGTCGACGTGCCGGGGCCTTCGCTGTCGTTGGTGCTGATCGACCGGATTCCGTTCCCCCGCCCCGACGATCCGCTGCTGACGGCGCGGCAGCGGGCGATCAGTGCCCGCGGCGGCAACGGTTTCATGGCGGTCGCGGCCAATCACGCGGCGCTGCTGCTGGCGCAGGGCGCGGGTCGACTACTGCGCCACACCGACGACCGCGGTGTGGTCGCGGTGCTCGATTCCCGGCTGGCAACCGCCCGCTACGGCGGATACCTGCGCGCGTCGCTGCCACCGTTCTGGTCCACCACCGACGGCGACCGGGTCCGTCAGGCCCTGCGCCGATTGCGTGGCGGCAGCTGAGGTTGCGCGTTTTCACTATCCTGTAGCTCCATGAGTCGACGGCGCCTGACCCGTATCGCGATCGCCGCGTGCGCGGTGCTGCCGGTCCTGTCCTGCTCGACCGTGCTGCCGGGCAATCCCGTGTCGGTATTCGCCGATCCGTTCTCGGTGGCAGGCATGCCCGCGACCGACGGGCCCAGCGGGCTGCGGCCCAACGCCGAAGCGGGCACGCGCGACGTCACCGGCACCGACAACGGCGACGTCGACAAGCTGGCGGGCGACGCCGTCAGCGACATCGAAGACTTCTGGCACACCGCCTACTCCGACTCGTTCGACGGGGCGTTCGAACCGGTGTCCGAACTGATGTCGTGGGACGCGCACGGATACGACGGAGAGTTCTGCGGCGAGAGCACCTACGGGCTGGTCAACGCCGCGTTCTGCAAGCTAGACCGCACCATCGGCTGGGACCGCGGCGTGCTGATGCCCTCGCTGCGCAAGGACGGCGGCGACATGGCCGCCGTGCTGGTGCTGGCCCACGAATACGGACATTCGGTGCAGCAACAGGCCAAACTCATCACCAGAGGAACCCCGACGCTGGTATCCGAACAGCAGGCCGACTGCCTGGCAGGCACGTACATGCGGTGGGTGGCCGAGGGCAACTCGCCCCGCTTCACGCTCAACACCGGCGAGGGGCTCAACAACGTGCTGGCCGCCGTGATCGCGTTCCGCGACCCGCTGCAAAGCGAGGACGACGCGCAAGCCGGCGTGAACGAACACGGGTCGGCCTTCGAGCGGGTCTCGGCTTTCCAGTTCGGCTTCACCGACGGCCCGTCGGCCTGCGCGGCGATCGACGTCAAGGAGATCAAGCAGCGTCGCGGGGACCTTCCGGTCCTGCTACCCGAGGATCAGTCCGGTGAACTGCCGATCACCGAGAAGTGGGTGCGCGCGATGGTCGACGCGCTGAACACGATATTCAAACCGGCCAAACCGCCGCAGCTCAGTTTCTCTGCCGACGATGCGAAGACCTGCCCCAACGCCAGGCCCAGTCCCCCGGCCTCATATTGCCCGGCCACCAACACCATCGTCGTCGACCTCAACGACCTCGCGGCGATGGGCGTCAAGAACGAGGACGACGGGGCCATGGCTCCGGCCAACGGGGACAACACCGCCTTCTCGGTCCTGACGTCGCGGTACATGCTGTCCCTGCAAAACGCCCGTGGCGTACCACTGAACAACGCGAAAGCCGCCCTGCGGACCGCATGCCTGACCGGGGTGGCCAACGCCAAGCTCAGCAAGAACCTGACCATGAGCAACGGCGACAGCATCGTGCTGACCGCGGGCGATATCGACGAGGCGGTGTCGGGCATTCTCACCAACGGGTTGGTGGCCAGTGACGTCAACGGCGAATCGGTGCCGTCGGGCTTCTCCCGCATCGACGCGTTCCGGCTCGGTGTGCTCGGCGACGCCGAGCGCTGCTTCAAGCGATTCGACTGACAGCCGAGGACAATTCAGTTCGGCATGCGCAGCACGAAGCCGGACTCCAGCGCCACCCAGGCGGCACCGTCCGGACCGATCGCCAGCCCGTGTGGCTCACTGCCCGACGGCAGGTCGACGGTGACCACCTCGCCGTCGTCGCTGACTCGTGCCAATTGATCTGAGCCCCATAGGCTTACCCACACTCCACCCGACGGGTCGGCGACCACGGCATGCGGTTTGCCAGGCAGATCCAATTCCTGGATGGCATCGTCCATCGGGATGCGGCCCAACTTGTCGGCGCGGATCTCGGTGAACCACACCGCATCGTCATGGCTCGCTGCGATTCCGACCGGACCCGCTGCGGGCGTGGGCAATTGACGTTTGGTGAGCGTGCCCCTAGCGTCTAGACCTCCTCGCGTGCGGGCCAGCGTCAGCCTGCCGACCGCATTCCCCTCGTTGAGGGTGAACCACAGTGCGTCGTCGGGACCACGGGTGATCATCGACGGCATGCCGCCCACGGTCGCCTCGGTGGTGATCTCGCCTGCGGTGCTGATCCGGCCGATCACCCCGGACGTCATCGCGGTGAACCACAACGCCTCGTCGGGCCCCGTGACTATGCCGAAAGGGGCACTGCCGGAGGTCAATTCGAACTCCGACTGCTCACCCGCAACGGTGATCCGACCGATCCGGTCGTCCCCGCTGCGAGTGAACCACAGCGCACCATCAGGACCCGCGGTGATGATCGACGGCCGCGAACCCTCACCCACCGCATGGACGGCGACCTCACCGCCGGCGGAGATCCGTGCGACAGCCCCGGCGTGCACCAGCGTCACCCACATGGCGCCGTCGGGGCCAGCCGTCAATGCGTACGGACCGCCGTCGACAGCGACTTTGAGTGCTGAGCTCAAGCCAGCGTCACCAGTCCGAGTTCGTTGTCACCGGCCAGTAGCGGGTGGTGCGGGAGCACGCGCACGGTGTAGCCCACCGGCCCTGCCACCGGCAGTGGTGTGGTGGTGGAGAACACCTCGTTGCCGCCGTCGGCGGTCCCGGTGTGGGTCATCGCCACGGTGACCGGTTCGGTGATCGAGTCGGTGGCGTCGACGCGGCCCAGCACAGCTTGCACCACCACCTCCTCGGGGGCCAGGCCCGCCAGCTGCACGGTCGCCGTCAAGGTGAGCTGCGAGCCCAGCAGCGGCGTGTCGGGCAGCCCGTAGCTGTCCACGTCGGTGATCTCGATCTTGGGCCAGGCCAGCTGCGCGCGGCGCCGGTAGTCGGCCAATTCGGCGGCAGCCCCGAACGGTTCACCCGAGGCCGGCTGGACAGTCTTGCGCAGAGACTGCGCGGCGGGCAGGTAGTACTTCTCGGTGTAGTCACGCACCATCCGCGACGCGAGCACCTTGGGACCGAGCTCCTGCAGGGTGTGGCGCACCATCTCGACCCAGCGGGTCGGCACGCCATGTTCGTTGCGTTCGTAGAACTTCGGGGTGACCGCGTTCTCCAAGAGGTCGTAGAGCGCGGCGGCCTCCAGGTCGTCGCGGCGGCCCTCGTCGAGCAGCCCGTCGGCGGTCGGGATCTCCCACCCGTTCTCCCCGTCGTACCACTCGTCCCACCAGCCGTCGCGGATGGACAGGTTCAGCCCGCCGTTGAGCGCGCTCTTCATCCCCGACGTGCCACACGCCTCCAACGGGCGCAGCGGGTTGTTCAGCCACACATCGCAGCCCCAGTACAGGTAGCGGGCCATCGACATGTCGTAGTCGGGCAGAAACGCGATGCGGTGCCGCACCTCGGGCCGGTCGGCGAATTTGACGATCTGCTGGATCAGCGCCTTGCCGCCGTCATCAGCCGGATGCGACTTGCCCGCCACGATCAACTGCACCGGGCGCGCCTCGTCGAGCAGCAGCGCCTGCAGGCGCTGCGGGTCACGCAGCATCAACGTCAACCGCTTGTAGGTCGGCACCCGGCGGGCGAACCCGATGGTCAGCACCGACGGATCGAAAGCCGTGGCGATCCAACCCAATTCCGCATCAGAAGCGCCGCGTTCCAGCCACGATCGGCGCAGCCGGTCGCGCACGTCGGCGATGAGCGTTTCGCGCAGCTGCGACCGGATCCACCACAGGTGCCCCGGGTCGACCTCGTGCAGGCGCTGCCACAGAGCCGGTTCACGCAGCGACCCCAGATCATCGGAGCCGATGAGTTCGCGACCCAGCGCCACCCACTGTGGGGCCGCCCAGGTCGGGGCGTGCACGCCGTTGGTGATCGAACCGATCGGTACCTCGTTCGGATCGAATCCCGGCCACAGGTCGTTGAACATCTCCCGGCTCACCCGCCCGTGCAGCAACGAGACACCGTTGGCGCGCTGCGCCAACCGCAAACCCATGTGCGCCATATTGAACTTCGACGGATCATCCTCGGCGCCGAACGCGATGACGCGGTCCAGCGGCACCCCGGGCAGCAGACGCGAATCACCCTGACCATGGGCAGAACTGCCGAAGTACCGCCTGACCATGTCCACCGGGAACCGGTCGATGCCCGCGGGAACTGGTGTGTGGGTGGTGAACACCGTCGAGGACCGCACCACTGTCAGCGCGGTGTCGAAGTCCAGCCCGGCGGCGACCAATTCGCGGATGCGTTCGAGCCCGAGGAAACCCGCGTGGCCCTCGTTCATGTGGAACACCTCGGGTGCGGGCAGATTTTCGGCCTCGATGAACGCCCGGATCGCCCGGATGCCGCCGATACCGGCCAGGATCTCCTGCTTGATCCGGTGCTCCTGATCTCCACCGTAGAGCCGGTCGGTCACCCCACGCAGATCGTGCTCGTTCTCCGGGATGTCAGAATCCAACAGCAGCAACGGGATTCGCCCCACCTGCGCGATCCACACCCGCGCTGCCAGCTCACGGGAATCGGGCAACGCCAGGGACACCGTCACCGCCTCGCCGGCCGCGTCGGTCAACAGGCGCAGCGGCAAACCCTGCGGATCCAGCGAGGGATAGTTCTCATGCTGCCAGCCCTCGGCGGTCAACGACTGCCGGAAATACCCCGACCGGTAGTACAGCCCGACGGCGATCAGCGGCAAACCCAGATCCGACGCCGATTTCAGGTGGTCACCGGCCAGGATGCCCAGACCACCGGAGTAGTTGGGCAGGACCTCGGCGACACCGAACTCCATCGAGAAGTACGCGATGCCCTTGGGCATCTCCACGCCCTCGTCGGCCTGCTGCTGATACCACAGCGGCCGGGTCAGGTAGTTGTCCAGATCCGCGGCCAACCCGTCCAGACGGCTCACAAACGACTCGTCACGGGCCAGCTCGTCGAGCCGCTTGGGGCTCACCGCGCCCAACAACGCGACCGGATCGCCGCCGGCGGTCTTCCATAACGCCTGATCGATATCGGCGAACAAATCCTGGGTGGGCTTATCCCACGACCAGCGCAGGTTGATCGACAGGCGCTCCAGAGCCGCCAACCGCTCGGGCAAATGGGCGCGGACAGTGAACCGTCGGAGGGCTTTCACGCGACATCACCTTACTGACAAATCGCGATCTCGCAGACGATGAGCCTTGGACCACACAAAACCACACCCCTGCAGGACTGCGCGAAGGGAAATCAACACCTGCACTGCTTCTTCCCCGCCATGTTCGACCGGACACTACGGTGGGTACTGGACGCGACAGGGCAGTGCAATGGAACAGCGTTATCCAACGTGAGGAGTGACGGGTGGCCGGTCGTATCGGAATCGATGACGTCGCGCCAGCGATATCCGGTGGGCGTTTCCCCGCGAAAGCCGTCGTCGGCGAAGTGGTACCGGTGCGTGCGACGGTGTGGCGCGAAGGCCACGACAAGGTGGCGGCCACCTTGGTGGTGCGCTATCACGGCACCGACTACCCGAGACTGGCCGACGGGCCCACCCCCGCACCACCACCGGTGCCGATCCAGGACGTCGTGGCCCCCGCGACGCGGATCAAGCCGCAGGCCCTTGCGATGGCCCCGGGCGAGACCCCCGATGTGTTTCACGGCCAGTTCATCCCCGACCGGGTCGGGCTGTGGACGTTCCGGGTCGATGGGTGGGGTGATCCCATCGCGACCTGGCGCCACGCGGTCGAGGCGAAGCTCGAGGCCGGCCAAAGCGAGGGTGAACTGTCCAACGATCTGCTCATCGGCGCGCGACTGTTGGAGCGTGCGGCCGCGGGTATGCCGCATGACCTGCGCGAACCACTGCTGTCGGCGGCGGCGGCGTTGCGGCTGCCCGGTGATCCCTTCACCCGTGCCGGCGCGGCGCTGTCCGAGCAGGTCAGTGGCCTGCTGGCGCAGTATCCGCTGCGTGAATTGCTCACCCGAGGTGAGCGCTACGGGGTGTGGGTGGACCGGCCGCTGGCCCGGTTCAGCTCCTGGTACGAGATGTTCCCGCGCTCCACCGGCGGCTGGGACGCCGACGGGCATCCCGTGCACGGCACGTTCGCCACCGCGGCCGACGCCCTGCCGCGGATCGCTGCGATGGGCTTCAACATCGTCTACCTGCCCCCGATCCATCCGATCGGCAAAGTGCACCGCAAGGGCCGCAACAACGCGGTCACCGCCGCACCCGGCGATGTCGGATCGCCGTGGGCGATCGGCAGCGACGAAGGCGGCCACGACGCCGTACACCCGGACTTGGGGACGATAGAGGACTTCGACGCGTTCGTGGCCGCCGCCGCTGATCAGGGGCTGGAGGTGGCGCTGGATCTGGCCCTGCAGTGCGCCCCGGATCACCCGTGGGCCAAGGCGCACCGGGAATGGTTCACGGTGCTGCCCGACGGCACCATCGCCTACGCCGAGAACCCGCCCAAGAAGTACCAGGACATCTACCCGCTGAACTTCGACAACGATCCCGAGGGCCTCTACCACGAGGTGCTGCGCGTGGTGCGGTACTGGATATCGCACGGGGTCAAGGTGTTTCGGGTGGACAACCCGCACACCAAACCGCCGAACTTCTGGGCGTGGTTGATCGCCGAGGTGAAAAACGACGATCCCGACGTGTTGTTCCTCTCCGAGGCGTTCACCCGGCCCGCGCGGCTCTACGGGCTGGCCAAGCTGGGTTTCACCCAGTCCTACACCTACTTCACCTGGCGCACCTCCAAGTGGGAGCTCACCGAATTCGGCAAGGAGATCGCCCACTACGCCGACTGCGCCCGGCTGAGCCTGTGGGTCAACACCCCCGACATCCTGCACGCCAGCCTGCAGCACGGCGGCCCCGGCATGTTCGCCATCCGCGCGGTACTCGCCGCCACTCTCAGCTCGACCTGGGGGGTGTACTCCGGCTACGAGCTCTACGAGCATCGGGCGGTGCGCGAAGGCAGCGAGGAATACCTGGACTCCGAGAAATACCAGCTGCGGCCCCGCGATTTCCAGGCGGCACTGGATGCCGGCGAATCACTGGAGCCGTTCCTCACCCGGCTCAACGAGATTCGCCGGGTGCACCCCGCGCTGCGCGAGCTGCGCAACGTGACGTTTCACCACATCGACAACGATGCGCTGTTGGCCTACAGCAAGTTCGACCCGATCACCGGCGACACCGTGCTGGTGGTGGTGACGCTCAACGCATTCGGCCCCGAGGAATCCACGCTGTGGCTGGACATGGAGGCACTCGGAATGGAGTCCTACGACCGGTTCTGGGTCCGCGACGAGATCACCGGCGAGGAATTCCAATGGGGCCAAGCCAACTACATCCGCATCGACCCAGCCAAAGCGGTCGCACACGTGCTGAACATGCCGCTGATACCGCAGGACAAACGACTCGACTTGCTACGCAGGGAATGAGGTCACGATGACGCGAAGCAATCAACTCACCAACGCACAGCTGCGGCCCGACCCGTCAGATGTGCACCGGCTCCTGGCCGGCGAACACCACGATCCGCACGCGATCCTCGGCGCCCACGAATCGGGCGACCACACCGTCATCCGGGCCTACCGGCCGCACGCCGTCAAGGTGACCGCGCGCATCGGTGCCGATCGATTTCCGTTGGAACACCTGGAATCCGGGCTGTTCGCGGTGGCGGTGCCCTACACCAACCTGGTCGACTATCGCCTGGAGATCGGCTATCCGGGCGCCGACGACACCGTCGACATCCTCACCACCGCCGATGCCTACCGGTTCCTGCCGACGCTCGGTGAGCTCGACCTGCACCTGTTCGCCGAGGGCCGTCACGAACGGCTCTGGGAGATCCTCGGTGCGCACCGCAGGTCGTTCACCACACCGGACGGCGTTGTGGACGGGGTCTCGTTCGCGGTGTGGGCCCCGAATGCCAAGGGCGTCAGCCTCGTCGGTGACTTCAACCACTGGGACGGCAACGAGGCCCAGATGCGGGTGCTGGGCTCGACGGGAGTGTGGGAGCTGTTCTGGCCGGACTTCCCGGTCGACGGGCTCTACAAGTTCCGCATCCACGGCGCCGACGGATCGGTCTCCGACCGTGCCGACCCGATGGCGTTCGCCACCGAGGTACCCCCGCACACCGCGTCGCGCGTCTTCACCAGTTCCTACACGTGGGACGACGCGGACTGGATGACGCGGCGCGCCGAGCTCAATCCGGTATTCGAGCCGATGAGCACCTACGAGGTGCACCTGATGTCGTGGCGTCCCGGCCTCTCATATCGGGAGCTCGCCGAGCAGCTCACCGAATACGTTGTCCAACAGGGCTTTACCCATGTCGAGCTACTGCCGGTGGCCGAACATCCGTTCGGCGGATCGTGGGGCTACCAGGTCACGTCGTACTACGCGCCGACAGCGCGCCTGGGTTCCCCGGATGAATTCCGGCATCTGGTCGACACCCTGCACCAGGCCGGCATCGGAGTGATCGTGGACTGGGTGCCCGCGCACTTCCCCAAGGACGCGTGGGCGCTCGGCCGGTTCGACGGCACCGCGCTCTACGAACACTCAGATCCCCGCCGCGGCGAACAACTCGACTGGGGCACCTACGTTTTCGATTTCGGCCGGGCCGAGGTCCGCAACTTCCTGGTCGCCAACGCGCTGTACTGGCTGCAGGAATACCACGTCGACGGCCTGCGGGTGGACGCCGTGGCGTCGATGCTCTACCTCGACTACTCACGGCCGGAAGGTGGTTGGACGCCCAACATCTACGGCGGGCGGGAGAACCTGGAGGCCGTGCAGTTCCTGCAGGAGATGAACGCCACCGTGCACAAGGCCGCCCCCGGCATCGTCACCGTGGCCGAGGAATCCACCTCGTGGCCCGGCGTCACCAGACCCACAAACCTTGGTGGCCTTGGGTTTTCGATGAAGTGGAACATGGGCTGGATGAACGACACGCTGGACTACATCAGCCGTAACCCGATATACCGCAGCTATCACCACCACGAGATGACGTTCTCCATGCTGTACGCGTTCAGCGAGAACTACGTACTGCCCATCAGCCACGACGAGGTGGTGCACGGCAAGGGCACGCTGTGGGGGCGGATGCCGGGTGGCGATCACGAGAAGGCCGCAGGCCTGCGCAGCCTGCTGGCCTATCAGTGGGCCCATCCGGGCAAGCAGCTGCTGTTCATGGGCCAGGAATTCGGGCAGCGCGCCGAATGGTCCGAGGAACGTGGCCTCGACTGGTTCCAGCTCGACGAGCAGGGCTTCTCCGGCGGTGTGCAACGGCTGGTGCACGACCTCAACGCCATCTACCGCAGCCGCCCGGCACTGTGGAGCCGCGACACCTCACCCGAGGGCTACTCGTGGATCGACGCCAATGATTCGGCCAACAACGTGTTGAGCTTCCTGCGCTTCGGCGCCGACGGTTCCATGCTGGCCTGCGTGATCAATTTCGCCGGGACCGAGCACAGCCAGTACCGGCTGGGGCTGCCACACGCAGGCACCTGGAACGAAGTGCTCAACACCGACGCCGCGCTCTACAACGGGTCGGGCATCGGCAACTACGGCGCGGTGGAGGCCACGGACGAGCCGTGGCACGGCCGTCCGGCCTCGGCGGTCATGGTGTTGCCGCCGCTGTCCGCGCTCTGGTTCGAGCCTGCCTAGGCTTCCCCGCGAGATTCAGCTGCTGCAACCCGTCGAGGAGATGGCGTACCGCGGCACCGATGTCGCGGCGCGCGCGAACAGGGTCGGATGCGCCGGCGATCGCGGCAACGGCTTGATTGCTGAGCCCCATCAGCAGCACTGCCAGCGGTGAAATCGGCTGCGGCGCAAGCACACCCTGCTCCAGCAGACTGACGAGGCCGGCCTCGATATTGGCCAGGGTGTACCGCGCGTTGCGCTCCTGCCACTTCTGCCAGCCGACCTTCGCGGCAGCCGCCCTAACCGCGCACTCACCACCTGGTCGGCGCGGTCGAAGACCTCCTCGAAGAGTGCTTCCTTGTCTGCGAAGTGGTGATAGAGCGAGCCACGCGTCACGCCGCTGCGGCGGACGATCTCTTCGGTACCGGTCTTGTGATAGCCCTGCTCGCCGAACAACTCGGTCGCGACTGCGACGAGCCGCTCCCGCGAATCTCCCTTGACCATCGCCGCACCGGTCCTACCCGTCAGCCGGCGACAGCGGTGGACCCAGACATATCCGCTTGCCGCGGCCTACCGGATGCTCGGACCCAATCCCCTGCTGACCAAAATCCTGTTCGACGTGCTCCTCGGCGGCGCGGACATCGCGCGTACCGAGCAGGCGGCCGAGCTCAAAGCCGCGTTCCGCGCAATGAACCACGAATCAGCAAGGCACACAATCCGATACATGCACAGCTGGCGATCGCTCGCCGCCGTTACCATCCCGACACTGCTGATGACCGGCGAGGCCGTCACGGAATTCTGGGCCGCGGTGCCCGCATGGAGCCGGAGAAAAAGTGACCCCTAGTACAGCGCGTTCGCGAGGTTGCGCCGGCCGGCGACCACCTCGGGGTCGGCCGGGTCGAACAGGTCGAACAGCTCGATCAACCGCGTGCGCACGGCGGTGCGGTCGTCTCCGGCCGTTCGCTTGACGAGCGCGATCAACCGGTTGAACGCGGCCGAGATCTGCTGCTGCAGGATCTCGACGTCGGCCGCGGCGAACGCTGCCTCGATATCGGCCGGGTTTGCGTCGGCGACGGCCACCGCGTCGGGGCGCTGCACGCTGGCCCGCTGCAAGAAGGCGATCTGCCGGACTGCGCCCTTGGCCTCCGCGTGGTTAGGGTCGGAGTCCAGGATGGCCTGGTAGGCGGTCAGTGCGGCCGCGAAGTCACCGTTGTCCAAGTGGTCGCGGGCCGCCGCCAGCTCGGGATCGACCTGCTCGGCCTCGCCCTCCGGTCCGCCTTCGAGCTTGCCCGCTGTGGCTTGCAGCAGCGAGTCGACCCACCGGCGCAGCTGCTCGGGCCGCTGCGGGCCCTCGAAGCTCGCGATCGGCTGCCCACCGGCAAGCGCGACGACCGTGGGCACGCCCTGGATACCGAACATCTGCGCGACCCGCGGCGTGGTGTCGACATTGACCACCGCCAGGGACCACTTGCCGCCGTCGGCGGCGGCCAGGCCGGCCAGCGCGTCGCCCAGCTGAACGCTGGCCTCGCTGCGTGGCGACCACAGCAGCACCACCACCGGCACCTGGCTGGATCGGACCAAAACCTCGGCCTCGAAGTTGGCTTCGGTGACCTCGACCCCACCGGGCGCCGCAGACGCGGTGCCCTCGGTAGGCCGTTGCTTGAGTGCCGACAGATCAACCGCACCGGCCAGCGCCGGTCCGACGGAAGGACGTGGACGTGTCACGGCATCAAGTCTGTCACGTCGTTTCGGGGACTGCGCCTCCCGGTTGCAGCACCCCGGCCGAGCCGGCGGCCGGCGTGAGACGGGCGGTGCGGTCAGCCCACATGACGAAAATCACACTGCCCAGGGGCACGATGCTGGCCAGCAACGCCAGAATCCAGGTGCCGATGCCCCACTTGTGCGCCATCCCGACCAGCACGGCGGCCACCACGAACGCGAGGAAAATGCCGCCGTGGATGGGTCCGAACACCTTGACGCCAACCTCGGTGCGCGGAGTGCCCAGGTACTTGAAGTACATGCCGACCAGCAGGCCGGCCCAACTCACCGCCTCAGCGAGAGCGATGAGCCGGAACCAGCCCGAAACGGTGCGCAGGTCGAAGGAGCGTGTCATGGCCGCCATTGTGCCCGAGCGGCCCGCCAGCTACTACACAGCGTCGTTGATAGCTGTCAGCGACGCAGCACGAGCGCGTCGCCCTGGCCACCGGCTCCGCAGAGTGCCGCGACGGCGTAGCCCGAGCCCTTGCGCGCCAGCTCCAGCGCGGCGTGCAGCGTGATGCGAGCCCCGGACATGCCGATCGGGTGGCCGATGGCAATGGCGCCGCCGTTGACGTTGACCCTCGCCGGGTCCACCCCGAGCTCCTTGGTCGACGCGAGCGACACCGCAGCGAATGCCTCGTTGATCTCGATGACGTCCAGCTGGTCGGCGGTGATGCCTTCGCGGGCGATCGCCTTCTTGATGGCATTGGCCGGCTGAGACTGCAGAGTGGAGTCCGGACCCGCGACGACGCCGTGCGCGCCGATCTCACACAACCAGCTCAGACCCAGCTCTTCGGCCTTGGCCTTGTTCATCACCACGACGGCGCAGGCACCGTCGGAGATCTGCGACGACGAACCCGCGGTGATGGTGCCGTCTTTGCGGAAGGCCGGGCGCAGGCCGCCGAGGGACTCGGCGGTGGTGTTGGCGCGGATGCCCTCGTCCTCGGCGAACTCGATCGGGTCACCCTTGCGCTGCGGGATGGATACCGGCACCACCTCGTCGGCGTAGACACCGTCTTTCCATGCCGCTGCGGCCTTCTGATGCGACTGCGCAGCAAACTCGTCCTGCTCGGCGCGCGTGAACTTGTCGACGTCGTTGCGCTGCTCGGTCAGCGCGCCCATCGGCTGATCGGTGAACACGTCGTGCAGACCGTCGTAGGCCAGGTGATCGAGCACGGTGACATCGCCGTACTTGTAGCCCTCACGGCTCTTGGGCAGCAGGTGCGGAGCCTGCGTCATCGACTCCTGGCCACCCGCGACCACGACGTCGAACTCACCGGCACGGATGAGCTGATCGGCCAGCGCAATGGCATCGATGCCGGACAGGCACATCTTGTTGATGGTCAGGGCAGGCACATCCCAGCCGATGCCGCCGCCCACCGCGGCCTGGCGCGCAGGCATCTGCCCGGCGCCGGCGGTGAGGACCTGTCCCATGATCACGTACTCGACGAGCGACGCGTCGACCCCCGCCTTCTCGAGCGCGCCGCGAATGGCGATCGCACCCAGGTCACTGCCCGAGAAATCCTTGAGCGAACCCATCAATTTCCCAACCGGAGTACGCGCTCCAGCAACGATCACCGACGTTGTCATTTGTTACCTCCAGTGGGTGGTTGACGGAGCTGTGTGGCCGATCACACATACCGCGAACATTCAAGTAAAGGTTACCGTTGCGTTATGACCACCGAACATGTCGATACCCGTCCAGCGCTCTCCAGCGCCCTGGTGACTGCGATCGATCATGTCGGAATCGCGGTGCCCGACCTCGATGCGTCGATCAAGTGGTACCACGACAACCTCGGCATGATCGTGCTGCACGAGGAGATCAACGAAGAGCAGGGCGTACGCGAAGCGATGCTCTCGGTCCGCGGCGCCCCCAAGGGCAGCGCCCAGATCCAGCTGATGTCGCCGCTGGACGAGAACTCGACCATCGCCAAGTTCATCGACAAGCGCGGCCCCGGTCTGCAGCAGCTGGCCTACCGGACCAGCGATATCGACGCATTGAGCGAGCGACTGCGCAGCCAGGGTGTGCGCCTGCTGTACGACGCCCCGCGCAAGGGCACCGCGAATTCACGCATCAACTTCGTCCATCCCAAGGATGCCGGTGGCGTGCTGGTCGAGTTGGTCGAGCCGGCCGCCGACTCGGATCACTGACCCTTCAAGACCACCTGCGCGTCGGACCTCGATTGGTCCGGTTCGACCAGCAGGGCGTATGCCAATGTCTGCGATCGTCGACGGCGGTCTCTCCCATGTCTGCCGGCCATACCACGACATGTGCTGTGCCCGAACGGATTTCGTGGTCGCACCCCGGGCAGCGATACACCTTGACCGCGCGTGAGGCCGTGACGACCCGCACTTCGTAGTCGTAACCGTCAGCGCCTGTTTCGATTCGACGCGTCGACAACGTCGATGGCAGCTTCCGAGGTTCCTTGCGTCGGCGCCCCATCAGAACAGCCGGTACTCGGTGCTGTCCATGCCGCGCATCTGGTCATAATCCAATGTCACACAACGGATTCCACGATCCGTCGCCAGGGTGCGAGCCTGCGGTTTGATCTGCTGGGCCGCGAACACCCCGGCCACCGGCGCCAACACGCTGTCACGGTTGAGCAACTCAAGGTAGCGGGTCAGCTGTTCGACACCGTCGATCTCGCCGCGACGCTTGATCTCGACGGCCACCGATCCGCCGAGCTCGTCGCGGCATAGCAGATCCACCGGCCCGATCGCGGTCGGGTACTCACGGCGGACCAGCGTGTAACCGGTTCCCAGCAATTCGACGTGTTCAGCCAGCAGAGCCTGCAGGTGTGCCTCCACGCCGTCCTTGACCAGGCCCGGGTCGACACCGAGTTCGTGGCTCGAGTCATGCTCGACGTCCTCCACGGTGATCCGCAGTTGCTCGCCGGCCTTGTTCTCCACCACCCACAGCAGGCTCGCGTCACCGGAGTCTTCCTCGGTGACCCAACATGGCGGAGACATCCAGTTCAGCGGCTTGTAGGCACGGTCGTCGGCGTGCACACTCACCGAACCGTCGGCCTTGAACAACAGCAGCCGACGGGCGGACGGAAGGTGTGCGGTCAGCCGACCCACATAGTCGACAGTGCACTGGGCAATCACGAGGCGCACCCGAACCACCTTAAGGGCACGACCGACGAACTAGGCTGACGCCTCAATGATGGCCGACAAATCCGTGGCGAAGCGGCTGGGCTTGGTCCTGGAAACCCTGACCCGGCAGAGCAGCAGACTCCAGGACGAGCCGGCGTACGGATCGTGGATCCTCGGCCGGGTGTCGGAGAGCCAGCGCCGACGCCGCGTGCGGATCCAGGTCATCCTGACGACGTTCGTCATCGTCGCGAACCTGCTGGGCATCGGGGTTTCGCTGCTGATCGTCACGCTGGTGTTCCCCACCCCGAGCGTGTTCGCGCCGGACGTCCGGTTGATCACCTTCGTCGTCGCCCCGGCGTATGTCGCCGCAGCGCTGGTCGTCGGCGTGGTGTGGGCGACCAACCGGGTGATCAATTACGTGCGGTGGTCGCTGCAAGGACGGCCACCGAGCCGTCAGGACCAGCGCAACACCTTTCTCGCGCCCGGCCGTCTGACCGCGGTCCTGTTGATCCTGTGGGGCGTCGGCACCGCGCTGCTCACCACGCTCTACGGTCTGGTCGACAGCAACTACATCCCGAAGTTCCTGCTGGGCATCAGTTTTCCCGGCATCGTCATGTCGGTCAGCTGTTACATGTTCACCGAGTTCGCACTGCGTCCGGTCGCTGCTCAGGCGCTGGAGGCGGGCCCACCACCGATACGGCTGTCCTCGGGCATCATGGGCCGCACCATGGTGGTGTGGGCGCTGGGCTCCGGCGTGCCGATTCTCGGCATTCTGCTGGCTGCGATGTTCGCGCTGGTGCTGCAGAACCTCACGCCCACCCAGTTCGCGGTCGCCGTCATGGTGCTCGCAATGTTCGCGCTGATATTCGGATTCATCCTGATGTGGATCGCCACCTGGCTGACCGCGGCGCCGATCCGCGTGGTCCGGGCCGCGCTGCGACGCGTCGAGGACGGCGATCTCAACACCAATCTCGTGGTGTTCGACGGCACCGAACTCGGTCAGATGCAACGCGGTTTCAACTCGATGGTGCAGGGGTTGCGAGAGCGCGAACGCGTGCGCGACCTGTTCGGCCGTCACGTCGGCCGAGAGGTGGCCGAGCTGGCCGAAAAACAGAAGCCGGTGCTCGGTGGCGAAGAACTCCACGCCGCAGTCATTTTCGTGGATGTGATCGGTTCGAGTCAGTTGGTGACGAGCCGGCCTGCGACCGAAGTGGTCACCTTACTCAACCGGTTCTTCGCGGTCATCGTCGACGAGGTGGACCGCCATCAGGGGTTGGTCAACAAATTCGAGGGCGACGCGGTGCTCGCGGTGTTCGGTGCCCCGGTGCGCCTCGAACACGCCGAGGACGAGGCACTGGCCGCAGCCCGGGCCATCGCCGAACGGCTGCGCAGCGCGGTGCCGGAACTCTCCGCAGGCATCGGCGTGGCAGCCGGCCAGGTGGTCGCAGGCAATGTGGGCGCGAAGGAACGCTTCGAGTACACGGTCATCGGCGAACCGGTCAACGAAGCCGCCCGGCTGTGCGAATTGTCCAAATCCGTGCCGGGTTGCCTCGTCGCGTCATCAGACACCGTTGCCAATGCCACCGACGACGAGAAGGCACGTTGGTCGTTGGGCGACACCGTCACACTGCGCGGCCTCGATGAACCGACCCAATTGGCGGTACCCGTCTGACCGGGCATCGGCCTCGACCTCCACGACCATGTCGTTTTTCCGCTAGTTCCGCCGCGCTTCTCGTGCCATCGTTGCAGGTGTGCACGAGGATTTCGAACGCTGCTACCGGGCCGTCCAGTCGAAGGACGCCCGGTTCGACGGGTGGTTCGTCACCGCGGTGCTCACAACGGGGATCTACTGCCGCCCCAGCTGTCCGGTGCGTCCGCCGCTGGCGCGCAACATGCGCTTCTACCCCACCGCCGCCGCAGCGCAGGCTGCCGGATTCCGGGCCTGCAAACGGTGTCGTCCTGACGCGTCGCCGGGATCTCCGGAATGGAACGTGCGTGGCGACGCGGTCGCCCGGTGCATGCGGCTCATCGCCGACGGCACCGTCGATCGTGAGGGTGTCACTGGTCTGGCAGCACGCGTCGGTTACACCACACGGCAGCTGCAACGCATTTTGCAGGCCGAGCTGGGCGCCAACCCGCTGGCGCTGGCCCGCGCACAGCGCGCCCAGACTGCGCGGGTGTTGATCGAGACCACCGAATTGCCTTTCGGTGACGTAGCTTTCGCGGCAGGCTTCGCCAGTATCCGCCAGTTCAACGACACGGTCAGGGCCGTATGCGATCTGACTCCCACCGAACTGCGCCGGCGTGCGGCAACCCGATTCACCCGCGACGAGCCCACCGCACCCGGCGTGATCTCGCTCCGGCTGCCAGTCCGCGTCCCATTCGCATTCGAGGGCTTGTTCGGTCACCTGGCGGCCAGCGCAGTGCCAGGACTCGAGGAAGTACGCGACGGCTGGCTACGTCGCTCGCTGCGGTTGCCGCACGGCCACGGCGTGGTGAGCCTGCAGCCGCAGCCCGATCATGTCCGGTGCCGATTGGTGCTCGACGACTTCCGCGACCTGGCCGCCGCTATCGCGCGGTGCCGACGTCTGCTGGACCTCGATGCCGATCCCGAGGCAGTGGTCGATGCGCTGAGCGCCGATCAGGACCTGGCCACAGTGGTGGCCAAGGCGCCCGGCCAACGCATCCCCCGCACCGTCGACGAGGCCGAGTTGGCAATCAGGGTCGTGCTCGGCCAGCAGGTTTCGATCAAGGCAGCGCGCACCCACGTGGGCCGGCTCGTGAAGGCCTACGGACAGCCCATCCGCGACGACAACGGCGGACTGACCCATGCCTTCCCCGACGTCGCGGAACTCTCCGAAATCGACCCGGCCCACCTGGCCATGCCCGCCGCGCGCCGCCGGACGGTCAGTGCGCTGGTCGACGCGTTGTCCGACGGGCGCCTGGCCCTCGATCCCGGCTGCGACTGGACTGCAGCCCGTGAGCAATTGCTGGCGCTGCCCGGGATAGGACCGTGGAGTGCCGAGGTGATCGCCATGCGCGGGCTCGGGGATCCCGATGCCTTCCCGGCCAGCGACCTCGGCGTGAGGTTGGCCGCCGAACAACTCGGGCTGCCTTCAGAGCAGACCGCGCTGACCCGCTACAGCGCCCGTTGGCGGCCTTGGCGGGCGTACGCGACGCAACACCTGTGGACCACGCTCGACCACGCAGTCAACGACTGGCCGCTATCCCAACAGCAGGATCTGACAGTTCAGGAGACACGATGACCACACTGCAATGCCGGTCTGTGGACAGCCCCGTCGGGCCGCTCACCTTGGCGGGACGCAATGGCCAATTGATGCACCTTCGAATGGTCGACCAGACCTACGAGCCCAGCCGAGACGGTTGGGAGGTCGACGACTCAGCCTTTCCCGACGCCGTTGAACAGTTGGCGGAGTACTTCGCCGGTGAGCGGACGGTATTCGATCTGGAATTGCACATGGTCGGCACGGCTTTCCAACGGCGGGTGTGGGCCGCTCTGCAATCGATTCCCTACGGCGAAACGTGCACGTATGGAGATATTGCTCGCGAAATCGGATCGCCGGGCGCATTTCGGGCGGTCGGATTGGCCAATGGACACAATCCCATCGGAATTGTGGTGCCCTGCCATCGGGTAATCGGCGCGAATGGCAGCCTCACCGGATATGGCGGCGGTTTGGACCGTAAAAGGGCGCTGCTGGAATTGGAGAAGAGCCGGCGCGCTCCGGCACTTTTCTGATTGAGGATTACGACATACAAAAATGCCCGGGCCCCCAATCAATGATTGGGGGCCCGGGGCTTAATGTGTGTTCGGCGGTGTCCTACTTTTCCACCCGTGTGGGTAGTATCATCGGCGCTGGCAGGCTTAGCTTCCG
>NZ_LZTB01000092.1 GCF_001665685.1 Mycobacterium sp. 852013-50091_SCH5140682
ATGCGATCGTCGGCAGCGTCAGATGTGTATAAGAGGGCAGGTCGAGGGGGAGCGTGACGAATACGTCTGCACCCCAGCGGGGCATGACTTCGACCCGCAACTGCCCGGCGAGCGCCTGGACCTGGCGGTCCAGGCGGCCGATGCTCGGCGCGTCGGGGGCGAGCATGCCTCGGCCGTCGTCGCGCACGTTGATCAGCAAGTTTTCGCCGTCGCAGTCCCACTGCGTACGCACCCGGCTGATCTCGGGCTGCTCCATCATGGCCAGCACAAGGCCGCGGACGATCGCGCGTCCCGCATGGGCGACTTCGCCGGGCAGTGCCCTGCCGTTCTGCGGGGGTTCGATGAATTCGATCTCGAGGCCGCTGAAGCGCGTGAGCGGTCGCAGGTCCTCGCGTAGGCGTTCGAAGGCTATGGCGACCGGCACCTCGACCAGTCCCGTCGTACGGTCGCTGTGCGTCCGTAGCCCGACCAGGGCCTTTGCGGCGAGGTCCGTGACGGTCGTGCGCGCGGCTGCGTCGTCGAGAGTCGACGAGCGCAGGGCTGCCAGCAGAGTCTCCAGGGTGGTGGAGTGCAGATCGGTCAGCTCCGCTGTCACGCGGACACGTTCAGCTGAAGCCGCCCGTGACTCCAGCAGGTACGACGGCGGCGCGTCGGCCACTTTCTCCTGGATGCGCTGGGCAGCGATGCGCCACAGATACGTCACCAAGTCCAGCCCGGTGTCGTGGTCCGCGCCGGGCGCGGGCTCCGGATCCGTGAGGACGAGGAGGGCGCCGCTGGAGGCGTGCTTGAGCGCGTAGAGCGGGCGGGGCTTGCCGGCGAGCTCAGCTTTGCCGGACCAGAATGTTTCGTCGCCCAGGCTGGCGCGAAGCGCGTCGAGCTCGGTGATGGAGACCCGCGAGATGATCTCTTCGGCGCCCGCCTTCTTCTGCGGCCGTCCCGTGCAGTCTTCCGTGAAGATGACCAGCGCACTGCTTTTCAGGTAGGGGAGGGTAGCGGTGCGGAGGCGCTCGGCTATCTGGATGAGCGGGGCCTCGGCCAACGACGCCACCGTATGCAAAAGCGGCCACGGCAGGTCTGTGGTGAGCAGGGAGGCTGCCTTCAGCGGCTGGTCGATGGCTGTGCTCATGGCGCCCAGTCTATCGCGGCCGACCGGCCATGAAATCCCCCAGCCAGTCCGAAAGTGTAGTCCTAACCGTCAGAAAATAGCGTTTCCCCTGCCCGTTTGGTTCGCGATCATCGATATCACGCGATCTAGCAGAAATCCGTGCGGCCGTTACGGGCCGATGACCGAATCAGATGACCGAATCAAAGGGGATACACCGTGACTCAGACAGCAGATGTGATCGGCGCCGCGTCCGATTCCACGTCATTGGACTGGACGGCCGAGGACCAGCGCGCTGTGGACACCGTCCGGGTTTTGGCCGCGGATGCGGTGGAGAAGGTCGGCAATGGTCACCCGGGTACGGCGATGAGCCTGGCCCCGGCGGCGTACTTGCTGTTCCAGAAGTTGATGCGCCACGACCCCAGCGACGCGCAGTGGCTGGGCCGTGACCGGTTCATCCTGTCGCCGGGACACTCGTCGCTGACGCTCTACATCCAGCTGTTCCTCGCCGGCTACGGGCTGGAGCTGGAAGACCTGCAGTCGTTCCGCACCTGGGGCTCGCTGACGCCGGGCCACCCGGAGTACAAGCACACCAAGGGCGTTGAGATCACCACCGGCCCGCTGGGCCAGGGCCTGGCGTCCTCGGTCGGCTTCGCCTACTCGCAGCGTCGCCTGCGCGGCCTGCTCGACCCCGAGGCCGCCCCCGGCACCTCCCCGTTCGACCACACCATCTGGGTCATCGCCTCCGACGGCGACCTGCAGGAAGGTGTGACGTCCGAGGCTTCGTCCCTCGCCGGGCACCAGGAACTGGGCAACCTCGTCGTGGTCTACGACGAGAACCACATCTCGATCGAGGACGACACCGACATCTCCTTCACCGAGGACGTTCTCAAGCGCTACGAGTCCTACGGCTGGCACGTCCAGCGCGTGGACTGGACCCGCACCGGTGAGTACAAGGAAGACGTCGAGGAGCTCCACGCCGCGTTGCTGGCCGCCAAGGCCGAGACCTCGAAGCCGTCGATCATCTCGCTGCGCACCATCATCGGCTACCCCGCGCCGAAGAAGCAGAACACGGGCAAGATCCACGGTTCTGCGCTGGGCGCCGAGGAAGTCGCAGCGGTGAAGGAAGTTCTGGGCTTCGACCCCGCCAAGTCCTTCGAGGTCGAGCCGGCCATCCTGGCGCACGCCCGCGAGGCCCTGGACCGGGGAGCGGCCGCACGTCGCGAGTGGGAAGAGTCCTTCGAGGCCTGGCAGGCCGCCAACCCGGAGGGCGCCGCACTTCTGCAGCGCATCGAGGCCAGGCAGCTTCCTGACGGCGTCGACGCCGTTCTGCCGAACTTCGAAGCAGGCAAGGACGTCTCGACCCGTGCCGCGTCCGGCAAGGTCCTCAACGCGCTTGGCCCCGTGCTGCCCGAGCTCTGGGGCGGTTCGGCCGACCTCGCCGAGTCGAACAACACGACCATCGAGGGATCGCCGTCGTTCATTCCGGAATCGCGCTCGACCAATGCGTGGAAGGGCAACCCCTACGGACGGGTCCTGCACTTCGGCATCCGTGAGCACGCTGCCGCCTCGATCGTCAACGGCATCTCGTTGCACGGCCCCACCCGCGCGTTCTCCGGTACGTTCCTGATCTTCAGTGACTACCAGCGCCCGGCCATCCGCCTGTCCGCCCTGATGGGTGTGCCGTCGGTGTACGTGTGGTCGCACGACTCGATCGGCCTCGGCGAGGACGGCCCGACCCACCAGCCGGTGGAGCAGCTCTCGACGCTGCGTGCCATCCCCGGCCTGGATGTCGTCCGTCCCGGCGACGCCAACGAGGTCGGCGTGGCGTGGAAGACCATCCTGGAGAACCACGAGAACCCGGCAGGCATCGTGCTGACCCGGCAGAACATCCCGACCTTCGCCCGCGGCGAAGGTGCGGCCGAGGGTGACACCTTCGCGTCCGCGGCCGGTGTGGCCAAGGGTGGCTACGTGTTGGCGGAAGCCTCCAAGGACGGCGCCACCGTGCCGGCCCAGGTGATCCTGATCGCCACCGGTTCCGAGGTTCACCTGGCGGTCCAGGCCCGCGAAGCACTGCAGGCCGAGGGCATCCCCACTCGCGTGGTCTCCATGCCGTGCGTCGAGTGGTTCAACAAGCAGGACGCCGCCTACCGCGAGTCCGTGCTGCCCGCCGCCGTCACCGCGCGCGTCTCGGTCGAGGCCGGTCTGGCCCTGGGCTGGAAGGAACTGGTCGGCGACGCCGGTCGGTCCGTCAGCCTCGAGCACTTCGGTGCCTCGGCGGACTACAAGCGCCTGTTCCAGGAGTTCGGCATCACCACCGAAGCGGTTGTCGCTGCCGCCAAGGACTCCATCGCCGCCGCAGGCAACTGACCCCTTAACTGCCTGGCGGCCGGCGCGCTGCGGGCCGGCCCGGTGGGCCTGTCTCTTATACACATCTGACGCTGCCGACGATCGCATA
>NZ_LZTB01000093.1 GCF_001665685.1 Mycobacterium sp. 852013-50091_SCH5140682
TGTTCGTGAGCACCGGTACCGCGCACGCAGGTCTGGACAATGAGCTGAGCCTGGTCGACGGCCAGGATCGCACCCTGACAGTCCAGCAGTGGGACACATTCCTCAACGGCGTGTTCCCCCTGGACCGCAACCGCCTGACCCGTGAGTGGTTCCACTCCGGTCGCGCCAAGTACCACGTCGAAGGCCCCGGCGCCGCCGACTTCGCGGGCACCTTGGAGCTGGGCTACCAGATCGGCTTCCCGTGGTCGCTGGGTGTGGGTATCAACTTCAGCTACACCACGCCGAACATCCTGCTCGACGACACCAACATCAACCCGCTCTCGGCCGGCTTCAACCCGCTGGGCTCGGTCATCACCCCGAACCTGTTCCCCGGGGTGTCGATCTCGGCCGACCTGGGTAACGGCCCGGGCATCCAGGAAGTCGCCACCTTCTCCGTGGACGTCAAGGGCCCGGCCGGCGGCGTGGCGGTCTCCAACGCCCATGGCACCGTGACCGGCGCGGCCGGCGGCGTGCTGCTGCGTCCGTTCGCCCGCCTGATCGCCTCCACCGGCGACAGCGTCACCACCTACGGCGAACCCTGGAACATGAACTGACATCTCCCAGGAGACACACGGCGGCCCCCGGATTCATCCGGGGGCCGCTGTCGTCTTCGGGGTGGGGTTCCGGGCTAGGACGGCTTGTTCTCGCCCTTCTCGCCGTTCTCGCCCTTCTCGCCGTTCTGCTTGGCCTGTGCTGCAAGTAGGTCGCGGATCTCGGTCAGCAGTTCTGCCTCGGTCGCGTCGGGCTCGGGGGCGGGGCTGCGGCTCCGCCATGCGTTGTACGGCATGACGATCAGGAAGTACACGACCGCCGCGATCAGAACGAAGTTGATGACCGCCGACAGCAGGATGTTCAGATCGATGGCCTGATCGCCACCGATAGGGATCCGCAGGATGCCGTAGTCGGATTCTTTGCCCGCGCCGATGCGGTTGATGAGTGGGGTGATGATGCTGTCGGTGAATTTCGTGACGAGCGCGGTGAACGCGGTACCGATGACCACAGCTACCGCCAGGTCGACGATATTGCCGCGCATCATGAACTCTTTGAAGCCTTTTAACATGCGGGGACCCTTCCTGCAGTGACGATGGTTTGTGCAGACAAGCGAACACTAACCGAGGTGCGCAGGTGTCAGCAGAGTTCGGCCGTCGCTGCTGTGCACCGCTAATGCAACACAACGGTCACAGCGGCGACCAGGCTTGCTGCGGCCACATCGTTGGCAGGCCGCGCGGGCAGGGCCACCAATGCGACCCGCTCGCCGCCGCCCTTGGGCTTCTCTGACACCAGGACCACCACGGCGTCCGTGGCGATCACCCGCGGCCGGGATTCGTCGTTGTCGCCCGCGGTGAGCACGTCGACCACATCGCCGGGCCGGATCAGGTCGAGCACAGCGGTGTCCTGCAGTTGCAGCGGGACGATTCTGGCGTCCGGCCCCGCGGCTGACTCGGTCAGCCGAGGCCCGAGCAGGCGCACGTCGGTGAGCACTTCGCCGCGGCGGGCAGGCCCGGCGACCGTGGCGCCGATCAGGGCCGTGAGGTCGGTCTGGGCGCCGTCGGGCAGGGTGGCGGAGCTACGGCGCTCCATCCGGACGTCTTCAGCCGTCAGCGTCACGCCCGGGGTCAGATCATGGGCAGCCACCGCGATCTCGGCCTGCTCGCCTCTGGGATCGGCGCGCACGGCGGCAACAGCGGCAAGCACCACCAGACCAGCGGCGGCCGCGCGGCGGGCAGCGACCGTACGCGTCCAGTCCGGACGCAGCGCAGCGCTCAGCCGGCGCAGTGCCGAAGGGTTGAGGGATTCGGCCATGGCGTCACCGTAGGCGCCGCAATGCGACGCCGGAACGGTGTTGCCGTCGGCCTGTGGATAACTCGGCGGGTCAGCTCGACGCGGCGGCGGCCGGGGCGGAGCTGGAACTGCTCGACGAGCTGCTCGAGCTGCTGGAGGACGACGCGGAAGACGAGGCCTTCTCCGACGAGCTGGAGCTCTCCGAACTCTTGGCGGAACCGTTGGACGAGCTCTTGCCCGAATCCCGGTTGTCGGTGCGGTAGAAACCGCTGCCCTTGAACACCACTCCCACCGAGCCGAACAGCTTGCGCAGCTTGCCGGAGCACTTGGGGCAGGTGGTCAGCGCATCGTCGCTGAACGCCTGCACCGCGTCGAACCGATTGCCGCACTCGGTGCATGCATAGGAATAGGTAGGCACGAAAACCTCCGACTAAAGTCAATCTCGTTAGCACTCTACCGGCTCAAGTGCTAGAACCGCTACGTGGGTCGGGTCATTCCCGTCCGGCCACGCATGCGGACCGGACGGCGGACGGTGATCCGCTGCGGTCGTCGTGGCCCGACTCCCCGGCGACGATGAGCGCGCCGACCGTCATGATCGCCCATGCCCTGGATTTCGGCACCATCCAGCCCCAGGAGGCCGGCCCAACCGACACCAGCGCGACAGCCCTGTCCGAGCGAGTCATGACAGTCCTGGACGCGGGGCTACGCCCGCGGCACGGTCAGCGGCGCGGCACGATCATCACCGGAACCGGCGCGTGACGCAGGATCTTGGCCGCGGCCGAGCCCAGGAACACCTGCGCCGATTGTGCAGCCGCTCCAGATCCGAGCACGAGCATGTCCCCGGCCTCCCACGGCACGCTCTCCACCGCCGCGTTCCAGTCGTGTCCCGCGCCCACGACCACGTCAACGTCGGGAACCGTCATGTGCTCGCGAATATCGTTGAGCTGCTTGGTGATATCGGCGATGGTGCGGCGTGTCCACTGTTCCACCACGAGATCCTCTGCCGAGGACTCGATGATGCCGCGGAACGCCTTGGTGTTGCGCACCGTGAACGACACGATGCGCAGCTTCGCCGACCACTTCTCGGCCAGTTCGGCGGCGGCCGGGATGAGGCCGTTGATATCGGCCTCGCCGCCGTAGGACGCGGTGAGCCTGCGGATGCGCCCGGCGTTCTGCGGGTAGCCCCGGGGCGCGATGGCGACCGGTACCTCTGCGGTGTGTACGAGCCGTTCGGTGACGCTGCCCAGCGCGACCCGGCCCAGCAGGCCCGAGGACGATGACCCGACCACCACCAGATTGGCCTGGTTGGCCACCGCCAGTTCGATCAAACCCGTTGGTACGGAACTGGACTGATGGATAGTGGTCGGAATGTCGACGTCCTTGGGCAACCCCGCGACGGCTCGGTCCAGCGATTGCGTGGCCTGTGTCGTGATGTACCGCAGGTACTCGTCCTCGACCGGATCGCCCCTGGGCGGCCACGGCCGTTCCACCACGGCTGCCGCGACCACCTTGTCACCGGTCGTGCGGGCGAGCTGTGCGGCCAGGTTCAGCGGGGCACTGCCCTGACTGCTCGCGCTGAAGGCGGCCAGGATGGTCACGACGCAGGTTCCTGTGCTGCGGTCCGCGCCACCACATGGGTGACGGGGATCTGGTGCTCGGCGCGGGCGCGGTCGACCACATCGAAGCGATCCCACACCGAATCCTCCGGTGGCAGTGTCGAGATCACGATCTGGTCGGGATGGAAGGCGTCGACGGCCGCTGACAGGGCGCGCAACGGGCGGTAGTCGCCCAACTCGCCGTTGGCATCCAGGTCGTCGGCGCGCAGTGTCTGCAGCGTGTCGTCAAGCCGTTGCTGGGCAACCTGTTTCGTGGCCTCCCAGACATCCAGTGGTCCGTGGCTGGCCGCGGCGCCCGTCTCGATGGGGCTGGCGGGTACCACCACGTAGTAGGTGGCTTGCCGGTCGGCTCCGATGCGACGCAGTTCGTCGAGCAGCTCGCTGGACTGCACGGTCTGATTGGCCAGCACCAGCACCCGGTGCGGATGTTCGGTGGGTGCCACGCCTGCCACCTCGGGCCGGGTGCTCAGGTACCACCGGTTGGCCACGTACAGCACGATCACCACGGCCCAGGACAGCAGGCTCAAGGTCAGTGCGCTGCGGTTGTCGCCTCCTTGCACGAACATCTGCACCAGGATCGCGAAGATGCCGACTGCGGTGAGAATCGACAGGATGGGGAACAGCCACATCTTCACCTTGAGCTTGTCCGGCGATGTGCGGTAGCGCAGCACGATCTGAGAAATCGCGATGAGCAGGTAGACGAACAAGATCACCGCGCCGCTGGAGTTCAGCAGGAACGCGAAGATGGTGTCCGGCCAGAAGGCTGCGGCGATGACGCACAGGAGGCCGATCACCGACGAGGTCAGGATGGCCGGGGCGGGAACTCCGCGCCGGGTGACCGCGACCAGTTGCGGCGGCGCCTCGCGGCGGGCGGCCAACACGAACAGCATCCGCGATGCGGTGTACATACCGGAGTTCAGGCAGCTCAACACGGCGGTGAGCACCACAGCGTTCATGATGTGGTCGGCGTAGGGGATGCCCATCTCGGTGAACGCCGACACGAAGGGCGACGCCGCGACCTGCTTGCTGTTCCACGGCAGGATCGTCACGAGCAGGAACGCCGAACCGACGAAGAAGATCGCGATACGCAGGATCACGGAGTTGGCGGCCTTGGCCACGGCACGTTCCGGATCAGAGGATTCTGCCGCGGCGATGGTGGCGATCTCTGCGCCGACCATCGAGAAGATCACCGTGACGACGCCGACCGTGACGGCCGCCGGGCCCAGCGGGAAGAAACCGCCGTGCGAGGTCAGGTTCGAGAAGTCCATCGACTTGTGCGGCCAGGCACCGAAGACGAACAGCCCGCCCAGAACCAGGAACACGATGATCGCGGCGACCTTGACGCCGGCGAACCAGAACTCGAACTCGCCGAACGACGACACCGAAAACAGGTTGGTCGCCGTCATCGCGACCAGCAGGAGCAACGCTGTCAGCCAGATCGGGGCGGCCGGGATCCAGTACCGGATGATCTTGGCGCCTGCGATGGCCTCGAAGCCCACGACGACGACCCAGAAGTACCAGTAGAGCCAGCCGACCGAGAAGCCCGCCCAGTTGCCCATCGCGTTGCGCGCGTAGTCCGCGAACGAGCCGGTGGATGGATTGGCCACCGCCATCTCGGCAAGCATCCGCATGACCATGATGATCAGTACGCCGGCGAGCGCGTACGTGATGAAGGAGCCGGGGCCGGTGTCCTTGATGACGACGCCGGACCCGACGAACAGGCCGGCGCCGATGACGCCTCCGATTGCGATCATTCTCAGCTGTCGCTGGCTGAGCGCCTTTTTCAGCGCTGGTGCTTCACCCATTACTGACTCTTCCACGAGAAGTGATTCATGTCACAAGCTGGTAGAAGAGGAACGCTATTCCTTTGGGTGGCAATAGATGGCTGGAATTGGGGTCGAAATTGTCCGAAAGTTTCCGCGCGGGTTCAGACAGCTGTCGGACGGCCGCCGCTCGGCGTGTGGGGCTGGTACAGGCCGGCAAACCGGGCCAGTCGGATGCCGAGCATCAGCTCGAACCGGATCTCGCCGTCACCCAGATCGCCACCGACGGCCTCGGTGAGTTTCTCCAGCCGGTAATACAGCGTGGAGCGGTGCAGGTAGAGCTCCTCGGCGGTGCGCCGCGCATCGCCACCGGTGCCGAGGTACACCTCGAGGGTGTGGACGAGGTCGTCTCGACGTGCGTCGATCAGGGCGACGATGCCGGGGTGGATCAGCTCGATGAGCCGGTCGGGGCCGTACGCCTCGGCGAGCAGCGCCAGCGTTCTCCAGGACCCCAGCTTCGACCACGCCGTGACCTGCTGATCGGACGCGCCGATCTGCCCCAGCCGCAACGCCGTGCGGGCCTGCCGCAGCGCGACGGCGGCCTGCGTGATGGGCAGCCGCTCCGTCGATGCGCCGATGGCAGGCCGGATGCCGTAACTGGCAGCGACGGCGTCGGCCACGATGTCGGTCGCGGTATCGACGACGTCGAGGCTCGGAGCGGGGGAGGGAGTGACGGCTGCCCGACGCGCCACCGCCAGCACTGTCGTCGGCGAACCGGTGACGGTGAACCACTGTCGAGACCGGTCGGTCGCGGCCAGCCGCAGCCGCAGCGCCATGGTGTGGTCGACGGGATCGCCGGTGCCGGGCGCGCCCGGCTCGAACACGAACACGCTCACGGTGCTGTCGGGGTGGGCCATATCTCTGGCCTGCAGTTCCCGGACGGCCTGCTCGGCCTGCTCGCCGGGCGCGGCACCGAGCAATCGCATCAGCACGGTCTGCTGAGCGGATTCCTCGGCACGCAGCGTGGCATTGCGCCGGTCGAGGATCGTCAGAAGGTCGGCGCCGGCCTGCTCGGCCAGCCGCTGGCCTTCGGCGGGCAACGCCCCGTCGCGGTCGAGTATCCACAGGTAGCCGAAGCGTTCGGTTGCCGTGCGGACAGGCACGCAGTACCGGGGTACCAATCCGTGCTGCGGGAAGGCCGGGGTCCACATCGCAGAGTTCGCGGTGCCGATCCCGACGCCGAACAGATCGGCCTTGACCTCGGCGCGCGTCTCGCGCAGCAGCACGCTGTGCACGCGCACATCGTCGAGTTCGCCGAGCTGGCGACTGTGGGTGATGGGGTGCAGCTCCTCGTCGTCGAGCAGCACGGCCCGGCCCAGAGTCTGGGCGAGCACATCGACGATCAGCTGCATGCGGGCGCTGAAGTCAGCGGTCACCGGCTCGGGCACCCGCTGATTGTCGTGCAGCTCACTGGCCAAGGAGCTCGACACCCCCTTTCGGCGTCATCACGTGCGTCATCCGGATGTCGTGGGGTTCGGCGGGCAGTTCGTCGAGCAGTTCGTCGTCACGCACCACGGCGATCAGTTTCGTCCCCGCGCGCGCCGCACTCAGGGTGCGGTCGTAGAAGCCTGCGCCTCGACCCAACCGCGCGCCGGATCGATCCACTGCCAGCGCGGGCACCAAGATTATGGCGGCTTGATTCACTGTTTCGGCGGGTAAATAGGGGGGTGCGGGTTCGCGCAGTCCGAAATCTGCCGACTGCAGGGTGCCAGGCCGATAATCGGCCCACTGCAGCGGCAGCGGCACGCCGTCGGCCCCGTTGCGAGCCACGGGAAGCAACACCCGGCAGCCGAGTTCGAGCAACCGATCAAGGAGAGCGATGGAGCCCGGTTCGGAACCGACAGGTACGTACGCACACACGGTCTGGCCGGGGACGATGAGATCGGGCAGCCAGCCGCACAGCGCCTCGGCCTCTTCGGCATGTTGCTCCCGCGGTATCGCGCGTCGCGCCCGCAGGAGCGCGGCTCGTAGCTCGCTCTTCGTCGGTGGGGTCACAACCTCCACCATTTCAGAACGCGCGTTAGGGTGTGAATGATGACCACGTCTGCGAAGCCGCCTGTGCTGCCTATTCCGCACACGGCGGTTGTTCCGGCTGCGGGCCTGGGGACACGATTTCTCCCCGCCACCAAGACGGTGCCGAAAGAACTGCTGCCGGTGGTCGACACGCCGGGCATCGAACTGGTCGCCGCTGAAGCGGCGGAGGCCGGTGCCGAGCGGCTGATCATCGTCACCTCAGAAGGTAAGGACAGCGTCGTCGCGCACTTCGTCGAGGACCTGGTGCTGGAGGGCACGCTCGCGGCCCGCGGCAAGGTGAAGATGCTCGAGAAGGTGCGTCGGGCGCCCGCCCTGATCAAGGTCGAATCGGTCGTACAGGCCGAGCCGCTCGGCTTGGGCCACGCCGTCAGCTGTGTCGAGGCCAGCCTGCATCCCGACGAAGACGCCATCTCCGTGCTCCTGCCCGACGATCTGGTGTTGCCGACCGGTGTGCTGGAGACGATGTCGCGGGCACGGTCCAAGCGCGGCGGCTCGGTGCTGTGCGCGATCGAGGTACCCGGCGACGACATCAGCGCCTACGGCGTGTTCGACGTCGAGCCTGTCGCCGACTCCAACAATCCCAACGTGCTGCGCGTCAAGGGCATGGTCGAGAAGCCCAAGCCCGAGGACGCCCCGTCGCACTACGCCGCGGCCGGCCGCTACGTGCTGGACCGCGCGATATTCGATGCACTGCGCCGGGTTCCGCGTGGCGTGGGCGGCGAGATCCAGCTCACCGACGCC
Source organism: Mycobacterium sp. 852013-50091_SCH5140682 (assembly GCF_001665685.1). GTDB lineage: Bacteria > Actinomycetota > Actinomycetes > Mycobacteriales > Mycobacteriaceae > Mycobacterium. The sequence continues at coordinate 8,036 of NZ_LZTB01000093.1, forward strand.
ATCGCGCTGCTGATCGAGGAAGGCCATCCGGTGCATGTGGTGGTGCACCGCGGCGCTCGACACGACCTGGGAAATCCCGGCGGCTACCTGATGGCTGCGGTTGACTTTGCGTTGGAACGCGACGACTACGGCCCCGAGTTGCGGCGGTGGTTGGTCGAACGGTTGGGCCTGGCCGAGAAGTAAGAGCCGCGCGTCGGGCCCGGTAGAGACGGGATAGGAAGGCGTGTTGTGCGTTCGGTGGAGGAGCAGCAGGCCAGGGTGGCCGCCGCCGCGGTGGCGCCTCGGCCGGTGCGGGTGGCCATAGCCGAAGCGCAGGGGCTGATGTGCGCGGAAGAGGTCGTGACCGAGCGGCCGATGCCGGGATTCGACCAGGCTGCCATCGACGGGTACGCGGTGCGCAGCGTCGACGTCCTCGGCGTGAGCGACGACGGTGACGCGGACGAGAGCAGCAACGGCGAGATCAGCCTGCCGGTGATGGGTTTGATCGAAGCGGGAGCGCGGACGCCCAGCCGGCTGCAGCCGCGGCAGGCAGCCCGAGTGCAGACCGGTGCCCCGATGCCGACGCTGGCCGACGCCGTGTTGCCGCTGCGGTGGACCGACGGCGGGCAGAACCGCGTGCGGGTACTGCGGGGTGTGCGGTCCGGCGCCTACGTGCGGCGCACCGGCGACGACGTGCAACCCGGTGACGTTGCGGTGCGGGCGGGCACCATCATCGGGCCTGCCCAGGTCGGCTTGCTTGCCGCGGTCGGCCGCGACCGGGTGCTGGTGCACCCGCGCCCGAGGCTGTCCGTGATGTGCGTCGGCGGCGAGCTCGTCGACGTATCCCGCACGCCGGGCACCGGGCAGGTCTACGACGTCAACTCCTATGCGCTGGCAGCGGCGGGGCGCGATGCCGGAGCCGAGGTGAACCGCGTCGGCATCATCAGCACCGATCCCGGCGAATTGCGGGAAACCGTTGAGGGCCAGGTGAATCGGAACGAGATCGTGGTGATCGCCGGCGCGGTTGGCGGGGCTGCGGCCGAGAGCGTGCGTACGGTGCTCGCCGAGCTGGGCGAGATGGAGGTGGTCCGCATCGCCATGCACCCGGGCTCGGTGCAGGGCTTCGGGCAGCTGGGCCGCGACCGGGTACCTGTGTTCTTGTTGCCCGCCAATCCGGTGAGCGCGCTTGTCGTATTCGAGGTGATGGTGCGTCCGCTGATCCGGTTGTCGCTAGGTAAACGCCAGCCGATGCGGCGGGTGGTGCAGGCCCGCACCCTCTCGCCGATCAGCTCGGTGGCCGGTCGCACCGGCTATCTGCGCGGCCAGTTGATGCGCGATCAGGACAGTGGTGAATACCTCGTGCAGGCCCTCGGGGGCACGCCGGGCGCGTCCACCCACCTGCTGGCAACGCTGGCCGAGGCCAACTGTCTGGTCGTCGTCCCGAGCGAAGCCGAACAGATCCGCACCGGCGAGACCGTCGATGTGGCGTTCCTGGCTCAGCGCGGCTAGATATGACCCTCTTTCGCTCGGGTGGGATCCACCCAGGTTGGCCCGACCCACTCGGCCCGCTGCGGGTGCCCGCAGGCGTGGTGAAGCTACGTCCGGTGCGGTTGCGCGACGCGGCGGCGTGGAGCCGGATCAGGCTCGCCGACCGCAACCACCTGGAACCGTGGGAGCCGGTATCGGGTGCGGATTGGACTGTGCGCCATGCTGTTTCGTCGTGGCCGGCGGTGTGCTCGGGGCTGCGCGCAGAGGCCAGGAAGGGCCGCATGCTGCCGTACGTGATCGAGTTGGACGGGCAGTTCGCCGGTCAGCTCACCATCGGCAACGTCACGCACGGGGCGCTGCGCTCGGCGTGGATCGGGTACTGGGTGGCCAGCGAGAAGACCGGCGGCGGCATCGCGACCGGGGCGTTGGCGCTGGGTCTCGACCATTGTTTTGCCGGCGTGCGGCTGCACCGCGTCGAGGCGACCGTGCGGCCGGAGAACGCGATCAGCCGGGCGGTGCTGGCGCGGGTCGGTTTCCGGGAAGAGGGCCTGCTGCGGCGCTACCTGGAGGTCGACGGGGCGTGGCGGGATCATCTGCTCGTCGCGATCACCGTCGACGAGATGAAGGAATCGGCCGCGCAGGCGTTGGTCCGCGCCGGCCGGGCGAGCTGGGCCTGACCGCTCGTTCGTCGAGATTGCGTCCAGGGTCGTGGATCCGCCTGAGCCACGACCCTGGACGCAGTCTCACGACGCCAACACCGAGCAACCTGTTACTAATGTGACACGTGTGGCTGTTGGTGCTTGTCTCAGTTGAATTACAGGTGTGTAATTGACCTCGGCGCGCCGCCCACGGATGCGCTGGTCACAGACCTAGCCTGATGGGGAAAGGAGCAGGCTTCATGCCAAGCATCCCCCAGTCTCTGCTTTGGATTTCTCTCGTCGTCCTCTGGCTTTTCGTGTTGGTCCCGATGTTGATCAGCAAGCGTGACGCGGTCCGTCGCACCAGCGACGTCGCACTCGCCACGCGGGTTCTCAACGGCGGTCGCAACGCGCAGCGGCTGCGGCGAGGTCCGGCCGCAGGCCACCACAGCGACCCGCACTGGCAACGGTCCGGTGACCACCTCGACGAAGAGCTCGACGACGAGTTCGAAGAGGCGAAGCCGGAGCGGACGGTGGTTGTCGTTGCGCCGGTCGCCGAGCCTGCCGAGCCCGATTACCTCGACGTCGACATCGTCGAAGAGGATTCCGGTGCGCTGCCCGTCAGCACTCTGCAAGCCGAGGAGCCCGCGACCGACCAGTTCGAGCACGTCGAGGTCGAGCCCGAGATCAGCGCTGCCGAGGCTGAAACCGACCAGCTGCCAACGGATCTTGACGAGCCGGTCCAAGCCGATGAGCAACCTGCCGACGAGCAGGCTGCCGACGAGCAGGCCGACGGCACCGCCGACGAGTACGAGTACGTCGCCGACTCGTCCGGGCTGGAATCCGAGCCCGACGAGGACGGCGAGGACGACGCCGAAGAGGCGCCCGCAGCGGCGTCGGTCAAAGACTCGCGCAGCCGCCGTTTCGAATCCAAGACCGCCGCCGCGGTGAGCGCCCGCAAATACAAGTTCCGCAAGCGGGTGCTCGCAGTGTTCGCGGCCCTGATGGTGTTCTCGGCCGCCGCGGCATTCCTGCTGACCCCGTCGGCGTGGTGGGTTCTTGGCACCGTCGCCACCATGACCGTGCTGTACCTGGGCTACCTACGCCGGCAGACCCGCATCGAGGAACAGCTGCGCCGCCGCCGCGCCCAGCGCATGATGCGGTCTCGGCTGGGCGTGGAGAACACCGACGACCACAAGCTCGACGTCGTGCCGTCCCGGTTGCGGCGACCCGGTTCGGTGGTTCTCGACATCGACGACGAAGACCCGGCTTTCGAGCACCTGGACTACGTGCCGTTCACGCGCGAATACGATCTGCCGCGCGCGGCCGGGCAGTAACCAGCCGGTTTCAGTTCCCGGCCCGCGGGCTGGTAGCCTTTCGTCTCGGTATCAGGGGCTATGGCGCAGTTGGTAGCGCGACTCGTTCGCATCGAGTAGGTCAGGGGTTCGATTCCCCTTAGCTCCACAGAAAAACCCCAGCTGGTCTGGGGTTTTCTTGTTTCTGGGCGGAGACCCGGCTGATGCCGGACAATCCAACCCGTGAGTACGCCGGTGTTCGTGGTCGTGCTGGTCCTGGGCATCCTCGGCGTGCAGGTGCTGATCTGGATCCCGATCATCTTCTGGTTCCGGCGGCGTAGCCGCGCCGCCGCGGCGCAGTTGACGACGGAGCTGGAATCCGAAGGTGTGGTGCGCGGTCCGGAGAAGGGTGTCTATCGCGGGGCGACTGCGCCCGGCTATCCGATGGTGTGCAACAACGGGCTGATCGCGCTGAGCGGTCGACGGCTGTTGTTCCGGACGCTGACCGGCAAGGCCCTCGAGATTCCGGTCGCCGCGATCAGGGGTGTGCGGCTGGCCAAGGCATTCAAGGGCGCGGTGGTGGGCGGGCGCGAGCACCTCGTGGTCCAGATCGCCGACGGCGAGGTCGGCTTCTTCGTCGCCGACAATCCGGCATGGGTCGCTGCGCTGACTCCGGCCGCGCGCCGATGACGTAGCGAAACCGTTGGGCTACAGCGGCATCGGGTTGTAGAGGTCGACGGCATAGTCGTCGCCGAAGTGGTCGTGCAGCGTGCGCAGCACTGCCGCGCATGCCGCCCGGTCGTCGGCGTTGATGGTGTCGAGCACGCGGCTCAACTCCCGCCGGCGCCGAGTGCTCACCTGCTTGACGAGTTTGCGGCCCTGGGCGGTGAGTTCCAGGGTGACGATGCTGCGGTTGGTCGGATCCGTGCCGCGGACCAGATGACCCGAGCTGTGCAGCCGGTCGGCCAGACGGGTGACGGACGAGCCGACGACGCCGAGCGCGCGTGCGCAGTCCGACGACGTGGACCGGCCGAGCTCGGAGAGGATCAGCAGCAGCCGGAACTGCGGCAGCGACACCTCGAGTTGCTCGACGCTGCGTAGTGCCACGCCCACCAGGTCGCGCGTTGCGACCTCGAATGCGACGAGTTCGTCGACCGGCGTCTTCGTTGTCGCAACCTGATTTGCGGTGGCCATGGCGAAAAGTATCCCACGTCGTGGGCATTTTCAGGTGGCCGGATTTCTCGAAATCACAGGTTTTGCATAGTACAATGCTTGCGTTAAGCAAGATGGTGGAAGAGGCTGGGAAATAACGGATTACATGATCATAGGGAGGCGAACGGTGTGACGCTGTGGACGGACGGGCCGGAGCTCTCGGTGCAGGTTACGCCCTACGGCGCCAACTGCCGGTTTAACACAGGCCCGCCGAGGACGGCTGGGAAGCCGACGGTGAGCTGTTGCGCGCGCCACGCCGAGGACGACGATTTCGGCCAGGCCGGTACGTGATGCGTCCGTCGTCCGCCTGCAGTACTGGCGCAGCATTGACAGCGAGCTGGGAGCACGCATCGAAAAGGCTGTGCACCAAGGGAGCTGATGTGCGTAAGGATTGCGTCAAGACACTTGCCGGATGCCGGGGTATTCCCCTGCAATGGTCGCTGTGACTGCGACCGACCAGTGCCGGCATCTATGACAAATCTGCTCGAGCTTCTCGTTATGCTTGCCGTGCCCGTAACGATCCTGCTGGCCTGCCGCTACCTCAACCTTCGGGGCGACCGGGTGGCGCGCAGCCGGCAGCAATCGATCGGCGGCACCCGCTGAACGAGAGGCGCGTTGTGGCCCACCCGACCTCAGTCACCGAGCACACGTCCTCCGGGATGCAGAAGGTCACCTTCGCGGTTGTGATCTCAGCTCTCGGTGTGGTCTTCGGCGACATCGGTACCAGCCCCATCTACACGCTGCAGACGCTGTTCAATCCGGAGGATCCGCACCCTGTTCCGCTCAACAACAACAATGTCTACGGCGTGGTGTCGCTGATCTTCTGGACCGTCATGACCATCGTCACCCTGACCTACGTCACGCTCATCATGCGCGCCGACAACAACGGTGAAGGCGGCATCATGGCGCTGATCACCCTGCTGCAGCGGTGGGGCGGGTCGACGGGGCACCGCACCGCGATGTTGCTGGCGGCGCTCGGAATCTTCGGTGCCGCACTGTTTTTCGGCGACAGTATGATCACCCCGGCCATCTCGGTGCTCTCGGCGGTCGAGGGCCTCAAGGTCGTCGAACCCGGGCTGGCGGAGTGGGTGGTGCCGATCACCGCGGTGATCATCGTGGCGCTGTTCGCGGTGCAGAGGCACGGCACGGCCGTCGTCGGCCGGTTCTTCGGACCCGTCATGGTCGTCTGGTTCGCCGCGATCGGGGCCTGTGGCGTCGGCGGCATCATCACTCACCCGCAGATCCTGTGGGCACTGTCGCCCACCTACGCGCTGGGATTCGTCCTCGGCCATTTCCACATCGCGTTCTTCGCGCTTGCGGCCGTCGTGCTCGCGGTCACCGGTGCCGAGGCGCTGTACGCCGACATGGGCCACTTCGGCCGCAAAGCCATCACCCGGGGCTGGCTGGCGCTGGTGCTGCCGGCGTGCACGCTGAGTTATTTCGGGCAGGGCGCGCTGCTCATCGGTGACGAGAACACCGTCAGCGCACCGTTTTTCCTCCTCGCACCCGAGTGGGCCAGGCTGCCGATCGTCGTGCTGGCCGCCGCGGCGACAGTGATCGCGTCGCAGGCCGTCATCACAGGCGCCTACTCGGTGGCCTCACAGGCGGCACAACTCGGGTATCTGCCGCGGCTGCGCATCGCCCACACGTCGGCCTCCACCATCGGCCAGGTCTACGTGCCGTGGATCAATGGCGTGCTGTTCGTGGGTGTGCTGACGCTGGTGTTCGCGTTCCGCAGTTCCGCGGCGCTGGCTTATGCCTACGGTATGGCCGTCACTGCGACCATCACCATCACCACCACGTTGTTCCTCTATTACGCCCGCACCAGGTGGAACACGCCCATGTGGCTCGTGGTGTTCGTCGGTGGCGGTCTGCTCACGGCCGATCTGCTGCTGCTCGCAGCCAACCTGACGAAGATCGTGCACGGCGCCTGGTTGCCGTTGCTCATCGGCGTGGTCACCTTCGCGATCATGACCACCTGGCAGCGTGGCCGCCACATCGTCACCGCGGCCCGCGAGGAGGTCGAGGGGTCGCTCGACGAATTCGTCGACGAACTGGCGCGGAGCCGGCCACCGTTGCCGCGGGTACCCGGCACTGCTGTATTCCTCAACCGCAGCGGCAACACTGCGCCGCTGGCCATGCGCTCCAACGTGGAACACAACCACGTGCTGCACCGGCATGTCATCATTCTCGCGCTGGACACCGAACCCATCCCGCGCGTGCCGGACAGCGAACGCATCTCGGTCAGCGGGCTGGGCCACAGCGACGACGGCATCGTGCACGTCACAGCGCGGTTCGGCTACATGGAACGGCCCAACGTGCCTGCAACGCTGCGCAAGCTCGACCCGTCGCTCACCGAGGGCCCCGTCGACATCGCCGATGCGTCGTATTTCCTGTCGAAGATCGATCTGGTGGCTGGAGACGCACCCACCATGGCGCAATGGCGTAAACGGCTCTTCATCGCGACGTCCTACATCACCGCTGATGCCGCGGCTTATTTCAAACTTCCGCTCGACCGCACGGTGATCATCGGCTCACGCATCGAGGTGTGAGTCTCGTCCGGTTTGGCCGCGTCCGGCCTCGGCGCGTGGGTATCCGTCGTAGCCTGGTGCCAAGCGAGGACCGGAGGGGACGTGGACGAACTGACCGGAGTCCGCGCCGACGAGCTGGCTGCCCTGGAATTCTTCGCCGAGTGCCGACTGTCTGATCTGGCCCCGCTGGCCGCGCAGTTGCGACCGTTGACGGCGGCACCCGGCGAGGTGCTGATGCGGCAGGGTGAGCGCGCGGTGTCTTACCTGGCGATCCGCCGCGGCCGGGTGCAGGTCATTCATACCGGCGATGACGGGGTGACGACGGAGGCCGAGATCGGTCCGGGACTCATCGTGGGCGAGATTGCCCTGCTGCGCGACGCGCCACGGTCGGCGACGGTGGTGGCCGTCGAGCCGTTGATCGGGTGGGTCGGTGATCGGGACGCCTTTGCCACGCTGCTCGAACTGCCCGGCATGCTCGACAAACTGCTGCGTATCGCGCGGCAGCGGCTGGCAGCGTTCATCACGCCGATCCCGGTCCAAGTGCGCAGTGAGGACTGGTTTTACCTGCGTCCGGTACTGCCCGGTGATGTCGAACGCACACTGAACGGGCCCGTCGAGTTTTCCAGCGAAACCCTTTACCGGCGTTTTCAATCGGTGCGCAAGCCCACCAAAGCGTTGTTGGAATACCTGTTCGAGGTGGATTACGCCGAACACTTCGTGTGGGTGATGACCGAGGGTGCTCTTGGGCCTGTGGTCGCCGACGCCCGGTTCGTGCGCGACGAACCCGATTCGACGACAGCAGAGGTGGCGTTCACCGTCGGCGACGACTATCAAGGCCGTGGCATCGGTAGCTTTCTGATGGGCGCCCTGGTGGTCTCAGCGGGATACGTTGGTGTTCAACGCTTTACCGCCCGAGTGCTGACCGATAACTACGCCATGCGGCACATCCTCGACCGGCTCGGGGCAGAGTGGCATCGTGATGACCTGGGTGTGGTGACCACGGAAGTGGCTGTGCCACCGGCTGATTCGGTACCATTCCCGGCTGAGCTCATCGAGAAGATCCGCGATGCCACCCGCCAGGTCATCCGGGCGGTGAGTCAATGAGGGGTGCCCGGGTCAGGGTGTGATGGTGGTCTGCTCGTCGATCACGTTGGTGGCGTCGAGCAGCGCGCTCATCTGGTCCTCGAGGCCATCAGCGTTGAGCTGCAACACATACAGACCGTCCTGGCCGGGGATCACGACCGTCTTCTGGGCGATCACCCGCTTGGCGCCGTCACGCACGTAGCCGCCACCGAATTGGAACGCCTGGAATCCACCGAGGGTGCTGCTGGAGCCGTCGCCCATCGCTTCGTAGCCGGGCAGGTTCTTGATCTCGTTGGGGGCGTACTCGAGTATCTTCGCCGGGTCGACGTTGCCGGTCAGCTTGGACATCAGTGCGATGACTGACGGCGGATCTGCCGCGTACTCGGGGTCGTCGGAGACGATGGCGCCCCAGGCCCAGTCCGGTGTCTTGTCGCCGGCCAGTGACCAGCCGGGGGGAACCGGCAGATTGAGTGCCGGGGTGCCCGGATCTCCTTGGTGCACTGCGGTTTCGACGAGATTGTTGTCCCGGATGTAGTCGACGATCGTGTAGTTCGGGCCCGCGGTGGCCGTCGGCGAAGTCGCGTCGTGCATGCCCTTCTTCGCGGCCGCTGTCGTCGTCGTGGTGCTGCTCTCCGCCGACTTCGACGTACTGGTGTCCTGTGGCTTGCTGTCGGAGCGGCAGCCGGCCAACGAGATGGCGAGCGCCACGGCAGCGACGACGATGCCGCCGGCCCGGAGGGACTGGGAAATCGACGTCATCAGTTATCCCATCGGTTGGTCGGCATCCTGCTGCCGGGCAACGGTGCCCTTTGGACACGGATTGCACCACAGAACGGGTGGCCTTGCGGCGGCATTCGGCATTTGCCGTGCAGCGACCTCACAGCCTACGTTGCGTTGGCAAGAACATTTCCTTGCGTCGGCTCAGTTCCGTACCGCCATCAGCACCTCGCCGTGAGCAGCACCGTCTGCCTCACCACTGGTAGTGGTTTCACCGAATTCACCGTGCACCGCTCCAGCGGGCCGAGACCCTGCCGGGTCAGCACTACCTGGTATCCGTCCTGTTCCAACTGGGTCATGGTGTCCTGCGCTGACCCGACACCCGATGGTGAAGCCACTGCCGGCGCTGCGAGACCGAGCGTGAACGCGGACAGCGCGCCATCGGTGATCGTCGCATATGCCAACCCATACACTGTCTTGCCTTCCCCGAATTTTGTCGTCGAATGAGCGCTCACTATGTCCAAACCGCCCGCGGTGGAGTTAAATTCCACTGAATCCCAACAGTTGTCGGTGATTTACGACCCAAAAATGAGTTGACAACCGTGCTAGACAGGATGCCCGTGCGCACCGTAGCGGCCGCAGCGGCGGTGGCGTGGTGCGCGGCGGCATGCGCAGGGTCGCCGGAGTCGAGCTCACCCACTTCATCGACGAGCGTGGCCGCGGTCACAGTGAATCCGGTGCGGATCGACCGCGTGCGCCAGGCACTCCCGCCGGGCTACGACGTCGCCCCAATTGACAAGCGCATCACACCGATTGCCCTGTGGGGGTTCGGGTCACAGTGGACCGCCGACCCGCCGCAGTGCTCGGCGTGGGCCGCCCCGGCCGTGGATCCGGCCACCGCGCGCGGTTGGTCGGGTTCGGGTCCGGGCGGAATCGTCTACGCCGTCGTCGCCCGGACAACGGCGCCACCTGATCTGACGCTCGGCGAGCAGTGCGGGGAATGGGGTCTGCGCGGCGGGCACAGCACGGGCACGGTCATGACCGTGGCCGCGCCTGCCATCCCCGACGCCGTCACCACCGGCATGACGACCGTGATTTCGACCGTCGTCGAAGGCGGCAACGAAACCCGGTTGCACGCCGACACGTTTACCGCTGATTTGGGTGAGTTTCACTGCTTCGTCACGATCGTCACCGACCCGGGCTCTCCGGTCCCGCCGCTCGGCCCCGAGTACGCCGCGGATCTGTTGGTGAAAACGGTGTCGGCGATACGCGGCTGAACCGGCCGCGCCCGGTAAGTTGGCAGCGATGCCGAACCGGAACGTGATACCTGTCATCGTGGGCGTGGGAGTCAGTGCCTGCTCTTTGGCGGCCTGCAGTCACTCGGACAAGCCGGCGTACCCCAACGCCAACATCGCCAACGTGACCCAGGTGAAGACCGACTTCGGCCCCGACTTCAAGGTCAAGGATGTCGCGCCGACGGGGATCGATCCGAAACTGCTGGCGCCGCAGAAGATACCGCCGGGGATGACGTTCGAGCCCGCCGAATGCTCGAAATTCGCCGAAGGTCAGACGTTCCCTCCGGGCTTGAAGGGCAACATGGCCGCCTCGGTGGCCGAGGGTGCGGGCCAGCGATTCATCGTGCTGGCCGTGGAAACCTCCCAGCCGATCCCGGTGAACGATCCCGGTGACTCGTGCAAGCAGGTGAAGTTCGCCGGACCGGGCTCGAGAGGCCAGGTCGACGTTATCGAGGCACCCAAGATCGACGGCATTCCGACCCTCGGCACGCACCGCGTCGTGCAGACCACGGTGCAGGGGCACCCCCGCACCGGGGAGCTGTACAACTACGTGGCGAGCTTCGGGTCCTACCTGGTGATCGTCACGGCGAACCCGCTGGTCCTCCCCGACAAACCGATCACGCCCGTCGACACCGGGAAAGCGCGCGACCTGCTGACGGCCGCGGTCACCGCCGTCCGAGGTTGAATTGCTCCTCACGTGCGCGCGGCTGATTTGCGTGTCAGTGCACGCCATGCGGCCGGAACTGGATGCTGATCCGCGGACCGACCAACCTGCTGGTCTTCGGTATCGAGTGCTCCCAGGTGCGCTGGCACGAGCCGCCCATCACCAACAGATCGCCGTGCCGGTGCTGTAACCGCAGCGCGTGCCCGCCGCCGCGCGGCCGCAACGCGAAAACCCTTGTCGCACCGAGACCTACGATGGCCACCATGGTGTCCTCGGTACGGCCGCGGCCGATGGTGTCCCCGTGCCACGCCACGCTGTCGTTGCCGTCGCGGTACATGCACAGCCCGGCGGTCGTGAACGGCTCGCCGAGCTCGCCGGCGTAGGTGTCATTGAGCCGGCGCCGGATCTGCTTGAGCCGGGGATGCGGCACGGGTTCGTTGACCAGATGGTGAAAGCTGACCAGCCGAGGGACGTCGACCACCCGGTCGTACATCTCGCGCTGCTCGGCGCGCCACGGGATGGTGTCCATCAATTCCTCGAACAGCGAATCGGCGTCGGGCAGCCAACCGGAACGCAGCTCCACCCAGGCCCCGTTGCCGAGTCTGCGACGTTCCGCGTGCTCGAACAGCGAGCCTTGCAGCGCCAGCTCCATGGCCGCGAGTGTATCGCACAGACGTTCGATGCGTCAGAGGCGCGAGGCTCCCGGGCCCTGCTCGGCCAACACGTCTCCGGGGTTGGTCAGCAGGCAGGTTTTCAGGCTCAGGCAGCCGCAGCCGATGCAGCCCGTCAGATTGTCCCGCAACCGTTGTAGGTGCAGGATGCGGTCGTCGAGATCCTGGCGCCAGCCCGCCGAGAGCTTGGCCCAGTCCTTGCTGGTGGGAACCCGGTCCGTGGGCAGCGTGGCGAGCGCCTCGCGGATCCGGGCCAACGGAATGCCGAGGCGCTGCGACATCCTGATGAAGGCCACCCGCCGCAGCGTCTCGCGCGCATAGCGGCGCTGGTTGCCCGACGTGCGGCGGCTGTGGATGAGCCCTTCGCGCTCGTAGAAGTGCAGGGCCGATACGGCCACGCCGCTACGGTGGGCCATCTCGCCGGGAGTCAGCTCGTGCGTGTCCATGACACCTAAACCCTACTTGAGGTGGCCGTGGGGTTTAACGTTCTCGTTGTGGCTGATGTGGCGCTGGGCTCCAACTCCGAAGTCGGCACGCTGCGGGTCGCGATCCTGCACCGGCCGGGTCCCGAACTGCAGCGGTTGACCCCGCGCAACAACGACGCCTTGCTGTTCGACGGCGTGCCGTGGGTGCCCAGGGCGCAGCAGGAACACGATGCGTTCGCCGATCTGCTGCGCTCCCGCGGTGTCGAGGTGCTGCTGCTGGCCGACCTGCTCACCGAGGCGCTCGCCAGCGGCGCGGCCCGGATGCACGGCATATCGGCCGCGGTAGACGGTCGCCGGCTGGGTTTGCCACTGGCACACGAGCTTTCGGCCTATCTGCGGACCTTGGAGCCCGCGGCCCTGGCGCACGTGCTGATGGCGGGGATGACGTTCAACGAATTGCCCTTCAGTGAAGCCGAGATCTCCCTGGTGCGTCGGATGCACCACGGCGGAGACTTCGTCATCGACCCGCTGCCCAATCTGCTGTTCACCCGGGACTCGTCGTTCTGGATCGGGCCGCGGGTGGCCATCACCTCGCTGGCCTTGCCTGCGCGGGCCCGCGAGACCTCGCTGACCGACGTCATCTACGCCCACCATCCGCGGTTCCTCGGGGTGCGGCGGGCCTACGAATCCCGCTCGGCCCCCGTCGAAGGCGGCGACGTGCTGCTGCTCGCGCCCGGTGTCGTCGCGGTGGGAGTGGGGGAGCGCACGACGCCTGCCGGCGCGGAAGCATTGGCGCGCAGTCTTTTCGACGATGACCTCGCCCACACGGTCCTTGCGGTGCCGATCGCGCAGGAGCGGGCTCAGATGCATCTCGACACCGTGTGCACCATGGTCGACGTCGACGCGGTGGTGATGTACCCGAACATCGTAGATTCGTTGTCCGCGTTCACCATTCACCGCGAGGACCGGGGCGTGCGCATCGACGACGCGTTGCCGTTCGTGCAGGCTGCCGCCGAGGCGATGGGCATCGACAAGCTGCGGGTCATCGACACCGGGCTGGACCCCGTCACCGCCGAACGCGAGCAATGGGACGACGGCAACAACACCCTGGCCGTCGCGCCGGGCGTGGTGGTGGCCTATGAGCGCAATGTCGAAACCAATGCACGACTTGCCGATTCCGGTATCGAGGTGCTGCCCATCGCGGCCTCGGAGTTGGGCACCGGCCGCGGCGGCCCACGCTGTATGTCGTGTCCGGCTGCCCGGGACCCGCTCTAGCCGTTGCCGCCGACATGACGTCGCCGATTTCGACACCAGGGTCGCGGCACCCGGCCCGCAGCGACCTTCACGTCGAAATCGGCGGGTAGCCGCGTCGTGCAAACGCTTCTCTGACCCTGTGCAGGATGAAGGCTCGGCTGTGTTCGGCGACCACGTGGATATCAAGCCAGTCCTGGCGCTCGATGAGTTCGGCGCGGCCGATGTCATACACGTATTGAGGCCGGTTGGCGGCATGGTGTACGCCGTCGTAGTCCAAGCCGATCTTCGGCTCGTCGTACCCCATGTCGATGAACGCCTCGCTGAAACCGTCGCTGACTCTGATCTGCGTGCGGGGCCGCGGGCAGCCCCCGTCAATGAGCAGCAGCCGTAGCCAGGTCTCCCGTGGCGATTGCGCACCGGAGTCCATGAGATCGAGCGCTGTTCGCGCACTTCGTATTCCGCGTAGCCCCGGATACCGCGTCGCCAGTTCCAACACCTCCGCGGCCGCGACGCCGGTGGCCGCGCCGAGAGCGTCCAGGTGAGCCACTGCGGTGTCGCGGGGGAGGAATCGGGCAAGGTCGAGCGCGGTCCGAAGGGGCGTGGTGACACGGAGGTCGCCGATCACGCAGATTTCCTCGGGTGAGATCCGTTCGTCCCGCATCACAATCCCTGGCCTGCGGCGTCCGTGCTTGACGATCAATTCCACCGGGGCGTCGGCAGCAACCCATTTCGCCCCGTGCAATGCCGCGGCGGCGCGGCCGGCGATGACGGCGCGGCGGCCGCTCCACAGCCACGCTGCCACTGTGTTGGCCGACAGCGTCCTGACGGCGTCTTTCGGCAGATAGACGCGAGGTTGTGCCGGCGCATAGCGCCATCTCAACTGACCGCGGGTAAGGCGCCCGGTGGCGAGGGCCTCCGGCCCGATGAATGGTTCGACCATGCGGCGATGGTCTGCAGAAGAGCCGACGTCTGAGCCTGCCAGATATCGTGTCGACTCGCCCCTGGGGATGAAAACCGGTTTGGGGATAGTCGGCCGACGCCGATTTCGACACTACGGTCGTCCTGCCCGGCGATTCGCAGCCCTGGTGTCGAAAACGACGCCGAGTTACCGCCAACTCGGAAGCATGATCTCCAGGTTCCAGGTGCCCTGGGAGATCGGCAGCCCGGTGAGAATCGGGTACATCCACGCGAAGTTGGTGATGACGAGCGCGACGTAGCCGCACACCACCATCAGGCCCAGCGTTCGGCGCTCGGCGTTCTGCTTGGGCTTGTGCAGGATGTCGCCGAGGATCAGCGCGAGCGCCAGAACCAGGAAGGGCGCCATCACCACGGCATAGAAGAAGTACATCTGCCGGTCGATGTCGGCGAACCAGGGCAGGAATCCCGCGCAGTAGCCGACGAGCACCACCGCATAGCGCCAGTCGCGGCGGATGACGGCCCGCCACACCGTCCAGCCCAACACCGGCACGGCGATGAACCACATGGCCGGCGTGCCGACGAGCATCACCGCCTTGACGCAAGACTGCGCGTCACAGCCGGGCACATCGTGGTTGTCGATCGCGTACAGCACGGGCCGCAGCGACATCGGCCACGTCCACGGCTTGGATTCCCACGGGTGATGGTTGCCCGCGGAGTTGGTCAGCCCGGAGTGGAAGTGGTAGGCCGCGTAGGTGTAGTGCCACAGCGAGCGGATGGCGTCGGGCAGCGGCAGCAGGGAGTTCTCGCCGATCGACTGCCCCACCTCGTGGCGGTTGACGGCGGTCTCGGAAGCGAACCACGGCGCGTACGACGCGAGGTACACCCCGAACGGGATCAGGCCGAGTGCATAGACGGCAGGGCCCACGTCGCGGCGCAGCGTCCCCTGCCACGGTTGCGGCACCTTGTACTGCTTGCGGGCGACGGCGTCCAACACGAGCGTCATCGCACCGAAGAACACCACGAAGTACAGGCCCGACCACTTGGTCGCGCACGCCAGTCCCAGCAGCACGCCTGCGCCGAAGCGCCACCAGCGCACGCCCAGGCGTGGACCCCACGGCGTCTCGGCGATCCGGCCTTCGGCATAGGCGATGTACATGCGCTCGCGGACCTGGTCGCGGTCGACCATGAGGGCCCCGAAGGCGGCCACCACGAACAGCACCAGGAACCCGTCCAACAACGCGGTGCGGGCCGCGACGAAGCTGGCGCCGTCGGCGGTCAGCAGCAGCCCGGCGATGGCGCCGACGATGGTCGAACGGCTGATGCGCCGCGCGATCCGGGCCACCAGCACCACCAGGATCACGCCGCACACTGCGCCGCCGAACCGCCAGCCCACCCCGTTGTAACCGAACAGCGCCTCACCGATGGCGATCAGCTGCTTGCCCACCGGCGGGTGGACCACCAGGCCGTAGCCGGGATTGTCCTCGACACCGTGGTTGAAGAGCATCTGCCAGGCCTGCGGCGCGTAATGCTTCTCGTCGAAGATCGGTGTGCCCGCGTCGGTCGGTGAGCCGAGGTTCAGGAACCGGCTGACCGCGGCCAGCGCGGCGATGACGGCGGTCATCGCCCAGCCCTGCAGCCGGTCCAGTGGCCCGAAGTCGGGGGCCGGAATCAGCGGTGCCGGGCTGATGAGCGGAACCGCGTGCTGCGCCGTCGGCGTATCGGTGGCGGTGGCGGTCACGCAAGCGATCGTAGGCTGTCGGGCGTGACACCCGGCAAACTGCTGATCGGCGCGACGCCGCTGGGCCAGCCCTCGGACGCTTCCGCGCGGCTGGTGGCGGCGCTGGCGGATGCGGACATCGTGGCCGCTGAGGACACCCGGCGGATCCGCGTGCTGGCGCAGGCTCTCGGCGTGACGCCTGCGGGCCGGGTGCTGAGCTTCTTCGATCAGAACGAGGCGAGCCGGGTACCGGGACTGGTCGAAGAGATCACGGCGGGCGCGACGGTGCTGGTGGTCAGCGACGCCGGCATGCCGTTGATCAACGACCCCGGCTACCGATTGGTGGCCGCGTGCGTGGAGGCCGGTGTGCCGATCAGCTGCCTGCCCGGCCCGTCGGCTGTGACGACCGCGCTCGCGGTGTCGGGGTTGGCCTCCGATCGGTTCTGTTTCGAGGGCTTCGCACCGCGCAAGCAGGCCGCCCGCATGACGTGGCTGCAGAGCCTGGCCGGCGAGCTGCGCACGTGTGTGTTCTTCGAATCTCCGCGCCGGCTGGCCGACACCCTGCGTGACGCCGTCGAGGTGCTTGGCGCGCAGCGGCGCGTCGTGGTGTGCCGGGAGCTGACCAAGACCCACGAGGAGATCAAGCGCGGCACCCTGGCCGAACTTGCCGACTGGGCAGTCGACGGGGTGCTGGGGGAGATCACGGTGGTGCTCGCCGGCGCCACGCCGACGGCCGACCTGCCCACCCTGATCGCCGAGGTCGAGGAACGCGTCGACGCCGGGGCCCGGGTCAAGGACGCCTGCGCCGAGGTGATCGCCGCCCATCCGGGGGCACCGTCACGGCGTGAGCTCTACGACGCCGTGCTGCGGGCCCGGGGCTGAGGATCGTATTCAGGACTCCAGCCGCAGCAGTGCGGTGAGCAGGCTGCCGCCGGGGGCGCCGTCCTCGCCGAACATGTTCTTCTGTAGTTGCACCATCCTCGGCAGGGCTTGCCGCAACACAGCCAGCCCGGCATCGGTGATCTCGACGTTTTTCGCGCGGACATCCGACGAACTGCGCGGCCGCGCAATCCAGCCTTTGTTCTCCAGCGCCTTCATCATGTGCGATATCTGCATCGGCGCCACGTCGCCGGCCCGGGCCAGTTGTGCCTGGGTCACTGGTTCGCCGGTCCGGCCGAGCCAGGCGACAAGGGCCAGGGTCTGGAACTGGAGATGGGTGAGATTCACGTCGGCCAGCGCGCGATCGGCCTCGCGAATGTAGCGGTGCAGCACTCGCCACAGCACGAAGCCGATGGCCTTTTCGGGTCCACCGAGGGATGCCGTCGCGAAGACATCTTCGATCGCGTGTGCGTTGTTGGCCACGAGACAGAGCGTAGACAACGACCATTGCCCAAAATAGTAAATGCATTTACTATTTTGAGTATGAAAGACATCGACATCGACATCGGCTTCCACGACTACGAGCACGTCCGCCCATTGATCGACGGGACAGTCCCGATCAAGGGCGTCGCCCCGACATTTCATACCGCGACCATCGTGTCCGACATCTTCGAGCGCATGGTGGGTGGCCGCGAATTCGGCGTCGCAGAACTGGGATTGACGTTCTATCTGCGTACGCTGGACCTCGCCGACCCGCCGTTCATCGCGCTGCCGATCTTCCTGGCCCGCCAGTTCCGACATTCGGCGATCTTCGTCAACCGGTCCAGCGGCATTGCTACCCCGCAGGATCTCGTGGGCAAGACCGTCGGCGAGTTCGCCATGTACGGGCACGACGCGGGGGTCACCGCCAAGGGCATGTTGTTCGACGAGTACGGGGTGCGGCCGGATCAATGTCGTTGGGTCATCGGCGGATTCGATTGGCCGATGGCGCCTTTCGATTTCGTCCCGCAGTTGCATCCGGCAGGCGTCGAGGTGACGCGGGCCGGTGCGGGCAAGGCGTTGGGGCCGATGCTCGACGCAGGCGAGATCGATGCGCTGATCTCCGCCGACGTGCCGGCGTGCGTCATCGAGGAGTCGCCGAACGTCACCCGGTTGTTCGACGACTACCGCCAGGTCGAGCGCGACTACTACCTGCGCACCGGCATCTTCCCGATCATGCACACCGTGGTGATCCGGCGCGACCTCGTTGCGCGCCACCCGGGCCTCGCGTGGTCGGTGTACGACGCGTTCTGTGAGGCCAAAGACGTTGTCGCCCAGCGATACCGGACCGGAAGGACCTTCAATCACATCGACGTGATGATGCCGTGGTTCAGTGCGCTGTACGACGACGATCTCAGCCTGTTCGGGCCGGACTGGTGGCCGTACGGGGTGGCTGCCAACCGGCCGACGCTCGACGCATTCTTGCGGTGGCATTTCGAACAGGGATTGTCGCAGCGCCGTTTGACGTGCGAGGACATATTTGTAGAGGAGTTGATCGGTACATGAAGATCGTCGGACTGGAAGAACACTTCGTCACGCCCGACCTCGTCGACGCGTGGGCCGCACTCGAGCCGCGCTGGCAGGACCTGGCGACGCCGGCGCACGGCGACGTGGCCCGTCGCCTGCTGGATCTCGGCGACGAACGGGTGGCCGCAATGGACGACACCGGGCTGGACGTCCAGGTGGTGTCGCTCACGACACCCGGCGTCCAGAACCTGGCGCCCGTCGAGGCCGTGCACCTGCAGGTCGCGTGTAACGACCGCCTTGCCGACGCTGTCGCAGCCCGACCCGACCGGCTGCAGGGATTCGCGACGCTGGCCACGCCCGATCCCGCCGCGGCCGCCGCTGAACTCGGCCGAGCGGTCACCGAGCTGGGCTTCCACGGCGCCATGGTGTTCGGCCGCACCCGCGAACGCAATCTGGACCATCCCGACAACTGGGCCATATTCGAAGCGGCAGAGGCGCTCAACGCGCCGCTCTACCTGCACCCGCAGTCGCCGGTGCCGGAGGTGCGCCGCGCCTACTACGACGGCTTCGGTTCCACACTGGACGGCGCGTTCGCGACCTTCGGCTTGGGCTGGCACTACGAAACCGGAATTCAGCTGTTACGGCTCGTCCTCGGCGGCGTCTTCGACCGGTTTCCCGGGCTGCAGGTGATCGTCGGGCATTGGGGCGAGGTCGCGCTCTTCTATCTCGAGCGCATCGACGGCATGTCGGCCATCGCCAAGCTTGAGCGCCCGGTGTCGGACTACCTGCGGACCAATGTGTACCTCACGCCCAGCGGCATGTTCAGCAGGCGATATCTGCAGTGGGCGCTCGATCTCGTCGGCGTGGACCGCATCATGTTCTCCACCGACTACCCCTACGTACCGGTGCCCGACGGCGCCAGCAGGAGATTTCTGGAAGCCCTCGACGCAGCCGACCGCGAGAAGATCGCCTCCGGCAATTGGGACCGGGTGTGCGCTGCTATCCGGCGCTGACAGCCGAAGGCGTCACGATGGAGGCGGCCTTGTGCAGGCATTCCTCCCATTCCCGGGCCGGGTCGGAGTCCGCGGTGATGCCGCCGCCGACGCCGAGCACCGCTGACCCGTCGGCGCCGAACTCGACGGTCCGGATCGCGACGTTCAGTTCGCAGCCTGCGACCGGTGAGGCCAAACCGACTGTGCCGCAATACACTCCGCGGCGTGCAGGTTCCCATTGCCGCAGCAGCTGACGGGCTCGGGTCTTGGGGGTGCCGGTCACCGACGCCGGCGGGAAAGTGGCCTGCAGCAGCTGATCCATCGGCAGCTCGACCGGCACCTCGGCCGCCACCGTCGACACCAGATGCCACACCCCGGGCGCGGGTTGCACCACCAGGAGTTCGGGCACCGTCACGGTGCCCGTGGCGGCCACCCGGCCCAGGTCGTTGCGGACCAGGTCGACGATCATGACGTTCTCGGCGACATCCTTGACCGACGCCAGCAGCTCGGCGGGATCGGCGGACCGGGGCAGTGTGCCCTTGATCGGGCTGGACGTGACGTCGGTCCCGCGACGGCGCAGGAACAACTCCGGTGACAGCGACGCCACCGCGCCCCAGTCGCCGGCCAGATACGCGGCGCGTGACGGTACGGTCCGGGCTGCCGCGTCGGCGAAGAACTCCAGCGGGTCCCCGTCGAGGTGACCGGTGAACCGCGTGCACACACAGGCTTGGTACACCTCGCCCGCGGCGATCGCGTCCAGGCAGGCCAGTACGCCGTGCCGGTGCACGTCCCGGTCGGGTGGCGCCCAGTGCAGGGCATACGGGCTGGCCTGCGGCGCGGGCAGATCAGCCAACCATGCGGGAAGTGCTGTGTCGGTGAGGCTTTCGTACCACCACTGGCCGTCGGAGTCCTGCCGCAACACGCAGTCCGACCAGCCGCCCGCGGCCTCGGGGATGCGTGGCGGCAGCCCGTCGGCGCCGGGATCGGGATAGGCCAGGTAGCCGAACCAGCCGCCGCCGATCGCCGGTCCGGCGGTGTGGCCCGCCGGGAGCGGGAACGCCGCGGCCGCTGCCACCGGCTGCGTCATGAGCGACGGGGCGATCACCGCGCGGGAACCGAACCAGTCGCCGATCAACGCCGCCGGTCGGGGCAGACCGGCGCGCGTGGCCGCAGCGGCGACGGCACGCAGCACCACCGTGGGGTCGCCCAGGGTGCCGAGCCGCTCGATCCGCATGCCACCAGCGTGGCAGAGTCTCAGCGGCTGATCACCCGCGGGATGTCGACGCCGGTGAGCTTGTCCGGATTGCGCATGGCGTAGAAGTGGGTGATCTTGCCGTCGACGACCTCGACGGTGACCACTCCCTCGAAGCTGTCCTCGAGGTACAGCTTGTACGCGGGGGCGTTGTTGTAGGTGGTGGGCTCGAAGCGGCCGCCCTGCCCGACGAACCGCATCAGCCCCATCACCAACTTGGCCACCGACTGTGCCCCGGACACCGGCCGCCGTGCCGCGCTGCGCTTACCGTCGCTGTCGGCCGTCCACACGACATCGGGGGCGAGCAATTCCAGCAGCACATTCACGTCACCGGTCGCTGCCGCGGTGAAGAACCGCTGGGTGACCTCGGTCGAAAGCTGCGGATCCACGGGGTCGAACCGCTTGCGCCGCGATTGCACATGCTCGCGGGCCCGGTGTGCCATCTGCCGCACCGCGGCCGCGGATTTGTCTACCGCCGAGGCGATTTCGTCGTGGCTGAAGCCGAACACCTCGCGCAGGACGAACACCGCGCGTTCGTCGGGGCTCAGCGTCTCCAGCACCACCAGCATGGCCATCGACACCGACTCGGCCAGCACCACGTCGGCCGCACCGTCTCGCGTCTCCAGCAGCAGCGGCTCAGGCAGCCAGGGGCCGACATAGTCTTCGCGCCTGCGGGATTGGGCTCGTAACGCGTTGAGCGCCTGCCGCGTGACCAACTGGGCCAGATAGGCCTTGGTGTCGGTCACGCCTGCCAGGTCGACCTCCGCCCAGCGCAAGTAACTCTCCTGCAGCACATCATCGGATTCCGTTGCTGTGCCGAGTATTTCGTAGGCGATGGTGAACAACAGCGGCCGCAGCAGCGTGAACCGTTCGGCGTGCTCGGTCGAGTTGCCTGCGCTGGGTGTACTCATGAGATGCTCCTGCTCCTCACGTCCGCGCGACCGACCAGTGACTCCCGCTGCGCCGCCGCGAGTTGGCGCGCCCGGTTGTCCCCGCGAAACCAGATGTAGGAGCCCGGTTTTTCGGCTTCGCGACGGATGGCCCACAGCGTGGCCCGGCACACCCGCTCCTTGATGTACGCGCCGGTGCGGCCGCCCACGAAGGCCTTGCGCGGGCTGTCGTCGGAGTGGCAGAACTGCACGGTGCCCAGGCTGCGCCCGACGCTGACGCACTGCCCGGCGAATGCCTGGTTGATCACCGCGGGTTCGGTGCCGTTGATCCGCGCCAGCACGGTGTTGGCGGCCTGGATGCCCAGCGGTCCGGCGGACTGGCAGCTCATCCGCAGCGGGATGCCCGACGGTGACGCGGCGTCGCCGCCGGCGACGATGCACGGATCGTCCACGCTGGTGAGGGTTTCGTCGGTGCGCAGCCGGCCCAGTTCATCGGTCGTGAGGCCGCTGGCGGCAGCAAGCCCGGGCACCCCGAAGCCCGTCGTCCACACCGTCACGGCACTGGGGAGTCTGTTGCCGTCGGCCATCACCACCGCATCGGGTTCGACGGCGGCCACCAGGATGTCGGGCCCGTCGATGATCGACACGCCCTGCCGGGTCAGCGCTTTGACCACCGAACGCCGGCCCGATTCGCCCAGTGAGGCGCCGACGACGTCGGTGACCAGGGTGACGGTGCGGCCCGCCTCGGCGAACTCGGCGGCGGCCTCGATGCCGGTCAGCCCGCCACCGACGACGACAACCGGGGCGCCGAGCGCGACATCCTGTAGCCGGCTGCGCAGCCGGGTTGCCTGCTCGAATTCGCTGAGCGGATAAGCGAATTCGGCAGCGCCCGGCACCGCAGCCGGCACGCCGCCGGTGCTGCCCACGGCGTACAGGAGGTAGTCGTAGTCGAGCGTGTCGCCGGAGGTGAGATAGACCCGGTGGGCCGCCGCGTCGATGCGCTCGGCACTGTCGACGAGCAGCCGCACCCGGTCGCCCAGCAGGGTGTCGTAGGCCTCGGTGGCGTCGTCGTTGCCCACCGCCAGCTGGTGCAGGCGAATCCGTTCGACGAACCGCGGTCGCGGGTTGACAAGAGTCACGTCGACGCCCGCGGCGCCCTGTAACCGGTTGGCGGCCAGCACCCCGGCGTAGCCGCCGCCGATCACTGCGACGCGGATGTTCTGGACGGTCATGGTGTCTCCTCTCAAAGGACTCGTGCCCTCAAGACACCGCGCGCGACCAGTTTGTGACAGCTTGGTCCGCGATGTGGCTCAGATCACTCGTTACACCAATCCGAGTGCCAGCATGGCGTCAGCGACCCGGATGAACCCGGCGATGTTGGCACCGGCCATGTAGTTGCCCGGTTGGCCGTATTCATCGGCGATCGTCAGGCAGCTGTCGTGGATGCGGCCCATGATCTCGGCCAGCCGCTGCTCGGTGTCCTCGAAGGTCCACGAGTCGCGCGATGCGTTCTGCTGCATCTCCAGCGCACTGGTGGCGACGCCGCCCGCGTTGGCGGCCTTACCGGGTGCGAAGGTCACGCCGGCTTCGGCGAACGCCTTGACCGCCTCGGGGGTGCACGGCATGTTGGCGCCCTCGGCGACGATCCGGCAGCCCGACTTGATCAGCAGCTCGGCGTCGGCTCCGGAGACCTCGTTCTGGGTCGCGGAAGGCAGCGCGATGTCGCACGGCACCTCCCAGATGCTGCGGCCCGCGACGAATTGTGCTGCGCCGGCGCGAGCTTCGACATAGTCGCTGATGCGCCCGCGCTGGACCTCTTTGACGTCTTTGAGGACGTCGATATCGATGCCCTTCTCGTCGAGCACGTAACCGCTGGAGTCCGAGCACGCCACCACGGTGCCGCCCAACGCGTGCACCTTCTCGATCGCGTAGATTGCCACGTTGCCCGAACCGGACACCACGACTCGTTTGCCGTCGAAGGAATCCTGTGCCGCGCGCAGGATCTCGTCGACGAAGAAGACCGTGCCGTATCCGGTGGCCTCGGTGCGCACTTGCGATCCGCCCCAGGTCAGTCCCTTGCCGGTGAGCACACCGGATTCGTACCGATTGGTGATGCGCTTGTACTGGCCGAACAGATAACCGATTTCGCGCATCCCGACGCCGATGTCGCCGGCCGGAACGTCGGTGTACTCGCCGATGTGGCGGTAGAGCTCGGTCATGAACGACTGACAGAACCGCATGACCTCGGCGTCGGAGCGGCCCTTGGGATCGAAGTCCGAACCGCCCTTGCCGCCGCCGATGGGCAGGCCGGTCAGCGAGTTCTTGAAGATCTGTTCGAAGCCGAGGAACTTCACGATGCCCAGGTACACCGACGGGTGGAACCGCAGGCCGCCCTTGAACGGTCCGAGCGCGGAGTTGAACTCGACCCGGAAGCCGCGGTTGATCTGCACCGTGCCGGAGTCGTCGAGCCACGGCACCCGGAAGATGATCTGCCGCTCGGGTTCGCACAACCGCCGGATCACCGCGTTGTCGGCGAACTCGGGGTGCTTGTCGACAACTGGCCCGAGGCTGGTCAGCACCTCGAAAACGGCCTGGTGGAATTCCTTCTCGCCGGCGTTGCGGCGGGCTACCTCCTCATAGATGTCGCACAAGCTGGGATGTAATCCACTCATATCACTCAGTCCATCTGATATCGCGGGAACACTGCCGCGGGCGCGGGCAGTGTGACACCCGGCTTGAGCCGAGTGCTGATGGCAGCGAAGGTTCGCTCGTCGGCCGGTTGCCCCAGCAGGTCGAGCAGCTTGTCCATCGAATCCGGCATCACCGGCTGGCTCAGAAGCGCGGTGATGCGCACCGTCTCCAGCGTGGTGTAGAGCACTGTGCGGAAGCGCTGCTGGTCGCCGGGATCGGCAGACTTTCGCAGCACCCACGGCTCCTGTGCCGAGAAATATCGGTTGGCCGCGCCGAGTACCGACCAGATCGCTTCCAGCGCAAGGTGCATGGCGGGCTCGGCGAAGTGCGCCCGCACGCGGTCCAGCAGCCCGTCGGCCGCGGCCAGGAGGGCGGTGTCGTCTTCGGTGAACGCACCCGGATCGGGCACCACGCCGTCGAGGTTCTTGTTGACCATCGACAGCGAACGCTGTGCCAGGTTGCCCAGCTCGTTGGCCAGGTCGGCGTTGATCCTGCCGATGATGGCCTCTTCGCTGTAGCTGCCGTCTTGGCCGAAGGACACCTCGCGCAGGAAGAAGTACCGCACCTGGTCGAGCCCGAACGCGTCGACCAGCGCGATGGGGTCGACGACGTTGCCGACCGACTTGCTCATCTTCTCGCCCTTGACGTTGATGAACCCGTGCGCGAAAACCCTTTCGGGGAGCGCGATTCCGGCAGACATCAGGAAGGCGGGCCAGTACACGGTGTGGAACCGGATGATGTCCTTGCCGATCATGTGCAGATCGGCGGGCCAGTACTTGCCGAAGGTCTCCGACGTCACGTCCGGATATCCCACGCCCGTCAGGTAATTGGTCAGCGCGTCCACCCAGACGTACATGACGTGGTCCGGGTGATCCGGCACCGGAACGCCCCAGTCGAACGTGGTCCGCGAGATCGACAGATCCTTGAGCCCGCCGGAGACGAAGCTGACGATCTCGTTGCGACGCACGTCGGGCCCGATGAACTCGGGGTGTGCCTCGTAGTGGGCGAGCAGGCGATCGGTGTAGGCCGACAGTCGGAAGAAGTAGGTCTGTTCCTCGGTCCAGGTGACCGGGGTGCCCGTCTCGATGGCGGTGCGGGTGCCGTCGGGCCCCTCGGTGGTCTCGTCCTCGGCGAAGAAGCGTTCGTCGCGTATCGAGTACCAGCCGGAGTAGGTGCCGAGGTAGATGTCTCCGGCCTCGAACATCGCGCGCCAGATCGCCTTGGAGGCCTCATAGTGGTCGGCATCGGAGGTGCGGATGAACCGGTCGAAGGAGATGTTGAGCGTCTCCTGCAGCCGCTGGAACACGTCGGAGTTGCGGTTGGCCAACTCGGCGGCCGAGATACCCTCGGCGGCGGCGGTCTCGGCCATCTTCTGCCCGTGCACGTCGGTGCCGGTCAGGTAGCGGACGTCGAAACCGTCGAGTCGCTTGAATCGAGCGATCGCGTCTGTGGCGATGTACTCATACGCGTGCCCGATGTGAGGCGCGCCATTGGGGTAGGCGATCGCGGTGGTGATGTAGTACGGCGGCTTGCTCATCGGGGCATCACTCTATGGTGTTGCTGTGAGTTCCAAACGCTCAGGCAGGGAGAAGCCGCCCGCGCCGGAACCCTTGGCGCCCCTTGTCGATGCCCATACCCACCTCGATTCGTGCGGTGCCGAGACGCCCGACGACGTGCGTGCGATTCTTGACCGTGCCTCCGCGGTCGGAGTGCAGAAGGTCGTCACCATCGCCGACGACCTGGCCGCCGCGCACTGGGCGGCAGGTGCCGCGGAAGCCGACGACCGGGTGTACGCGGCGGTCGCGCTGCATCCCACGCGCGCCAATGCGCTCACCGACCAGGCGAAAGCGGATCTGGAACGGTTGGCGTCGCAGCCGCGCGTGGTCGCGGTCGGCGAGACGGGGATGGACCTGTACTGGCCCGGCAAGGTGGACGGCTGCGCGACGCCCGCGGAGCAGCGCGAGGGCTTCGCGTGGCACATCGACCTGGCGAAACGGACCGGCAAGCCGCTGATGATCCACAACCGCGACGCCGATGCCGCCGTTCTGGACGTGCTGGCCGCGGAGGGGGCGCCCGAAACTGTGATCTTCCACTGTTTTTCGTCAGGTCCTGAGATGGCGCGCACATGCATCGATGCGGGCTGGATTTTGAGTCTGTCCGGCACGGTCAGCTTCAAAAATGCTGTTGACCTGCAGGAAGCTGCCCGGCTGATCCCGCAGGGGCAGATGCTGGTCGAGACCGACGCGCCGTTTCTGACTCCGCATCCGTATCGCGGCGCGCCGAACGAGCCCTATTGCCTGCCATACACTGTCCGGGCATTGGCAAAGCTGCTGGACCGGCCCGAGCAGGACTTGGCGGCCGAGACGGCAACCACTGCGACCCGGGTGTACGGGTTGGACGAGAGTTGCCGTATATAGGCCTTTTCGTTACCGTCTTGTGATCAACCGCTCGACGTGCAGTCGGTGAACCATGCCGTCAGCACGGGGGAGAGACGAATTTACGTATGAATGCTCTGCACAAACTTCATGAATCGCGCTCGCCGCTGCTCCGAGGTGTCGTCGGCGCCGCCCTGGTCACGCTGACAGCGGCCGGCGGGTTCGCTGTCTCGGCGCACAAGACGGTGACGCTGAACGTCGACGGTACCGCGATGACGGTGACCACCATGAAGTCCAGAGTGATCGACGTCGTCAAGGAGAACGGTTTCGACGTCGGCGATCGCGACGACCTCTACCCGGCCGCCAACCAGCCGGTGCAGGACGCGGGCAGCATCGTGCTGCACCGCAGCCGTCCGCTGGAGGTCTCGCTGGATGGCCAGACCAGCCAGCAGGTGTGGACCACGGCGTCGACCGTCGACGAGGCGCTGGCACAGCTGCAGATGACCGATACCGCGCCTGCCGCGGCGTCCCGCGGGACCCGTGTTCCGCTGGGCGGCATGGCACTTCCCGTGGTGAGCGCCAAGACGGCCCAGATCGATGACGGTGGCGCGGTGTCCACCGTGCATCTGGCGGCCGCGAACGTGGCCGGCCTGCTGGAAGCCGCGGGTGCGCCGCTGCAGCAGAACGACACGGTCGTCCCGGCGGCGTCGTCACCCGTGACCGAGGGCATGCACATCCAGGTGACGCGCATGCGCATCGAGAAGGTCACCGAGCGGATGCCGTTGCAGCCGGACAACAAGCGCATCGAAGACACCTCGATGAACATGAGCCGTCAGGTCGTCGAGGACCCGGGCGCCCCCGGCACCCAGGATGTGACTTTCGCCGTGGCGAAGGTGAACGGAGTGGAAACCGGCAGGCTGCCAGTAGCCAATGTCGTTATCACACCGGCCCGCGACGGCGTGCTCCGGGTCGGAGCCAAGCCGGGTACCGAAGTTCCACCCGTTGCGAATGGAAGTACCTGGGACGCCCTGGCCTCCTGTGAAGCCGGAGGTAACTGGGCGATAAACACGGGCAACGGTTTTTACGGCGGCGTGCAATTCGATCAAAACACTTGGGAGCGGCAGGGCGGTTTGCGGTATGCTGCGAGAGCCGATTTGGCGACCAGGGAAGAGCAGATTGCGATTGCTACGGTGACGCAGGCACGGCAAGGATGGGGAGCTTGGCCAGTGTGTAGCGGGAGGATTGGGGCGCGCTGACTATTCGACTGCTCGGGCGGACCGAGATAAGACGCCTGGCCAAAGAGATCGACTTCCGGCCACGCAAATCATTCGGACAGAACTTCGTGCACGACGCGAACACTGTCCGCCGTATCGTGTCGGCTTCAGGGATCCATCGCACCGACCACGTGCTTGAGGTCGGACCCGGCCTCGGCTCGCTGACGCTGGCCCTGCTGGACCGTGGTGCGCAGGTCACCGCAGTGGAGATCGATCCACTGCTGGCGCGGCAACTGCCGACCACCATCGCCGATCACTCGCACAGTGAGATCAACCGGCTCTCTGTGCTCAACCGCGACATCCTGACCCTCATGCCGGCTGATCTCACCGATCAGCCGACCGCACTGGTCGCGAACCTGCCGTACAACGTGGCGGTGCCCGCACTGCTGCACCTGCTGGCCGAGTTCCCGACCATCCGGACCGTGATGGTCATGGTGCAGGCCGAGGTGGCCGAACGTTTGGCCGCCGAGCCGGGTGGCAAGGACTACGGGGTGCCCAGCGCCAAGGTGCGGTTCTACGGCAACGTACGCCGCCACGGCATGGTGTCACCGACGGTGTTCTGGCCCATTCCGCGGGTGTACTCGGGCCTCGTACGCATCGACCGGTACGAGACCTCGCCGTGGCCCACCGATGAAGCGTTCCGGGACGAGGTTTTCAACCTCATCGACATCGGGTTCGCGCAGCGTCGCAAGACGTCGCGTAACGCGTTCGCGGACTGGGCGGGTTCGGGCAACGAGTCGGCGGAGCGGCTGCTGGCCGCGAGCATCGACCCGTCCCGGCGCGGTGAGACTCTCGCCATCGCCGACTTCGTGCGGCTGCTGCAGCGCTCGAACGAGGCTGCGCTCGAAGCCGGGAAACTACAGGACCAGGTGCGCGTCACCTAGGCCTCACAACGACAACAGACGGGTCGCTCACCGCGGAGGCTGTCTCTTATACACATCTCCGGCTGCCGACGATCGCATA
>NZ_LZTB01000094.1 GCF_001665685.1 Mycobacterium sp. 852013-50091_SCH5140682
TCCGACGGGCCCGCCTCGATGAGGCACACGCTGACCGACGGGTCCTCGCTGAGCCTGGCCGCGAGAACACATCCCGCGGTGCCGCCGCCGGCGATGACGTAGTCGAACGTGTCCGTATTCGCTGCCGATTGTGTGTCAACCATGATGGGGCTACTCCTGAGATGAACTGATAAAAGGTGAAATTGGCGTCAGAAGACGCTGTCGACCTGATCTGGGACAGGAGCCCCGTCGGGTCGCAGAACGGGTCTGGTGGACCCGCAGGGTTCAGTGGGCTCCGCCGCCGATCGCACGGAACATGTTGGGGCGCTGGCAGACTGCGGCTTACTGCTTGTCCGCCGCGTGCGAGGCCAGAGTGCCGAGATGATGACGGCCCTTCAAGCCGTACCACAGCAGGCCGGATCCCAGGATGACGCCGATATAGATGAACGCGCCCCACGTGTTGTACCAAGGGTCACCGTAGATCGCAGCCCGCGGCCACGCCAGGTTGATCGCCATGCCGACACCCCACAGCACGGCGAAGATGTTGACCGGCAAGCCCCATTTGCCCATGGTGAAGTAGCCGCCTTCCTTCAGGTCCTTCGGCGGCCACTCGCCCTTCACACGCTTCTTGAGCATCGGCCCGGTCACCATCAGATACGCCAGGTAAATCATGATGATGGCAATCGATGTCAACACCGTGAACACCTTGGGCTGACCCAGATTGATCACCAGGATCAACGCCGCGATGATGCCGATCACGATGGCCGGGATGATCGGTGCCTGGGTCCTGGGGTGCACCTTGGCCAGCTTCTCGCCGAACGGAAGGGCGTTGTCCCGCGCCATCGCGAAGGTCAGCCGGATCGCCGCCGTGTGCACGGCCAGTGAGCAGACGATGACGGCCACCACGATGCAGCACAGGAAAATGGTGCCCAGCGGGCCCCACATCACCTTCTCCACGATGTACTGCAGGCTGCCCTCGGGGCTGCCCAGCAGCGGGTCGTTGAGATCCGGCGCGGACATCACGGCGAACACCAGGATCGCACCACCGATCACAAACGACGCCAAGATCGCCCGCAGGATCGCCTTGGGTGCCGTCCGGCGCGGTTCGACCGTCTCCTCGCCCAGCGAGGAGGCGGTGTCGAAGCCATACATCACGTACAGCGAGGCCACCGACGCGACCAGGAACGCGCCGAAGTAACCGCCGGGCAGGCCGACGCCGTGGCCCTGGGTGTCGAAGAACACGCTGGGACCACGCTTGATGTTGAACGCCAGGATGACCGCGATGAGCACCGCCGCGATCAGCTCGATGAACACACCGGCGCTGTTGATCATCGCCATCAGCCGGACCCCGCACGCGTTGATGACGGTGGTGAAGAGAATCATGACGGTGCCGAGCAGGATCGCGTTGCCGGCGAAGTCGTACGGTCCGGTGCCGTCGCCGATGACCTGGAAGCCGCTCCACAGTCGCGGCAGGTTCAGCTGCAGCGCCAGCACCACGGCCGAGAGCGTGACGATCGAGGCGGTCAGCATCAGCCAGCCCGAGCTCCACCCAACGATGCGGCTACCGAGCTTCTTCGACCAGTTGTACACCGACCCGGCGACCGGGTACTTGGCTGCTAGCTCCATGAAGCACAGCGCGACGGCCATCTGCCCGACGAAAACCATTGGCCACGACCACAGATACGCCGGGCCGGCATTGCCAAAACCGACATAGAAAAGCTGGAAGGTACCGGTCAGGATTGATATGTAGCTCACCCCGGCCGCGAAACTCGCGAACTTGCCGATACTGCGGTCCAAGGACTCCTTGTAGCCGAACTCATCGAGACCACCTTTGTCGCTTTCCGTATCAGTCACATTGCCAGTCATGATGTCTTGTCCCTAACCGTCGTCCCGCGTACCGAACCAGCCCGTGGGCTTCGGCGCAGTGTTTTGCCAAATATGTTTCAGTTCTTGGTATTCCGCGAGACCACTGGGCCCCAGCTCGCGGCCATTACCGGACTTTCCGAATCCGCCCCACTCCGCTGCCGGGGTGTAGTAACCGAAATCGTTCAGCCACACCGTGCCATGCCGTAGTGCGCGCACTACACGTTCGCCCCGCGCCGCATCGGAGGTCCGTACCCCCGCCGCGAGACCGTACTGCGTGTCATTGCCGAGCATGATCGCCTCGGCCTCGTCGGTGAACCGTTCCACCGTCATGATCGGACCGAAGGTCTCCTCCGACACGATCCGCATCGAACGGTCGCATCGGTCGAAAATCGTCGGCAGGAAGAAGTAACCGTCGGCCAACGCCGGATCGCTGGGGCGAGCCCCGCCGGTGATGAGCTTCGCCCCTTCGGAAATACCTAGGGCGACAAACGCTTCCATCTTTTCCAGCTGCTGCCCGGATACCAGCGGTCCGGCCTCACTACGCGGGTCGGTGCCGTCGCCTATCCGGATTTTTTCGGCTCGCTCGGCGAGCTCTGCGACGAAATCATCGGCGATCGACTCCTCGACGATCACCCGGGTGCCCGACGAACAGACCTGCCCCGAGTGCAGGAACACCCCCGTGAGGACCTGGTCCACAGCGGCGTCCCACGCGTCTCCCCTTCCGATATCGGCGAAGACGACATGCGGGTTCTTCCCGCCGAGTTCCAGGGCCACCTTGCTCACGTGCGCGGCGGCACTCCTGGCGATGTGCTGACCGGTGCTGAGGCCACCGGTGAATGAGATGAAGTCGACGTCAGGGTTGTCGGTCAGCGCCGCACCGACAGCTGCTCCGCTGCCCTGGATCAGGTTGAGCACACCGGGCTGGACGCCCGCCTCCTGTGCCAGGCGCACGAACGCAATGGTCGACAGTGGCGTCACTTCACTGGGTTTGGCCACCATGGTGCAGCCGGCAGCCAACGCCGGAGCGATCTTCCACGAGATCTGCAGCAGCGGGTAGTTCCACGGTGCGATCAGGACACACACTCCGACCGGTTCCCGCACCACCCTGCTGATCACCTCCGCGTCACCCACGTCGACCAACCGATCAGTTTGGGTCGTCACCAGCCGCGCGTAGTATCGGAACACCGAAATGACGTCATCGATGTCAATCCGGCTCTCTGCGAGGGTTTTTCCGGTGTCGGCGGTCTCAAGTTCGGCGAGCGGCTCCTTGTCACGCGCGAGCAGATCGGCGATGCGGTCGAGCAGAGCTGCGCGCTCGGAGGCCGGAGCCTTTGGCCACTCCCCGGCGTCGAACGTCGCTCTGGCCGCCGCCACCGCGGCCAGGGCGTCGTCATGGGTGGCCTCGTCGACCGTGGCGATGACGGCGCCGTTCGCGGGATTGAGGATCTCGCGCACTCCCCCGTCTGCGGCGTGGCGCCACTGTGATCCGATCAGCAGATCTGGCTCTGTGTTCAATGTTCCTTCCTCGGCTTACCGGTGAGCACCGTCTTCTTGTGACGGAACGTCACGACTGTTGAGGCTCGATGCGGAGTTGCTGATCACTGAGGTCCTTGCGCAACCCGGGCGTAGCGCCCATGGCATGTCTCCTTTTATGTCTGAGCGCGCGAAGCGGTAACTGCTCCAATGCTGTTGTGTCGCTGCGCAGAACGCTGAACGAGGCTGAAGTTCATCTGATACATCAGAAGTATATTTGAGTATTGCCAAGGCTGGGCGGTGTCTGTGAAAAGTTGCTGTTAACTCACGTGTCAGCCAGGTATCACGGACGGGCCAACTACCGAAGACTGCGTCACACGGCGTTCACAAATGCCGCGGCGAAGTAATCCCGACCGCGAAGACCACCGCCACAAACGACCCACAAACCATTGCGCGTGCGTCCCGCTACTCCCCGTGCGCCACCGCATGCCGAGCACCGCGATGTCCACGTGGATACCGACACGATCCGGCGACACTCGACCCGGACGGCAACCTCGGTTCGATTGGTTAGACGATGTTGGTCTCGCCGCGTACGGTGGTGGCGGCCGCGAAGCGATCCAGCGAGAATCCGCTGATGTCGTAGTCGGGCGTCCTGCCGTGGTAGAGGTCGCGGATGATCTCTCCTGTGGCCGGGCCCATCAGGAAACCGTGTCCGGAGTAGCCGGTGGCGATCAGCAGGCCGTCCACCTCCAAGGGTCGGTCGATGATCTGGTTGCAGTCGGGTGTGACTTCGTACAGCCCGGCCCAACCGGTCCGGATGCCGTAGTCGAGCACCGCGGGTGCGCAGCGTTCGGCGATCTCGCCGACGCCCATGAGCCAGTCGT
This sequence comes from Mycobacterium sp. 852013-50091_SCH5140682, assembly GCF_001665685.1. GTDB lineage: Bacteria > Actinomycetota > Actinomycetes > Mycobacteriales > Mycobacteriaceae > Mycobacterium. Next base: position 4,203 of record NZ_LZTB01000094.1, read on the forward strand.
CGAGTTCGAATTTCAGGTTGAACCCAGGCTTCTCGGCGGGATCCGACCATCCCAGCAGCAGACCGTTGCCTTCGGGATGGAAGTAGAAGTTCGACGAGAAGTCGATGGTCAGCGACGGTGAGCGGGTCGGCAGGTCGGCCAGCGGCTCGGTGAACGCGATCTGACGGCGCACCGGCGTGACGGGGATCGGGACGCCGAGCATGTCGCCGATCAGACCCGACCACGCACCGGCAGCGCACACCACGGTATTGGTGGTGATGGTGCCCAAACTCGTGACGACGCCGGTAAGGGTGTCGCCGTGCCGGGTGACGTCGAGGACCTCGCAGTGCCGGATGATGCGGGCGCCCGCGCGGCGTGCGGCCGCGGCGTAGCCCATGACGACGCACTCCGGAGTAGCCTTAGCGTCACGGGGCGACCAGCACGCCCCGACCATGTAGTCGGTACGAATGAGCGGCGAAATACACTGTGCCTCTCCGGGTTCGATGATGGCGCTGGGCACCCCGTGTCGGTTGTGGACAGCCACCTGTTCGGTGAAGTTGTCCAGGCTGGCCTGATCCGACAACAGGTACAGGTAGCCGTCGCGGCTGAAATCGATGTCCTGACCGTAAAGCTCGCTGAATTGCGCGTAGACCTCCAGGCCACGCAGTCCGATGGCGATGTTGGCGAGGTTGCTGAACGAGGCGCGCACACCGCCGGCGGCCTTGCAGGTCGATCCGGCGGCCAACTCGTCGCGTGGCAACGCAGCCACCCAGCGTGATGTTGCGTTTGCCAACGCGTTTGATGAACGGGAGGGCCAGGAAGACACCGCCGAATTCGATGACCGTGCGGCAGGTGAACAGCGTGGTGGACAAATCCTCGTCGCCGAGCACGTATTTGGCGTAGTAGGGGTAGATACCCATCAAGCTGTAGGCGGTGAATAGCAGTACGCCGAACAGGACCAGCATCAGCCAGTACTTGTTGCGCAGCAGCGAGCGTATGCCAGTGCCGACATGAAACGACTGGGCACCGATTTCCGTCTGCCCCTAATTATGTTCGTGCCCAGGCTTTCCCACCCGTTCGGTGCAGAACTTGAACGTGATGAAGAAGAGGGCGACCGCGATCGCGCCATACAGCCCGAAGGCAATGGTCCAGCTGTGAGCGTGACCGCCGGTTGCGTTCACGATGGGCATAGTCAGTGCGGCCACGGTCAAGGCACCGGAATATGCGCCGATCATCCGGTAGGTGTTCAGAACGCCGCGCTCCGCCTGGTCAATCGTGATCATCCCACTCATTAACCTTCGGCCGGTCGACATTCGAGCAGTAGCGGTCGAGGCACTCGCCGAGGTGCATGCGGGCGAGTACCTGCTGATGTTGAGGTCCTGGGCGGAACGAACTCGATGTCGAGGCCTGCGGCTGCGGCGTTCTCCGCCACCGCCGCGATGGTTGTGAATACCATGGGGTCCACGAAGATAGCGAGCGACAGATCTATGAGCACCGAGTCGGCGTCTTCGGGTGTCGCTGGACTCCACTTCTCCAGCGTTGAGGCGTTGGGAGACCGGTGCTGGTTGATGGTCGGCGGTGGCCAGAGATTCACCAGTCGATCATGGCACCGAACACCGACTCGCCAGCTTTCCCGCGGCGCGCATCGCTGCTGGCGAAACCCGTCTGACAGAAGGCGATGCGCCGCAACCGGTTCGTCGGGTCGAGCAGCGTTGCCTGGCCGACTGCGACGCTCTAGTCGATATCGATGGACCGGTGGCGCGATGGCCACCAAGACCACCGCCGCCGGCCGTGACGTGGCCGCCGAGTTGGCGTATCTGACTCGGGCGCTCAAAGCGCCCACGCTGCGCGAAAGCCGTCGAGCGCCTCGCCGAACGAGCCCGAGCAGAGGCCGCACCCGCCGCCGCGGCAAAGCCAACGCCGCCGAGGTAACTTGCCCTCGAAAGAAGGTCTGGATCAAACCCCCTCGATCGATGAACTGTTCATGAAACAATCGACACTAAGAACTCAGGCACAATCCCCTACCTCTGGCTTTTGATCTGTCGCTGAGCCAGATAGGTTTAACGTGCACTGAGCCGCGGTCGATAGTCATCTTCCACGTCGGGTCGACGCTTGTCGGTCAGTTGGGTGCCGAAATTTCTGATCTCAGCGAGGAGTCACCTTCAGTGCCGACTTCATTACCCGGACCAACATCTGCGGCTACAACGCTTCATGCCTTGAGAGTGTCGACAGCGCGACGACGTTTATGGCAGCCCGACCTCCCCCTAGTCCGCGAGAACTTCTGGGCTGTCACCGTGCCGCAGTTGAGCGTTCGCTGATGCGCTACCACCGAACATCCCGTCTTCACAACGGTGTGCGCAGTGCATCTCCTCCTGATGCGGCATGCCTGGCGCAACAGCATGATGGCCTACTACTCGACCTTGATGGCACGGTGTTTCGGGGATCGCACCCGACCGCCGGGGCTGTGGAAGTCCTCAATTCCGTTTCCAGCCGGAAGGTATTTGTTACCAACAATGCTTCCCACAGCCCCATCGCGGTGGCCGAGCACATGCGCGGCTTGGGCGTGATGGTTGAGACCGGCGACATCATCACGAGCGGTCAGAGCGCCGCGCGGCTTCTTGCGTCCGAATTACCCACTGGGTCAGCAGTTCTGGTAGTCGGAACCGATGCACTCGTCGATGAGGTTTTCAGAGTCGGCCTTCGGCCTGTGCGGACATTCGCCGACGCGCCCGTCGCCGTTGTTCAGGGACACTCCCCCCGTACCTGCTGGTCCGATTTGAATGAGGCGGCGTTAGCAATTCGCAACGGCGCGCGCTGGGTGGCCACCAATCTCGATGCGACCTTTCCGACTGGCCGAGGGATAGCGCTCGGAAACGGGTCGATGGTGGCGGCATTACGAGAAGGAACCGGTGCAACGCCGGATCTCGCGGGCAAACCCGCGCCGACTATGTTGCGAGCTATTCTGGCCCAAGGCGGATTTCGATCTGCTCTCGTAATCGGAGACCGGCTCGACACCGACATAGCCGGAGCAACGGATGCGGGCCTACCGAGCCTGCTAGTGCTGAGCGGAGTCACCGACGTCGTTGGCCTAATCCAAGCGCCGCCAGGCCATCGCCCAACATATGTTGCCGAAGACCTTCGAGGCCTCTTGGATCGCCCACCGAAGCTGAGCATCGTTCCACAACGGCCATGGCGCGTGAGCGTCGCGCCCGATAAGGTCACAGTCACTTCTTGCGCCAAGAGGGCTGATGAGCCTGACCTGTCGGTGATTCGGGCTATCACACATGCCGTCTGGTCGACAAACCTCCCCTGGGACACACTGAGAATCGTTTCGGCCGATGATGTCGCTCACAGAGCACTCCGTCTGTGGTCCCTCATTGATTGAGCGATCAGCTTCGGTATGGTCACTCTCCACTGCGTGTCGTCGTCGACCACGTGGCGGTCATTCGATGACGGCAAATTGAATTGGTCGATTATTGCTACAGCGGTTAGGCTCTCAATAGATGTGTGATCTCAATGTCGTTGCACAGCAGCAGCTTTGCTCGCATAGCACTGCGATCGGCAGTCGGGCATGCAGCGCCAATGGTCCCCTAACATACTCCCACGATTCGGCAACTCCCCCGGGTTCGGCCGGCTCACGCTGGGCGGTGATGTGGGATATGGACGGCACTCTCGTCGATACCGAGCCCCACTGGATGAACGCTCAACGTCGGCTAGCGGACCGCCACGGGATTGTCTGGACCAACGCCGACAATCTGAAAGTGGTTGGGCAGTCGATGGAATTTGTTGCCCGGACGTTGCAACAGAGTGGGGTCCAACGGTCCATATCGGCAATCATCAGATGTCTCGTCGAGGACGTTTCAGAAGCTATACAGACCAGTATCCCCTGGTTGCCTTGCGCGGAATCGCTCCTCGGCGACCTCGCTCGCTCCGGCATACCGTGCGCATTGGTTACCATGGCTCACAAGCCGATTCCACACCTCGTCGCTGCGGCGGCAGCACCTGGAACATTCGCTGCTGTCATTGCCGGTGATGATGTCGGTCGCGGAAAGCCGGACCCAGAGCCGTACCTTACAGCTGCCCGCCGGTTGAATATAGCGCCGGCTCAGTGTGTGGCAGTGGAGGATTCGCTAAGTGGCACTCTGAGCGCGGAGGCTTCGGGCATGGCTGTTGTCGTCGTCCCCGGGGTCGTGCCGGTACCTCCATCTCAAGGACGGTATTTCGTGGAGTCCCTTGCGGATTTGTCCGTCGAGAAACTGCGCGAGATCGTAGATATTGAAGCCTGAGCCGACCACCACCGGTGGTGTGCTCGCCGACAGCCGTCCGCCGTCAGGGGGTCGCACCCGTCGTATCCGGTTCGCACCTCGGCAGCGTCCCCAAAGTCTTCACCCTCGGTGTAGGAATTGCTGACGACCAGTGTGGCGATCTCGGCCGCTCGCGCAGCTGCCAGGCCCACAGCCGAATCCTCCACAGCCAGCGCGTGTTCCGGCGCCATCTGAAGTCGGCCGAGCGCCAGCAGGTAGACCTCCGGATCTGGCTTCAGCCGAGTGACCTCGTCACCGGTCACGATCACTTCGGGTACATTGCCGTCGAAGATCTGTCTGACCAGCGGTTCGACCCATCGCCGAGTTCCCGTGGTGGCCACCGCGATTTCGACACCTTGCACAGACAGACTTTCCACCAGTGCGCGCAAGCCGGGCCTGGGTACGACAGCCCCGGCAAGAATCCGTTCCCGGAAAAGCTCAGTCTTGGTCTGGTGGATGGCGGCGGCCAGCTCATCCACTCTGTCCGAGAACCCTCGGTTTCGCAGGCCGGCCGCGATCCGTCGCCGGCCGCCGGTGATTTTCAACAGCCGCCTGTACTCGTCAACGTCCCATTCGACATGCAGTCCATGCGCAGCGAATGCCTCGTTGAATGCAGGCCGATGGCCGTCCCGTTCGGTCTCGGCCAAAGTGCCGTCTACATCGAAGACTACAGCCGCGAGACGGTGAGGGTTGCTAGTCGTCAACCGCAGGCTCCTTGATCCCCGCAATGCGCGAGCCCAGACATGAGAGAGCCGCCTCGGCGATCGCACTCGCGGTCAACCCCAGGTACGCAGCGACCTGTGGACCCGGGCCACTCTCACCGAACCGCGCGATACCCACGACAGCGTCTCGGTCGCGCGCAATGGCACGCCAGCCAGTCGGTACTCCGGCTTCGATCCACACCACCGGAAGGTCGGGAAGCACTGTCGGATCGCGCAACAAGGCCTCGTCCATACGATCGCGCCACGTCACAGACAAGACGCTGGCGTGGACCCCACGGTCGGCCAGTAGATCGGCCGCCTCGAGAGCTAGGGAGACCTCGGAACCACTTGCAGCGAGCAGAACGTCGACTGCTTCGCGGGCGTCTCGAACAACCCTGAAGCCGTGTGTGCTGATAGTGGCGCAGCCGCGGTCTCCAAGGCTCGGCAGGCTCTGCCTGGTGAGAATCAAAGCTGTCGGTCCGGCCAGGTTGCGTGATGCGACGTCCCACGCTTTCGCGGTTTCAGCCGCGTCGGCCGGCCGAAGGACCGTCAAGCCCGGTATCAAACGCAATGATTCGATATGTTCGATCGGCTGATGAGTCGGTCCGTCCTCCCCGACATGGATCGAATCATGGGTGAAGACATAAATCACCGGTTGACGCATGAGGGCGGACAGTCTCAGTGCAGGACGTAGATAGTCGGCGAAGACCAGGAATGTACTGCCGAAGGGCCGCAGGCCACCATGAACGGAGATGCCATTCATGACAGCAGCCATGGCGTGCTCTCGGATGCCGAAACGAATTGTGCGACCGCCATAGTCGCCTGCCTTCACATCGCCACCCGGTATCGCGGTATTCGTCGAGGCTTCGAGATCAGCCGATCCGCCCACCATGGCCGGATAGTGCGGTGCAAGTGCGTTGAGTGCCACCCCCGATGCTTGGCGTGTCGCCATACGCTCTGTCACCATCGCACTTGTCAGCGACGTCAAGATGTCGGTGTCAGGCGGCCCCGGCACGCTGTCCAGGGGAAAGTCGACTGCCAGCTGGGGATGATCGGCGGTCCAGTTGGCGTAGGCACTCACCCACCGTTTTCGCGCCGCGGCGGCCTCTTCGGCCAGCTCGGACGTCGCCGCTCTGACAGCTTCCGGCACGTGGAAGGCGGTTGGCGGCCATTTGAAGTTTCTGCGCATAGCCGCGAGGCACTCTGCTCCCAGCGGGCTGCCATGGACTTTCGACGTACCTTCCAGCCCCGGCGCGCCGTAGCCGATCGTGGTTCGCAATTTGATGAAGGTGGGAGTCGATTCATTCGCACGGGCCTCGGTCAAGGCCTGATCGATAGCGGCGACATCGTTGCCGTCCTCGACCGAAATCGTCTGCCAACCGTATGCGGCGAACCGTGCCAACGCGTCGTCCCCGCAGCTGAGATCAGCGCGGCCGTCGATCGTGATGTTGTTGTCATCGAAGATCACTGTCAGGCGCCCGAGAGCGAGTCGTCCTGCCAGGGAAGCGGCCTCGTGGCTGATGCCCTCCATCAAGTCCCCGTCGCCGGCGAGCACCCAGACGCGGTGGTCGACGATGTTCTGGCTGACGTTTTCGTTGCACCGTGCCGCAAGCATCCGCTCAGCAAGCGCCATCCCGACAGCATTCGCCAGCCCCTGCCCGAGCGGCCCTGTGGTCGTCTCCACTCCCGGCGTGATCCCGTGTTCGGGATGCCCTGGGGTGCGCGACCCGAGCTGGCGAAACTGTGCCAACTCCGACAAAGGCAAGTCGTATCCGAAGACGTGCAACAACGCGTACAGCAACGCTGAACCATGGCCCGCCGACAGGACGAAGCGGTCCCTGTCAGGCCAACGAGGATCCGCCGGGTCGTAACGCAGGTGCCGCGACCAAAGGACCCACGCCGCGGGCGCCGCGCCAAGGGGCAGGCCGGGGTGCCCACTGTTGGCTGACTGCACGGCGTCAGCCGCCAAAAACCGCAGCGTTGTGATCGCCAGCTCATCGATCTTCGGGGTCAGCGGTCCTGTCCCGGCGGAGGTGCTCGCCGCGATACTCATTGTGACTGCAGTTCGGTGGCGGCCGCGTGGCGCAGCGCGTCTACGCGATCCTCGATGGCCCCGGGCCCGGTGAACAACGCGGAACCAGCACAGAAGACATCCGCGCCGGCGCGCGCCGCCGCACCGATCGTGGTCCCCGAGATACCGCCGTCGACCTCTAGTTCGATATCGAGTCCCCTTGAGTCCAATTCCGCTCTCGCCGAGGCGATCTTGTTCTCCATCTCCGGAAGGTACTGCTGGCCCCCGAACCCGGGGTTCACAGTCATGACCAGCAGCAGGTCGACCAGGTTGAGCACATTGGTTACTGATTCCAGCGGGGTGGACGGATTCAGCGCGACGCCAGCTCGGGCCCCGAAATCCCTGATGGTGCAGAGTGTTCTGTGCAAATGTGGGGTTGCCTCGGCATGGACGATGACAATCTCGCAGCCGGCCCCGATCCACCGAGGCAGCATGGGGTCTGGGTCCTCCACCATGAGATGTGCCTCGAATCCCATCGAGACGTGCTCACGATTGGCAGCGATGATGTCTGGGCCGAAGGTCAGGTTCGGCACAAACCGGCCGTCCATCACATCCCACTGGATCCGGTCCACCCCCGCTTTCTCCAGGCGCCGCACTTCCTGACCTAGTTCCGAAAAATCCGCGGGCAGAACTGAAGCAACGACCGTCGGCACACGTGTGTTCATCCAACCTCCTCTTTGGTTGCGGCGATGCTAAGAAGACAGCCGGAAGCTCTGTTCCCCCTGCGCGGGGGATTGATCGGGTTATATCGAGCGTCAACGGCAAAAGTTGCGTGACTGCGAGCGCGCTAGCTCCTATGGTGTGGCAATGGTGACGGCAGTCACAGGCCCCGTTCGGCTTGTATTGGTGGATGACCACGAGATGGTCATCGAGGGCCTCAAAGCGATGCTCGCCGGATTCGCGAGCAAAGTGCGGATCGTCGGCCAGTCTGTCGGCGCCGAGAACGCTGTCAACGTAGTCGAAAGCCTCGATCCTGATGTTGTGCTGTGTGATGTCCGAATGCACGGATCCAGCGGACTAGACCTGTGCTTGGCGATGCGGCAACGTGACCCCGCTCGCAAGGTCGTGATGTTGTCGGTCTATGACGACGAGCAGTACTTGTTTCAGGCATTGCGGGTCGGAGCATCTGGCTATTTGCTCAAGAGCATCAGCAGCAATGACCTGGTCCGCCAACTCGACCTCGTTCGCAGCGGTGGCAACGCGCTTGACCCGACTCTGGCGGCGCGGGCGGCTGACACTGCATCCCGATTGCAGCGCGACGAGTTCTGGCCAGGAGCCAGGCAAGGCCTGACGCAGCGGGAAAGCGAGATCCTCTCCTACATGGTTACCGGTCTGTCGAATCGCGGAATTGCCAGCAAGTTGGTTATTGGCGACGAAACCGTCAAGAGCCACTTGCGCTCGATATATCGCAAACTCGGCGTCAGCGACCGCACAGGCGCCGTCGCTACTGCCCTGCGAGAAGGCATCTACCAATGAGTAATCCGACCTTGGCAGCCACGGCCCTGCAATGGCGGCGCACCAATGCAGTGCGCGACCTAGTCGATGCGGATCGTGAACTTGCACTACTTCGACAGTTGATTCAAGCAGCCTCGCGCGGTCCCGGGGTCGAACCGCTTGCCGCGGCCGCGGCACGAATCATCACCGACGCCACCGGCACCGACGTGTGCTTGGTCCATGTACTCGACGACACCGACCGGTCGTTGACGCTGGCGGGGGCGACTCCCCCGTTCGATCATCAGGTCGGACGGATCCGCATGCCTTTGGGCACAGGGATATCCGGGTGGGTGGCCAACCATCGGCGACCCATCGTCATCACTGAGAACAAGGAGGGTGACTCCAGATACTTAGCTGTCGACTCATTGCGGGATGCTGACTTCACATCCCTTATCTCGGTTCCGATGGAGACCGACCCCGGCGGACTCGTTGGTGAGCTGACGGTATACACGGTCGATAAACGTGAATTCACTTCTAGGGACGTGGAATTGCTCTTGGTGATCGGGCGTCTGATTGCCGGGGCGCTACACCAGGCGAGACTCCATCGCCGACTGGTAGCCAGAGAACGCGCCCACGAGAACTTCGTCGAGCAAGTTATCGAAGCACAGGAGTTTGAGCGCCGCCGCCTGGCCGGGGATATTCACGACGGAATCTCCCAGCGGCTCGTCACTCTGGCCTACCGCCTCGACGCTGCCTCACAAACGATCCGTCAGCGGCCCGACGAGGCCTCCGTGCAACTCGCGGCAGCCCGCGACCTGGTCGACCTGACGCTACAAGAGGCGCGCGCAGCCATCAGCGGGCTGCGTCCACCAGTGCTCGATGATCTCGGACTGGCCGGCGGGTTGGCCAGCCTGGCGCGCTCGATACCAGGCCTGCGGATCGATGTCGACCTCGCGGATACTCGTCTTCCCGAGCACGTCGAACTGGCCTTGTATCGGATTGCTCAGGAATGCTTGCAGAATGTCGTGAAGCACGCAGATGCCACGACGGCTCGCCTGACGTTTGCCGTCAACGAAACGACTGCTCACCTCGAAATCAATGATGACGGAGTTGGTTTCGATACCCTGGACCATCCGCTGGGAGCCGAGCTAACACACGGCTATGGCCTACTCTCGATGGCGGAACGTGCGGAGCTGGTGGGTGGTCGGCTCAATATCCGCTCCCGGGTCGGCAGCGGGACTTGTGTAACCGCGACGATTCCGCTTCCGCAGGCCCGTGACTAGAGTCTCGTGTGCTTAACATCTAGTTCGGAAAGAGCACTCTGCAACATATCGACGTCATCCGTTCGTACACTTTCCACGAAGTGGAGCAAAGCAGCTCGACGGCCGCGCGGTTCCGGAACCTGGTCCAGTGCGTCGATCATCAAGTCCGCTACCAGTTCGTCGTGACCGTGCGTGGCGGAGTAACGGTGTGCCCGGCTCAGCCGATCCTGGGTGACCAACCCTTTGGCGGCCAGTCGTCGCAGTACCGTCATGACTGTGGTGTAGGCGAGCTGGCGTCGCACCGACAACGCAGCATGCACCTGTCGCACGGTCTGCGGCTCAGATGTTGACCAGAGGTGGTCCATGACATGACGTTCAAGCTTTCCCAACGCTCGCCAGTTACCCATGTGCCACGCTCCTGCCGACCAATCACAATCCGCGCACATTGGACGGTACCGACCGCAACGCGGCCGTGACGTCCCCGATATGGTGGGCTGGCAGGGTGAAACTGAACCGTTCACTTGATTGACTTGCGCCGATTGTCAATGGACGCATTGACTTTCTAGTGGCACCATTCAGGGCATGTCGGACGAATCCAGCACCGCGGCGGTCGATCGCTGATGAGTATGCCTATCGCCGAATCGTCTCGGAAGTCGTTTGGTTTCAACCCGAGTCGAACTCTCGGCCCACAACTCGAAGACGAACCCTCCGCAACAGATCACATCCTGCCTCCCGACGCCACAGTAGATCTCGCGAAAGCCCGTATCGATGCCGGCATCGATACGGTCATCGCCAACCTTGATTCGGAACTGGTCGGGCTGGCACCGGTCAAGACCCGGATCGCCGAGATCGCAGCACTGTTGCTCGTTGACCGAATGCGTTCGCGATACGGGATAGCGGCGCCACAGCCCACACTGCATATGTGCTTCACCGGCAATCCAGGGACCGGCAAGACGACTGTCGCGCTTCGGATGGCCGATCTGCTGTACAGGCTGGGCTATCTCAGACGGGGCCACCTGGTCAGTGTGACGCGGGACGACCTCGTCGGCGAATACATCGGCCACACTGCACCAAAGACCAAAGAGGTGATCAAGCGGGCGATGGGCGGTGTGTTGTTCATCGACGAGGCCTACTACTTGTACAAGGTGGAGAACGAACGCGACTACGGCGCTGAGGCAATCGAGATTCTGCTCCAGGTGATGGAAAACAATCGTGACGACCTCGTGGTCATACTTGCCGGCTACGCAGACAAGATGGACCAGTTCTTTTCAGCAAACCCGGGCATGCAAAGCCGCATTGCCCACCACATATCGTTCCCGGATTACACCGTGCCCGAACTAGAGCAGATCGCCACGCTGATGACCGGCCAGCTGGGCTACACGCTGTCTGCGGGCGGTCAAGACGCACTACGCCGTTACCTTGAGCGCCGAATCGACCAACCATGGTTCGCAAATGCTCGTAGCGTGCGCAACGCGATGGAGCGGGCAAGGCTGCGCCACGCCTGGCGACTCGTCGAGGAGCCGCACGCTTCAGTAGATCTCAGGGCTCTCACGACTATCGAAGCCGCAGACCTTCTCACCAGCCGCGTATTCGATGACGGCCAGTCGAAGGCCGCCCAGTGACGACCAACGCCCGCCTGCGGGCACTGGTCGAGCTTGCCGACACCGGGTCCGTGCGCGGGGCGGCAGAGCGGCTGGTGGTGACCGAATCGGCGATCTCTTCGGCCCTGGCGAGCTTGAGCGCCGAAGTCGGCGTTCCGCTGATTGATCGTCAGGGTCGTGGAGTGCGGCTCACACCAGCCGGCATTCGCTACGTCGACTACGCACGGAAGATCCTCGGACTGCATCACGAGGCTCTGCTCGCGGCTCGCGGCGAAGTCGATCCTGACCACGGGTCCATCCGTTTGGCTGCGGTGACCACTGCCGGTGAGCTTCTCATCCCAGCACTACTCGCATCCTTTACGGCCAAGTACCCCGGTGTCGACTGCAAGCTCGAAGTAGCTTCCCGGAAAGCGATCTGGCCGATGCTCGCCGACCACGAGGCCGATGTTGTTGTCGCCGGTCGTCCACCGAGTACCCTCGATCAAATCCGAGTTCGTGCAGTCAGCCCCAATACACTTGTTGTCGTGGGCCCACCCGAATCGGCGCAGCGATTCGATCCAGCCCAGGCAACATGGCTTCTTCGCGAATCTGGTTCGGGTACCCGTGCGACCACGGCAACGTTGCTGGACGAACTTGAAATCAGCCCACCCCAGATGGTGCTGGGATCACACGGAGCAGTGGTAGCCGCAGCTGTTGCTGGTCTCGGCGTGACACTCGTATCGCGGCAGGCCGTGAACCGAGAACTTGTCTCAGGATCCTTGGCTGAGATCCCGGTTAACGGAACACCATTGAACCGTCCGTGGCACATCGTGACGCAAGCAGCAAGTACAGGCTCCACGGAGCTGCTCGTCACCCATCTACTCGCGCATCGCGACCTTGGTTGGCGCGCTGTGCGGTGACTCCACCCGGCACGCCCCCCAGAACGGGGATGGGTGAGGGCGACTGTCGGATTACCTCTTCAACTATCGACCGAGGAGGCATCATGGCAAGTACACGCGATCCCATCGACCACTTCCGCACTACACAACATCATGCCGGCGAATCGTTCATCGACATCTACTGCTGGCCCGGCCTGCTGTCCATTGCGCTCGGCGTCATTTCCCTGATCGGATCTATCGCGTCGGCGGCCTATCAGCACCACGAATGGGTGCCGACCACTGCCATCGTCGGCGCCCTCGCGTTAGGCGGCGGTGTCAGTTGGCTGGTAATCGAACATCACAGAGTGCTTCGCATCGAACAGCGTTGGAATACGCAGCATCCCTGCCAATACACCGAACGCCACCAGCTGCCGCAATGATCACTGTCAGACGACCAATCTGCTACGCAGTAGTGGCACGATCGCGTCCCTGAGCGCGAGAGCGTCAAACGCACGTGGCGCCACAGCCTCAACGCCGGCCCAGCAAGCCAGCCACGCGTCGACCGGCCGCGCCATGAGCACCACAATTGGCGGGCATTGCAGGAGTTCATCTTTCAGTTGTTTGGCCAGTCCGATACCCCCTGCCGGCGATGCCTCGCCATCGAGGATCGCCACGTCGACGTCCCCGCTCTCCATTGTCTCGATGAGGGCGAATTGAGTTGCGGTATTGGTGAATTGAACGGGTGGTCCACTTCGGTCCGGCAGTGACCCGAGAGCTTGCGCCACACTGTTCCGAAGGTGCGCGTCACTGCTGTACACGACTACGCGGAGCGGGGCGTAGCAGCTTGTCCGACTTGATTGTTGTATCACGAGGCGAATGTTAGCGATCGCACCCTCTGCGGTGTATCCCCTTGTCCTTCCCCCAAATTGGGGTGCTTGACCGTCGATTCCGTCGGCAGTGTGGCCCTATGAGTCCTTATGTGCCCATTCTGGTTCTCGGCGCGATCGCGGCTGTGTTCGCGGTCGGCTCGGTGGGCATCGCCCTCGTCATCGGGCCGC
>NZ_LZTB01000095.1 GCF_001665685.1 Mycobacterium sp. 852013-50091_SCH5140682
CCCTACGGCGGTGCACCCGGTTATCCGCCACCGCCGGGCTATCCGCAGGCTGCCCCGTACGGCGCACCGGGATATCCCGGGCCCGACGGGTATCCGGTGGGTGGCTACGGAGGGCCGGCACCCGGCACCAACAACCCGTTGGCCATCGGGTCTCTGGTCGCCTCGGTGCTCTCGGTGCCGCTGATGTTCCTCTGCTTCAGCGGATTCGCGGCGTCGATCGCAGGCATCGTGATGGGCATCATCGCGCTCAACCAGATCAAGCAGTCCGGCCAGGGCGGTCGCGGTATGGCCATCGCAGGGATCGTGGTCGGCGTGGCGGTACCGCTGCTGGCCATCGTGGTGTTCATCATCGTCCTCGCGGCGTCGCCGAGTTCGACGTCGACCTACTGACGTGACCAACCAGCCAGATCCGTCGTTCGGCGGCAGGGAGTATCCGCCCATTGAGCACTCGCGGTCGACGGATCCGCTTGCGCCGGTGGACTATCCGGCCGATGCGGGGCTGCCACCGCCGCTGTATCCGACGCCGCCGCCCGGGCCGGTCGGCTATCCGCAGCCCTATCCGGCGGCGTACCCCGGATATCCGACGTACCCGTCATACGGCTACCCGCCGCATCGCGGCACGAGCGGTATGGCGATCGGCGCGCTGGTCTGTTCGGCCTTAGGCCTGGTGGTCTGCCTGCCTGCGCCCATCGGCGTGATCCTGGGCATCATGGCCATGCGCGAGACCAAGCGCACGGGCCAGGAAGGCTACGGGTTGGCGTTGGCCGCCGTCATCATCGGTGCGCTGATCACGGCGGGCATCGTGCTGTACGTCCTGTTCATGATCGTGATGGTCGCCATCAGCGGCACCCACTGATCAGCGCGGTGGCTCGAAACGCGCGCCGTGGCGCGTCATCCCGGCCGCCCGGCCCTTGCCTGCGACCACGAGCGCCATCTTGCGGCTGGCTTCGTCGATCATCTCGTCGCCGAGCATCACCGCTCCCCTGGCGCCGCCCGCCCCTGAGGTGTGCCAGTCGTAGGCCTCCAGGATCAGTTCGGCGTGATCGTAATCAGCCTGACGCGGGCTGAATATCTCGTTTCCCGCGACGATCTGGTCGGGATGCAGTACCCATTTGCCGTCGTAGCCCAGCGCCGCCGACCGGCCTGCCACGCGCCGGAACCCGTCGACGTCGCGGACCTTCACGTACGGCCCGTCGATCGCGTTGATGCCCCGGGCCCGCGCGGCGATAAGGATCCGCATCAGCACGTGGTGATGCGCGTCGCCGATGTCGTAGCCCTCGGGCTGCCCGCCGACCTCCAGCGTGCGCATGTTGAGACTGGCCGCCATGTCACCGGGGCCCAACACCAGGGCCTGCACCCGCGGCGCCGCGGCGATGGCGTCGATGTTGGTCAGTCCCTGCGCGTTCTCGATCTGCGCCTCGATGCCGATGCGGCCCACCGGCAGGCGGTGCGTCGTCTCCAACTGGGTGAGCAGCAGATCGAGGGCCTGGACGTGCGCCACCTCGGTCACCTTGGGCAGCACGATCAGATCCAGTGCGGCCCCCGCGGCCGATACCACCTCGATCACGTCGGCATGGGTCCACGGTGTCGTCCAGTCGTTGACCCGAATACCGCGCAGCTGCCCAGCCCAGCCGTCGGAGGACAACGCCGCGGCCACCTGGGCGCGCGCCTGCGCCTTGGCGTCGGGCGCGACAGCGTCTTCCAGGTCCAGGAACACCTCGTCGGCAGGCAGGGTTTTGGCCTTCTCGATCATCTTCGCGCTGCTGCCGGGAACCGACAGACAGGTTCGACGGGGCCGATACAGGTTGTCCACGACCACACTCTCTACCCTTTGACTCATGGCGGCGGTGAACAGGGTCTACGCAGCCCGGCTGGTGGGGATGGTCGTGCTGGGCCCCGACGGGGAGTCCATCGGCCGCGTCCGCGATGTGGTGATCAGCATCAGTATCGTGCGCCAGCAGCCAAGGGTGCTCGGCCTGGTGGTCGAATTGCTCACGCGGCGAAGGATTTTCGTCCCCATTCTGAGGGTGACCGCGATCGAACCCGGCTCGGTGACGCTGGCGACGGGCAGTGTGTCGCTGCGCCGTTTCGCCCAGCGGCCCGGCGAGGTTCTGGTGCTGGGCCAGGTGGTGGAGACCCGGGTCCGAGTCGACGATCCCGACCTGCCGCAGCTTGCCGGTATCGACGTCGTGGTAACCGATCTCGGCATCGAGCAGACCCGGACCAGGGACTGGGTGGTCACGCGGGTCGCGGTGCGCCCGCAGCGCAGGCTCGGCCGCCGCAGCAACATCCACGTGGTCGACTGGCAGAACGTGCAGGGGTTGACCCCGTCCGGCCTGGCGATGCCCGATCAGGGCGTGGCGTCGCTGCTGGAGCAGTTCGAGGGCCAGCGGCCCGTGGAGGTCGCCGAGGCGCTGCGCGAGCTGCCTGCCAAGCGCCGCTACGAGTTGTTCCGCGCACTCGACGACGAGCGCCTGGCCGATGTGCTGCAGGAGCTGCCCGAGGACGAGCAGGCCGAGGCGCTGCAGCAGCTCAACACCGAACGCGCTGCCGACGTGCTCGAGGCGATGGATCCCGACGACGCCGCGGACCTGCTCGGCACGTTGACGCCCGCCGACGCCGAGGTGCTGCTGGGCCGCATGGACCCGGAGGACTCCGAGGACGTGCGACGGCTGCTGTCGCACTCGCCGGACACCGCCGGTGGTCTGATGACCTCAGAGCCCGTGGTGCTGGCCCCTGACACCACCGTGGCCGAGGCGCTGGCCCGGGTACGCGATCCGGACCTGACGCCCGCGCTGGCGTCGCTGGCGTTCGTCGCCCGCGCACCAACGGCCACCCCGACCGGCCAGTACCTGGGCTGCGTGCATCTGCAGCGGCTGCTGCGTGAGCCGCCCGCGGCACTGGTCAGCGGCATCGTCGACACCGACCTGCCCAATCTGGGTCCCGGGGATTCGCTGGCCGCGGTCACCCGGTACTTCGCCGCGTACAACCTGGTCTGCGGCCCAGTCGTCGACGAGGAGAACCACTTGCTGGGCGCGGTATCGGTCGACGACCTGCTCGACCACCTACTCCCCGACGACTGGCGTGAGCGCGAAGAGCCTGCGCTGCCGGTGGCGGGCTCATGAGCGATCTGTCGGCGCGTCAGCGGCTCGACACTCCTCGCACCACGCGCGGCTTGGGGCTGCACGTCGACGTCGAGGCGGTGGGCCGGTTCAGCGAATCCATCGCCCGGTTTCTGGGTACCGGGCGTTATCTGGCCATCCAGACGATCATCGTCATCGTCTGGATCGCACTGAACCTGGTCTCCATCAAGCTGCAGTGGGACCCGTACCCGTTCATCCTGCTCAACCTGGCGTTCTCGACGCAGGCGGCCTACGCGGCCCCGCTGATCCTGCTGGCACAGAACCGGCAGGAGAACCGCGACCGCGTGGCCCTTGAAGAGGACCGCAGGCGCGCCGAGCAAACCAAGGCCGATACCGAGTATCTGGCGCGGGAACTGGCCGCGCTGCGGCTCGCGGTCGGCGAAGTCGCCACCCGCGACTATCTGCGCCGCGAATTGGAAGAACTCCACGAGGTGATCAGTGGATTGCAGAAACGCACGAAACGCGGGGGACGGTCCGGCAAAGGCGATGACTCCGAGCGCACCGCGAAAGCCAGTGACGCCGACGTCAGTGAACCATTGTCGCAACAAGAGCAATCAGATTAGTTATGGTGACTTGGTTCACACGCTTTTTGTCGGCCGAAAACGACGTCAGGACGGTTAAGTGCGCGTAGGGGGAGGTGCGGCTTTCGTAGTCGCCGCTCGACGCCGACTTGGTCGGCTCGCCCATGCGAAAAACTATTCTGCTCCTCACGTCCGCGAGAACCTTTCTGCTCCTCACGTCCGCGAGATCTTGTCCGGCCCCCGCGGGCGCGGAATTCTCGGCGTTGCGGCGCTCTCCCCCATCATTCTGGCCGGTGCCGTCGGGGCGTCCGGGCCGGTACCCGCCAGCAACGTCAGCGACGCCGCGGTCATGCCGCTGGCCGCCGTCGAACCCTCGGTCGATCAAACCGGGCCCGCGGTGGTCGCCGCGGCGAAAGTGCCGACCATGTTCCACATCGCCACCGCGACGGTGACGGCTCCCCCACCCGCGATGATTGTGAATTCCCCAGGGACCCTTGGCATTCCGTCCATCGCACTGGCCGCCTATCGCAACGCCGAGCGGATGATGGCGGCGGCCGCCCCCGGCTGCGGCATCAGCTGGAACCTGCTCGCAGGCATCGGCCGGATCGAATCCGGGCACGCCAACGGCGGCGCCACGGATGTCCGCGGAACAGCGGTACGTCCGATCTACGGGCCTGCACTGGACGGCACCCTGCCTGGCAACGAGGTGATCGTGCAGAGCGCCCAGGCCGGGCGGGTCACCTACGCCAGGGCCATGGGGCCGATGCAGTTCCTGCCCGGAACCTGGGCCCGGTACGCCTCCGACGGGGACGGCGACGCCAAGGCCGACGTCCAGAACGTCTTCGACGCGTCGCTTGCCGCCGCACGGTATCTGTGCTCGGGCGGGCTCAACCTGCGGGATTCCTCTCAGGTGATGACGGCGATCCTGCGCTACAACAACTCCGTCGCCTATGCCCAGAACGTCATGGGCTGGGCAGCGGCGTATGCGACCGGCGTCGTGCCTGTCAATCTGCCCCCGATCACCGGATCCATCCCACCCATCGGCGATGCGCATCTGGACAACCCCGAAGGACTCGGACCCGGTTTGCCCATCAATGCCACCGGCCTGCCGCCCGGTGACCCGATGGCGCTCATCCCGGTGCTTGGCGGCGGTGACGCCGCAGCCCAGCTGACCGGCGCGAACGTGCCGGGATTCGCGCCGGGACAGGTGCTCGGGCCGCTGCCCGGGCCCGCACAGGCCATGCCGTCGCCGACGCCGCCGGCCGCGCCGCCGCCATGGACACCGCCTTGGGAGCAGCCACCGCCACCGCCCACCTGCGTGGTGTTCTGCCTCAGTGACGCGCCGCCCGCCGCCCCGGCCCCTGTCCCGGGGCCCGCGCCCGGCCCGGTACCAGGGCCCGTGCTCGGCCCCGCACCGGGGCCTGCGCCCGGCCCGGCCTGACGCCGCGACCAGCTCAATCAGACGCAGCCGTAGAATCTGCGGTGATGTCCGAATCTGCCACTGAGCTGCCCGCCGCAGTTCGCGCCGCCTTGACCAAAGTGATCGATCCCGAACTCCGGAGACCGATCACCGATCTCGGCATGGTCAAGAACATCACGATCGAACCCGATAGCGGGGTACACGTCGAGATCTACCTGACCACTGCGGCTTGCCCGAAGAAGAACGAGATCGCCGATCTGGTGTCCAAGGCCGTCACCGACGTGCCCGGGACCGGCGCGGTCAAGGTGAGCCTCGACGTGATGAACGACGAGCAGCGCGCCGAACTGCGCAAGCAGCTCCGCGGTGATTCCCGCGAGCCGGTGATCCCGTTCGCCCAGTCGGGTTCGCTGACGCGGGTGTACGCCGTGGCGTCCGGCAAGGGTGGCGTCGGCAAGTCCAGCGTGACCGTGAACCTGGCCGCGGCGCTGGCTGCGCGCGGCCTGTCCGTCGGCCTGCTCGACGCCGACATCTACGGGCACTCGGTGCCGCGGATGATGGGCACGGCCGACCGGCCCACCCAGGTCGACTCGATGATCCTGCCGCCCGTCGCCCACGACGTGAAGGTCATCTCGATCGCGATGTTCACCCAGGGCAACACGCCCGTGGTGTGGCGCGGCCCCATGCTGCACCGCGCACTGCAGCAGTTCCTGGCCGACGTGTACTGGGGCGATCTCGACGTGCTGCTGCTCGATCTGCCGCCGGGCACCGGTGACGTCGCGATCTCGGTGGCGCAGCTGATCCCGGGTGCGGAGATTCTCGTGGTGACCACCCCGCAGGCCGCCGCCGCCGAGGTCGCCGAGCGCGCGGGCGCCATCGCGGTGCAGACGCGGCAGCGCATCGCCGGCGTCGTGGAGAACATGTCCGGCATGGTGCTGCCCGACGGCACCACACTGCAGTTGTTCGGCGAAGGCGGCGGCCGTCAGGTGGCCGATTCGCTCACCCGTACCGTGGGCGCCGAGGTGCCGCTGCTGGGTCAGGTCCCGATCGATCCGGCGCTGGTGTCCGCGGGCGACGACGGCGTTCCGCTGGTGCTGTCCGCACCGGACTCACCGGCCGCTCAGGAGCTGAGCAAGGTCGCCGATGCGCTCTCCAGCCGCAAACGCGGGTTGGCGGGCATGTCGCTGGGCCTCGACCCGGCGGGCCGCTAGACCCTCCTTGCGCTTACGGCCGCGGTGACGGGGCCGTCAATGGCATTATTAGCCTCTACTCTCCCTCGCGATGTGAGCGGGATCGAGGCGCCATGGATACCGACCAGGTCGTACGCATTGCGCTGACGGTGCTGACCCCGGTTCTCACCGCGGGAATCGGCATCGTCGCGCTGATGATCGGAGACTGGCGCGAGCGCCGCACCCAGGCCGGGAGCCGCAAACTGGCGTTCGACGATGCCAGCAGGCAGATAGCGTTCGCCTCCGAGTGGTGGAACGCCACCAAGCTCGTCACCGACTCCCCCGAAGCCCACCGGCGAGCCGCCGAGCAAGCGCAGAGCTGGCTCGACGAGGCTTCCACGCTCGTCGCCAAGTCCGAACCGCCGCCGGTTGAGCAGAAGCCGGCGATCACGCTGCGTCGACTCCTCCTCGCCTATCCGATGCACCGCCGCGCGGCGCGGACCCTTCGGGCCTTCTACTGGTTCTGCCTCGGCATGGTTGTTCAGAACGTCAGTTCGGGGCTGGGTTCCGCATTCGGGCGGCCCGACACGCTCGGCATCCCCAATTACTTCTCCGGCGGGGCTGTCTACAACGACATCGCCGCCGTCGCGATCATGACGGCATCGGCGATGGCCTTTCGCTTCGGGTCGGTGCACGTCGAGAACTCCAACGCCGCGGTCAGCGACCGAAAGCTGACGTTTCGCCGGGCCCTGCTGTTGTACCGGTTCCAGCGCTGGACGGCTGTGATCGCCCGCATCGTCTTCTACTTCTTTGTCGTGTTGGCCATCGCGAGCGCCGCAGACGCGGCGGTGACCGCCTACAACGACCCGCGACTGATCCCGGCCAATCTCCTGGCCGTGGCCGTAGTCGCGGGTTGGACAGTGGGCGTGCGGTACTGGGTGGTTTCGCTCGACGAACGCGGCGCCGACGCGTCGGCGCTCAGGTGGCGTCCGGGTCGAACACCGTCCCGGACGGCTTCTGCTGCGGCGGCGTCGGCGGCGGGGTCACCGTCGGCGGCTGCTGTGCCAGCTCCTGTGCCTGCTTCTCGTCGAATTTCCCCGTGAGGAACGAGTCGTCGCCCTCGAGCAGATGCTTGGTGATGGCCGCACGCGGCGTCATGCCCCGCAGCTTCTGCAGTTCGGCGAGCGGCTCGCGCAAGTCTTCGAACTCCGGGCCCAGATCTTCCCGCAGCTGGCTGGTGGCGCCGCTGACATAGTCACGGGCCTGGCGCAGCGCACTCGAAGTCCAGCGGATCGCACCGGGTAGCCGCTCCGGGCCGAGGATCACCAGGCCGGCGACCACCAGCACGAGCATCTCGCCCCACCCGATGTTGGCGAACACGACTTACTGCTTTTTTTGGTCGTCGCCGATGGGCGTGATCATCAGGGTCAGCGGACGACCTTCGCGGACCACCTCGATGGGAACTTCCTGACCGACGTTGAGCTGCCGCACCGCGACCACGAACTCGTCACCGTCGGCCACCTTGCGGTCGCCGATCTTGACCACGACGTCGTTCTCCTGCAGTCCGGCCTTCTCGGCGGGGCTGCCCGGGCTCACGTCGCTGACCTTGGCGCCGGAAGCGACGCTGTTGCTCACCGACACGGCCGTCAACCCCAGCGACGGGTGCACGATCTTGCCGTCCTGGATGAGCTTCTCGGCCACCCGCTTGACCTCGTTGACCGGGATGGCGAAGCCCAGACCACTGGCGCTGTCCGACAACGACTTTCCCGCGGTGTTGATGCCGATGACCTCGGAGTCCATGTTGATCAGCGGCCCACCGGAGTTGCCGTGGTTGATCGACGCGTCGGTCTGTACGCCGTCGATCACGGTGTCGGTGTCAGAGCCTTCGCCGGACAACGGCACGGGACGGTGCAGCGCGCTGATGATGCCGTGCGTGACGGTGCTGCGCAGGCCGAGCGGGGCACCCGCGGCGATCACTTCCTGACCGACCTGCAGCTTCTCCGAATCGCCCATGCGGGCCACGGTGAGGTGGTCGACGTTGTCGACTTTGAGCACGGCGACATCCGTCTTGGGATCGCGGCCGATCAAGCGGGCCGGGACGACGGTGCCGTCGTTGAACACCACGCTGAGCTGGTAATCGGCAGGCTTGGCGGCGGCGTCCGAGATGACGTGGTTGTTGGTGACGATGAAGCCGGACTTGTCGATCACGACGCCCGAGCCCTGCGAGCCCTCGGTCTTGCCCTTGGCCTCGATGGTGACGACAGAATCGGCCACGGCGGCGGCGACGGTCGCGAACCGGCCCGCGGGCTGCTCCGGGTTGTTGCCGGTCTCCAGTGTCACCTTCGACGTGGTGAACGCCTGCACGGTCTCGGCCGTCATGCGGCCCACTACGCCGCCGAACACGCCGACCAGCAGGGCGATCAGCCCCAGCGTGACCAATGCGAGTACGGAGACCCTGCGGCCGAACAACACATCACGCAGACCCAGCTTGGTGACCGGTTCGGTGCTGACCGGGTGCGGCGTCGGCGGGCGGGCCGGCGTGCCCAACGCAACCGCAGCAGCCGGATCTCGCCAGGGGTCGGCGACCTCGTCCTCGCCGTCACCGTCCCGCTCGGCGGCCAGAGCGCCTGCGTCGGCGGGGTGACGCTGCAGCGAGTACTCGCCGGTGCGCCCGAACGCCTCGGCCAACACCGGATCCGGGGCCTGGTCCTTGGGCGTGTACTCGCCCTGGTCCGCATATTTATCGGCGCCGAGGAACGATCCGTCGACGCCGGCCGGCCGCCCGAATGCACGTTGCGATGCCGGGTCGACGGGTGGCCGCTGAACAGCACGGGGCGCCAAGCGGTCGTTCTCGCCGGGCTGATCCTGGTCGGTCAACGGTGTATCACTCTCTGATCGGAGCGCCCGCTGCGGCCAGATAGCCTGCGCGGGACACTAGCTCGCGTGTTGCTCTAGCCTACCGGCGCTTACGCCGGGCCCGATTCGGGTCGTCAGCAAACTCGCCCTGGTTCGGCCATTCGGGACCCTGATGCGGCGCATGGTGCGGTATCTGCGACAACATGCCCAGCAAGGTGTGGGGAATGGAGATCGGGCACGAGTCCCGCAATGCCGCGCGGGCCTGCCCCTGAGCGTCGACCTCGGCCGCGCAATCGGGACACAGCGAAAGATGGTGCGCGGCCCGCAGGTGCGCGGTCATCCGCAGTTCGCCGTCCACGAAGGCCGCGATGGCCTCGGTCGACAGGTGCTCAGTGGAGCCGAACTGGCGTGGCGCACCCACCGGCGCATCGCTCTGCGAGGCAAATTGCGCAGGCAGCCAGGAGAATGCGCGACGGAACACGTGTCCCGGGTCGACCATCACCCAGCTCCTCTCGGGCACATTTGCATCTCATTAGTGAATGTAGCGCGGGACCCGGCCCGAGGCACTCATGACTGCTCAGGCGGACTGAGCGGTTTCCGGAGAGTGTTTGGCGAGATAGTCACGCAGCGCCTGCCGGCCGCGGTGAATACGGCTACGCACAGTGCCCAGTTTGACGTCGAGCGTCGCGCCGATCTCCTCGTAGGACAGACCCTCGATGTCGCACAACACCACGGCGGCACGGAACTCGGGAGCCAGCGAGTCCAGCGCGGCTTGGAGGTCGGCACCCAGCCGCGAGTCGTGGTAGATCTGCTCGGGGTTGGGGTCGTCGGCAGGCACGCGGTCGTAGTCCTCCGGCAGCGCTTCCATCCGGATGCGTCCGCGGCGTCGCACCATGTCCAGGAACAGGTTCGTGGTGATGCGGTGCAGCCAGCCCTCGAATGTGCCGGGCTGATAGTTCTGCAGGGACCGGAACACCCGGATGAACGTTTCCTGAGTCAGGTCCTCGGCGTCGTGCTGGTTGCCGGACAGGCGATAGGCCAGCCGGTACACCCGGTCGGCGTGTTGGCGGACCAATTCGTCCCAGGACGGCATGGCAGCCTGGTCGCCGGTCGCGTCGAAGACGGCGGTGCCGGTCAGTTCGTCGGACGGCTGAACCCACTCGCCGTCGGTGTACTGCTCCAGGTGGGACATGGTCACCGGGGCGGGTTGGGATGTGCTGATCGACTGAGATGCGATGGTCGTCGGTTCCTCCTGCTCACAGACCTCAAGAGAGCTAACACGCGGGCCAATGTCGTTATTCCAAATCCGCTCCACAGAGCGCGGGAGACGGCCGTGTTCCATGCGAGTTACCGTTCCCCATGCCGGTGAGGCGGGCATATGAGCAAACTTAACTTTCCCTGAGAATCCGAGCGATATGCGTCACAACCTGGGCAAATCGCCTGATTTCCGACCGGAATCGCTGCCCGGCGCGGGCGTGTCGCGACGGCCGCGGTGGCTACTGGCCTACGCTGCGGGCATGGTCAGCTCCGACGAGACTCAGGGTCAGGCGCACCCCAGCCACGCCGAGGCGATCGTGACGCACGCCGAACGGTCGATTTCCGAGGATTCGATCGTCGCCGCCGCCCGTGAACGTGCCGTCGACATCGGCGCCGGGGCCGTCACCCCGGCGGTCGGCGCGCTGTTGAGCGTGCTGGCCCGGCTGACCGGCGGCCGAGCCGTGGTCGAGGTGGGCACCGGCGCCGGGGTCAGCGGACTGTGGCTGCTGTCGGGCATGCGTGACGACGGTGTGCTCACCACGATCGACGTCGAGCCCGAGCATCTGCGGATCGCCAAGCAGGGATTCAGCGAGGCCGGCGTGAGCCCGGGCCGGACCCGGCTGATCAGCGGGCGCGCCCAGGATGTGCTGACCAGGCTCGCCGACGAGTCTTATGACCTGGTGTTCGTCGACGCCGACCCGGTCGACCAGCCGCAGTTCGTGACCGAAGGCGTCCGGCTGCTGCGTGCGGGCGGCGCCATCGTCGTGCACCGGGCCGCACTCGGCGGCCGTGCCGGCGACGCCACCGCACGCGACGCCGAGGTGACCGCGGTCCGCGAAGCCGCCCGGCTCATCGCCGAGGACGAACGGCTCACCCCGGTGCTCATCCCCCTCGGCGACGGCCTGCTCGCCGCCGTTCGCGACTAACTTTTTTCCGCCGAGCAGACGCTGCGGTACGCGACACGCCGCGTTTGGCGTACCGCCGTGACTGCTCGCGCATGTTTGGCGACTTTTACGGATTCCTGACGGGACACCCCTTGACGCCGCGCTGAACGCGTGTTTAGCGTACTAAACATGCGTTCAGCACAAGAAGATCGAACGACCACGGCGAGAATCCGCGACGCCGCGATCGACCAGTTCGGCCAACACGGCTTCAGTGTCGGCCTGCGCACCATCGCCGACGCCGCAGGCGTGAGTGCAGCCTTGGTGATCCACCACTTCGGCTCCAAAGACGGTCTGCGCAAGTCCTGCGATGCCTATGTGGCCGACGTCATCCGCGACGCCAAGTCGGAGTCGATGCAGACCACCGACCCCGCGAGGTGGCTTGCCCAGATGTCCGAGATCGAGTCGTTCGCGCCCCTGGTCGCCTACCTGGTGCGCAGCATGCAGGCCGGCAGCGAGCTGGCAAAGACGTTCTGGCTCAAGATGCTTGAGAATGCTGAGCAGTACCTCGACGAGGGCGTGCGCACCGGCGTGCTGAAGCCGAGCAGGGACCCCAAGGCCCGGGCCCGCTATCTGGCGATCTGCGGCGGCGGCGCGTTCCTGCTGTACATCCAGATGCACGAAAACCCAACGGATCTGCGCACAGTCCTGCACGACTACGGCGAGGAGATGGTGTTGCCCGCGCTCGAGATCTACACCAACGGCCTGATGGCCGATTCCACCATGTACGACGCGTTCCTGGCCCAGCGTGAAAAGGGCATCCCGTTCAGCGGCCCGGACGCAACTGCCGCAGCCCGCCCCGAAGGAGCGTGACCATGCCTGACGCAGCAATCGAAATTCACGGTCTGTCAAAGTCTTTCGGACGGACCAAGGCACTCGACGGACTCGACCTGAGTGTGGCACCAGGCTCCGTCACGGGCTTCCTCGGGCCCAACGGTGCAGGCAAGTCCACCACCATCCGGGTGCTGCTCGGCCTGCTGCGCGCCGACGGCGGAACCGTCCGCCTGCTCGGGGGCGACCCTTGGCACGACGCCGTCGCCCTGCATCGCAGGATCGCCTACGTGCCGGGCGATGTGACGTTGTGGCCGAATCTCACCGGCATGCAGGTCATCGATTTCCTGACGGGCCTGCGCGGCAACAACATCGACACCCACAGGCGCGATCAGCTCATCGAGCGCTTCGAGCTGGATCCGCACAAGAAGGCCAGGACCTACTCCAAGGGCAATCGGCAGAAAGTGGCAATCGTCGCGGCCTTCAGCACCAACGCCGAGCTCTACATTCTCGACGAGCCCACATCGGGGCTTGATCCGTTGATGGAGAAGGCTTTTCAGCAGTGCGTCAGCGAGGTGTCGTCCCGCGGCGCCGCGGTACTGCTGTCCAGCCATATTCTCGCCGAGGTGGAGAAGCTGTGCGACAGCGTGACCATCATCCGCGCAGGCCGCACCGTGCGGTCCGGCACGCTCAGCCAGCTGCGGCACCTCATGCAGACCACCGTGCAGGTACGCACCAGCACCGACGGCCAAGTGCTGCAGCGGATGCCGTTCGTACACGACTTCTCCATCGCCGACGGCCACTACCGCTTCTCGGTCGACCGCACCGACCTCGACCGGGCCATGGCAGAGCTGGCCGATCTCGGCATCAAGGACCTGTCGGTGACGCCGGCGTCGCTGGAAGATCTGTTCCTGCGCGAGTACCAGCGGGTGTCGTCATGACCACCGCCCCCGCGCTCGCGGCGCGGTCATCGTTCGCCGGTACCGCAGCGCTGCTGCGGCTGGCGGTCCGCCGCGACCGGGTGCGGCTCAGCGTCTGGATCGTCATTGTGACGATGATGATGGTCTACGCACCCACTGCCATCAAGTTGGCCTATCCCGAAGAGCAGCAACGCTTGTCGCGTGTGGAACTGCTCAAGACACCCGCGGGTACCATGCTCGGCGGTCCGATGTTCGGCCGCAACGAGACCGACCTCGGCGTGATGATGGCCAACGAGCTGATGCTCACCCTGATCATCGCCACCTCGATTCTGGCCATCTCCACGGTGATTCGCCACACCCGTGCCGAGGAGGAAAGCGGCGCGGCCGAACTCGTGCTGTCCTCGGTGGTCGGCAGGCACGCCCGCACCTTTGCCGCGCTGGCGTTGATCGGCGGGGTCAATGCCGTGCTGGCGGTCACCATGACCGTGGCGATGGCCTCGACCGGGTTCGCGGTCGTCGACACCGCCGCGATGTGTCTGGGCATCACCGCGGTCGCGATGGTGTTCGCCGCGGTCGCCGCCGTCACCGCGCAGCTGTGGCGGCAGGCCCGCACCGCCACCGGCGCCGCGATGGGCGCGTTGGCGCTGGCCGCACTGGTGCGCGGTGTCGGTGACGTCATCAACTCCTCCGGCAGCGCACTGAGCTGGTTCTCGCCGATCGCGTGGGCCCAGCAGATGCGGTCGTTCGTGGAGCTGCGCTGGTGGCCGCTGGCGATGCTCGTGGCGCTCGCGGTGGTGTTGATGCTGCTCGCAGCGGCGTTGGAGACCAGACGGCAATATGACGACGGCAATCTGCCGTCCACCGGCGAACGCGTGAATGCCCACCGAATTTCCGGACCCTTCCAGCTGCACCTGACGCTGCAGCGCGGTTCGACCATCGGTTGGGGCGTGGGGTTGTTCCTGGCCGGGCTGGCGTTCGGTTCGATGACGAAATCGCTGTTGGACGCGGCGCGCACCAACGAGCTGATCGCCCGGGTGCTCGACGCCCAGGGCAACGACGGGGTGTACACCACCATGACGCAGTTCTTGGCTGCCGCGACGTCGGCCTACGTGGTCTCGGCCGTTCTGCGGGTGTACAGCGACGAGCAGGCCGGCCTCGGTGAGCCGGTGCTGGCGGGCGCTACGTCGCGATGGCGCTGGCTGCTCGAGGCGGTGGCTGCGGCGGTGCTCGGCTCGGCGGTGCTGATGCTGCTGGCCGGCCTCGGTAATGGTTTGGGCGCGGGCGTGACACTCGGTGAGCCCGCCACCATCGCACGACTCACGTTGGCCGGACTGGGATTCGTGCCCGCGATGGCAGTGCTGGCCGGCGTCGCGGCTCTTGCGGTCGCCCTGCGGCGGCCCTGGATCGGTTGGCTGGCAGTCACTTTCGTCATCGTCGCGCTGTACCTCGGGGCGTTGCTGCGGCTCCCCCACTGGCTGTTGCAGCTCTCGCTCGTCGGCCAGACCACCATACCCAGCCACGTGCCGCTCACCGCGTTGGCGGTAATG
Organism: Mycobacterium sp. 852013-50091_SCH5140682; assembly: GCF_001665685.1. Classification (GTDB taxonomy): domain Bacteria; phylum Actinomycetota; class Actinomycetes; order Mycobacteriales; family Mycobacteriaceae; genus Mycobacterium. The sequence goes on from NZ_LZTB01000095.1 coordinate 14,543, forward strand.
CTTTGCGCCGCAGCAATATTGACGCTCATCGCCGGGTGGATCTACCGCAATCGCGACGCCGTGTAACAGGGAGGTCAGCATGCTCAAGCTCATCGTGCAAACCGCGGTGTCGGCCGTATTCGGTGTGGTGTTGTTGGGTTTCGCGTTGTTCGCGTCGGCAGGCACTCTCGACTACTGGCAGGCCTGGGTTTTCATCGCCGTGTTCGCGGTCGCCACCCTGGTTCCCAGTTTCTATCTGGCAGTCAAAGACCCGGCCGCGCTGCGACGCCGGATGCGCGGCGGACCGAAAGCCGAAACCAGGGCGGTGCAGAAGGTCGTCATCACCGTGAGCCTGATATCCGTGGTCGCCGTGCTGATCATCAGTGCGGTCGACCACCGCGAGGGTTGGTCGTACGTGCCCATCCCCGTGGTGATCCTCGGTGACGTGCTGGTGGTGGCCGGGCTCGCGCTGGCACAGGCCGTCGTCTTCCAGAACAGCTTCGCCGGAGCCAGCATCCGCGTGGAGTCCGAACAGCGGGTGGTGACCACCGGCGTGTACGGCGTTGTGCGTCATCCCATGTATGTCGGCACGGTGCTCTTCATGATCGGAATACCGTTGGCGCTGGGCTCCTATTGGGCGCTGCTGGCGGTCGCGGTGACCGTGCCGGCGCTGGCGGTGCGAATCACCGACGAGGAGAAGATGCTGCGCACCGAGCTCGACGGGTACACCGCCTACACCGAGAAGGTGCGCTACCGGCTGTTGCCGTACGTGTGGTGAGGCGGATCAGATCCAGATGCCCTTGCCGACGGCAACCACCCCGCCGGCACTGACCGAGAACCGCTCGCGGTCCTTTTCCAAGTCGACCCCGACCATTTCGCCTGGCCCGACGACGACGTTCTTGTCCAGGATCGCCTTACGCACCACGGCGCCGCGACCTACCCGGGTGCCGGGCATCAGCACGCTGCCCTCGACGATCGCGCCGTCGTCGATCACGACGTTGGACGACAGCACCGAATTGCGTACGGAGGCCGCGGAAACGATGCTGCCCGCGCCGACCACGGACTCCTGCGCCGAGCCGCCGTTGACGAATTTGGCAGGCGCCAGGTTCTCCGACTCGCCGCGGATCGGCCAGCGCTTGTTGTACAGGTTGAACACCGGGTGCACCGAGACCAGATCCATGTGCGCGTCGTAGAACGCATCCAGGGTGCCGACGTCGCGCCAGTAGCCGTGGTCACGTTCGGTGGCTCCGGGCACCTCGTTGTTGTTGAAGTCGTAGACCGCGGCCATACCGTCGGACACCAGCCGCGGGATGATGTCGCCACCCATGTCGTGGTCGGAGCCATCTTCGTCGGCGTCGGCCCGGATCGCGTCGATCAGCACCTTGGTGGTGAAGATGTAGTTGCCCATCGAAACGTAGGTCTGCTCAGGATCGTCGGGTGTGCCGGGCGGGTCCGCCGGCTTTTCGATGAAATTGCGGATGCGGCCCGTGTCGTCGGCGTCGATGCACCCGAACGCGCTGGCCTCCGCGCGCGGAACCCGGATGCCTGCGACCGTCGCACCCGCCCCGGTCTCGATGTGGAACTGCAGCATCTGCTCAGGATCCATGCGGTACACGTGGTCGGCGCCGAAGATGATGATGTAGTCCGGATCCGCGTCGTAGATCAGGTTCATCGACTGATAGATCGCGTCGGCCGATCCGGTGTACCAGCGCGGCCCGAGCCGCTGCTGTGCGGGCACCGGCGTGATGTACTCGCCGGCCAGACCGGACAACCTCCAGTTCTGGCTGATGTGGCGGTCCAGAGAATGCGATTTGTATTGCGTGAGAACGCAGATGCGCAGATAACGTGCGTTGACCAGATTCGACAGCACAAAGTCGATCAACCGGTATGCGCCGCCGAACGGAACCGCTGGTTTGGCCCGGTCCGCCGTCAACGGGTACAGCCGCTTGCCCTCTCCGCCGGCCAGAACAATGCCCAGCACGTGTGGCAGCTCCCTCATGCTGCAAACCTATCCGCAGGCACGCAGTGCTGCCAGCCATTGACACGATTGGTGGCCCCTGTCCACAACCCTTTTCGCATCGCGGCCATCAACATTCTCGGCACGAGGTTGCCCACAATCCTGCGCTACGGCGGGGCGGCCCATTACGGTTCCAGATATGCGGGTGGCCATGATGACTCGGGAGTATCCACCCGAGGTGTACGGCGGTGCGGGAGTTCATGTCACAGAGCTCGTCGCCCAGCTACGTCATTTGTGTGAGGTCGACGTGCACTGCATGGGCGCGCCGCGCGAGGGGGCCATCGTGGCGCAGCCCGACCCCGCGCTGACGGGCGCCAACGCGGCGCTGTCGACGCTGTCGGCTGATCTGAACATGGTCAACAGCGCTGCACAGGCCACGGTGGTGCACTCGCACACGTGGTACACGGGGATGGCAGGGCATCTCACCGCGCTGCTGTACGGCATTCCCCATGTCCTGACAGCACACTCACTGGAACCGATGCGGCCGTGGAAGGCCGAGCAGCTCGGCGGCGGCTACCGCATCTCGTCGTGGGTCGAACGGACCGCGGTCGAGGCGGCCGACGCTGTCATCGCGGTGAGTGCGGGCATGCGCGAGGACGTCCTGCGTACCTATCCCGGCTTGGATCCGGATCGAGTGCACGTGGTGCGCAACGGGATCGATACCGACGTGTGGTTCCCTGCGCACGCGAGGAGCGATTCAGGAGATGCGCACGCCACCGACGGTGAATCGGTGCTCGCCGACCTCGGCGTCGACCCGACCCGCCCCATCGTCGCGTTCGTGGGACGCATCACCCGCCAGAAGGGTGTGGCGCACCTGGTCGCCGCCGCGCACACCTTCAGCCCCGATGTGCAGCTGGTGTTGTGCGCGGGAGCTCCCGACACCCCCGAAATCGCCGCGGAGATCTCCGGCGCGGTAGCCGAGCTGGCTCGCGTCCGCACGGGCGTGTTCTGGGTGCAGGAAATGCTGCCCGCTCACAAGATCCGGGAAATTCTGTCCGCTGCAACGGTTTTTGTGTGCCCGTCGGTGTATGAGCCATTGGGCATCGTCAATCTGGAAGCCATGGCATGCTCGACGGCCGTGGTGGCCTCGGATGTCGGCGGAATCCCCGAGGTGGTCGCCGACGGTGAGACCGGACTACTTGTGCACTACGACGCGAGCGAACCGGGCGCCTTCGAGGCGGGACTGGCCGAAGCCGTCAACTCACTGGTGGCCGACCCTGATCGCGCCGCCGGGTACGGCGCGGCCGGACGCGAGCGATGCATCCGGGAATTCTCCTGGGCTCACATCGCCGAGCAGACAGTGGAGATCTACCGCAAAGTGGCGGGATAGAGATTCGGCGTGATCGCTTGCCGGTGGGCAATCGGTCACGCCGAATGCACTAGCTGGTGACGCCCTTGAGTTCGTCGCCGAGGGCGGCTGCCTCGTCCGGGGTCAGCTCGACGACCAGACGCCCGCCACCCTCGAGCGGTACTCGCATCACGATGCCTCGCCCCTCTTTGGTTGCTTCCAGTGGACCGTCGCCGGTCCGGGGCTTCATCGCCGCCATCGAGTGCTCCCTCCAAATGAGCCCGTCCACGTCGGTGGGCCGGGTCGGGGCCCGGCCCCGCCCACTCGTTGGCGGCACCCGGCACTGAACTGCTACTGAACTACCCCTATTCTTCCCTATCCGCGGCGATGGGTGTGCAAAGACCCGTCGGATGTCGGGCGGCGTGCCGTCTAGCGGGACGCCTGAACCCAACAGGACCTGATGTGGTCGTCCACCATTCCGGTGGCCTGCATCAATGCGTAGGCGGTCGTGGGGCCGACGAATTTGAAGCCGCGCCGCTTGAGTTCCTTGGCCATCGCCGTCGACTCCGGGGTTACCGCGGGCACTTCCGAGAGGTCCGCGGGTCGCGGGCGCGGCGGCGGCGCGAACGACCACAGCAGTTCAGCCAGGTCGACATCCAGCTCGGTGACGGCCCTGGCATTGGCGATGGTGGCCAGGACCTTGGCGCGGTTGCGCACGATGCCCGTGTCGGCCATCAGCCGCTCGATGTCGGCGTCGCCGTACTCCGCGACTTTCTCGGGGTCGAAGTCGTCGAAGGCCCGGCGGAAGTTCTCGCGCTTACGCAGGATGGTCAGCCACGAGAGCCCGCTCTGGAACGCCTCGAGGCTGACCCGTTCGAACAATGCCACGGAGTCCCGCAGCGGGCGGCCCCACTCGGTGTCGTGGTAATCGCGGTACAGGGTCGAGCCCGCGGCACTGTCGACCGCCCAGCCACAGCGGGTGCGGCCGTCGTCGGTCACGTGTCGTCCGACGAGCGAATCTGGCCGGCCGTGGCCGACACCTCGGCGTCGTCGCGCTCGGCATCGTCGGGAACGCCGTAGGTCGCGCGCAGTGCGGCCAGCTCACCGCGCAACCCGTCGAGCTCCTGCCCCAGCCGATCCAGAACCCAGTCGACCTCGCTGGTTTTGTAGCCGCGCACCGTCTGGGCGAACCGGAGGGCATCCACGTCGGCGCTGGTGACGCCGGAGGCCGGCAGGACCGTAGCCGTCGTCCCCCGCGGCAGCGGCGGCAACGACTCGCCCCGGCCGAAGATCACACTGCCCACCCCGAACAGCACGGTGGCCACCAAGACCAGCACCACCAGGTACAGCAGAATCAATGTCACACCGTCGATACTGCCTCAACCGCCTGACAAGCGGTCAGCGGCTAGCGCGGACGCAGGGTGACCATGGGCGGCCGGTCGGCGAGTGAGACCGATGACGCGCGCGGTGTGAACCCGTCGCCGTCGGCGAAGAACTGCGTGAGCCCGACGCCAGAGTCGGCGATGCCGCAGCGGGACAGCAAGGTGGCGATCACCTGACGGCTCATCGAGGCCAGTTCGGTCAGCGGCCGGTTGCGGTGCACGCGCACCCCGAGGTTCACCTGAGCTATCGCGTCCATGCCGAGCCGGTCGTAGGTGTCGACCAGCAGGCCGATCTCCACGCCGTAACCGGGAGCGAACGGAACGGCCGTCAGCAGCTCGCGGGTGCCTGCGTACTCACCTCCGAGCGGCTGAAAGACACAGGTGAGCTCCGGTCGCAGCGAGGCGAGCAGCGGGCGCGCGACGAGCTCGGTGACCCGTCCGCCGCCGTTGGCGTCCTCGCTGCCGCTGATCTTGAGTGGCCGGCGGTAGAACCCCTTGACCAGGTGCACACCGTCGACCGTGAGCAACGGGCCCAGCAGCTTGGGCACGAACATGGGGTCGGGGTCGATCAGGTCGGAATCGACGAAGGCGATGATGTCGCCCGTGGTCGCGGCCAGCGAGCGCCACAGCACCTCGCCCTTGCCGGGTTGCGGCGCCACCTCGGGCAGTGCCACCTCCCGGCTGATCACCCGCGCACCGGCGGCCAGTGCGCGGATCTCGGTGTCATCGGTCGAGCCGGAATCGAGCACGATGAGCTCGTCGACCAGGCCGCCGAGCAGCGGGGTGATGGTCTCCACCACCGAGCCGACGGTTTCTTCCTCGTTGAGGGCAGGCAGCACCACTGAGACGGTGCGACCGGCCTTGGCCGCTTCCAACTCGGCGATGGTCCATGCCGGCCGGTTCCAGCTGCGGTCGGCCAGCCAGCGGTGTCCGGCGACGCCCTCGTTGACGGCCAGCTCGGGCATTAGGGTCATGCCAGTCCCCTCACTGTTCGTGCGGGTGCCCGCACTCCCTGGATCGACGCGACCATCTCGAGCACGCGCCGAGTGGGTCCGCACTCGTGCACCCGGAACATCGCGGCACCGTCCGCGGCGGCCAATGCCGTCGCAGCCAAGGTGCCCTCCAGGCGCTCGGTGACGTCCACACCCAGAGTCTCCCCGACAAAATCCTTATTGCTCAGGGCCATCAGGACCGGCCATCCGGTCTTAACAAGATCTTTTACGTGGCGCAACAAACTAAGACCGTGGTAAGTGTTTTTGCCGAAATCGTGGGTCGGATCGATGAGGATCCGGTCCCGCGGGACTCCGGCGGCCACCGCGTTCTCGGCCGCCGCGGTCACCTCCGCGATCACGTCGTCGACGACACCGCGTTCGGTGATGCCGTAGTTCACGCGAAACGGCCGGGTGCGCGGCACCGCCCCGCCCGTGTGCGAGCACACCAGACCCGCCCCGAACTCGGCGGCCACCTCGGGCAGCCCCGGGTCGGCGCCGGCCCAGGTGTCGTTGATCAGATCGGCACCGGCCGCGCAGGCCTGTTTGGCGACCGTCGAGCGCCAGGTGTCGACGCTGATCAGCTGGTCCGGGTAGGCGGCCCGCAACCATTCGATGAACGGCACGACACGGGCGGTCTCCTCGTCGGCGTCCACTGCATTGCCGGGACCCGCCTTGACCCCTCCGACGTCGATCACGTCGGCGCCCTCGGCGATCATGCGATGGACCGCGGACTTGGCGGCCTCGTCGGTGAAGGTGGCCCCACGGTCGTAGAACGAATCAGGGGTTCGGTTGACGATGGCCATGATCAGCGCGCGGTCACCGGCCACCGGACGACCACAGAAGGTCCGACCGGGGCTCGGTGACGACGTCAACACGCCATCCAGGCTAACGTCGTGCGATTTCGCGGCTACTTCGGTCGCTTGCCCGCCACCACTTCGTCCGGGTACTCGGCGTAGAACGGCACGTATCCCTCGTCGCGGCCGGCCAGCACATACACCGAGTCGGCGACCTCGTCGCCGTAGCCCTCTTTGCGCAGTTCCACCTTCTGACTCTTGAATGTCGAAGTGTGCGCCAGGCTGTCGACAACCCGGATGAACAGCGGCACCGCGTAGCTCGGCAGGTGGCCGTAGAACGCGTCGGCCAGCGCTTTGCCGTCGAACTCCTTGCCGTCCTTGAGCTGTACCGCGGCCATCCCGGCGCGGCCACCGGCACCCGGCACCTCGACGCCGAACACGGTGCACTCCTCGATCAGCGGACTGCTGGCGACGGCGGCCTCCACCTCGGTGGTGGCCACGTTCTCGCCCTTCCACCGGAACGTGTCGCCGAGCCGGTCGGCGAATGCGGCGTGCCCCAAGCCTTGCGAGCGCATCAGGTCGCCGGTGTTGAACCAGACGTCGCCGTCCTTGAACGCATTGCGGATCAGCTTCTTCTCGGTGGCTGATTTGTCGGTGTAGCCGTCGAACGGCTGGAAGTCGCTGACCTTGGACAGCAACAGGCCGGGTTCACCCGACTTGACCTTGTGCAGCCTGCCGTCGGATCCTCGGGCCGGTTCGCCGCTGTCGGGGTCGTACTCGACGAACGCCACCGGGCTCGGGCAGATGCCGGTCGACTTGGACACGTTGAACACGTTGACGAAGGCGGTGTTGCCTTCGCTGGCGCCGTAGAACTCGCAGACCCGCGGGATGCCGAAGCGCTGGGTGAACTCGTCCCAGATGGCCGGGCGCAGTCCGTTGCCGACGATCACCCGCACCTTGTGTGCCCGGTCGGTCGGCTTGGGCGGCTGATTGAGCAGATAGCCGCAGATCTCGCCGATGTAGACGAACGCAGTGGCCTCGTAGCCGATCACCTCGTCCCAGAACCGCGACGCCGAGAACGACTTGCCCAGCGCCAGCGCCGAGCCGGAGTTCAACACCGAACCGAGCGATACGGTCAGCGCGTTGTTGTGGTACAGCGGCAGGCAGCAGTACAAGGTGTCGTTGTTGCGCAGGCGCAATCCCAGGCCGCCGAACCCTCCCAGGGCACGCAGCCAGCGGTAGTGCGTCATGACGCTGGCCTTCGGCATGCCTGTGGTGCCGGAGGTGAAGATGTAGAACGCCTTGTCCTTGGCCAGCACGGCCGACGCGCTGGCCGGATTGCCGACGGGAGCGGTGGCGGCCAGCCGGTGCAACTCTTCGATGGTCATCAATCCGGTGGTGTCGGCACCACTTTCGACGATGGGGTCGATCAGGTCGGGCTCGGCGACGACGGCGGTCGCGGTCAGCAGGCCGATGCTGTGCGCCAGCACCTTGCCACGCTGGTGGTAGTTGAGCATCCCGGTGACCGCACCGCACTTCACGATCGCCAGCATGAGCAGTACGGCGTCGGGCGAGTTCCGCAGCATCACGCCGACCACGTCACCGTGCCCGACGCCGCGTGCGGCCAGCACCGCGGCGTAGCGGTTGACGGTCTCGTTGGCCTCGCGGTAGGTGATGCGCTCGTCGCCGAACTTGATGAACACGCGGTCGGCGTGCTGCGCGGCGCGGTCCTGGAAGACCTTGCCGATGGAGGTCTTCGCGGTCGGGCGGGCCAGAAATCCGGTGAGTACCCCGCGCACGATCACCGGAGCATCCATCAGCAGGCCGGGAACCTGGGTGGCGATGTCGAGCAGCCCGACGCTGCTGCGAGTCCCCGATTTCTGGTCGGTCATACGGTGAATCCCCTCCACATTGGCCCGTAGGTGTGGGCCTCACCTTAACCACGCAGGTGATCGGCGTTACCGCCGGTTCTACGTACCGATGAACCGCCCGGTCAGGGCTGCGGTGAGCAGGCCGCCAGTGCGGCGTCGACGTCGTCGACGACTACCAGCCGATCCAGCGCGCCCGGGGACACGTAGCCCGTTTCGACGAGGCCGTGCAGCCAGGTCAGCAGCCCGTCGTAATGCCCGAACGGGTCGAGCAACACCAGCGGCTTGTCATGCATCCCCAGGTAGCCCGCGGTCCAGGCCTCGAAGAACTCCTCGAGCGTGCCGATGCCGCCCGGCAGTGCGATGAAGGCGTCGGAGCGGTCCTCCATCTCCTTCTTACGTTCGCGCATGGTGTCGGTGACGATGAGTTCAGCGGCGTCGATGTCGGCAAGTTCGCGGTGCACGAGGGCCTTCGGGATCACTCCGACGGTGTGCCCGGCACCCGAGCGGGCGGCGCGGGCCACCGCGCCCATCGCCGAGACGTTCCCGCCGCCGGACACCAGCGTCCAGCCGCGCTTGGCGATCGCCAATCCCACCTGGCTGGCCAGCGCCAGCAACTCTGGGTGGGTGGGACCAGACGCGCAATACACACATACCGCCCATGGGCGGCCGACTTCACCGGACACGTACACAACGTAAGGGTTCGCAGTGAACGCCCGATTTCGGGCCGGTGGGATAGCTGCGCCCATAAGATCCCGTAGGTGTCTGTCGACTGGGTGATCGCGCCGCGCGACCGCGCTCTTGACGGCCTTCAGGCCGGTCTGCGCGACCGGGCCGGCGCTGTCCTGATCGGCCCCGATGGGGTCGGTAAGACGTCGCTGGCCCGCTGCGCAGCCGAACAGCACGGTGCGGACTACCGCCGGGTGGCCTGGGTCACGGGCACCGAGTCGGCCGCAGGCATTCCTTTTGCGGCGGTGGACCATCTGATCGACGTGCCCGACGTCGGTAAGACCGCCGAGGTACTCCGGGCGGGCCGTGAGTCATTGGGTTCCGACCTGCTTCTGGTGGTGGACGACGCACATCTTCTCGACCCGTTGTCGGCCGCCCTGGTGTACCAACTGGCCGTCAGCGATGCGGCGAAGGTGATCGCCACCGCAGACGACGAAGGTCCGGCGGAGGTCACTGCGCTGTGGCGGGACGGCTTGGTCACCCGGATCGAAGTGTGTCCGGCCGGTCATGACGACGCGCGGCTCGCCGAGCAGGTGGCATCGTTCGTCTCCGACCTGCCCGGCGACGCCCTGCGCACCCTGCGGTACCTGGCCGTGCACGATCCGCTGCCGCTGGTGGTACTGCTTCCGCTGACCGGTGCCGACGCCATCGAACGGGCCAGGGAGAGCGGCGCCGTGCGGATCGAGAACGCCATGGTGGGCTGCGCACACCCACTGTTCCGCGACGCAGTCCGCGCCTCGGTCGGCGGTCCCGCGCTGCGCCGGCTGCGCACCGCGTTGGTGGACCGCATGCTGGCGACGCCGGGATGCGGTGTGGTGGACCAGCTGCGCGTCGCGGTGCTGGCCGTGGACAGCGACCGGCCTCAGCCTCCACTCGAAGTCGCGGCCGCCGCGGCCACCGCGCTGCGGCTGGGTGACCTGAACCTGGCCGAGCACCTGGGCCGGACCGCATTGGCCGCGGGCTTCGAGGCCCGGTTGACGCTGGCCTACTCGCTGGCCTGGCAGGGACGCGGACGGGAGGCCGACGAGGTGCTCTCAGCGGTCGACCCGGCCGAGCTCAATGACGACCAGCTGATGGCGTGGGCGTTGCCGCGGGCGGCCAACCAATTCTGGATGCTCTCCGAACCGGAGCGGGCCACCGCGTTTCTGCGGACCACCCGCGGCCGGGTGAGCACACCGCAGGCCCAGACCACCCTCGATGCCCTTTCGGCCACGTTCTCGATGAATGCCGGTGCACCACAACGGGCTTTGTCGCTCGCCGAAAACGTGCTGGAGAGCGATGCGGCCGACGACACCGCTGTCGGGTGGGCCGCGTCGGCGGCGGCGCTCAGCTGCGCACGCCTGGGCCGGTTCGACGACGTCAATCCCATGGCCCAGCGGGCGCTGGACGCCGGGCATCCCGGGCTGTTGCGGTTCACCAGTGGTTTCGGGCAGACCACCGCCCTGCTGCTCACCGGTCAGCTGAACGAGGCCCAGTCCATGGCGCAGGAGCTGACCGATTTCGCCCAGTTGCAGCAGCCAGGCCGGGCGATCGGTGAAGTGCTGGTCGCCGATGTGTTGCTGGTCCGCGGGTCGCTGCAGGCCGTGTCCTTACTACGCCGCGCGACAGCAGCTCTGGCACCGACCGGGTACTCGTGGGGGCCCTTGGCGTGGATGTTGTTGGCGCAGGCCCTCGGTCAGCACGGGATGCCGATGGAGGCGGCAAAAGCGTTGTCCCGAGCGGAATCCCGGCACGGACTCAAATCCATGCTGTTCGCGCCGGAGCTGGGGCTGGCCCGCGCCTGGACGTGCCACGCTCGCAAGGACTCCGTCGGCGCCATCGCCGCCGCGCGCGACGCCGCCAAGACCGCGGAGCGCGGTGGCCAGTCAGCGGTGGCGTTACGGGCCCTGCACGACGGAGTACGCCTCGGCGACACGCGGGCGGTGGACAGCCTGGCCCGGATCGGGCTGGACTGCGTGTTCAGCAGAATCACCATGGACCACGCTCGCGCCTTGGCTGCAGGCGACAGCTGTGGGCTGCAAGAGGTTTCGCTGCGGTATCACGACCTGGGGATGTCTGCGGCCGCCAACGACGCAGCGCGTCAAGCCATGGCGGATGAGGCGCCGGAGGCCCACCCGAACCGACCGTAGAATCGGTAGCTGCAACGCACTATCCGAGGGGCCGAGATGACACAGTTCAATGCAGACATCGGGGCGGTGAATGCCTTGGGTCAGCAGCTCGATGATGTCAGCTCGTCGGCGAGCAACGTGCTCAACGGCGCGATCGGCAGTGTGTCCGACAGCCATGGCGCCATCGGCTTTCCGATGCAGAGTTCGTTCGACGGCACCCAGGCGTCGCGCAGTGCCGCGGTAGCGGCCACCCAGGCCGCGTCCGGGGAGCTGGGAGGCTTGCTTCGGCAGGCCGCTCAGGCCTACGAGCGCGGCGACACCGCGGCAGCCGAGCGCCTGCGGGCCCAGGCCGCCGAGCTGGAAGGTTCGGGCGCGCAACGCGGCTCACCCACCGGGGCCGCAACCCCCGGTGGCGCAGGCAGTCCCGGCGGCGGGGGTGCTCCAGCTGGTCAGGACAGCGGTAGCCAGGCGGCCGGACAGATGCTCGGCCAAATGGGTCAGATGATGGGACAGATGGCGCAGTCCGTCACCCAGCCGATCCAGGGCATGACGCAGGGGCTCAGTCAGATTCCCCAGCAGGTCATGCAGGGCGTCCAGGGCATCGTGCAGGCGGCAACGCAAGGCGGCGGTGGTGCCGCACAAGGCGGCGCCGAGACCCTCGAGAAGGCCAAGGCCGAGGGGGCCGACGGCGCCAAGGACGGCGAGAAGCCGCCGGTCGACGCCAAAGACGGCAAAGAGTCCAAGGACGCCAGGGACCGCGACGGCCAAGGGCACCAGGCCGGCAAGCAGACCGGGAGCGAGAGCCACCGGTCATCGCAGGTCGGCAACCGCGCACCCGATGCAGGCGTGACGCCCAAACCGGCCGGTCCTACCGCGCCGACCCGCCCGATGTGACCGTCACGCGACGCTCAACTCGCCGTCGTCGAGGCGCAACCAGCGGTCGATCCCGATCGCGTTGAGGAACCGTTCGTCGTGGCTGACCACCACGAACGCGCCGCGGTAGGCGTTCAGCGCCGATTCGAGCTGTCCGACGCTGACCAGATCGAGGTTGTTGGTCGGCTCGTCGAGCAACAGCAACTGCGGTGTGGGCTCGGCGTACAGCACGCACGCCAGCGTCGCCCTCAGCCGTTCTCCGCCGGAAAGGACGCCGACGGGGAGGTCGATCCGATCGCCACGAAACAGGAACTGCGCCAACAGATGCATCCTGCGGGTGTGTGACAGGCTGGGTGCGGCGGTGACCAGACTCTCGGCCACCGTGCGTTCGGGGTCGAGCAGGTCAAGGCGCTGCGACAGATAGGCGATCCGCCCGTCGGCCCGCTGCACGGTTCCCGCGTCCGGCGGCAGTGTTCCGTCGACGATCCGCAGCAGTGTCGACTTGCCCGCGCCGTTGGGCCCCGTCAACGCGATGCGTTCCGGCCCGCGGATGGAAAGGTCGACGCCGTTGCCGGAGAACAATTTCCGGCCATCACGATGAACCTGCAGGGCGTGAGCCTCGAACAGCGTCCGGCCCGCAGGCACCTCCGTATCGGGAAGGTCCAGGACGATCGCCTTGTCGTCCCGCAGCGCGCGTTCGGCGTCGTCCAACCGCGCTTTCGCATCGTCCAATCGGCGGGCGTGTACCTCATCGGAGCGGGCAGCCGATTCCTGGGCATCGCGCTTGAGTTTGCCCGCAACGATTTTCGGCAGGCCGGCGTCCTTGACGTTGCGGGCGGCATTGCCGGCACGACGCGCCGAGCGTTCCCGAGCCTGCTGCATCTGACGCTTCTCGCGCTTGAGTTGTTGCTCGGCACTACGGATGTTGCTCTCGGCAACCTGTTGTCCGGCCTGGACCGCCTCTTGGTAGGTGGTGAAATTTCCGCCGTAGAACACGATGTCGCCGCGGTACAACTCGGCGATCTGATCCATGCGGTCGAGCAGCATGCGGTCGTGACTCACCAGCAGCAGGGTGCCGCCGAATTCTTCGAGGGCGGCGTAAAGACGCTGTCGCGCGTCAAGATCCAGATTGTTGGTGGGCTCGTCGAGCAACAGCACATCGGGGCGCTTCAGCAGTTCGGCGGCCAGGCCCAGCGTCACCACCTCCCCGCCGGACAACGTACCGAGCGGGCGGTCCAGCGCCACCCCAGCCAGGCCGAGCCGGTCCAGCTGGGCTCGAGAACGCTCCTCGATATCCCAGTCGTCGCCGATGGTCGCGAAGACCGTCTCACTGGCGTCACCGGCGGCCAGGGCCGTGAGCGCGTCGAGCACCGGCGCTATGCCCAGCACCTGCGCCACCGTCAGGTCGGCGACGAACGGCAGCGTCTGGGGCAGATAGCCGACCGTGCCGTCGACGGTCACCGATCCCGCCGACGGCACGTACTCACCGGCAATCAATTTGAGCAACGTGCTCTTACCTGCACCGTTGGGCGCGACGAGTCCCGTACGACCGGAACCGACGGTGAACGACAGATCCGAGAACAGCTCGGTGTCGTCGGGCCATGCGAATGAGACGTGGGAAAAGACAATAGACATGCGGGAACTCCAAAAGAGCTGCGCACAGCGCAGAGTGGACAGGAACGAATCGACTCTCACCGGTCACCCGGAGATGTCGTCGTCTCCCAGCATGTTTCAACCCACCTCGGTCGACAGCAGATGCGTCACCCACAATACCCGACGGGCGCAACCGATTAACGGGTTCAGGAGTGGCCGCGCAGCCGATCCAGTTGTCGCCGTTCGCGTTTCGTGGGCCTGCCGGTTCCCCGATCGCGGACCGGCACCGCCGCCACGATCTCCCTGGGCGGAGGCGGCGGGGTGCGGTCGATCAGGCATTCCGGGACGATCGCGGCGCCCACCCGTTTGGCGATCGGCCGGAGGACTTCCACGATGCGCTCGCGCCCGTCGATGCGCACCCTCACCTCGTCGCCGGAGCTGACCAGTTGCGCCGGTTTGGCGGTCACGTTGTTGACACGGACGTGGCCGGCGCGGCAAGCAGCGGCTGCGGCCGAGCGGGTTTTGGTGATCCGCACGGCCCAGATCCAGCTGTCGACGCGAACGCTACTCATTTGCTCGTCAGGTACCGGCGCAGCATGTCGGTGACCGTCGTGATCTGCGCGGTCTCGACTCGCTCATCGACCTTGTGGGCCAGGTTCGGATCGCCGGGCCCGTAGTTGACTGCGGGAATGCCCAGCGCAGCGAACCGGGCCACGTCTGTCCAGCCGTATTTCGCCCGCACCGCTCCCCCGGCAGCGGCCACCAGCGCCGCTGCGGCGGGCTTCGTCAGGCCGGGCAGTGCGCCTGCGGCCGCGTCGGTCAGCTCGATCGACACGTCGAGCCCGTCGAGCACCTCGTGCACGTGCGCCAAAGCCTGCTCCACGCTGCGATCGGGAGCGAACCGGAAGTTGACGGTCACCGAGGCGGCATCCGGAATCACGTTGCCGGCGATCCCACCGTCGATGCGGACCGCCGACAGGCCTTCGCGGTACACACAGCCGTCGATGTCCACGCTGCGGACCTGATAGGTGCTCAGCCGGTCCAGCACCGCGCCGAGTTTGTGGATAGCGTTGTCCCCCAGCCAGGATCGCGCCGAGTGCGCGCGCGTTCCGGCGGCGCTGACCAGGACGCGGATGGTGCCCTGGCAGCCGGCTTCGATGTAGCCGCCCGACGGTTCGCCGAGAATCGCGACATCGGCGGCCAGCCACTCGGGCAGCTCACGCTCGATGCGTCCGAGCCCGTTGGCGCTCGACTCGATCTCCTCGCAGTCGTACATGACCAGCGTGAGGTCGTGCGCGGGTTCGGCGATGGTAGCCGCCAGGTGCAGGAACACCGCGTCGCCCGACTTCATGTCGGAGGTGCCGCAGCCGTACATGTCGCCGCCGACGATCCGGCTTGGCACGTTGTCCGCGGCGGGCACGGTGTCGATGTGGCCGGCCAGCATCACTCGCGACGGCAGACCCAGGTGGGTGCGGGCCAACACGGCGTCCCCGTTGCGGATGACCTCGAAGGTCGGAGCCTGCGCACGCAGCGCGGCCTCGATCTCGTCGGCGATGCGCTGCTCGTGCCGGGACTCGCTGGGAATGTCCACCAGCGCCGCGGTCAGAGCGATCGGGTCGGCTCGCAGGTCTAGGCCCATGAACGTCCACGGTAGTCCAGTAATCTAGGCCACCGTGACTGCCGCATCTGGCGTCGGCCTGGCCACGATCGCCGCCGACGGAACCGTCCTGGACACCTGGTTTCCCGCCCCCGAGCTCGCCGGTAGCGGCGAAGCCGGCACTGTGCGGCTGACCGGCGACGAGGTCCCCGCCGACTTCGCGGGCCTCACCGGCCCTGATGCCGACCGCGGCGTCGAGGTGGTGGCGGTGCGGACGACGATCGCCGACCTGGCCGACAAGCCGGCCGACACCCACGACGCCTACCTGCGGCTGCACCTGCTTTCACATCGGCTGACCAAGCCGCACGAGGCGAACCTGGACGGCATCTTCGGCCTGCTCGCCAACGTGGTGTGGACCAGCTTCGGGCCGTGCGCGGTGGAGGGCTTCGAGGCCGTGCGGGCGCGGTTGCGTCGGCGTGGCGCGGTAGCCGTCTACGGCGTGGACAAGTTCCCGCGCATGGTCGACTACGTGCTACCCAAGGGCGTGCGGATCGCCGACGCCGACCGGGTCCGCCTCGGTGCACACCTGGCCGAGGGCACCACCGTCATGCATGAGGGCTTCGTGAACTTCAACGCCGGAACGCTGGGCACCTCGATGGTCGAAGGTCGCATCTCGGCCGGCGTGGTGGTCGGCGACGGCTCCGACGTCGGTGGCGGCGCGTCCATCATGGGCACCCTGTCCGGCGGCGGCAAAGAGGTCATCTCGGTCGGCAAGCGTTGCCTGCTGGGCGCCAACGCCGGGCTGGGCATCTCTCTGGGCGACGACTGCGTCATCGAGGCCGGTCTCTACGTCACCGGCGGCACGAAGGTCACCGCCGCTGACGGTCAGACCATCAAGGCCAAGGAACTCTCCGGGGCGAGCAACCTGCTGTTCCGCCGCAACTCCCTCTCGGGCGCGGTCGAGGTCGTCAAACGTGACGGCACCGGCATCACCCTGAACGAGGCGCTGCACGCCAACTAACTCTCGACGCGCCGAATGTGAGCTTGTGTGCCAAACCTTCGCGGAAATATGGCACACAAGTTCACATTCAGCTAGCGAACCCTGGCCACCTGCGAAAAGCTGTGGACCACACCGGTCAATCCCGATTCATTTCACGAACTGTGGAGAATCGATGACACCCTTGTAGAGCTCTCAGACGACGGCAAAGAACTCCACTCGCTGGTCGCCCCGTCCTAGACTCATATGCATGAGCAGCGATACGAACACCGAATCCACCGGCTGCGGAAACCCGGACTGTACGTGTGAGAACTGCAACTGTGGGTCCGACTGCACCTGCGGTACCAAGTAGCTAGGCCGACCCAAACACTCAGGTGCAGGGCACCCCGTGCGGACCGCCTATCCAGTGACCCGGCGGAGCATCCCAGGGGCATAGCTTCTTGACCTGCCCAGGTGGCGGAGCCCAGTTGCCTCCACCGTTCCAGTCGACCCATCCCGGCCCGGGAATCCAGGGCAGGTCCGGACCCCAACCGGGGTCAGCCTGCGCCGAAGCCATACCGAATCCGATGGGCCCCGCAGCGAGCGCACCGGCGAGGATCGCCGTCCCCGCGACTTTCTTCAGATTCACCGGGGTCTCCTCCCTCTGCGTCGTCAACCTGTGTGTTTCCCACCCTACGCCTGTGACTTCCTTGGGCCGCCGAACGTGAACAAGATGGCGAACTTTGGCGAAAAGTTCGCCATCTCCTTCACATTGGGCGTGCTACGGAGTCACCCGCAGCATCACCACACCATGCCCCGGCACCTGCCGTTCGATGGTGCCGGTGCTGGTGTTGTCGGTGTGCTGCCACAGATCTCGCACGGTCGCGCTGGTATGCCCGCCAAGACCGATGGCGTCGAACGAAGTTCGGACGTTCTGAGGCTCTGCCGACTGGTTGAACAGTGCCACGGCGACCGCACCGTCGGCGAGCGGTTTGATCACCACCCGCGCATCGCTAGTGAGTGGCCGCCCCTGCATCATCAGCGGGTCCTGGTCGACGGCGATCACGTCTCGGTTGGTCAAGATGTCGCGGGTCTGGATGGTCATATCGCGAATGTCGTTGCCGGCCAACAAGGGTGCGGCGAGCATGGCCCACAGCGAGAAGTGGGCGCGCTGCTCGGTGTCGGTCAGGTCGGCCCGCGGCGCACCCAGCGCCATAGTGGGATGCCCGCTGGCGAACTGCTTCCAGCCGATGCCGACCACGAGCATGTCGGGGTCGTTGACGTGGGTCGAATTGCTGTGCGGTGCCAGCGAATCCGCTTCGGCGAACGCCTGGACCACACCGGCGAGACCTTCCTGCCACAGTGCGGTGTCCCCCCACGCCGGAACCAGGTCGACGGCGTCGCGCGTCACGTCGGCGATGTGCGACCAGTCATACTCCAGACCGGCGACCGGATCACCCGAGCTGTTCGGGTTGATGCTGTAGATGATGTGACGGCCGCTGTCGCGCAACGCATCCCGCATGGCGGTGAAGTAGCGCACTTGATCGTCGTGGTCGGCTTCGGTGCGGCACCAGTCGTACTTCAAGTAGTCGACGCCCCAACTGGCGAAGGTCTTGGCATCAGCCTGCTCGTGGCCCGCACCGCCGATCCGGGGGTCCTGACCGCAGCCCTGGTTGAACGGACTGTGGTAGATCCCCAGCAGCATGCCGCGATCATGCGCGTACCGGGCCAGCGCGGCGATACCGTGCGGGAAGCGGTCGAGATCCGCCCGCAACGAGCCGTCATCGGCACGGGTGGGTGCAGCCCAGCCGGCGTCGAGGTTGACGTAGCGGTAGCCGGCGTCCCGCATGCCCGAGGACACCATCGCATCGATCGTGTCGTGCACTGTCTGCTCCGTCAGCGGGATCCCGGAGTTCCAGGAATTCCAGCCCAATGGCGGGAGCTGCGGCGGCGACGGCGGATTGGGTGTGCTGCAAGCGGCGAGCAGACCGACGCATACCGCCAGGCGAGTCAGTCGGCGCATGCGGCCATGGTGGCATCGTCGCCTGGCAACTACCCGAAAGCCGTCACCGCTGGGCAAGTATGCAGAACTCGTTGCCCTCCGGGTCGGCCAGCACCACCCAGGTCTGCTCTCCCTGACCGATGTCGACGTGGCGCGCACCCAGACCGATCAGCCGCTCGACTTCGGCCTGCTGATCATCGGGCGTGAAGTCGAGGTGCAGGCGGTTCTTGACCACTTTGGCGTCGGGCACCGCAAGGAACAGCCACAGCGGCCCTTGCCCGGGCGGCGGCGTCAGCGCCACGTCGCCGTCGGAGTCGGTGTGGTGCGGCCAGCCGAGCACCCGACCCCACCACGCGGCCAGCGCCTCAGGATCGTGCGCGTCGATGCAGATCTCGGAGAATCTCAGTGCCATTGCGCCAGTTCCTTTTTCAGCACCTTGCCCATCGCGTTGCGCGGTAGGCGCTCCACCAGGCGCACCTCCCGAGGACGCTTATGAACCGAAAGTTCCTGTGCCACAAAGTCGATCAACGCCGCAGGCTCGGCATCGCCGACGACGTAAGCCACGATGCGCTGGCCGAGGTCGTCGTCGGGCACACCGACCACCGCAACCTCGGCCACACCGGGATGCCCCAGCAGCACGGTCTCGATCTCGCCCGCACCGATCCGGAAGCCCCCGGACTTGATCAGGTCGACCGATTCGCGCCCCACGATGCGGTGCATGCCTTCGGCGTCGATGACCGCCACATCACCGGTGCGGTACCAACCATCGGCGTCGAAAGCTGCTGCGGTGGCGTCGGGCCGGTTGAGGTATCCGTCGAACACCATCGGCCCCTTGATCTGCAACTGCCCGATGGTTTCGCCGTCCCGCGGCACCAGTGCACCGTTCTCGTCGACCAACCGCGTATCCACACCCGCCAGGGGCAACCCCACCCAACCGGGTCTGCGCTCGCCGTCGACGGAGGTGCTCAGCGTGATCAACGACTCGGTGCTGCCGTAGCGTTCGATCGGCGCGTGTCCGGTCAACCGCACCAACTCGTCGAACACCGGTACCGGCAGGGGTGCACTGCCCGACACCAGCAGCCGGGCCGACGACAGCGCGAGCGCGGCGTCGAGGTCTTTGACCACCCGCGACCACACCGTCGGCACACCGAAATACAACGTGCCGCCGGCCTCCGCGTACGCCGCAGGCGTCGGTTTTCCGGTGTGCACGAATCGGTTTCCGATGCGCAGCGATCCGAGCAGGCCCAGCACCAGGCCGTGCACATGGAACAGGGGCAGGCCGTGCACCAGGGTGTCCGCATCTGTCCAGTTCCACGCCGCGGCCAGCGCGTCGATGTCCGCGGCGATGGCGCGTCTGGTCATCGGCACACCTTTGGGCGGCCCCGTGGTGCCGGAGGTGTACATGATGATGGCAGTCGATTCGGGCGCCGGCTCGGCGTACCGGTGCCACGATCGCGCGTGCACACGAACCGGGATGTGCGGCAGTCCTTCGTTCTCCTCGGGCACCTCTCCCAGCCACGCCTGGGCTTCGGAGTCGGCGAGGATGTGGCGGCGTTCGGCGGCACCGACATCGGCGGGCACGGGGACCACGGGGACACCTGCGATCAGGCAGCCGGTGATCGCCAGCACGGTGGTGACGGTCGGCTTGGCCAGGACGGCAACCCGCCGCGCCGACGCCACCCGTTCGGCCACCGAGGTGGCCGCCCCGATCACATCACTTCGGCTGAGTACCGCGCCGTCGATACGGACGGCGTCGTCGATGTCGGCACCGGCAGCAACCGCTGCGGGGTTCAAGGAGGCCAGCAGCACGCCTGTGAGGCTACCCCGGCGCACCGATTCGATCGGCGATACTGGGCCGATGGGCGTCATCCGGCAACTGCAGTCACGCGAGGTGTATCGGAACAACTGGATGACGTTGCGGGAGGACACCATCCGTCGTCCGGACGGCACCGAGGGCATCTACTCGGTCATCGACAAGCCGACGTATGCGCTGGTCATCGCGCGGGAAGAGGAGCGCTACCACCTCGTCGAGCAGTTCCGGTATCCGCTGGGTCTGCGTCGGTGGGAGTTCCCGCAAGGCACCGCACCGGATCGGCTGCATCTCGATCCGGACGCGCTGGCCCACCGGGAACTGCGCGAGGAGACCGGGCTGCGGGCGACGAGCATGCGGCGGCTGGGCCAGCTCGACGTGGCCGCCGGGATGAGCAGCCAGCGCGGGTGGGTGTACCTGGCCGCCGGGCTGAGCGAGGGTGAACACGAACGCGAGCACGAGGAACAGGACATGCACAGCGCCTGGTTCGAGCGCGCTGAGGTCGAGCGGATGATGCGCGAGGGCGAGATCACCGACGCCCAGTCGATCGCGGCGTGGGCGTTGCTCCTGCTCGATGAGCGCGCGACGGGCTAGCGTTGACGCCACGATGAGGCGACCCGTCGCGCTCGGCATGTTGATCGTCGCGGCCCTGACTGCCGCGCCGTCAGCGCATGCCGCGGATCAAGTGTGGAACGGCCGGTATTCGTTGGTCCGCTACGCCGCCCAGAAGACGGGCACGAGCCTGGCCGCCAGGCAGCCCGAACCGACGTTCAGTGACGTGTACACGTTCTCGACCGATTGTTCTTCGGGCACCTGCATTTCCACGGTGATCGACGGCCCCACGCCGAAGAATCCCACGCTGCCGCTGCCGCCCCGCTACACCTGGGACGGCACCCGGTGGGTGCACATCTACGACTGGCAGTGGGATTGCTATATGGGAGAAGGGGTTCCGAAAGTGTGGACGCCGGCCCGGTCGTGGGCGTATTACGCACCCCAGGCCGACGGAACCCTGCGGGGCACCTGGCTCACCCAGATCGTGGGTGGTCCGTGCGGCGGCACCGTGCAGATGGATGTGGCGGCGTTCCCGGCCTGACGCTCGCGGTGCCTCGGTTACCGACGCTCGGCGAGCGCCCGCAGGAAGAACCCGAAGTTGGCCGGGCGTTCGGCGAGCCTGCGCACGAAGTAGCCGTACCATTCGTTGCCGAACGGGACGTACACCCGGACGTGGTTTCCTGCGTCGGCCAGCCTGCGCTGCTCGGCATCCCGGATGCCGTACAGCATCTGGTACTCGAATCCGTCCACGTCCCGACCGAATTCGCGGGCGAGGCCAGGCACGGCTTCGATGATCTCCGGATCGTGTGAGGCCACCATCGGATAGCCCGACCCTGCCATCAGCACCCGCAGGCAACGCAGGTACGACGCGGTGACCTCGGCGGCGTCGCGGTAGGCCACCGTGGCCGGCTCGTCATAGGCGCCCTTGCACAACCGAATTCGGGCGCCGGCCTCGGCGAATTCGCGGCAGTCGCCCTCGGTCCGGTGCAGGTATGCCTGCAAAACGGTGCCCAGCCAATCGAATTCGGTTCGCAGGTCGCGCACGATCGACAAGGTGGAGTCGGTCGTCGTGTGGTCCTCGGCATCGACGGTCACCCAGACGCCGGCGTCACGGGCCTTGGTGCAGATCGTGTGCGCATTCTCCAGCGCGATCTTCTCCCCGTCACGGGGCAGCGCCTGCCCCAGCGCGGACAGCTTGAGCGACACTTCCAACGGCCGCACCGGTGATGCGGCCTCGTCGCGCTCGCCGAGCAGGTCGAGCAGCGCCAAGTAGGCCTTGACGGTCTGTTCGGCGTCCTCGATGCGGGTGGTGTCCTCGCCGAGATAGTCGATGGTGACCATACGGCCCGAAGCACGCAGCGCCGCAACGGCATCCACGGCATCGGGAATGGTGTCGCCCGCGACGAACCGGTCCACGACACTGCGGGTCAACGGAAGTCGTTCAGCTGTCCGACGCAGTCGCGCAGAGCGCGCGGCAGCCAGGATCGCCGGCCGTGCGGCCCGCTGGAACGCGGACTCCAAAGCACCTCGCGTACTCGCCATGTCAGGCCTCCATGTGGGGGTAGGTGTGGTTGGTGGGCGGCACGAAGGTCTCCTTGATCGAGCGAGCCGAGGTCCAGCGCAAGAGGTTCAGGGCAGAACCAGCCTTGTCGTTGGTGCCCGATGCCCTGGCCCCGCCGAACGGCTGCTGGCCGACCACGGCGCCGGTGGGCTTGTCGTTGACGTAGAAGTTGCCCGCGGCGTTGCGCAGCCGGTCCTGCGCGGTGACCACCGCGGCACGATCGTCGGCGATGACCGCGCCGGTCAGCGCGTAGCGCGATCCGGAGTCGACGACACCAAGGACCCGCTCGTACTCGTTGTCCGGGTAGACGTGCACCGACAGGATCGGGCCGAAGTACTCGGTGGAGAACGACTCGTCGGTCGGGTCGTCGGACAGCAGCACGGTCGGACGCACGAAATAGCCTTCGCTGTCGTCGTATTCACCACCGGCGGCGACGGTCACCCCGGCGGCGCTCTTGGCGCGTTCGATCGCCTTGACGTTCTTGGCAAATGACCGGCTGTCGATGACCGCACCGCCGTAGTTGCTCAAATCGGTGACGTCGCCGTAGGTCAGGGCTTCGGTGGCCGACAGGAAGTCGTCGCCCATCTTCTGCCACACCGACCGCGGGATGAACGCCCGCGACGCGGCCGAGCACTTCTGGCCCTGGAAATCGAAGGCCCCGCGAATCAGCGCCGTACGCAGCACATCCGGGCGCGCCGAGGTGTGGGCGACGACGAAGTCCTTGCCGCCGGTCTCGCCGACAAGCCGCGGGTAGGTGTTATACCGGTCGATGTTGGTGCCGACCTCGCGCCACAGGTGCTGGAACGTGGCCGTCGAGCCGGTGAAGTGGATACCAGCCAGCCGCGGATCGGCAAGGGCGACATCGGAAACCGCGATGCCGTCGCCGTTGACCAGGTTGATCACGCCGGGCGGCAGGCCCGCGGCTTCCAGCAACTGCATCGTCAGGTACGCGGCGAAGGCCTGGGTGGGCGACGGCTTCCACACCACGGTGTTGCCCATGAGGGCGGGCGCGGTCGGCAGGTTGCCTGCGATCGCGGTGAAGTTGAACGGGGTGATGGCGTAGACGAAGCCTTCGAGCGGTCGGTGGTCGGTGCGGTTCCACACCCCCGGGCTGCTGATGGGCTGCTCGGCGAGGATCCGACGGGCGAACTCGACGTTGAACCGCCAGAAATCGATCAATTCGCACGGCGTGTCGATCTCGGCCTGGTAGGCGGTCTTCGACTGACCGAGCATGGTCGCGGCGGCGATCTTTTCCCGCCACGGGCCGGACAGCAGGTCGGCGGCCCGCAGGAAGACAGCGGCGCGCTCGTCGAACGGCAGCGCCGCCCAGTCGTTTTTGGCGGCCAGGGCGGCGTCGATCGCTGCAGTGGCGTCCTCATGCTCGGCGTTGGTGAAGATGCCGAGGCGGGCGGCGTGGCGGTGCGGTTGCACCACGTCGACGCGCGCGCCGTTGCCCATGCGGTGGGTGCCGCCGATGACGTGCGGCAGGTCGATCGGGGCGTCGGCGAGGCCGGAGAATTCGGCGAGGGCGGCGGTCAGCCGGGTGCGTTCACCCGAGCCGGGGGCGTAGTCGTGGACCGGTTCATTAGCTGGCAGCGGCACGTTGGTGATGGCATCCATAGGCTTAAGAATCCCCGACGTGACCCACGCAACTCTTGTCCGATCCGACAACACTTTGGCCGCCGACCAGTACGATCGGACAACATGGCGACAAGCGGTGTCAGCCTCGGCCAACTCCTGCTGGCCTTGGACGCCACGCTGGTCCAGCTGGTGCAGGCGCCGCGCGGGCTCGACCTGCCGGTGGCATCGGCGGCACTCATCGATTCCGACGACGTACGGCTGGGCCTGGCACCGTCCGCCGGGTCGGCCGACGTGTTCTTCCTGCTGGGCATACCCGATGCCGACGCCCGAATGTGGGTGGATCAGCAGATAGCCCGGCGCCCACCGACGGCGATCTTCATCAAGGAACCGTCGGCCGCCGTGGTCGCGCGCGCGACCACGGCAGGCACCGCGGTGGTGGCCGTCGACCCGCGAGCCCGGTGGGAACGGCTGTACCGACTGGTCAACCACGTCTTCGAGCATCACGGCGACCGCGAGTCAGACGACTCAGGCACGGACCTGTTCAGCCTCGCGCAGTCCATCGCCGACCGCACCCACGGGATGGTCAGCATCGAAGACGCCCAGTCGCACGTGCTGGCCTATTCGGCGTCCAACGACGAGGCGGACGACCTGCGCCGGCTATCGATCCTGGGCCGCGCAGGCCCGTCGGAACACCTGGCGTGGATCGCACAGTGGGGCATCTTCGACGCGATCCGCGCGAAACCGGATGTCGTGCATGTCGCTGAGCGGCCCGAGCTCGGGTTGCAGCCGCGCTCGGCGATCGGGATCTTCCAGCCGTCGCCCGACGAGCGCCGGGCCCCGGCGTTCGCCGGGACGATCTGGGTGCAGCAGGGCAGCCGGCCGCTGGCCGACGACGCCGACGACGTGCTGCGCGGCGCAGCGGTGCTGGCCGCCCGCATCATGACGCGGCTGGCGGCGACCCCGTCGACCCACATGGTGCGCGTCCAGGAACTGCTCGGCCTGCGCCCCGGTGACGGGCCACCCGACATCGACCTCATCGCTCGCGAGCTCGGCATCGCGGTCGACGGGCGCGCCGCCCTGATCGGATTCGACGGCAGCATCCCAGGATCACGACTCTCGGACATTCTGTCGTTGAGCGCCAGCGCTTTTCGCCAGGACGCGCAAGTCGCGTCGGCGCGTACCCGCGTCTACGTGCTGTTCCCCAGCACCGGGAAACCCGCCGCGGTCACCTCCTGGATCCGCGGCACCGTTGCGGCGCTGCGCACCGAGCTGGGACTGGAACTGCATGCCGTCATCGCCACACCCGTCAACGGGCTGGCCGGCGCCGCGGCCGCCCGTCTCGAAGTGGATCGCGTGCTCGACAGCGCCGAGCGCCATCCGGGGGCCCTGGGGCAGGTGACGTCGCTTGCCGAGGCCCGCACGACGGTGCTGCTGGACGAGATCGTCACGGCCATCGCCGCCGACGAGCGGCTGATCGACCCGCGCGCGCGGGCGTTGCGGGACAATGATCCCGTCCTCGCCGACACGCTGCGGGCTTATCTCGACAGCTTCGGTGATGTCGCGACTGCGGCGCAGTGGCTGCACGTGCATCCCAACACGGTGCGCTACCGGGTGCGCCGCATCGAGCAGCTACTGGCCACCGCGCTCACCGATCCCGATGTGCGGCTGCTGCTTTCGCTCAGCCTGCGAGCCACGCAACCATGACGCTGCCGTGAGCGGTCAGCGGAACGCCGACTGCCCCGTGAGCGCACGGCCGATGGAGAGCATGTGCATCTCGCTGGTGCCCTCGTAGGTGAGGACCGACTCCAGGTTGTTGGCGTGGCGCAGCGGCGAGTACTCCAGCGTGATGCCACTGGCGCCCATGATGGTGCGGGATTCGCGTGCGATGGCCAGCGCTTCCCGGACGTTGTTGAGCTTGCCGAGGCTGATCTGGTCCGGTGTCACCCCGGAGGTGTCCTTGAGCCGTCCCAGTTGCAGCGCGAGCAGCATGCCCTTGCCGAGCTCCAGGGTCATGTTGGCCAGCTTCTCCTGGGTCAGCTGGTAGCTGGACAGCGGGCGATCGAAGACGTCGCGGGCGCCGGCGTAGTCGATGGCGGCCTCGAGGCTGTCGCGGGCGGCACCGAGGGCGCCGAACACGATGCCGAACCGGGCCTCGTTGAGGCAGGACAGCGGACCGCGCAGGCCGACGGCCTCGGGCAGTTGGGCCGACGCGGGCAGCCGGACGTTGTCGAGCACCAGCTCGGAGGTGACCGAGGCGCGCAGCGACAGCTTCTTGTGGATGACGTTGGCGCTGAAACCGGGGGTGTCGGTGGGGACGACGAAGCCGCGGATGCCCTCATCGGTCTGTGCCCACACGGTGGCCACGTCGGCGAGGTTGCCGTTGGTGATCCACATCTTGGTGCCGGACAGGATCCAGTCGGAGCCGTCGCGGCGCGCGGTGGTGCGCATGCCACCGGGATTGGAGCCGAAGTCGGCCTCGGTCAGGCCGAAGCAGCCGATCGCGTCACCGGAGGCCAGCCGCGGCAGCCACTCCTGCTTCTGCTCCTCGGATCCCCACCGGTGGATCGAGAACATCGACAGCGAGCCCTGCACCGAGACGAAACTGCGCAGACCGCTGTCGCCGGCCTCGAGCTCCATGCACGCCAGGCCGTAGCTCACGGCGTTGGTGCCTGCGCAGCCGTATCCCTGCAGGTGCATGCCGAGCAGACCGAGGTCGCCGAATTCCTTGGCGAGTTCGCGGCCGGGCAGCTCGCCCTTCTCGAACCATTCGGCGAGGTTGGGGCGCAGCCGGGTGTCGACGAACCGGCGCACGGTGGCAGCAATGTCACGTTCGTCGTCATCGAGGAGATTGTCGATGCCGAACATCTCGAGCGGCCGCAGGTTCGTGGACGCAGCCGGGGTGGTCGTCGTGGTCATGGCACAAACTCTACGAGCCGAAACTTGCGGCGAGATATGTCAGTAATGTCTAGCCCAGTCGGATAGGGTCGACATTTTGTACAGTCGCAGTGCGGAGAGGGACGCCACGATGGCGATGACGGTACGCCGGCTGATCGGTGTCAACGACCTGGCGTTGTCACTGGTCGCAGGGCGGGACGGGATCGACCGCGTGATCACCTGGGCGCACGCCATCGAACTGACCGATCCCAGCCCCTGGCTCGCAGGTGGCGAGCTGGTGATGACGACGGGCCTTCACCTGCCCGAATCGGCTGACGAGCAACGCGACTATGTGCGCCGCATCGTCGAATCCGGCAGTGCCGCATTGGCATTCGATACCGGAGTGCGCTTCCACAAGGTGCCCGAAGCGGTGTGTACGGCAGCCGACGAGTACGGCATCCCGGTGCTGGCGGTGTCACCCAGCACGCCGTTCATCGCGATTTCCCGAGCCGTGATCGACGAGATCACCGCCGACCAGGTACGGCTCGTACAGAAGGTCGTGCAGGGCCAGGAGAATCTGGCGCGGGTGACCATGCGGGGCGGCATCCCCGCGCTGGTGGACACGCTCGCGTCGGCACTCGACTGCGCAGTGTGCGTGATGGATCGCTCCCGGGTCGTGCTGGCCGAAGCCGGGGTGGACACCGTCGGCGTCGTCGAACGCGTGCAGGAGCAACTGGACAAGGATCAGAAGCGGCGGCGCGGGGTGAGCCGCGTGGTGGTCGACGACCGGGGCAGCCTGACCATCCAGCAGATTCCCGGAGCCGACGAGAAGCAGGGCTATCTGGCGGTGTCGTCGGCCGATCCGCTCGATGCCGGCGAGCGACTGCTGGTCGGTCACGCACTGGCCCTGCTGTCCATCGAACTCGCCAAGCCCGCCCGGGTGATCGACGCCGAACAACGACTACGCACCGGGGTCACGCAGGCGCTGCTGGACAGCTCGCTCGAGGTGGATCCGGCGTTGCTGCGCTATTTCGGCTTCGCGCCCGACGACTCGGTGGTGGTTGCGGTGTTCACCGACATCGGCCCCGCCCTGCCTGCCGAACATCAACTGGCGGCGGCACTGGACCCTCAGCCGTACCTGATGGCCGGTGTCCGCAACGGCGAGGGCCTGGCGGTGGTGGTTCACGCCGACGGAGCCGGCACCGAACTCGACCGCGTCTACCACCGGGCCCGCACCGGGCTACGTCGCGCGATCAACGGCGGGATCGGCGGGCCTGCACCCATCTCCAACGCCGGATTGAGCCTTCAGCAAGCACTTTCAGCCGTACGAGTGGCCGAAGCCAACGGGCATCGGCTGGTCGGGTTCGACGAACTGGGCACGTTCAGCCTGTTGCTGAGCACCCAGCCCGACACCGTGCTGCGGTCGATCGCCAACCGCTGGCTCGGGGCACTGGAGGACTACGACGCCGAGACCGGCGCCAAATTGGTGGAATCCCTTGAGTCGTTCCTGCACCACAATGGTCACTGGGAGGCCGCAGCGGCCGAACTGGGCGTGCACCGCCACACCCTGCGGGGCCGCATGGTCCGGGTGGCCGAACTCACCGGCCGCGACCTGGATTCCGCGCACACCCGCTCGGAGATGTGGATCGCGCTCAAGGCCAGGGAGCTACTGGCTCAGGATGTGCCGAACCGCTGAGGGGGAATGCGATGCTGGCGCTGGGAATTCTGTCGTTCGCCGCAGCCGTCGCACTGGTGTTCTTCGCGTTCAAACCGGACCTGGCATTCCGCCTTGACGAGGGGTGGAAGTTCCGCGGCAAAACCGAACCGTCAGAGACATACGTCGCCGTCAACACCGTGGGACGGATCATCGGGGCCATCGTGGCGATCGGTGTCGGCATCGGAGCCATCGCGCAATACAACTCTGATCAGCGGAGCGCACGCGAGAAACAGGCGACGGACGAACTGTATGCGGCTGCAGAGCAGCGGTGCGCATCCGAGTTGCGCCCGCGGTTCAATGAGACCGCCAATTGGAACAGCGGAGGTCAGTTGACGAATCCCCAGGAGGTTCAGGCACTGGCACATGATCTCGGCGTCGAGGTCGAAATCACCACGAGCGCTGCGTTGAGGGGTGTGACAAACCCGCCGCCACCGTCAACCAATCTCACGGTGCTCGACCCCACGCTGCCCGAGTCGCACCGCACCGTTCTGTACTACCTCGGCAGTCCATTCGGCTTCGATCCGACTGCCGTGCAGTGCGACATCACGCGCCCGTCGTCGGTCTAGCTACCCAATTTCGGTGGCGCACTGCGGTATTGCGGCGGTGTGACCGACATACGGATCGGGTTGGCCACCTGCGGCACCGATGTGCCGGGCACGTCGACGACGGCGTCGAGTTCGAGGCGCTTGGCGAGATCGAAGGCCTGGGCGATGTCGTTGATCGGGCCAACGGGAACACCTGCCTCAGTCAGCACCGAGAACCATTCATCGCAGCCGCGGGTGACGAGCCGTTCGGTCAGTGCCGCAACCAGCGCATCGCGATTACGTACCCGAGACATGTTGTCCGCGTAGTCTTCCGCGTCGGCCAGCGATTCACAGCCCAGCGCCCGGCACAGCGCGCGGAACTGCTTGTCGTTGCCGACGGCCAGCACCAACGGCCGGTCCGCGGTCGAAAACACCTGATATGGCGTGATACTGGGATGCCGGTTACCCATGATGCCCGGGACGACGCCCGCGCCCAGATACCCCGACGCCTGGTTCACCAGCGACGACAACAAGGTCGACAGCAGATTGGTCTCCACCTTCTGGCCCTGCCCGGTGGCAGTGCGGTGGTGCAGCGCGGCGAGAATACCTGTGGCGGCGTGCAATCCGGCCAGCACGTCGACCAGCGCGACACCCACCTTGGTGGGTTCACCGGGATGCGGCCCGGTGACACTCATCAGGCCGCCGACAGCCTGCACCAGCAGGTCGTAGCCCGGTAGGTCGGCACCCTGACCGGAACCGAAACCCGTGATGGAGCAATAGATGAGGTCCGGCCGATGCTCGACGAGGTCGTCGTAGCCGAGCCCCAGACGTTCCATGGTGCCGGTGCGGAAGTTCTCGACGACGACGTCTGCGCGGCGCACGATCTCCCGCGCCTGCTCGACGCCTTCCGGGGTCTGCAGGTCCAGGACGACCGAGCGCTTGTTGCGGTTGACCGAGTTGAAGTACGTCGCCTGCCCCTCTGCGTCGAACGGCGGTCCCCAACTTCGAGTGTCATCACCGGAACCCGGCCGCTCGATCTTGATGACCTCGGCGCCGAGATCGGCCAGCATCATGGTCGCGTACGGCCCGGCCAGTACCCGGCTGAAATCCGCGACGACGACACCGTCGAGCGCGCCGGCCATCACCGGCCTCCACGCAGGTACACCGTGGTGGTGTGGGTGAAGAATTCCCGGGCCGCCTCGCCCTGCTCCTTCGGGCCGTAGCCGCTGCGCTTGGCGCCGCCGAACGGGACGTGCGGGTCAGCACCCGCCGACTCCGAATTGACATGCAGCACACCGACATCGAGATCGTCGACGGCAGCGAGCGCGCGGCCTAGATCGGTGGTGAACACCGCGGCCGAGAGGCCATAGTCACCGCTGTTGGCGAGCGCGAAGGCCTGCTCGGTGCTAGGCGCCCGCAGAACCGACAGCACCGGGCCGAACAGTTCCTCCGACCACAGCGGCGCCTGCGCCGACGGCAACTGCAGGACCGTTGGCGTGACGAAGTAGCCGTCGCCAGAACCGGATTGGTGCTCCTCGGCGGCGGCGATCACGCGGGCACCGTCGGAGACGGCATCGTCGCTGCGTTGCTTGATGTAGCGGCAGGCGGATTCGTTGACCACCGGCCCCACCGCGACCGACGCCTGCATCGGGTCGCCGACCTCAAGGCCCTTCACCCGGATGGCCAGCTCAGCCAGGAACTCGTCGGCAACGGCATCGGCGACGACGAGACGTGATGTGGCCGTGCACTTCTGGCCGGACGAGCGGAACGCGCCCAGCATCACCTGCTCGGCCGCGAGGTCCAGATCGGCATCCTCCAGGACGACCGCGGCGTTCTTGCCACCCATCTCAGCCTGCACCGGAACCCCTCGTGCGGCCGCAGCGGCGGCGATGCTCCGCCCCACTGCGGTCGATCCGGTAAAGCTGATGGCATCCACGCCGGGGTGCTCGGCCAGAGCCGATGCCACAGCGCCGCCGGCGATCACCAGGTTGAGCACCCCGGGCGGCAGGCCGGCCTCGACCAGTGCCTCGGTCAACCGCATCGCCAGGACGGGCACCACGCTGGCGGGCTTGAACACCACGGTGTTGCCATACACCAGGGCCGGCGCGATCTTCCACGCCGGGATCGCCATCGGGAAGTTGAACGGCGTGACGATGGCGACGACACCGATCGGCTTGCGCGTCACCAGAATCTGCTCACCGGCCCGCGGCGACGAGTACACCGTTCCGGCTTCGCGGTCAGCGGCACCACCGTAGTACCGCAGGATCTGCGCGGCCCGGCGCACCTCACCGATGCCCTCCGCGAGCGTCTTGCCCTCCTCGCGGGTCAGCTCGGCGCCCCACTCTTCGGCAGACCGGTCGATCAGGTCGGCCGCGCGTGACAGCACAGCCGCGCGGGCGTGCATAGGTTCGCGCGCCCATCGCGACGCCGCGTCACGCGCAGCACGCACAGCCCGATCCAGCTGGTCGTGGTCGGCGAGCGTGCCGGTGGCCACCGTCTGCTCGGGGAACGCCGGATTGTTGTCGACCAGTTGCGCAGCGGCGCCGTCGGTCCATGCGCCGTCGATGTGGTTCAGCAGCTGTATCACGTCGATAGTCCTTTCAGATCCGGATCAGATCCGGGCGACGGCGTCGCGGATCACGCCGAGGCCCTCGCGCAGCAGTTCGTCCGGGATGGTCAGCGGGGGAAGGAATCTCAGCACGTTGCCAAATGTGCCCGCGGTCAGTGTCAGCACCCCGTTGTCCTGGGCATACCGCACGGTCTCGGCGACCGCGTCCCGGTTGGGTGTCTTGTCGTCACCCGTGATGAACTCGGCGGCGATCATCGCTCCGCGGCCGCGGATGTCGCCGATGACGTTGGTGCCGGCCGCGATATCCGTGAGCTCGGACTGCAGGATGTCGCCGATGCGGCGGGCGCGGGCCAGCAGGTCTTCGGATTCGATCGTCTCGAAGACACCCAGGGCCGCCTCACAGGCGACGGGGTTGCCGCTGTAGGTCCCGCCGATGCCGCCGGCGTGTGCGACGTCCATCACCTCGGCACGTCCGGTCACCGCGGCCAGCGGCAGTCCACCGCCCAGCCCCTTCGCCGTCGTGATGAGGTCGGGAACGATGCCTTCGTGTTCGCTGGCGAACCAGTGGCCGGTGCGGGCGATGCCGGTCTGCACCTCGTCGGCGATCAGCAGGATGCCCCGCTCGGCACAGAATTCGGCGACCTGGCGCAGGAATCCCGGTGCGGGAACGATGAATCCACCCTCACCTTGGATCGGCTCGACCACTACCGCGGCGACGGAACCGGCACCGATTTGCGTGTCTACCACGAGCCGGAATTCTTCAAACGCCTCGGCGGACGCGTTGTCCGGCCCGCTCGGCCACCGGTACGAGTAGGCCATCGGCACCCGGTACACCTCAGGCGCGAACGGTCCGAAGTTGTTCTTGTACGGCATGTTCTTGGCCGTCATGGTCATGGTCAGCAGGCTGCGGCCGTGGAAGGCATGGTCGAACACCACGACGGCGGGCCGGCCGGTGGCGACGCGCGCGTACTTGACCGCGTTCTCGACTGCCTCGGCGCCGGTGTTGAACAACGCGGTGCGCTTCTCATGGTCCCCGGGAGTGAGCCGGTTCAGGGTCTCGCACACCTGCAGATAGCTTTCGTATCCGTTGACCAGGAAGCAGGTGTGGGTGAACCGCTCGAGCTGAGCGGCGGCGCGCTCGACGACTCGCGGCGCGCTGTTGCCGACGGTGGTGACGGCGATACCGCTGCCGAGGTCGATGAACGAGTTGCCGTCCACATCGACCAGGACACCGTCGGCGGCTCGTTCGGCGTATACGGACGACGAGCTGGTGAGGCCGGCGGGCAGTGCCGCGGCGCGGCGCGCGGCCAGTTCGACCGAGCGGGGCCCGGGGATCGCAGTCACGATTCGACGCACGCTGCTCGGGCGGTCCTGGCGAGTGTCAACGACAGTCATGTCCCTGACTTTAGGCAGAGATGCCCTATCACTGGATGTACAAAATGGAGGGTATCCATGTCCATCCGCGACTATTTGTATAGAAGCTAGTTGGCCGACGGTGGTGGTTCGGGTTGGAAGGGTGTGTACCACCACCAATCGGCGCGTTCGCCGGTCGGCCCGGGGTAGGGCGGAACCTGGGGTCGGGGTGTGGTTGGTCGTCGGGCCAGGGACCCGGGATGTAGCTGCTTGCCGGTGGGGTCGGTGACGCTGAGGTGGTGGGCGGGGCCGGTGATGGCGATGCCACCTTTGTGATGCAGTCGATGATGGTAGGGGCAGAGCAACACGAGATTGTCGAGGTCGGTGGGGCCGCCATCCTCCCAGTGGGTGATGTGGTGGGCATGCAAACCCCGGGTCGCGCCGCAGCCGGGTACGGCGCAGCAGCGGTCGCGATACTCCAACACCCGGCGCAACCGCCGGTTGACCGTGCGGGTGGTCCGTCCGGCGCCGATGACCTGCCCGTGGCGTTGGAACCACACCTCACAGGTGGCATCACAACTCAGGTAGCGCCGCTCGTCCTCGGTCAGCACTGGGCCGAGATGCAGCGCGGCGACGGGCTTGTCGCCGTCTCGGTCGAGATTGACATGTACGACGACGGTGGTGCGCTGCCCGTGCGGGCGGCGCGCCACGTCGGTATCCCAGCCGGACTCGACCACACTCATGAAGGCATCCACGGTGTCCGGGAACGGTGGCGCCTGCTCCGAGGTCCCGTCATCCTCGTCTTCGTGGTCGCGTTTCCACTCTGCGATGAGCGCGTCTTGATGGGATTGCATCGCGGCGTCGACGGTGGCGGCTTCGTCGTGGGGCAGGGTGATCTGGTAGGTGGTGTGGTCCTCGTGCACGTCTTTGCGGAACGCGCGTTTGGGTTCCGGGCGCGGCTCCGGTTCGGGGCGGGGTTCGAGTTTCACCGCGGTGCGCAGTTGGGTGACGGTGGCGACCTCGGCCAGTTCGGCGTAGTGCGCATCGGAACCGTCGGCGGCGCGTTCGGCGATCACCCCGACCTGATCCAGGGACAGCCGGCCTTCCCGCATTCCTTCGGCGCACAGCGGGAATTCGTCGAGGCGACGAGCGACCGTGACCATGATCCCGGCATTGTGCGGGGTGGCACCGGTTTTCCAGGCCACCAACTCGGCGATGGACCGGGCGCCGGTGGCACCGCACAACTCGTCACGTTCGAGTTCGGCGACGATGTCGACGATCCGTCC
The DNA here is from genome assembly GCF_001665685.1 of Mycobacterium sp. 852013-50091_SCH5140682. Taxonomy (GTDB): domain Bacteria; phylum Actinomycetota; class Actinomycetes; order Mycobacteriales; family Mycobacteriaceae; genus Mycobacterium. Next base: position 48,568 of record NZ_LZTB01000095.1, read on the forward strand.
GTCGATGGCATTGCGTTGCCCGCACAGTTCCGACAATTCGTCGAGCAACACCTCCAACCGCTGCACAGGGCTCACCCCATCAGCGTCGAAACATGTTGCCGGCGAAGACATACCACCAATTATGGCGCAGGCGTCCGACAAAACCGGAGGCCGACAAAACAGTGGGCCGACAAACAGTGGGCCGACCGCACCGAGATTCACATCAGGGACAAATCCCGCGCCGGATTTGTCCCTGAGTACAGCCTCGGTGATCGCGCACGCTATCGATCGCGGACTACAACCGACGACACCTACAGAAACTGGCTACTAGCCGCTTGTCCTCAATGGGCCCGACAAAATCGGACCCCTCTGATCGCTCGAACGGAGCGCTGCTACTTCACATAGGCGACAGGATGGACCGCCGGCGGATCGGGCAGCGGCTCGGATTGATAGGCGTCGCGGATGCCCTCGATGTAGTGCAGGCAACGCGGCGTCAATCCTTCGGCGGTCTGCATCCGGCCCTTCGTCACCAGGATGCCCAGATCGGCGCCCTTGAACCGGTAATCACCTTCGCCATAGACCCTGAGGAAGAAGGCCTCGTCCTCGCCGGTGATGTCATGCCAGTCGTTGACCACTTGAGCGAAGGTCAACACACCGTCGTCGTCGAGGTGCCACGTCCCGGTCTTCGGTGCGGCCAGGATCCGTTCCACAGCCTTGTTCGGTTCCTTCATGATCAGCTGCGACCACACGTCGACCGCGGCGAGATCCCGCCACCGGTCGTTGATCTCCTCGACGTTGATGGTGTAGTCCACGTCCATGAACTCGAGGAGATGGAACAGGAACAGCGGTACGTCGGCGTAGGCGCCGGCTGTCACGTTGGTCATCGACGAGGCACCTGAGATGCGCGGGTTGATCTCACCCAGGTACACCTCGTCGGTGTCGAGGTCGATGAGCACATCGATCTCGAGGAAGCCGCGGTAGCCCTCCTTGGCCAGCCGGTCCCCCATCTTGCGGACATGGCTGATCGCCGTGGCGCGCTGCTCGTCCGAAAGCGCTTCAGGGAAAAGGTCGTTGCCGCACCAACCGCCCTTGTAAGGGGTCAGCTCCGGGTACCCGGTGAGGTCGGTCATGAACGGTCCGACGATCGTGCCGTGTCTGGTGATGCACGCTTCGACCGCGGCGGCCTTGTTGTTGATCCGCTTCATCACCTTGAGTTCCTGGCCGACCATGTCCGCGGCGTCCTTATCCCAGTCCGCCTTCGACTTGATGAAGAACGTGGTCTTCCCGGAGTCGCCGTAAGGCGTCTGCACCACCAGGTCCGAGCCCAGCCGCTGTTTGCCTGCAAGGCGTCGCAGCTGCGTGTAGTTGCTCGCCTTGCCCAGCACGTTGGGCACCGACGGCGCGCCGGCCTCATTACCCAGCTGCGTGGTGACGATCTTCGAGTCCAACCGCCGCCGCAGTGAATCCGGCGGCAGGATCAGCTTGTAGCCGAGCTCCTCGCAGATCTGCTCGGTCTCCTCGTCGAAGAACACCATCGCGACCATCGGCGTGCCGCCGCGCCGCTTCAGGTAGGCGCGCACCTCTGGATCACGCAGCAGGTAGTTGTTGATGTGTTCGCTGGACTCGAACTCGACGTAGGGCTTGTTCTTCGGCGCGAACACCCGCGGATGCGCACCGTCCCAAGAGTCGTAGTAGGTGATGTATTGGAAGTTGCGCACCCAGCGGTCGATGCCGAGCAGATTGAATGCCGTCGGCCCGACGAAGTAGATCGGCTGGGTGTTGGTGCGGAAGAAGGTACGGATCTCGGAGATTCCGTTGAGCGTCTTGCCACCGAGCGGCCCCTTGCGCGCGGGGGCCTTGGTCGCTTTCTTGGCGGCAGTCGCTTTGGTGGTCCTGCGTACGGGTGCCTTCTTTGCAGCCGGTGCCTTCTTGGCTGCAGTCACCTTTCTGGCTGCAGTCACCTTTCTGGCTGCAGTCACCTTTTTGGCTGCAGTCGCCTTCTTGGCGGGCGCCTTCTTGGCTGGCGCCTTCTTGGCTGCAGTCTTCTTGGCTGCAGTCTTTTTCGCAGCCGGCTTGGCAGCTGACTTGGTCGCAGCGCTCTTCTTGGCCGCCGCAGCAGTAGCGGTACCCTTATTGGCCGGCGCGGTACGGGCCGGTTCCCGCTTGGCTGCGGGCGCCTTCTTGGCGGCCGCTTTGCGCACCGGTGGTTTCGTGACCTTCTGCGCCGCAGGCGCTTTCGCAGCTTTACGCGCCGCGGGTGCTTTGGCGGCCTTGCTCGCCGTAGGAACCCGTTTCGCCATTGCAACCTCCCGCATCGCCAGCCGGCTTCGATTCACATGTGACGGACGCTCAGACTAAGACGAATACGGCGCCGTGGGCGGACATTCGGCAGAACCGTTCAACACTGGCCAGGATTGCCTGCGCCGGATCGCCGCGTCATGCCCGAGACGATGCCGGGCAGACGGTGCTTGTCTCCCATCCGTTGGCGGCCGCTCAACGCCCCTCCTACCGCGTCGAATGCCCGCAGGGTGTCCTGCATGAAGCGCGGTTCCTGGGCCTGTGGCCACGTCGAGAATTTCACGCAGACGGTCCGGGTGCGTCGGCTGACGTGAATCATCTGGCCGTGAATTCCCAAGCAAAGCAACACATCTCCAAACAAACCCGGGCGGAACCACAACTGATTGCGATACCAACCGCCCGGCATCGACACCTCGTTCGGCGACTCGATGAATACCGACCGGGCATCGGCGTCGACCGCCCAGGCCTCTCGCAGCCAGCGCGGCCCGATCACGGTGCGCACCCCGTCCTCGCCGTCATCGGGAACCACACCGCCGTCCAGGAGCAGCTGACCGAAGCGCGCCAAATCCCGCGCGGTCGCGCACAGCCCACCGTCGTGGATCGCGGTACCGACTGTGTCGCAGAGAATCTCGGCATCGAACTCGGCGCCCATCGGTTGCCAGATCAACGTCGAGATCAATTCGGCCATCGGTGTGCCCGATACTCGCTCACACACCCAGCCCAATACATCGGATTCCGCTGAGCGGTACAAAAAACGTTGCCCGTGCGGCGCCTCGGCCGACAACCCGACCAGATACTCGTAAAGCCCGCGGGCTCCCAACCAATCGCCGAGTAGCCGAACCTCGGACTGCGGGTCGGTGTAGTCCTCCCGGAACCGCACACCGCTGCGCATGTCGAGGATGTCGCGCACGGTCGCACCGGCGTAGCCACTGCCCGCGAGTTCACCGACGATGTCTACGACAGGCAGGCCGACGTCGAGCAGCCCGCGGTCCACCAGAACGCCGGCCACCGCGCCCACCACAGACTTGGTGATCGACATCGTCGCGTGCGGGCGGTCGGCGGCTCCCTCCGCGCCATACCATTCGGCGACCAGCCCGCCGTCCTGCAGCACCACGTAAGCGTCCGTGTAGGTGTCCGCCAGCACGTCGCCGACCGTGGCCTCTTCGCCGTCGGACCGAATCACGTTGACTTCCAAGGGATCAACGGACTCCACAGCAGGCAGCGCGCGCACCGGGCCGGTGCCGCGAAGTATCGGCTGCGTCGGCAAGATATCTTCGATATGCCAGTACGCCCACCGATTGAACGGCGGTTGCTGCCAGTTGTCGGCGTTAACCTCCACAGGGCGATCGTAGGCGAGAGCGCGCATCATAACTCCAATCCGGCAGTACCATCTCCTGCCATGCACGACGAGGCCGAACCCATGACGGGGTTCCCACCGGCATCCGACGATCAGGTCACCATCGCCAACTGGCAGGAACCGCGGTGTCTGCGGTGGGCCTTCCAGCACCTGCGTGAGCTGTTGCCGACGCACCGCATATCAGCCGACGCCCACCACGCTTCGCTGCCCAAACACGAGGCATCGCTGGATGATCCGAAGGTCATCTGGCCCGGCGGTGGGGAGGTCACCGCGTCGGAGGTGTTCGCCGCGACCCACACCGACGGGCTGCTGGTGCTGCGTGACGGCCGCATCGTCGCCGAGCAATATCTCGGCGCGATGACCGAATCCAGCAGACATCTGCTGATGTCGGTGTCGAAATCGCTCGTGGGGTGCGTCGCAGGCATCCTGGTCGAGCGCGGCGATCTCGACCCAGGCGCCCCGGTGACCGAATACGTGCCCGAGGTCGCCGACTGCGGGTATGCCGGGGCGACCCTGCGCAACGTGCTCGACATGCGGACGGGCGTCGCATTCCGGGAGGCGTACACGGCGCCCGACTCCGAGGTGCGGGAGATGGAACGTTCGGTGGGATGGGCTCCGCTACAGCCCGACGATGTCGTCGGCGGATATGCGTACCTGCGTCAAATCGGTTCGGGCGGCCCGCACGGCGGCGAGTTCACCTACCGCTCCTGCGACACCGACATGCTCGGCTGGATGTGCGAACGCGCTGCGGGCGTTCGCATGGCCGACTTGATCTCGACGTTGATATGGCAGCCCATGGGCGCCGAGTACGACGCCGAGGTGGTCTGCGACCCGACGGGTACCGCGGTACACGACGGCGGAATCTGCGCCACCCTGCGCGATCTCGGCCGCTTCGGTCAGCTGATTCTCGACGACGGAGTCGCCCCTCACGGCCGCCAGGTCATCCCCGCCCGCTGGCTCGCCGAGACTTTCGATCCCACACCGGATGTCCGGGAAGCGTTTGCCCACACCGACAACGAGCCGATGCTGCCCGGGGGCTGGTACCGCAACCAATTCTGGTTCTACCGCAGGACGTCCGGCCCGGTGTTGCTGTGCCTGGGCATTCACGGGCAACTGGTGTACGTCGACCGGGCGTCACGCACCGTCGTCGTCAAGATGTCATCGTGGCCGGTGCCGCAGGATGCGACGTACCTCGCCGCGACGCTGCGCGCCTGCGCCGCCCTGGCCGTTTAGACGGAACGTCTATCCCCGCACAGCCGATTGGCCAATTCGGCAGCTGTGCAAACATCGCACCCCTCGCATACTGATCCAGATCGTGAACTGAATCACATCGGAGGGTCGATGACTGACACCGTCGTTCGGACGTTTCACCCACTTGATCCACTGGGCCCGGAGGAATTCCGGCAGGTAGCCGCCATCGTGCGGCGTGACCGTGGCGTGGACGACCGGTGGCGGTTCGCCTCCATCGAACTGGCTGAACCCGACAAACAACAGCTCGCCGCATATGACACGACCGGTACGGCACCGGACCGCCGCGCGCTCGTGGTGTGCTTCCACCGAGACTCCAACAGCACCTATAAGGCCACCGTCTCACTCACCGATGACGCCGTATTGAGCTGGACGCACCTGCCGGGTGTGCAAGCCAACTTCACCGTCGACGAATGGGACGAGTGCGATCGGGCGATGCGCAGCAACCCCGACGTGATCGCCGCATTGGCCCGGCGCGGCGTCACCGACATGGACATGGTGTTCATGGACGTCTGGACCTACGGCGACATCCTGATCCCGGAGCGGTACAAGGGCAGGAGGCTCGGCTGGACCGACACCTGGCTGCGCTCCCCCGGCGGCGCCAACATCTACGCGCACCATTTGCGGGGATTCCACTGCGTCGTCGACATGAACACGATGGAGCTGCTGGAGATCGAAGAAGGCGAACCGATCGACATCCCGGAGGTGATGGCCGAGTACAGGCCCGCCAACATCCCCGCACAACTACGCGAGTCCAGCACTCGCCCACCGCTGAAACCCCTGGACATCACCCAGCCCGAAGGCCCGTCCTTCACCCTGGACGGCAACCTGCTGCAATGGCAGAACTGGTCGCTGCGAGTCGGTTTCAACTACCGCGAGGGCATGACGCTGCACACGGTCAGCTACAACGACCACGGCCGGGTGCGGCCCATCGCGCATCGGATGTCACTGGCCGAGATGGCGGTACCCTACCGCGACCACTGCCCGGATCACTACCGGCGCACCGCCTTCGACATCGGCGAGTGGGGCATCGGGTTCATGACCACCTCGCTGGAGCTGGGCTGCGACTGCCTCGGTGAGATCCGCTACCTCGACGCGGTGTTGCACGACACCAAGGGCGAGCCGTACTCGATCCGCAACGCGATCTGCATCCACGAGGAAGACAACGCGGTGCTGTGGAAGCACGTTGAGCACGGCGGCAGCGCCGACGTGCGCCGCATGCGCAGGCTCACGGTGTCCAGCCACATGACCGTCGCGAATTACGAATATCTCGTGTACTGGCGGTTCTACCAGGACGGCAATATCGAATGTGAGATCCGCGCAACGGGTTTGATGGTCACCACCCATCTGCGCGACGGTGAGGAGTACCCGCACGGCACGCTGGTGGACACCAACACCTACGCACCGTTCCACCAGCACTTCATCACCGCCCGGCTCGACCTCGACGTGGACGGCGCAGACAACACCGTCTACGCAACCGAAACCGAGATCGAACCGATAGGCCCGGACAACCCGTACGGATTGTCCTTGCGGCAGAAGAACACTGCGCTTCGCACCGAGTCGGAGGGCAAGCAGGACTACAACTGGCACACCCAGCGGGCCTGGAAAGTGGTCAACGAGAACACCACCAACGGCCTGGGCACCCACCCGTCGTACAAGCTGGTGCCCGGCGCCGCCTTTCCCGCGATGTTCGACCCCGCCTCGCCCATCTTCCAGCGGGCCGAGGCCATCGCCCACACGCTCTGGGTCACCCCCAACAGCCCCGACGAGCGCTGGCCGTCAGGCGAATTCGTCAACCAGAGCGGCCCGGGCCTCGGCCTGCCGGAGTGGACCGCCGCCAACCGGCCGATCGACAACACCGATGTCGTGCTCTGGTACACCTTCGGCATCCATCACATCCCGCGGCCCGAGGAATGGCCCATCATGCCGGTGGACGCCGTCTCCTTCTGGCTCAAACCGGCAGGCTTCTTCGACCGCAATCCGGCTCTCGATGTCGAGCCGACCCCGCCTTCCGCCTGTCACCACCCCCACTGATCGGAGTTATCTACATGTCGGATAAGAAAGTCATCCACAACATCATCAACGGAGAAATCCAGACCGCCTCAGATGGCCAGATGATGGACATTGTCAACCCGTCCACCGGCGAGGTGTTCGCCTCAGCGCCGAATTCGTCTGCGGCGGATGTGGATCTGGCGTTCCAGGCGGCCGGTAAAGCGTTCGAGACGTGGCGCTGGTCCACTCCCAGCGAGCGGCAGCGGGCGCTGCTCAAGCTCGCCGACGTGATCGAGGAGAACGCCGACGAGCTCATCGCCATCGAGTGCGAAAACACCGGCAAGCCGGTTTCGCTGACCGCGTCGGAAGAGATTCCGCCGATGCTCGACCAGATCCGGTTCTTCGCCGGCGCCGCGCGGGTGCTGGAGGGCCGCTCGCAGGGCGAGTACATGCGCGGTCACACGTCGTCCATCCGACGCGAACCGGTCGGTCCGGTGGCCCAGGTCGCGCCGTGGAACTACCCGATGATGATGTCGGTGTGGAAGTTCGCGCCGGCGCTCGCCGCGGGCTGCACCGTGGTGCTCAAGCCGTCGGACACCACTCCGGCGTCGTCGTACTGGATGGTCGAGAAGATGCAGGAGATCTTCCCGCCCGGGGTGTGCAACCTGGTCTGCGGCGACCGGGATACCGGCGCCGCGCTCACCGCACACCCGGTGCCGCAGTTGGTGTCGATCACCGGGTCGACCCGTGCCGGTGTCGCAGTCGCGACGAGCGCCGCACAGGACCTCAAGCGAGCCCATCTCGAGCTCGGCGGCAAGGCCCCCGTGGTGGTGTTCAATGACGCCGACATCGCAGCAGTCGTCGAGGGCGTCACGGCCGCAGGCTATTTCAACGCCGGCCAGGACTGCACCGCCGCCACTCGCATGATCGTCCAGGAGGGCATTTACGACGAGCTGCTGGCGGCGATGACCGAATCGGTTGCCGCCACCAAGACCGGGTACGACCCCGACGACGAGGACATCCTGTTCGGCCCGATCAACAATCCCAACCAGCTGGCCCACGTCTCGGGTCTGGTCTCACGGGCGCCCGAGCATGCCCGAGTGTTGGCCGGTGGCAAGAAGAAAGAGGGCGCCGGTTTCTTCTTCGAGCCCACCCTGATCGCCGATCTGCGCCAGGACGACGAGTTGATCCAGACCGAGATCTTCGGGCCGGTCGTCACCGCACAGAAGTTCAGCACCGAAGACGAGGCACTGGCGTACGCCAACGGCACCGAGTACGGGTTGGCCTCGTCGGTGTGGACCCGCAATGTCGATGTGGCGGCGCGGATGTCGGCCCGACTGGACTTCGGCTGTGTGTGGATCAACACCCACATCCCGCTGGTGGCCGAGATGCCGCACGGTGGTTTCAAGCACTCCGGCTACGGCAAGGATCTGTCGATGTACGGGCTTGAGGACTACACCCGCATCAAGCACGTGATGCACTACCACGGCTTCGAGGGATAGCCGGCTGCTGCCCGGGCGTCGAATGGCCAGTTGTTGCCCACTTTTCCGCACTTCTCGGGTGACAACTGGCCACTCGGCCGCCCAGAGCAGAGATCAGGCGAGGCGAGCGACGGCCGCGTCGATGCGTTCGTCGGTGGCCGTCAACGCGACCCGCACATGCTGGGTGCCTGCCGGACCGTAGAACTCGCCGGGCGCAACCAGAATGCCGCGTTCGGCCAGCCACGCGACGGTGTCCCGGCACGGTTCACCGCGGCTCGCCCATAGGTAGAGCCCGGCCTCGGAGTGCTCGACCGTGAAGCCGGCCGACTGCAGAGCCGGCAGCAGCACCGCACGGCGACGCGCATACCGATCCCGTTGCACGGCTTCGTGTTCGTCGTCGTCGAGGGCCGCGACCATCGCCGCCTGCACCGGCGTCGGGACGATCATGCCTGCGTGCTTGCGCACCGCCAGCAACTCGGCGACCACCGCAGGATCCCCGGCGACGAATCCAGCGCGATAGCCCGCCAGGGACGACGTCTTGGACAGCGAGTGGATGGCCAGAAGCCCGGTGTGGTCACCGTCGCTGACCGTCGGATGCAGCACGCTGACCGGGTCGGCATCCCAGCTGAGCCCGAGGTAGCACTCGTCGGACGCGACGAGGACGCCGCGTTCACGTGCCCATGTCACCACCTTGCGCAGGTGGTCCAGCCCCAGCACGCGGCCGGTCGGGTTGCTCGGCGAGTTGAGATAGATCAGCGCGGGCACCTGCGGACCGAGCTGGGTCAACGCATCCGCCCGAATGACCTGAGCGCCCGCCAGCCGCGCACCGACCTCGTAGGTGGGGTAGGCCAACTCCGGGACCACGACCGCGTCGCCGGAACCAAGGCCCAACAGCGTCGGCAGCCAGGCGATCAGCTCTTTGGTGCCGATGACCGGAAGGACCGCGTCGGGCGCCAGATCGGTGATGCCGTAGCGACGCCGCAGCGCAGCCGTCGCCGACGCGCGCAGCGCGGGGGTTCCCGCGGTGGCCGGGTACCCGGGTGAGGCACTCGCCGACGCGAGTGCCTCACGGATCAGTGGGGCCACCGGGTCCACCGGGGTCCCCACCGACAGGTCCACGATGCCGTCGGGATGCGACCGGGCGCGGTCCGTCACCTCGGCCAGGGTGTCCCAGGGGAACTCCGGCAGAGCAGCCGAGCGCGGTGTGCGCGCGACGTCAGAGCGGGGCAGGAACGGCAGGATCAGTCCTCACCCTGCGGCGGAAGGTCCTTGATGGCCTGCGGGTCGTTGTCGGTCTGTCCGACCTTGGAAGCACCGCCCGGCGAGCCCAGCTCGGTGAAGAAGTCCGCGTTGGCCTGCGTGTAGCTGGCCCACTGGTCCGGCACATCGTCTTCGTAGTAGATGGCCTCGACCGGGCAGACCGGTTCGCATGCACCGCAGTCCACGCACTCGTCGGGGTGGATGTACAGCATGCGTCCACCCTCGTAGATGCAGTCGACAGGGCATTCCTCGATGCACGCCTTGTCTTTGACGTCGACGCAGGGTTCGGCAATGACGTACGTCACTGATGTGTCTCCTGTCCAGTGGGCTGCTGGTCGGGCTCGTTGAGGACTCGTGATCCCGCGCGCCAGTATGCGTTACACATTCCGGGACGCTCGTCTCAGTGTGTCCTAACTTCGCGCGCCACCAGTTAAGGGTGGCTCGCGGTTACTGATACTAAACGTTGCAGATACAACTCGACCAGTCGCCACGCCTATGCACTCCACCCCACTGCACCTAGTTGCATAGGACCAGCGGTCCCACCTAGGCTCCGGGCATGGCCCTCCCCCACGCCATCCTGGTGTCGTTGAGCGAGCAGTCCGGTTCGGGCTATGAGCTGACCCGCCGCTTCGACCGGTCGATCGGCTACTTCTGGGCGGCCTCCCACCAGCAGATCTACCGAACGTTGCGGGCCATGGAGAACGACGGATGGGTGCATGCCACCCCCGTCGTGCAGTACGGCAGGCCGGACAAGAAGGTGTACACCGTGTCCGCCGCCGGACGCGCCGAGTTGGCCCGCTGGATCGCCGAACCACTGCCGAAACCCCCGGCAGGCAGGGCCGGTTCGACTGCGGACACCCGCACGCGCGATCTGGCCGTCAAGGTCCGCGGCGCGGCCCACGGGGATCTCACCGCACTGCGCGAACAGATCGAGGCGCTGCGATCCGAGCGGGCCGCATTGCTCGACACCTACCGCGGGTACCAGAAGCGACAGTTCCCCGATCCGGCGGCGCTGCAGGGCAGTGCACTGCACCAATACCTGGTGTTGCGCGGCGGAATGCGTGCCGAGGAGAGCTCACTCGCGTGGCTTTCCGAAGTTCTGGAAGCCCTGTAGTTCCCGAAGCCCTGTAGTCCCCGAGTTCCGGAAGGATCCCGATGAACTATCCGAACCTGTTGTCACCGTTGGACCTCGGCTTCACGACACTGCGTAACCGAGTGGTGATGGGCTCGATGCACACCGGCCTCGAAGACCGCGCCCGCGACACCGACAAGCTCGCCGAGTATTTCGCCGAACGCGCCCGCGGCGGCGTGGGTCTGATCATCACCGGTGGCTACGCCCCCAACAGGACGGGTTGGCTGCTGCCGCTGGGATCGCAGATGGTGTCGTCAACCGAGGCACGCAGGCACCGCCGCATCACCGGGGCGGTCCACGAGGCCGACGGCAAGATCCTCCTGCAGATCCTGCACGCCGGACGCTATGCGTATCACCCGCTTTCGGTCAGTGCATCGTCGATCAAGGCGCCCATCAACCCATTTAAGCCGCGACGACTGCGTGACGTCCAAGGCACCATCGACGACTTCGTCCGCTGCACGCTGCTCGCCCGGGAAGCCGGTTACGACGGTGTCGAGATCATGGGCAGCGAGGGGTATCTGCTCAACCAGTTCCTGGCGCCACGTACCAATAAGCGCACCGACGCCTGGGGCGGCACTCCGGAGAAGCGGCGCCGTTTCCCGGTCGAGATCGTGCGGCGGGTGCGGGAAGCCGTCGGTACCGACTTCATCGTGTGCTATCGGATGTCGATGGCCGACTACGTGGAGGACGGCCAGAGCTGGGACGAGATCGTCGCGCTGGCAACCGAAATCGAGGCGGCCGGGGCGACGATGATCAACTCGGGCTTCGGCTGGCATGAGGCCAGGGTGCCGACGATCGTCACCTCGGTCCCCAATGCGGCATTCGTCGGCATCAGCAGCGCGGTCGCCGAACACGTCACCATTCCTGTGGTCGCATCCAACCGGATCAACATGCCGCAGGCCGCCGAACAGATTCTGGCCGACACCCACGTCCAGCTCATCTCGATGGCCCGGCCACTGCTGAGCGATCCGGACTGGGTGAACAAGGCCGCCGCCGACACCGCCGACGAGATCAACACCTGCATCGCGTGCAACCAGGCCTGCCTCGACCACGCCTTCGTCCACAAGAACGTGTCGTGCCTGCTCAACCCGCGGGCGGGACGGGAAACCACGCTGACACTGAGTCCCACCCGGCGTGCGCGTTCGGTGGCCGTCGTGGGCGCGGGCCCCGCAGGACTGGCCGCCGCGGTGAGCTCAGCCCAGCGCGGCCACCGGGTCACGCTTTTCGAGGCGGGCAGCGTGATCGGCGGTCAATTCGACTTGGCCAGAAGGATTCCCGGCAAGGAAGAGTTCAACGAGACGATCCGTTACTACACCCGCATGCTCGACAAGCACGGCGTCGGGGTACGGCTCGGGACCCGCGTCGGCGCCGAGGAGCTGACCGGATTCGACGACGTGGTACTCGCCACCGGGGTGACGCCACGCCTGCCCGACATTCCCGGCATCGACCATCCCAAGGTGCTCACCTATGCGCAGGCCATCACCGGAGCACCAGTAGGCGCGTCAGTGGCCGTCATCGGTGCCGGCGGGATCGGATTCGACGTCAGCGAGTTCCTGACGACCGATCAATCACCGACACTCAACCTCAAGGAATGGAAAGCAGAGTGGGGTGCGGCGGATCCGCAAGAGGCGCGCGGCGCACTCACCACACCGCTGCCTGCGCCGGCGGTGCGCGAGGTATATCTGTTGCAACGCACCAAAGGACCACAGGGCCGCACGCTCGGTAAGACCAGCGGCTGGGTGCACCGCGCATCACTGAAAGCCAAAGGCGTACACCAGCTTTCCGGGGTGAACTACGAGCGGATCGACGACGAGGGACTGCATATCAGCTTCGGACCCGACCACACCGATGCGCGGGTACTGGCGGTGGACAGTGTGGTGATCTGCGCCGGCCAGGAATCGGTGCGCGATCTCGAAGAGGGACTGCGCCGCAACGGTATCGAGCCGCACGTCATCGGCGGCGCCGCGCTCGCCGCCGAACTGGACGCCAAACGGGCCATCAGGCAGGGCACGGAATTGGCTGCGCGCCTGTAACACTCACGACCGCGCTGCCAGTTCGTTCCGAACAAAGGCGTCGAGTTCGGGAGCCGCACCTCGGGCCACGCGGGACGTGGCACATCGCATCCGCGGAACACGACACCGGCGTGACGCTCGGGCGTCACGCCGGTGGTTGAGTCGCGGTTCTCAGGCCTGCTTGAGCGCCTCGATCTCGAGGGTGATGGTCACCTTGTCGCCGACGACGGTGCCACCGGTCTCCAGCGGCAGCTCGATGTCGATGCCGAAGTCCTTGCGGTTCAACACGACCGAGGCCTCGAAGCCGGCGACCGGCCCCTGGCCCATGCCCGGGTTGACGCCGTTGTACTCCAGCTTCAGCGAGACGGGCTTGGTCACGCCCTTGAGGGTGAAGTCGCCGTCGACGACGTAGTCGTCGCCGTCGCGCCGTACACCGGTCGAGGCGAACGTGGCGGTCGGGTGGTTCTCGGCGTCGAAGAAGTCGGCCGACCGGACGTGCGCGTCGCGCTGCTCGTTGCGGGTGTTGATCGAGTTGACGTCGATGGTGGCGGTCACCGACGGGGTGCCGTCCTCGGCCACGACGATCGCGCCGCTGAAGGTCTCAAAGCTGCCGCGAACCTTGCTCACCATCAGATGCCGGACAGAAAAGTTGATCGAGGAATGCACCGGATCGATGGCCCAGGTGCCGGCGGTCAGATCAGTGGCGGTTGCAGCGGTCATGATGTCTCCTTGGTCTGGCGGGCCGGCCGTTCCGGCGCCTTCGTCAAACATAACCGGACTACGGTCCGCATGCATTCCCGTCGCCGCGAAAAAATTTTCCGGCCGCCTCCCCTTGCACCGCGAACGTGCGTGTCTGTCCCTCGACACGCCGCAAAATCCCAGCATTTTGCGCACGCTCGGCAGGCTTGAGCGTGCGGATATATAGGACGACGCCGGCTTAGGGAGGTGACGCCGGGTCAGATGCCGTATCGGGCGGGGACGCCGGGTGCCTCAACGCACATTCGGCAAGCACGAGCGTGCGCTACATGTTGCCGGCGAGCGGCGTGTCGAGGGACAGACACGCACGCTCGCGGTGCAGAGAATCAGGCAGCCAGCGGTGAGTAATCGGTGGTGCGCTGGCGTGCGGGACGACCGATGCCCTCGGCGATGGCGACGAGTTCCTCGACGGTCTTGGCCGAGCCGTTCTCCGAACCGGCCATGCGAGAGATGGTCTCTTCCATCAAGGTGCCGCCGAGGTCGTTGGCGCCGCCTCGCAGCATCACCTGCGTGCGCTCGACACCGAGCTTGACCCAGCTGGTCTGGATGTGAGAGATCCTGCCGTGCAACATGATCCGCGCCAGCGCGTGCACGGCCCGGTTGTCGCGGTGGGTCGGCCCCGGCCGCGCACCACCTGCCAGATACAGCGGTGAGGACTGGTGCACGAACGGCAGCGGCACGAACTCGGTGAAGCCGCCGGTGCGGTCCTGGATACCGCGCAGCACGTTGAGGTGCCCCACCCAGTGCTTGGGGGTGTCGACGTGGCCGTACATCATCGTCGACGACGAGCGCAGCCCCACCTCGTGCGCGGTGGTCACCACATCGATCCACTCCGAGGTGGGCAGCTTGCCCTTGGTCAGCACCCAGCGCACCTCGTCGTCGAGGATCTCGGCGGCCGTGCCGGGGATGGTGTCGAGCCCGGCCTCGCGCAGGCTGATGAGCCACTCCCGCACCGACAGCCCACTGCGGGTCACGCCGTTGGCGATCTCCATCGGACTGAACGCGTGCACGTGCATGGACGGCACCCGCGCCTTGACGGCCCGCACCAGATCCGCATAGCCCGTGACGGGCAGTTCCGGATCGATGCCGCCCTGCATGCAGACCTCGGTCGCGCCGGCGACGTGCGCCTCCCAGGCCCGGTCGGCCACCTCGTCGGTCGACAACGAGTACGCGTCGGCGTCGCCCTTGCGTTGCGCGAAGGCGCAGAACCGGCAGCCGGTGTAGCAGATGTTGGTGAAGTTGATGTTGCGGTTGACGACGAACGTCACGTCCTCGCCAACGGTCTCCCGGCGAAGCGAATCGGCCAGGGCCGCAACGGCTTCCAATGCCGGCCCGTCGGCAGTCGCCAACGCGAGGTATTCGTCGTCGCTGCACCCGCCCGGGTCCCGTTCCGCAGACCGCAAGGCGGCCAGCACATCGGTGTCGATGCGCTCCGGCGCCCGCGCGGCCAGCTCGGAGATCTTCTCCCGGATCGACTCCCAGTCGCCGAACGCGCTGTCGAGATCACTGCGGGTCTCGGTGCGCCGCCCTTCCACATCGATCGCGGTGTGCAAATCGGTGCGTCCCAACGACTCCGACGCCTCATCCGGCTCCTGCCACGGCAGGCCCACCGGATTGACGTCGCGGGCCAGCCCGGTATCGGGGTCGGCCAGCGCATCGACATGCCCACGCACCCGCGGATCGATCCACGCCGCCCCGGCCTGGACGTAGGCCGGCTGCGCGGTCAGCCGCTGCACGAGGTCGTAGCCCGCTTCGGCGGTCACCGCTGCGAGATCGTCGAGCGCGGGCCAGGGCCGCTCAGGGTTGACATGATCTGGGGTCAGCGGTGACACCCCGCCCCAGTCGTCGACGCCTGCTCCGATCAGCGCCAGGCATTCATCCCTGGACACCAGGTTCGGCGGTGCCTGGATGCGCATCTTCGGGCCGAGCACCAGGCGCGTCACCGCGATGGTGGCCAGGAAATCGTCGACGCCCGCGTCGGGCGTCGACGCCATCGCGGTGTGGTCCTTGGCCCGGAAGTTCTGCACGATCACTTCCTGGACATGGCCGAATGCCTTGTGCGACTTGCGGATAGCGTGCATGGTCTCGGCACGCTCGGTGAGCGTCTCGCCGATGCCGACCAGCAGGCCGGTGGTGAACGGGATGGACAGTCGACCCGCGTCGTCGAGCGTGCGCAGCCGGACCGCCGGATCCTTGTCAGGGCTGCCGTAGTGCGCCAGCCCCTTCGTTTCGAAGAGCCGCCGCGACGTGGTCTCCAGCATCATCCCCATGGACGGGGCGACCGGCTTGAGCCGCGAAAGCTCCGACCAACTCATCACTCCGGGATTGAGGTGCGGCAGCAGGCCGGTCTCCTCCAGAACCCGGATGGCCATCGCCCGCACGTAGTCGAGCGTGGAGTCGTAGCCGCGCTCGTCAAGCCACTGGCGAGCTTCGTCCCACCGCGCCTCGGGACGATCACCGAGAGTGAAAAGTGCTTCCTTGCAGCCCAGTTCGGCCCCGCGCCGGGCGACGTCGAGGATCTCGTCGGGCTCCATGTACATGCCCATGCCCTGTGCCCGCAGCTTTCCTGGCACGGTGACAAACGTGCAGTAATGGCACGTGTCGCGGCACAGATGCGTGACAGGGATGAACACTTTGCGCGAGTAACTGACCGGCAATCGGCCGGTGGCACCACGCCGCCCCGCAGAGACCAGGCCCGCATCGCGAACTCGTGCGGCGCTCGCACACAGATCAGCCAGATCGTCACCGCGGGCCGTCATCGCGATGGCCGCCTCGTCGACATTGAGCGCGACGCCGTCGCGCGCACGACGCAACACGCGTCTCAACGCGGCCGCGCTGACGGTCGGTGGGACCACCGGGCTGGGCAGATCGGCGCCGTGCTGGGGGTTCAGAGCCACTCCCCTGTAACCCCGGCGATGTCGTCAATCATCCACGCGTCTCACATTCTGAAACCTTGGCGGCTGCCATAGAGGTCACAGTAGTACTGACCGCTGCCGCGGTGCGTTCCTGCTACCACGCAAACTACCGTCACCCCCTGCTCCGACGCGCCCGAGCGCTACGACACGCGGATATTCCAGATGTTTATTGACGGGGCGCGCGATAGGTTAAGGGCCGGGTTGGGACTGTGAACTTCCAGGGAGCTTTCATGACTGTATCTGTGCGCTCGTATCTCATCGCCGGAGCAGCCGCGGCTACCGCCACGACCATCGCGCTCACCCCGGTCCAGGTGACGCCCGCAGATATCGCAGTTCCAGCCCATCCGACATCATCGGCCCAACCGCAGTTGACGCAGGCCATGGTTGAGCTGCTGGCCGCCGCGAGCCGCATGACCGCCGCCGTGCCTACCGTGCCGAAACCTGCGCCGGTCCCGGGCAGCGGGCCGACGACGGGAGCCGCGCCCGCCCTGGCGACGCCGAATGCGGTGGTGACCCCGCAGAACGCTGCCAGCGATTTCGTCACCTCGGCATATCAGTACATCCAGTCGTGGGTCGACTGGGGCGTGAACTACGGCGTGGACATCGCGTACTGGCTCGGCGGGTGGGGCGTACCGTTCGCCGGCTTGATCGGCGCGCAGACCGACATCTTCTACTACCAATTGATCAGGCCCATCTCCAACAGCGTCGTATACAACCTCATCAATCCGGTTCTCAATGCTCCGCTGAATCTCGGAGTCTGGGCCAATGGCATCGTCGATGTCGGCTGGAGTATCGCCGCGGCAGCGTGGAACACCGTCGTCGCGGAAGCCAACTACTTCCTCGGCTGGGTGCTGCCGCCGCTGCCGCCCCTGCCCCCGGGCCTCCCGTTCGCCGCGACGGCCCAGACGACATCTCTGACAGCGACCGCACCGACGCAGACGTTGTCGACGGCGCTCGCCGGCGTGGGCGAAAGGCTGGCCAGTGCTTTCAAGGGCCTCACCGAGGGCGCCTCGCTGCTCAACGTCGCTGACGTGAAAACCAAGCCCACCGCCGACCTCACCGATACGACCGGCGCCACCGGCGATGTGAAGAACCCCGTGCAGACCGTCGTGACCGACGTCGAGACCGCCGCCTCCGGGGCTGCCGATCTGGTGAAGGACGCGACGGAGAATGTCGCCGACGCGCTGCCCGGCACGACCGCGCCGACCCAGACCGACGAGGTCACCACCGTTCCCAAGTCAGTGCAGCAGTCGCTGCAACTGCAGAAGCAGGCAACCACCGACAAGTCGGTCGGCACGTCACGTCAGACGCGCATCAACGATGTCCGCGACGGCGTCCGCAACGCCACGGAGGGCCTCAAGTCCACTGTGCAGAAGGCGACCGACGGCCTGCGTAATGCGGCGAAGGGCGCAGGCAAGACGACGACCGACACCAAGACCAAGGTGAACAAGACCGACAAGCCGTCGAAGGACAACTCGGACAACTCGGGCGGCGATTAGGTCAGCGGGTCAGCCGTCGGCGCAGCAGCAGCGCCGGCGGCAGCGCCCCGACCACCATGAACAGCAGCGCGCTGTAGGCCATGATGCCGTGGCCGGTGAAGATCACGTCCCCGCCCGGGCCGCCGAGTGTCATCACGGCGACAGTCGCCAACCACGTCAGCAGCGGCAGTGCCGCGAACCGAAACGACTGCGTGCATTGCATCGCGGCCCAGACCAGGGCGGCATTGAGCGCACCGCTGAGGAACGCACTGATGGGAAATGGCACGACGCCGAGGTAGGTCGGTAGGAACAGTCCGCCGAGGACAGCCGAGATGACGCCGTCGACGGCGAGCAGGGCTAGGACGATGCGGTCGAAGACCGGACGAGATGCCGGCGCGTCGTCGACGCGCGGTGTCGTCGTGGTCAGGTCGGAATGCTGTCGAGCAACGCGACCATCGAACCGACCACCCACTGGAAGTTGTCCGCCCGGTCCTGCCAGTGCTGCAGGTTCGGATCCAGATCGGGGTCCATGGGTTTCCCTTCGCCGCTGACTATTGCCGGATTTTTCGGAGCTTACCCCGCGTGGGCGACGCTATTCCAGAACCAACCCGGCAAGGAGATCGGTTTCCCAGCCACGGGAATCGCGGGGCCCGGCCTCGCCTGAGACCAGCAGATAGTGCTCCTCCCCGATGATCGGCAGCGCGATGTTGTTCGACAGTGCACACGCGCGGCCGTCGGGGGCGACGGTGACCTGGGTCGCGTGGGCCTGCATCGCAGCGATCTTGGCGGGCAGGTGGTCGGTGGCGTCGACGACGGCGTCGACGCGGTCGTCGGGATATCCGAACGGCACATCCTCGATGGCGACTCTGATCCAGCCCTCGGGCAATTCGGACAGCGCACCCAAACCGGCACCCATCGCGCTGGTCGCGGTCACTGTCCAGTAGAACTTCGGCACTGTCCAGCCGTTGTCGGCCGCGGCAGCGACCGCGGCCGTGGTGACCCGGTGAGTCTGGATGTGGTCGGGGTGGCCGTAGCCGCCCTCGGGGTCGTAGGTGACGACGACGTGCGGGCGCATCTCGCATATGACGGCGGCGAGCTCGCCGACCGCCTCGTCCATGTCTGCGTCGACCCAACGCTGGCGCCCCTGGGCGTGGTGGGTGCCCATGCCGGAGTCGCGCCAGCGACCCGGACCTCCCAGGTAATGCGGAGCGCCCAGCCCGAGCGCCCCCAGCGCACGGGTGAGTTCGCTGATGCGATAGCCGCCGAGTTGGTCGGCGTGGTCCACGGACAGCAGGGCGTACCGTTCGCCGATCACTTCGCCTTCTTCGCCCAACGTGCACGTGACGACGCGGACATCCGCACCTTGCGCGACGTAGTGGGCGATAGTGGCGCCGGTAGTGAGGGTTTCGTCGTCCGGGTGGGCATGGACGAACAGCAGGCGGGGCGTTTCGTTGGGCATCGACCGCGACAGTAGTCCGGTCGCCACCTGGTCGGCCACACTCACTCGGCTCTCACGACGACGCCGGTTCCCCTACATTCACCAAGGTGGATCGGCGGAACCTCGAGTTCGGTTGCGGCATCGTGGTGGTCGGGTTGATGGCCGGGCTCGCGGGTGTCGCGACGACGCTGCTGTTGCACGCCGTCGAGCATCTGACCTACCACTATTCGTTCGGTTCGCTGCTGGAAGGGGTCGCCGGTGCCAGCCCAGTGCGGCGCGCGGTCGGACCGATGATCGGCGGGGCCTTGGCCGGCTTCGGCTGGTGGATGCTGCGCCGCCGGGTCGAAGTGCCCGGTTTGTCAGCGGCGATCGCCAACCGTGGCCCCTTACCGCGGCGCCCGTTGACTCTCGACGCCGGACTGCAGGTGCTTCTCGTGGGCTCTGGCGCGTCGCTCGGGCGCGAAGGAGCTCCGCGTCAATTTGCCGCCGTGCTGGGCGATTTCGGGACGTCGCGATGGGCGCTGACGCCACGCGACCGCGAGATCCTGCTGGCGTGCGCCGCGGGCGCGGGGCTCGCGGCGGTCTACAGCGTGCCGGTGGGCGGCGCGCTCTTCGCGGTCCGCATCATGCTCAAGACATGGCATCCGCGGGCCGTCGGCGCCGCGTTGATCACGTCCAGTCTGGCGGTCGCCGTCGCGAGTCCGGTCACTCACGCCGCGGCGCCCCTCGACTGGCCCAACCCCCAACTGTCTTATCTGCTCACGGGTTTCGCGTTGCTCTTGGCGCCGTTGAGTTTCGGAGCCGGGCTGGCCTTCAACCGCATCATGGAGCTGGCCCGGCCCGCCAGGACTCCGTCTTCATGGTTGTTGATCCCGGCGATCGCCGCGGCCGGGCTGCTGATCGGGATCTGCTCGATCCGGTGGCCCGAACTTCCCGGCAACGGTAAGAGCATCCTCACCGTCAGCCTTGACAGCGGCATGACGCTGGCCGCGGCAGCCATGATCTTTCTGCTCAAGCCGATCCTCACCGCGGTCTTCCTGCGAGCCGGAGCCGTGGGCGGCATGCTGACACCCGCGCTGGCCACCGGGTCGGCGCTGGGATCGATTGTGGCACTGTCGATCAACACCTGGACCGAGCACCCGGTCAGTGTCGCGGCGGTGTCGTTGACATGCGCGGCCGGCGTGCTGGCCATCACGCAGCGCGCACCGGTGTGGGCGGCATTGTTCGTCTGGGAACTGGCCCGGCCACCGTGGTGGGTGTTGTTGCCGTTCCTTGTCGCGGCCACTGCCGCGCACGGGCTGCGGGTGCTGAGCGAGCGGCGAAACCCGGCGCCGGCCAAGTAGTTCCGTCACCGCACGCGATCGAGGCCGGTCCGCCAAAGTGGCGGCTCCCGACAACTGGTTGCGACGGGAATCACCCAGCAAACACTCCTCGGATGCGGTCACACGCCGTGGCGCAGGCGTGACACCGCGCGAGAGATGCACAGACAGGCTATATAGAGAACCTTCGCAATCAGGCGGCCGTCCGCGGCCTGTCCGCAAAGCACCATTTCGCGCCGGGTCGATGGAAATCCGCTGCACCGGGCTCCGATCACAGTTTTCGAGTTAACACGCTGCAGACGCTGACACTTGTTTGCGCAACATGAATGCTTCAATGCAAATTTTTGCATCAACACATTGTGGCAAATCCGGGTAGACGTGCTTACGTCTACGTCAAAACTGTGTATGAGCAGCTAGTTTTGACAGCAGTGCCGACAAGTTGCCAGCGATTTACTGATGAATGCAAACTTTTGAAAAGCGCTGATTCATTATCTTACTCTCAGGTAGCTTTTGCCTTGCCGGGGGTACATCGAGGGTAAGGAGAACCTATGCAAGTCGCTGCACGGTCAAATTCCGCACGGTCCTATCTGGCGGCGGGCGTGGCACTGGTGGGCGCGGGCGCTATCGCGGTCAGCCCCGTCGCTCCGCCGCTGCCAGATGTTCACGTGCCGGCGGTCTCGACGGCATCGGTGAACCTCTCCGCAGCCGTCGACCCGTTCGAGGCGTACGTCCAGCTAATCACCAACACCGTCAACAACGTCGGGACGCTCATCGGCACGGAAATCGCCGACCCGTTCCCGATTCTGCAACAGATCGTCGCCAACCAGATCACCAGCGGCCAAGGGGTTTTCGCGGGGCTGCAGCAGGCGGGCGAGGCTCTCGGGCAGCAACTGGACCCGTCAAATCCGTACGGCATCCCGGCCCAGCTCCAACTGGCGTTCACTCAGCTCTTCGCCGGTGACATCAACGGTGCTGTCGGTACCGCGTGGAGTGCCCTGCTCAGCCCGGTTCTGGTGGCAGGCCTGCCGCTGCTGGAGCCGATCACCAACGCCGTCAAGCAGCCTGTGCAGAATCTGCTCAATGTCATCAATGATCCACTGGCCGTGCTCATTCCGGTGCTGGGCGCACTCAACACCGTGTATCCTGCGGTGCTGGTGAGCGGCAACGTCGGCCAGAACATGGTCGACGCGATCAAGGCCGGCGACCCGCTCGGCTTCGTCAACGCGGTGATTGCCGGGCCCGGTCAGATCGCCGATGCGTTCCTCAACGGAGCCGAGGCCGCGGGCGGCGGTGGGTTGCTCGGACCGAGCCTCGGATTGCTCTCCGCGCTGCGGCAGGCCCGTGATGCCATCGCCAAGGACATCGCGCCGCCTGCCGCATTGACCGCCGCCGTGGCACAGTTGAGCGCAGCACCCAAGGCTCCGGCCAAGGTTGTCACGCTCGACGTCGCACCGGCCCCGGCAGAGCAGACCAGCACGGCGCCAACGGAATCCACTCCATCGGGATCTGCCGCCGCGGGGTCTGCAGTGACCGATTCGCCGGCCGGTAATGGCGCCAAGACCGCGTCGAGCGACAAGGCGGCCAGCACCGCCACGCCAACCCGTGCCAACCGGCTCAAGCAGACTCAGGATGGGGTCAAGGGCGCCGTCAAGAACATCACCGACGGGCTGAAGAAGGCCGGTGAGGGATTGACCGGCAAGAAGACCGCATCCAAGAGCGGTGGCCAGAGCAATTCGACGGGTTCCGGCGAGGGCGGCAACTCGTCGGGCGGTTCAGGTTCGCACAACGCAGCCTGACCGTCACCTATCGGGTGGGCCTTCTCGTCACGACGAGGGGGCCCACCCCTATTTCGGCACCAAGGGCACTCGGCCGCCCCGGGAGCGCCGCTACTTCGTTTTCATCCAACTGCCGGCATCGCCCACGATGCCCACGGGCACCGCGCCGGACAAACTGACGTTCTGCACACTGGGGCCCGCTGCCACGATCGTGGTGTCCTGCAGAATCGGCAATACGGTCGACATGTTCC
Organism: Mycobacterium sp. 852013-50091_SCH5140682; assembly: GCF_001665685.1. GTDB lineage: Bacteria > Actinomycetota > Actinomycetes > Mycobacteriales > Mycobacteriaceae > Mycobacterium. The sequence continues at coordinate 71,259 of NZ_LZTB01000095.1, forward strand.
ACAGCCGGGGCTCCACGGCCTGGATCACGTCGGCAATGTTCTCGCTACCGTCAAGTGCCGCATCGATTTTCGGCTGGATACTGCGATCGCAGATGCCGGTGATGTTGCTGGGTGCCTGCACCAGATCACCGGAGCCCGGCGCCGGAATCGTCGGCGGTGGCGTTGCGGTGGTCGCGGTGGCCGGCGGCGGAGGGGTCGTCGTCTTCGATGACGGCGACGACGGCGGCGCCGGTGGTCCGGGCACGGCCGTCGAGACCGAGGTGGCCTCCAGCGCACGGCACCCGTACCTCGACGCGAGTGACGTCGCCAGGTCTCCCCCGGCCTGATGCCAACCGACGATGGCGTCGACGCGATTGGTGGTCGACGCGTCACCGTAGAGGGCCACCGGATCCAGAGCCAACACCGAGGCTTCGATGCCGACGTTGCGCAACTGGTCGGCCGCGGTGTTGGCCACGGCCACCGACGTCGGGTCGTTCGAGGCGACACCGAGCACCATGGACAACGGCACCCCGTCCTTGGTGATGCGTTGACGGCCATTGTCCGGCACCGGATTTCCCGGCGTTGGGGGTGCGGCAGGCTCGATCTGATAGCCCGCACCCCGCAGCAGCTCCAGCGCAGCGTCACGGCCCATGGCCGGTGGCGCGGTCGGCACGTAGCCGGGGTCCGACGGCGAACGCACCTGGGCCTGGGCGAGTGTCACGGTGTTGTCGTCACCGGCGCCGACCGAGGCCAGCAGATCGACGTCGATGAGGCTCAGGATGGCCTTGCGCACCTGGGTGTCGGCGAGTTTCGGCTGCTGCGCGCGCAGCGAGAGTTGCAGCACCCGAGGCGTGACGATCCGCGCGGTGCGCACATCCGGGATGGCACTGAGCTGCGCGAAAGTGGCTGCGCCACCGTGCACTTGGGCCACCTGGGTGTCGCCGTTACGAATCGAGTCGGCCAGCGCCGCAGGGGCGCCGCCACGGCGGAACAACACCAGGTCGGGCTTGGCGGGCACGCTCCAGAATCGGTCGTTGCGGGCGAGCAGGATCTCGTCGCGCTGCGGGTCGATGCTCTCCACCCGGAACTGTCCGCCCGTGACCGGCATGGCCCGGGCCAGCCCGGCGCCGAATCCGCCGGGCACATCCTTGACGATGTGGGCGGGCAGGATGTCGTTGAACAACTCGCGCCATGCCGGATACGGCTGCGAGAAGGTCACCACGACCTGCTTGCCACCGTCGACCGACTGGACTCCGGTGATCAGGTCGTAGCCGGCCGGGTCGACGACACCGGGCTGCCCGACCATCTGTCGCCACAGATACCAGTAGTCGTCCGCGGCGATCGGCGCGTTGTCGGTCCACTGCGCCTCGGGCTTGATCTTGTAGGTGACCGTGAAGGGGCTCTGGCTCGTCACCTCCGCCGATTCCAGCAGTGTCGTGTCGAGTTCCCAACGCGAACCGGTCGGCGACTTGGGGTCGGGTACGGGCCGAAACGAGCTGGGCAACACCAGCGCGGCGATCGCGGCGTTCACGGGCGACTGATCGGACAGTAGATGGGGGTTGAAGCCGGGGCCGATCGAGTCGATCGCCATGATCACCTGCATCGCCTTGGCCGGCGGCGGTGGCGTGACCTGTGTGGTTTCGGTGCTCTGCGGCGCGGGCGGCGGACTGACCGTACAGGCGCTGAGCAGCAGAGACGGTACCGAAACGAGCACGCCGACGGTCATTCGGGCACGGCGGGAGGGTGACGGCACGCCACTCAGGGTATCGACCGCTACCGGCGTTCCGGTGTTGCGCACCGCACGAGAAGCTCGCCGAAGCTTGCGCACGTTCCTCCCCCAAGACCAGTAACGGCCGACAAGTCGCGGTCTTCCGCCGAGTGGCCACCTGCTACACGGCACACTCGAAAAACGTGTGCAGAACTGGCCACTCGGCGCGAACTGTTAGGCCCTGGAACCCTGTTCCGCCTTGGCCCGCGCCTTGGCCCGGGCGCGCAGGCTCGCCGTGAGCTCGACCTTGCGCACGCGCACGATCTCGGGCGTCACCTCGACACACTCGTCGGCCGCGCAGAACTCCATCGCCTGCTCCAGGTCCAGCACCAGCGGCCGGGCCAGGGTCTCCATCACGTCGGCGGTGGACGACCGCATGTTGGTCAGCTTCTTCTCACGGGTGATGTTGATGTCGAGGTCCTCGGCACGCGGGTTGATCCCGACCACCTGGCCCTCGTAGGTGTCCTCACCCGGTTCGACGAAGAACTGTCCACGGTCGGAGAGCTGGATCATCGCGAACGGGGTGATCGAGCCGCTGCGGTCGCTGACCAGCGAGCCGGTGTGCCGGGCCCGGATCTCCCCGGCCCACGGCCGGTAGCCGTCGAACACCGCGTTGGCGATGCCGGTGCCACGAGTCTCGGTGAGGAAGTCGGTACGGAAGCCGATCAGCCCACGGCTGGGGACGATGAAGTCCATCCGGACCCATCCCGCGGCGTGGTTGGTCATCTCCTCCATGCGGCCCTTGCGGGCGGCCATCAGCTGGGTGATGGCGCCGACGAACTCTTCCGGGCAGTCGATGGTCAACGCCTCGTACGGCTCGTGCAGCTTGCCGTCGACGTTCTTGGTCACCACCTGCGGCTTGCCGACGGTCAGCTCGAACCCTTCGCGGCGCATCTGCTCGACGAGGATGGCCAGCGCCAGCTCACCGCGGCCCTGCACCTCCCAGGCGTCGGGCCTGCCGATGTCGACGACCCGGATCGACACGTTGCCGACCAGTTCCTGGTCGAGCCGGTTCTTCACCATGCGGGCGGTCAACTTGTGCCCGGACACCCTGCCGGCCAGCGGCGACGTGTTGGTGCCGATGGTCACCGAGATCGCGGGCTCGTCGACGGTGATCCGGGGCAGGGCATGCGCGTGGTCGGGGTCGGCGAGGGTGTCACCGATCATGATCTCGGGGATGCCCGCGACCGCGACGATGTCGCCGGCCACAGCCTCCTCGGTCGGGGTGCGGTCCACCCCCTCGGTGGCCAGCAGCTCGGTGATCTTGGCGCTGGTGATCACCGGCGTTCCGTCGACCTCACGCATCCAGGCCACCTGCTGGCCCTTCTTGAGCCGGCCGTTGTAGATGCGGATCAGCGCGAGCCGGCCCAGGAACGCCGACGCGTCAAGGTTGGTGACCAGCGCCTGCAGCGGCGCCTCCGGATCACCCGACGGCGGCGGGATGTGCTCCATCAGCACGTCGAACAGCGGATCGAGGTTCTCCCCATCGGGATTCTCGCCATCGGCGGGCTGCGTCGTCGAGGCGATGCCCGCCCGGCCCGATGCGTACAGCGTGGGCAGGTCCAGGGCTTTCTCGGCGGATGCCTGGGCTTCCTCGTCGAGGTCGGAGGCGACGTCGAGCAGCAGATCGTGGCTCTCCTCGACGACGGCGGAGATCCGGGCGTCGGGGCGGTCGGTCTTGTTGACCACCAGAATCACCGGCAGGTGCGCGGACAGTGCCTTGCGCAGCACGAAGCGGGTCTGCGGCAGCGGCCCTTCCGAGGCGTCGACCAGCAGTACCACGCCGTCCACCATGGACAGCCCACGTTCGACCTCGCCGCCGAAGTCGGCGTGGCCCGGGGTGTCGATGACGTTGATCACCGTCATGGTGCCGTCCGGGTGGTGCCGGTGCACCGCGGTGTTCTTGGCCAAGATGGTGATGCCTTTTTCTTTCTCCAGGTCACCGGAGTCCATCAGGCGTTCAACGGCGTCGTCGCCGCGGTGCGTCAAGGCACCCGACTGCCGCAGCATCGCGTCGACTAGGGTCGTCTTGCCGTGGTCGACGTGTGCGACGATGGCGACGTTTCTGAAACTGGGCCGTGAATCCACACCGCACATTCTCGCAGTTCGGCCGTTCGATCACGAAAACGAGAGAGCCCCGTCACGTTCTGCGCACGCGAGGAGCGATCGGTCTTCTGCGCACGCGAGGAGCGATCGGTCTTCTGCGCACGCGAGGAGCGATCAGTCTTCTGCGCACGCGAGGAGCGATCAGATTGAAGTCCGCCAAGATCGCGGGTCTTAAGCCCAAGAAGAAGTGCTGCCGGAGCAAGCCGCGCTGCAAACGCTGCCCGCTCGTGCTGCACAAGGTCCGTAAAGCCGAGCACGCTGGATTGCGCGGTAAAGAACTGGACAAGGTCTTCACAAGAGCCAGAAAAGCGTAAGCATCGCGAGCTACCTTTGAGGTATCCCTACGGGATCGTGATCGGAGGTACCCGTCATGGAGATCTACGAAGTGCTCACCATCGCACTGATCATGGTGCTGGCGGCGGGAACGACAGTTGCCATCTATCTGGGATTGGCGAACTGGGTAGGAGCTTGCTACGTCGTCCGGTGCAGCGAGTGCCATCACCTGACGTTTGCCTCGGTGAATCAGCCGCAAGCGTCTTGTGCGCACTGCCGGCACCCGATGATGCTGCATCCGCTCTACACCACGCAGCATCCCGGGATGGTGCGGGTGGTCGGCGACCGCCTGCGTTACTAGACCCTGCTCTGCCTGATCCGGCTCTGGGCGTACCAGCCGTGAGATCCAGCGTGATCGTCATGTCGGTACAGCCCTTTCGACATGTCGCCGCGATGGGTCGCGGACCAGTCTTGGGGGCATGACAACCTCGCGCAGGCGGTTCCTGCTCGGCGGCAGCGTGGCAGCAGCTGCCCTCGCCTTCGGTCCGACGATGTTGAGCGCCTGCGGATCCAACTCCGCCCCGCAGAGCGGGGGTACGTCCGCCGCTCCGGATGACGGTGCACCCGCCTCCGGGACGCTGCGGGTTTCGAACTGGCCGCTCTACATCGCCGACGGATTTGTTGCCGCGTTCCAGCAGGCCACCGGACTGAAGGTGGATTACAAAGAGGACTACAACGACGACGAGGAATGGTTCGCCAAGAACAAGGAGCCACTGTCGCACCGACAGGACATCGGCTGCGACCTGGTGATCCCGTCGGAGACCATCGACGCCCGGCTGATGCGGCTGGGCTGGCTCAACGAGATCCGCCCGGAACGCTGGCCCAACAAGGCCAACCTGCAACCGGCACTGTTGAACGCCGCGATCGACCCCGGGCGCAGGTACACCGCGCCGTACATGTCGGGCATGGTGGTGCTGGCCTACAACCGTAAGACGACGGGCCGTGACATCACCAAGGTCGATGACCTGTGGGACCCGAAATTCGCAGGCAAGGTGAGCATGCTCGCCGACGCCCAGGACGGGCTGGGGATGATCATGCTGGCACAGGGCAGTTCACCGGCCGACCCGACGTCGGCTTCCGTCGCCAAAGCGATCGATCTGGTGCGGGAGCAGAAGGACAGGGGACAACTCCGCCGGTTCACCGGCAACGACTACTCCAACGATCTCGCGGCAGGCAATCTTGCTGTGGCTCAGGCATATTCGGGCGATGTCGTGCAGTTACAGGCCGACAACCCCGACCTGAAGTTCGTGATTCCCGAGGCCGGCGGAACCATGACCTTGCAGAGCATGGTGATTCCCTACACCACGCAGAACCAGAAGGCGGCCGAAGCGTGGATCGACTACGTATACGACCGCGCCAACTACGCCAAACTGGTCGCGTTCACCCGCTACATCCCGGTGCTGACCGATATGACTGACGCGCTGAACAAGGTCGACCCCACCGCGGCGTCCAATCCGCTGATCAACCCGCCCGCCGAGGTGCTGGCCCGGGTGAAGCAGTGGCCGGCGCTGACCGACGAACAGTCCAAGGAGTACACCTCCGCGTACGCGGCCGTGACCGGGAGCTGACCAATGCTCAGTATCGGCAACAGGTTTGCGTTGCTGTCGGTCTCGGTGATCGACGGCCGTGGCGGAGCGCCACTGGATGATCACGCCGTACTGGTGGCCGACGGGCGCATCGAGGCGGTGACACCGATGGCGCACTACCGGCGGACCGCCGATATCCAAGAGGTTCCGCTGGACGGGCACTACGTCATGCCCGGCCTGATCGACGCGCACGTCCACCTTGCCGGCGGCCGGGCCGATATCACCGATCAGGAGATGGGCGTCATCGCCGAACCGAAACTGATGCGGGCCGTGCGCTCGGTGTACGAGGCGCAGAAGATCCTCAAACGCGGCTTCACCACGGTGCGCGACGTGTCGTGGAACGGCCTGTATCTCAAACGGCTGTTCCGCGAAGGCGGCATCCCGGGGCCCAAGGTGGTGGCCTGCGGGCCAGGACTGACCCGCACCGGAGGGCACGCCGACCTGCACCAGTTCCCGGCCGAGTTCGTGCAGGACCATGGGGTGTTCGGCATCCTGGCCGACGGCCGCGACGAGATCGTCAAGGCCGTGCGATTCGTCCTGCGCGAGGGCGCCGACGCGGTGAAGATCTTCGCCAGCGGTGGCGACAACTGGCCGCACGATCGCAATGACGACGTGCACTACTCGCTCGACGAGGTGCGCGCGTGTGTGGAGGAGGCCCACCGCCAGCGCGGCACCATCGTCATGTGTCACGCCGAGAACCGTGCCGCGATCGAACTGGCCGTCGACGCGGGCTGCGACACCATCGAACACGGTGAGGATATCGACAAGCCGCTGGCTACGAAGATGGCTGAGCGCGGGACGATTCTGGTCCCGACATTGCAGCTGATCGTCAACTGGCACAGGGATTTCATGCCGACAGAGCCGGGTGGGCGCAACCAGACCCGGCCCGACGCGTTCCTGTACCGCGACGCACTGCAACCCCACGACCACACGTTCGCCGACCGCTACAGCGATCAGGCGGTACGCAGTTTCCAGACCGCCAAGGCGATGGGCGTGAAAATCGCATTGGGTTCCGACACCGTGTACGAGCCACTGACCACCTACGGCGAATACAGCGCGCTGGAGCTCGCGGCCATGGTGCAGTACGGCATGACACCGTCCGAGGCGATCTCGGCGGCCACCATGACCGGCGCCGAAGCGGTCGGGCTGTCGCACGTGCTGGGCACCGTGGAACCCGGGAAGCTGGCCGATCTGCTGGTGCTGCGCAAGGATCCGACCGTCGACCCGATGGTCGTCCACGACGTCGCCAACCTGTACCTGACCTTCTGCGACGGCCGGCTCACCGTGCAGGACGGCGTCTTCATGTGGTGACGGTCTACGCTGGGCGCACTCGTGGGAGGCGCCTGGCGTGGACATGTTCGAAGCACTCGTCGATTTCGGTCCGTCGGTGCCGGTGCGCACGCAGGTGATGTCGATCCGGCGCACCAAACTGCACCGGCACGCGAACGCGCTGGAAGTCGTCTACGTGCTGGCGGGTGAACTGCACGTCAAGGTCAGCTGCGAGGAGTTCGACCTGCGTGCCGGCGATTTCGTGGTACTCAACCGCGGTGACCCGCACCAACTGATCGGCCGGGAGGACGGTGCGGTCACCGCGATCGTGCACATCGATCCGGCGGCGTACCGAAGCGTCGACGCGGGCGCCGAACACCTCATCTTCGCGTGCGAATCCTTCGATCTGGCCCGCCACCGCGGTCAGGAGGCGATGCTGCGCGGTCTGCTCCTCGACCTCATCGACGGTAAGTCCGACGGCGTGCGCCGGGCCGGTGAACTGATGGAGTTGCTCTGCGCCGGATACTCATTGGAGAACTACTACAACCGCACCGCCACACTGTCCTCGGCGCAGCGCGAACGGTTCCGTGCCATGCTGCGGTTCCTCCGCGAACATGCCGCACAACGAGACGTGCTGGGGCTGCTGGCCGACGACCAGCATTACTCCAAGTCGTATGTCTCGCATTACTTCAAAGAAGCTTCCGGGATCAGGTTCAGCGATCTGCTCGGCTACCTCAGGGTGGCTGAAGCCGAAAACCTGCTGCTGGCAACCGATGCCACCATGCTGGAGATCTCCGCCAAGTGCGGGTTCTCCGACGCAAAGTACTTCACCCGAACCTTCGTAGACTGGTTTCACCTCTCGCCGGCGGACTATCGCCGCCGCTATCAACCAGATACTTTGTGTGACAGTATTTTCGACGTCGTCGACAGGTCGACGACGGATACGTTGGTGCGCCGACAACGCCAGCAGGTGGCCTCGCCCGCCACCGACGGTCCACGGCTCAGCGTCACTCCCCTGTTGCTGAAGAACCTGGGCTCACGACTCGACGCGTTCACCGCGGGGGGCAACGCAGCCGTGGCCACCCAACCTGCGCCCCGCAGGCCCGACAACCCGACGCACCTCGTGCCGATTCGCGTCACCAGAGCGGATCTCGACGAGGGCTTCCTGATTGAAGGGCTCGCGTCGTTCCGGCAACTCGCTGGGCAACCCTGCCTGGTACTCGAGTACAGCTCCGTTCCGGCTACGCAGGAGTTGCTCGCGATGATCCTGAAACGTCTCGACGCCGCCTCCGCCGGGTGTCCGCCGATCTGGCTGACCTACAGCACATTTCATGACCGCGCCGGTGTCGACGAAGTGGTCGCCACGATACGCGCCGAGCACGGTGTCACGGTTCAGCCGATCATGATGCCGTGACGGCACCCTGATAGTGCGGTACGGCGCGGCTGCGGAACTGCCGACCGGTCACCTTCTCGGTCGCGATGCGGACGAAATGCTCACGCCGACCCTCAACCCATGGCTGCACGAAAGTCCCTGCCACGGCGACGAGTTCGTCCACATCGGTGATCGGTTCGGCATGGCCGACGACGGTCACGCTCCAGCCGTTGTGAAGGTCTGGGTCGAGGTCGTCGGCTTCAAACGCCACCACCTGATGATTGGTCGCGGCGGCCAGCTTGGCTCCGCCGGCCACCCGGATCACCACCTGGTCGCGCCATATCCGGTAATTGACCGGTTGCACGGCGGGCAGAGCGTCCTCGGTGAACACCAACCGGCCCACCCGCGGGCCCTGCAGTAGATCCAGGCACTGTCGACGGGTCAGGACATCGAGTTCCGATCCCTTGGTCATGCTGATCAACCTCCTCATACGAGTTCGAGCGTTCCCACGGGCGTGTGGTCGAGGAATCCCGCGTCCAGTGCCGTCAACTGCTCTACGCGACTACTGTGCGCCTGCGACCACCGGCTCAGACAGTGCCGAAAGTCCCTAGTTCCCGTGGGTCACCAACCGCGTGGGTCACCAACCGCGCCGGTGCGGCTGCGAGCCGACCAGTTCGCTCTTGGCTGCGACGTCACGGCTGCGGTAGACGATGTAGGGCCGGAACAGGTATCCGATCGGGGCGCTGAACACGTGCACCAAGCGTGTGAACGGCCACAGGCAGAACAACACGAGCGCGATCATGACGTGAACGTGGAAGTACACCGGCGCCTGCACCATCAGGTCGCCGCGGGGCTGCAGGATCCAGATGGAACGAAACCACGGGGATACGGTTTCGCGGTAGTCGTGCTCGGTGCCTGCCGGGGTCGCTCCGATGAAGGTGCAGCCGCACCCCGCGACGATCGCTGAGACCAGCACCAGGTACATGACCTTGTCGTTGACGGTGGTGGCCATGAACACCGGCCCGGTGGACCGCCTCCGGTAGATCAACAGCGCGATGCCGACCAGCGTCGCGATGCCTGCAACGCCGCCCAGGACGACGGCCTGCAGGTGATAGGCATGCTCACCGAGGATCGCGTTCATCCATGACTTGGGGATGACCAGACCCACGACGTGCCCGACGACCACCACCAGGATGCCGAAGTGGAACATCGGGCTCGCGATCCGCAGCAGCCGAGACTCATACAGCTGCGACGACCGCGTCGTCCAACCGAACTTGTCGTAGCGGTACCGCCACCAGGTGCCGATGCCGACGATCGCCAGCGTCACGTACGGCACCACGTCCCAGAAGATCTCCCACCCTGCCACCTCAGACACCTCCTTGAACTCTGCGCGGCGGAACCGTCAGTTGAAACGGTTGCAAACCAACGGCTTCGGCAGGCGGCCCCGCCTGCAACAGTCGCGTTGTCTGCCCGGGCACCACCGGCGGCAGCGTCGCGCACACCGCGCCGACCGCGGGCGCGTACATCGACGCCCGATCGGTGAGCGCCTGCCGCAGGACGTCGATCGGACCCCGGTGCTCGGCGAGCAGGCGCCGCCCGGCGCGGGGGTCCACGGTCGCGGCGAACTCCAGCACCACCGGAAGATGGTCGGGTGCTTCACCTTTCGGGGGTGTTGTACCGGCGGACCGGTATGCGTCGGCGAACGCCAGCATCTGCACGCCACGGTTGCGGGTGTCTCCCGCCGTCCAGTACGTCAACAACAGGGTGCACTTCTTGCGCATGTCGAACGTCTCGACGTACTCGGCCGCGACGGCCATGTCGTCGCGCGCGCGCACCTGCGCGAGAGTGCGAGCCAGCGCCTCGCCGGCGGCGACCGTGACGTGGCAGAGCAACGCATCGACAGTCTCGAGACGATCGCGGTGTCCATGGTCTGGGTAGGCGAGCAACAGCGAGGCGCACTGCCACACCAGGCGATCCTGTAAGTCGTCGTCACCGCGGTGACGCAATCTCATATGGTTCACCGCCCGCCGGGGAACATGCCTGCCGGCACGCCGCGGCCGTCCCAATTGAGCAGGTTCACCCGCGACGGATGTTCGGCATTGGCGGCCATGCCCGTTCCCGTCTGTCTCTGTTGCAGGGCATGGAAGGTCTCCACCGCGACGGGCACCGGGCCGCCGCTGGCCTCGCCAAACGGGCCCGACCCGTACATGCCCGGTCCGCCGTCGAAGGACAGCGAGCAGCCGGGCTCCTCCAGATCGCCGACGTCGGAGCCGTATGCGGTCGGGATGACATAACGCTCTTCGTATTTCGCGAGGGCGAGCAGCCGGTACATCTCGTAGATCCGCTCTTCGGTCATTCCCACCGCTTCGGCGATGTGCGGCTGGGTCTGACGACCCAGATTGATATCGCGCATATAGGACCGCATGGCCGCCAGACGGCGCAGCACGCCCTCGACCACGCCGGTGTCCCCGGCGGTGAACAGTCCTGCGAGATATTCGATCGGGATCCGTAGCGCCTCCAGTGCCCCGAACAGATTCCCGAGCTCCTCCCCGTCGTGTCCGTCGCGGCTGACCGCGTCGACCACCGGCGACAGCGGCGGGACGTACCACACCATCGGCACCGTCCGGAATTCCGGATGCAGCGGCAGCGCAACACCGTAGGTGTGGATGAGCTTGTACACCGGTGACCGCTGGGCGGCCTCGATCCATTCGTCGGAGATGCCAGAGGACCGGGCCCCGGCGATCACCTCGGGGTCGGTCGGATCGAGCAGGATCTGCCGGTGCGCCTCGTAGAGGTCCTTGTCGTCCGGCACCGACGCTGCCGCGAGCACACGGTCGACGTCGTAGAGCACCAGGCCCAGATAGCGCAACCGGCCCACGCAGGTTTCCGAGCACACCGTGGGCAGCCCGACCTCGATGCGCGGGTAGCACATCGTGCACTTCTCGGCTTTGCCGGTCTTGTGGTTGAAATACACCTTCTTGTAAGGACATCCGGAGACACACATGCGCCAGCCGCGGCAGCGGTCCTGGTCGACCAGCACGATGCCGTCCTCGGACCGTTTGTACATCGCCCCCGACGGGCATGACGCGACGCAGGCCGGGTTGAGGCAGTGCTCGCAGATCCGGGGCAGGTAGAACATGAACGTCTGCTCGAGTTCGAGCTTGACCTGCTCGCTGACCTGCTTGAGGATCGGGTCGCCGGGCACGATCTCCGGCGAGCCGGCCAGATCGTCGTCCCAGTTCGCCGACCATGACACCTTCATCGGCTTGCCGGTGATCAGGCTGCGCGGCGGCGCGGTGGGGATGTGTTCACCGAGCGGTGCTGAGGTCAGGTTTTCGTAGTCGTAGGTCCACGGCTCGTAATAGTCCTCGATGGACGGCAATTTGGGGTTGGCGAAGATCCGGGACAACTTGGCCAGCCGGCCGCCGTCGCGCAACCGCAGCCGACCGCGGCGGTCCAACCGCCACCCTCCACGCCAGCGTTCCTGATCCTCATATGTGCGCGGATAGCCCTGGCCCGGGCGGGTTTCGACGTTGTTGAACCAGACGTACTCGGTGCCGGCGCGGTTGGTCCAGGCCTGTTTGCAGGTCACCGAACAGGTTTGGCAGCCGATGCACTTGTCGAGGTTCATCACCATCGCCATCTGCGCCATGACCTTCACTGGTACCGCACCTCCTGCGACCGACGCCGCACGACGGTCACCTCGTCGCGTTGATTTCCGGTGGGTCCGAGATAGTTCCACGCGAACGCATGTTGGGCATACCCGCCGGCGAGATGACTCGGCTTGACCAGCAGCCTGGTCAGTGAGTTGTGGATGCCACCCCGGGTGCCGGTGGTCTCGGTCAGCGGCACGTCGATGGTGCGTTCCTGCGCGTGGTAGACGTACACGACACCTTCGGGCATCCGGTGACTCACCACCGCACGGCACACCAGAACCCCGTTGCGGTTGACGGCTTCGATCCAATCATTGTCCCGTACATCGATTTTCGCGGCGTCCGACGGACTCATCCACATGGTGGGGCCGCCGCGCGACAGCGACAGCATGAAGAGGTTGTCCTGATACTCCGAGTGGATCGACCACTTGGAGTGCGGAGTCAGATAACGCACCGTGAGGCCGATGCCGTCACTACCGAGCCGTGGCTCGCCGAACAGTCGCGACATGTCCAGCGGGGGCCGGTAGGTCGGCAGCTGCTCGCCGAGTTCCTCCAGCCAGTCGTGATCGACGTAGAAGTGCATGCGGCCGGTGAGCGTGTGGAATGGCTTGAGCTCCTCGATGTTCACCGTGAACGGCGCGTACCGGCGACCGCCGGTCTCGCTGCCCGACCACTCCGGGCTGGTGATCACCGGGACCGGCCGGGCCTGCGTGTCGGCATAGGTGATCCGGCGTTCCTCGCTGCCTTCAGCCAGATGCACCAGCCTGCGGCCGGTGCACTTCTCCAGTTCCTTGAAGCCTGCCACGGCCAGCCGGCCGTTCGAGGTGCCCGACAGGGCGAGGATGACGTCGGCCATCCGTTCGGCCGAGGTGATCGCCGGACGGCCCTGGGCCACACCGGAATCCATCACACCGAACTTGCCTGCGAGTTCGGCGACCTCCTGGTCGGGGTGCGTGGTGACGCCCTTGGTGGTCAGTCCCAGGGTGTCGACGAGCGGACCGAGGGTGGACCACTTCTCGGCGACTGCGGCATAGTCGCGCTCCACCACGACCAGCGGGCCCATGGTCTTGCCCGGCACGGGCGTCTCACCGGCGCCACGCCAGTCATGCTCGATACCACCCGGATACGCCATCGCACCCGGGGTGTCGTGCTGCAACGTACCCATCACCACATCGGTGCGGGTGCCCAGGTGTTTGGCAGCAAGGGCACTGAACGTCCGGGCGATCGCACCGAATGCTTCATAGTCCGAACGGGTTTCCCACGGTGGGTCCACGGCGGGGCTGAACGCGTGGAGGTAGGGATGCATGTCGGTGCTGGACAGGTCGGCCTTCTCGTACCACGTCGCGGCCGGCAGCACCACGTCTGACAACAGCGTCGTGGACGTCATCCGGAAGTCGATCGACATCAGCAGGTCGAGCTTGCCCTCGGGAATGTCGTCGGACCAGGCCACGTCTTTGGGCCGCAACGCTTCAGCCGTCGGCTCGGCTTGCACGTTCGACGTCGTGCCCAGCAGGTGGCGCAGGAAATACTCGTTGCCCTTGCTCGACGAGCCCAGCAGGTTGGCCCGCCAGATGTTGAGTACCCGAGGCCAGTTCGCCGGATCGTCCGGATCGGTGACAGCAAGTTTCAGAGCACCGGTGGCCAGCTGTTCGGCCACATACTGCGGCACCTCCCGGCCGGCGGCCTTGGCCTCGTCGGCGACATCGAGTGCGGACCGGTCGAACTGCGGGAAGAACGGTGTCCATCCCATGGCCACCGCGGAGGTCAACACGTCCATGGTGTGCTTGTCCCGGAAGCGGCCCCGGCCCACCGGGCTGGCCAGCGCGTCGGCACGGTATCCGTCGTAGCGCCACTGGTCGGTGTGGACGTACCAATATGACGTGCCCGCCATCTGCCGCGGTGGGCGCGTCCAGTCGGTGCCCATTGCCATGGCGGCCCAACCGGTGACCGGACGGCATTTCTCCTGGCCGACGTAATGCGCCCAGCCGCCTCCGTTGCGGCCCATCGATCCGGTCAGCAGCAGTAGGGCCAGCACCGCCCGATACGTCGCATCGCCGTGAAACCACTGGCAGATCCCCGCACCCATGATGATCATGGACCGGCCGCCGGATTCCTCGGCGTTGAGGGCGAACTCACGGGCCACCCGAATCGCCTGCGCGGCACTGACTCCGGTGATCTCCTCCTGCCAGGCCGGAGTGTAAGGCCGGGTGGCGTCGTCGTAGCCGGCGGGCCAGTCGCCGGGCAGACCGGGGCGCGCCACGCCGTACTGCGCGAGCATCAGGTCGAACACCGTGCACACCAGGTGATCGCCCACCCGGCGTACCGGTACGCCGCGCTGCATGGTCGCACCGCTGCCGTCGACGGTGTCGAAGCGCGGCAGGGTGATCTCGGCGACCTCACCGGCTTCTTCGGCCACCGTGAGTGCCGGAGTGAGGCCTTCGAGGTCGAGGTTCCATTTGCCGAGGCCGTCGTTGCCGTAGCGGAACCCCAACGAGCCCTGCGGAACCGCGACACTATTGCTGACACCGTCGAGGATCGCGGGTTTGAACGCCGCATTCTCCACCTGCTGCCCGAGATCGGCCGCAGTGAGATTCTTGGCAGGCACCAGCCTGCCGTCGCGTTGCTCGAGCTTGACCAGGAAAGGCAGGTCGGTGAACTGTCGAACGTAGTCGACAAAGAACGGAACACGATGCTTGACAAAGCATTCCGACAGGATGACGTGGCCCATAGCCATGGCAAGGGCGCCATCGGCGCCTGCCGCGCACGGCATCCACTCGTCGGCGAATTTCGTGTTGTCGGCGTAGTCAGGACTGACCGTGACGACCTTGGTTCCCCGGTAACGGACCTCTGCCATCCAGTGCGCGTCGGGCGTTCGGGTGACCGGGACGTTGGATCCCCACATCATCAGATACGTTGCGTCCCACCAGTCTCCGGACTCCGGTACGTCGGTCTGGTCACCGAACACCTGCGGTGAGGCCACCGGCAGATCGGCGTACCAGTCGTAGAACGACGTCATCACGCCGCCGAGCAACTCAATGAACCGCGACCCGGCAGCGAAGGACACCATCGACATGGCCGGTATCGGCGAGAACCCGGCGACGCGGTCGGGACCGTAGGTCTTGATGGTGTGCACGTGCGCGGCCGCGATCATCTCGGTCGCCTCCGACCAGCTCACGCGGACCAGGCCGCCCTTGCCGCGGGCCTGTTGGTACCGGCGCCTGCGATCCGGGTCGTGCTGGATGTCGGCCCACGCCAGCACCGGATCACCGAGGCGCGCTTTGGCTTCCCGGTACATCTCGACCAGCACACCGCGCGCGTACGGGTACCGCACGCGGGTCGGCGAATAGGTGTACCAGGAGAACGCCGCACCACGGGGACAGCCGCGCGGTTCATATTCGGGCCGATCCGGACCCACAGACGGATAGTCGGTCTCCTGCGTTTCCCACGTGATGATCCCGTCCTTCACGTAGATCTTCCACGAACACGATCCGGTGCAGTTCACCCCATGGGTCGAACGCACCACCTTGTCGTGACTCCACCGATCGCGGTAGAACACGTCGCCCTCGCGACCGCCCTGGCGGGTGACAGTGCGCAGATCATCAGAGAATTCGCCCGGGGTGAAGAACCGGCCACTGCGTTCGAGCAGTTCCTCGACCGGCCCGCCGACATGCGGTGTTCGCGTCACCCACGTTCTCCGATCGAATCGCGTTCATGGACATGGAGCCGCGTCGCCGTGAAAACCAGCGCGGTCAGCGCGGTCGCCACCAACAGCAACAGGCCGACGGTGTAGTCGTTGTCGACGGCATCGTACGTCGCACCCATTACCAACGGCGGGAAGTAGCCGCCCAAACCACCTGCGGCAGCCACGATTCCGGTCACCGAGCCGACCGTGCTTGCCGGGGCACGGTGCGACACCCACGCGAACACACCACCGGTTCCGATGCCCAGGAAGATCGCCAGCGTGATGAACGTCGCCGCCGACCACACGTCCGGCGGCGGCTGGAACACCGCCACCAGTGCCAGCAACGCGGTGCCCGCGAAGGATGCGACCACAACGAATTTGGGCGGTATGCGGTCCGACAGGGCTCCGCCTATCGGGCGGGCCAGCACCGCCGCCAACGCGAAACCTGCAGTGCGGGCGCCAGCGTCGACGGCCGAGAAGCCGTAGATCGTCTTGATGTAGGTGGGCAGGTAGTTGCTGAAGGCGACGAAACCGCCGAACACCACCGCGTAGAGGAACGACATCTCCCACGTCACCGGTAGCCGCAGCGCAGCGCGCAACTTCGGCAGCACAGGGGCTGTATTCGGTTGGAACCTCGGCGCGTTGTGCATCAGCGCCAGGCACAGCGCTGCCGTCAACGCCAAGGCGACCGCCACGATGACGTGGGTGGCGAACAGTCCGAACCAGCGCACGAACCGCGGGGTGAAGAACGCCGACAATGCGGTCCCGACCATGCCCATACCGAAGACACCGGTGGCGAATCCGCGGCGGGCTGGGTCATACCAGTTGTTGGCGAACGGAATACCCACCGCAAAGATGGTTCCCGCGATACCGAGGAAGAATCCGCACACCAGGAGCAAAGGATACGAGCCTGCCGCGCCTGCGGCTCCGACGGCCAGCACCGGCACGATCGACGCCAACGTGACCGCGATGAACATGGTCCGGCCACCGAATCGGTCGGTCAGCGAACCGATCACGATGCGCCCCAGGGAGCCGACCAAAATCGGTGTGGCCACCAGCATCGAGGCCTCGGTACTGCTCAGCCGCATGTCGCCGGCGTAGGTGGTGGACAGTGGGCCGATCATGTTCCAGGCCCAGAAGTTGATCGCCGAAACCCAGGTGGCCAACGCCAGATTCACACCCGGCGCCGAGCCACTCACTGTGGTTTCGGAGGTCATGTCACCGACACGCCGTGCACGGCCGGGCTGGCCGGTACGGAACTCCCCTGGGCACCAGCTGTTATCAGTTGAGGCATCGATGACCCTCTGATCGGCGTGACATCGTCAGCATCACCTGCGATCGTCGCAGCTGCCAGCGTCTTTAGTCCCGCGATTGAGAGAAATTTCCCTCGGGCGTCAATTGATCTTCGCTTTGCGACGCACCCAACACGCACCCATGTCGTTGTGGCGCAACAACAATTCGGGCACCTTCGGTTTGCCTCCAGCAAATCCGGCGCGGCAGGTCATTCGGATCGCATCGCCGCGGCCAAGTCGTCGACCCAGGCGCGGTCGGCCGGCACCCAGTCGAGGCCGGTCAGATCGTCAACCGTGACCCAGCGCAGCGCGCGGTGGTCGTGCGGCCGCGGGCTGCCTGCGGTCAGCGCGACGCGGTACGCCCGCAACGTCATGGCGGCGTTCAGAGCAACGTCGTGGCCGATCCGCGCGCCGACGCTGACCTCGACACCGAGCTCCTCGTGCAACTCCCGCGCCAGCGCGGCGCCGTCGTCCTCCCCCGGTGCGACCTTGCCGCCGGGCAGTTCCCACAACCCCGCCAGCTCCGCAGGTCGGTCACGCTGGGCGACCAGCAGCGCACCGTGGGAGATCAACGCCCCGGCCACAACGATCTGCTCATCCATCGCGCCCGACGGTATACGGTCGAAGCCATGGCTGTGTTAACGAATGACCAGGTTGACGCCGCACTCGTCGATCTGCCGAACTGGGAACGTGCGGCAGGCGCCCTGCGCCGATCGGTCAAATTTCCGGCATTTCTCGACGGCATCGACGCGGTGCGCCGCGTCGCGGAGTTCGCCGAGCAGAAGGACCATCATCCCGATATCGACATCCGTTGGCGGACAGTCACTTTCGCATTGGTGACACATTCCGCAGGCGGCATCACGGAGAAGGATGTCGCGATGGCGGGCGAAATCGACCGGATCCTGGGCCTGTAGTCGCGATCCAGCCCAACGTCGCCAACGTCGCGACGATGTAGATCAGGCCCGCCCAGGCCAAATACCACGGCCGGCTGATCTCCCAGATCGTCGGCTGCGCGAAGCTGAGCAGCCACGGCACGCCGATCAGCGTCAGAACCAACCAGCCCCAACCCAGAACCTGCGCCCCGCGCCGATCCCGTAGCGAACCGTGCAACAGCCACATGATCAGCGGAAGCAGCCAAACCCAGTGGTGCGTCCACGAGATCGGGGACACCAGCAGGCCGAACAGGCTGACGATGATGATGGCGCCGAGCCGGTCACCGTCGCTGCCGCCGACGGCCCGCCACGCGAGCAACGCCAGCACGGCCGTCACCGCGATGCCGATGAGCACCACCGGGCCGTAGCCCGCGTCATGGCCCAGGATGCGCGATATCCCACCGCGCCAGGATTGGTTGAACACCGTTCCGATCGGTCCGACCCGGCGGGCGTCGCCGAGCAGATCCGTGAAGTAGTACCTCGCCTGATCACCGACGACCACCAACGACAACAACACCGTGCCGAAGAACACGACCGCCGAGAACGCCACGGTGGCCCAGCGTCTCGCGCCGACGAAGTACAAGCCCGAGACAGCCGGGATCAGCTTGACCCCGGCAGCCAAGCCGACCAGCAGACCCGACACCCACCATCGGTTGGAGTACACCGCGTAGATCACCGCGAGCGTGAGGATGACGTTGATCTGCCCGTAGTCGAAGGTGCCGCGCAGCGGCTCGATCCAGATGCCGACGGCCGTCCACAGCAGGGCGAGCCGCGGGTCGGTGTACCGACCCAGCATTCGCTGGCTGATCCGGGCCACCCCGTAGAGCGCGACAATGGTGCCGATCTGCCAGAAAAACGCGACCAGGTCGAACGGCAACAGCTGCAGCGGATAGAACACCATCGCGGCGAACGGTGGATACGTGAACGGCAGCAGGAAGTCGGGAGTCTTGTCGCCGTACGTGTACTGGTAGAGCGTGCCCGGGTGGTCGAGCGACGCCGCACCGCCGAGATAGACGTGCAGGTCGACGAGGTTTGTGCCGTTGGGCACCAGGTAGGAGAAGGCCAGGCGGGCCGCGACGCTCAGCGCGAGCAGTAACCACGCATAGCGGTAGAGCCGCATGCTCGATGCGGCCGGTTCGGTTGTGTCAGGTGTCGTGTCTACCGCCCTGACTCTAGCGTTCGACCCTCCCGGGGCAGGGCGACGTGACAGCTCGCGGCGGCCCCCACTGTGGCGCTCCCCTCCCGGCGGTGTTTGCCGACCCGCTGTCGCGTCGGCTCTGGTAACCGATTCCCGTCACTGCCGTAACGGTTGAATAACCGCCACACGTGTCACTTGAGTAACACCAGTAACTCCGTAGTTTCGGGCAGAGACGTGCAGTCAACCGATTGGGAGAACCATGAAGCTCACCTGGAAAGCACTTTCCACCAGCATGACCGCCGCGGCGGGCGCGGTTCCGGTCGCGCTGGCGCTCAGCGCCACTGCGGCCGCCGATCCGGCCCCGGCCCCGGCGCCCGCAGTGCCGAACCTGCCGATCGTCAACGAGCTGGCAAGCGTGCCGGCCCTCGCGCCGCAGCTGCTGCAGGGCGTGACGTCGACACTGACCGGCGGAGCCCCCGCTGCACCCGCGCCGGTCCCCGCCCCTGCAGCTGTCTCTTATACACATCTGACGCTGCCGACGATCGCATA
>NZ_LZTB01000096.1 GCF_001665685.1 Mycobacterium sp. 852013-50091_SCH5140682
AGATGCTGGGCACACCAAAGGCATTCTTTTTCAAGTTGGTCTGCGGTGACGGAGTCGTGTCCATCCGAGTGTCCTTCGGTGATCGACGGTAGCCATGTTGAACGTCGCAGAGCGCCGTATCTCGATGAGCGGGCTGTTGTTCCGTTCAGTGTGAGGCGCACCACAGAACTTGTCAATTGGATAGTTTTGCGGATTGGGGTGAGGGGTGAGCCTTTATGACCGCCCACGAGATCCACCCATTCGCCGATGGTGTTGCACGTAGGCTGGTGTCCCGACACCGCAAAGGAGACGACGATGGGCGTGACATACGGGACGGGGCGCCAAGCTCTGCTCGAGGCCGCCATTCGCGTCGTGGCCTCAGAGGGGTTGCGGGGGCTGACGTATCGTTCGGTGGCCGCAGAGGCGGGTGTGAGTCACGGTTCCGTGCGTTATCACTTCGGCGATTGGAACACCATGGTCGAGGAAGCCTTGACGTTCTCTGTCGAACGCAGCATTCTGGGTTCCGCATTGTCTTCTGCAAGCACCGATTTCGCCGATTTCGCTGCTACGCTGGCCGATCTGGTCGAGGCGGACCCAGATATCCAGGCATTCCAGTACGAACTGGCCCTCGAATCGCGGCGGCGCCCCGAGCTGGTGCCCATGATTGAACGGATGTACGAGCTCTACCGGTCGGCTGTGCGAGATGCGCTCAGTCGCAACGGTATTGACGATGAGTCGTTCGCCCAGACAGTATTCGCCGCGATGGACGGTGTGGTCTTCCAGCAAACAATTTTCGGCGACGCCAACCGGACGCGCCGCAACATCGATGCGTTGCGCGCGGTGATCAAACAATACGGCGTGGCCGGCCGGCGCAGCAGGAAAGTCCGCGCCAGCTGAGGTGGCCTGCCGTGCCATAGGCATCATGACGCCAGACAGGCCGTCAACTCATCGGTATCAGTCGAGTAGGAAGTACACCTTGCGCACGGGTTCGACAGCCTCGACCCGGCCCGACCATCCTGCGGGCAGCCGATAGCCCTGTCCGGCGAGAATATCGACCGAATCACCGCCGCTCGGGGTCAGCCGCAGCACACCATCGAGGACTAAGGCGGCCTCGGCCTCGGGGATCTCGGTGTAATCGAACCCGTCGCGGTCTGCGGTCCAGATCGCTACGAAGCCTGCACCGTCGGACGGACCCGCCACATGCAGCAGCCCGATCCGAGGTGAGCCGAAGATGCGCACATGCGGAGGCGCTTCCTCCGGACGTACATGGGGAATGTCAAGGGAATTGAGATAGGCCAGGTCAAATTTGAGGACGGGATTGCCGCTGAGCGCCATGTGGGGTCCTTGTCTGTTGGGGGCACATCTAGCCTCACCCCAATCCTCAAACTTGTCAATTGGATAGTTTGCGGTAGTTTGATGGCGCACACAGTCGCCGGTGCATTCGGCACTTGCGTGGCCAAGTCAACGAAAGTTCCACCGTGGCACAGGTTTCCGCGTATCACGGTGCAAATCAAGCCAATTGACCCTCGACTTGTAAGCCGAACGCAACGCGCCACCGACTCTACGAATACCGCGGCGGCACTGCTGACGACGATTGCGCTTGATCGGTATCGCTTATTGATCATTCGAAATCACGTCTTGGACGCCGTCGGCTCTATCGCAACAGACTGGAACCTCCACCAGTGCGGACCGTGATGACGAGGAGGTATTCATGTCTGAGCCGAGACAGCCCGCGGAGCCGGATCGCTGGCATACCCGCCCGGAGCTGCCCTCGATGTGGCAGGAAGTCGTTTCGGCCGGACCGGCACTCGTGGCCGCGGGGTGGCGCTGGTTGCGAAGGACCGTCGCCGACAAATGACGCCGGCGTATATCAGAGCAGCGTCGGTTGGTCCGGCGGATTATGGCGTGAACGCGGAATCGCGCGAATGTCCACGAGGCGTTCGACGCCGTAGCCCTCCGGTGATGTTCTACGCCTGGATGATTCGCGGATCGTCTGGCCGGACTTCGCATTGCACCATCGCGTCGGCGCGGTCGGGGTCGTCGGTCAGCCGCTCGTGGCCAAGGAGGGCCGCTGCCGGTCGGACCACCGTGCCGATACCGCACCCCGTCCACTGCACGGTGACACCTTGCGGTTGAGCTGACGGCTCCGTCAGCGGTCCCTCGCGCGCGGTGTCCACCGGGGCCACGTGATACGTGCGGATGTCCTGCGACACCCCGTCAACGCTGGTCACGGCGTAGGCGAAAATGGCGACCCGTTCCCCTTCAGCGGGATGCCCGGCCGGCCATGGATCGTCGGCCATGCCCCCTGCGGGATTTCCGATCGTCTTCGCGCTGATCGTCACGTCACCCATGCTGTCCCTCGATCCGGTTGGCCGTCTGCAGCCTATTGCGCGAGCGAAGCTGCAGACGGGTCAACCGGCGAGGGTTGTGCGTGAGATCAAACGCGATTGTGGGTGACGACAGTGCGGGTCAGGACTTCTTGGTTTCCCAGAAGATCTTGGCGATCTCGTCGATCTTGTCGAGGAGTTGTTGCGCCACCTCGGGGTCGACCGAGCCCTTGGTGCCGGACGCGCCGGCAAGCTTGGTCGCCTCGTTCACCAGCTGATGCAGCTGGGGGTACTTCTCGAAGTGGGGTGGCTTGAAATAGTCGGTCCACAGCACCCACAGATGGTGCTTGACCAGTTCCGAACGCTGTTCCTTGATGATCAGCGCACGGGTGCGGAACTCGGGGTCCTCATTGGCCTGGTACTTCTCCGCGATGGCCTTGACTGATTCGGCTTCGATCCGCGCCTGAGCCGGGTCGTACACACCGCAAGGCAGATCGCAGTGTGCGCGGGCGATGACGCGGGGGGCGAGGAAGGACGGCAGTCGCATATGACTCTCTCCTGTACCAACGTGAAAACTGCTGTGCGGGTAGGTAGTCCACGCACAGAGCGGATCGACCGACACTGTGCCGACTCCTTGTTGCGACATTACTCCTGAACCGGATAACCAGGCTGTCAAAGTGGTAAACGTGCCTTGCGGCAATCCGGAGCCTTTCGCGTACGGTTCGGTCGTGACCTGGGCGTGGCGCGCGAAGATGATTGCGACGCTCGTCGCCGCAGCGGGCACCGGCTGGCTGTGGTCGCGGGTGTTCACCGTCGGTGTTTCCGGTCCGTCGATGGTGCCGGCATTGCGTGACGGCGACGCGCTCGTGGTCTACCGGGCCCGGCGGGTACGACCGGGGGACCTGGTGATCGCGCGCTTCGACAGCCGGCCTGATCTGCTCGTGGTCAAACGGGCGATCCGCCCTTACCGCGGCGGATGGTGGATCGAAGGTGACAATCCCCTGGTGACTGACGACTCCCGCAAGTATGGCGAGGCTACGGTGACGGGCCGGGTCCTGTTCCGGTATTGGCGAGCATCAGCGCAGCCGCCGTTCCGACAGCGCCCACCGATGTCGGCGCGGCCTCAAGACGCGCCTTGATCACACCGGTCACACCAGCACCTGGAAGTTTGGGTATGTACCTCTCGGAACGTGCCACCGCCGGCAGTATCGGATTATTTGGTATTACCGGTGGTGGCGCATTTCCAGAGGTGGTATTCCTCCGGAGCCACGACACGCCGAGCCCGCCAACCTGCGACCGCCCCGACGACCCGCTCAGCGGCTCGGGTGGCCTGCCGTCGACACCGATTGCACTGGTTCATGATTCGACGAGCCCCGACGGCGACAACGACCGGTACGGTTGACCTGCTGGCCGGGACGGGTCAGCGACACCAGCGAGGCCGGCGCCCTCGCCGACCAGTTGAATGAGGCCACGTGAACGATGCGAGGATCGCGGAACTGGCATCGTGGGCCCAGCGCCGTCTCGTCGAGCTCGTGGACCAGGCATATGCCGCAACGGTCGACCGCATTCCGCTGTACCGCACGCGAGATCTTGTTTCTGCCAACGAACTTCGCGAGTCCATCACCCGGAATCTCAACTTCATCCTCACCGCGGTGGCCCACCCGGGCATGGACGCGCGACGACTGCCGAGTTGCTGGTCGGGCGCCAACAGCGGCGATCAGCGCTGGTCGAGGCGTTGTTCACCGGTCACCCGAGCCTGGACGGCGGCCCGGCGGAGGCGGCCACCCTGCTGGATCTGCCGCCCGACGCGACGTTCGTCGTGGTCGCCGCCGACACCTTGGCATTCGCGGAGGAGAGCCTCCCCGGCATCGAGCGCAGGCTCGCCGAACGTGGTGTCGCCTCGGCGTGGCGTCTGACCCCCGCCCTGCAACTCGGCGTGGTGGCCCTGCGAGCGGGCCAGGAGGCCGAGGCCATCGATGTGCTGCGCGGGGCAGCGAGTGCGCGAACCGGCGTTAGTCCCCAATACCGTTCGTTGGTCGATACGCCACGCGCACTGCAGTTGGCCAGGTCAGCGCTGGCCATGCTGCCTGCGGGCGCCCGGGATGTGCAGGTGTTCAGCGCGAGCCCACTGGAAGCTCTGCTCGCCCGGACGCCCGAGGAGGCGCGACGCCTGGTCCGGCTGGTTCTCGGGCCGGTCCTGGAGCTGCTGCACGACGACCGCAGCGTGCTGCTCGACACGCTCATCACCTATGTCGAGAACGAGGGCTCGGCCGAATCGACGGCGAAGCTGCTGCACTGCCACCCGAACACCATCCGGTACCGGCTGCGCCGGTTGCACGAGCTCACCGGCCGCTCACTGCTGGACCCGCAGGGTGTCGCGCAACTGGCGACCGCCGCGTACGCACTGAGATTGACTCCGGGACAGGCGAATTCGAGCGGTTCTCAACCCTGACCGGGGAGCGGGCCGGTGGTTCGGTCCCTGATGATCAGCGCAACCATGACCGCGGCTCCGACCCCGATGACGGTGTCGATGCCGCGGTAGGCCAGCAGTTCGACCGGTGCGGCCGGTTGGGCCAGGTCGGTCATCAGCATGATCAGCGGCGTGAAGAAGCCCAGTGCCACCGCATGGTGATGGGTCATGAACAGTTCGGTCGGGAACAGCAGCGCCATCACGCACATCGCCAGCACGTACTCGCTCGGCTGTGGGATGAGCAGCACTGCGGCCACGATGAGGCCGACGAATGTCCCGCCGAGGCGGTGGATGCCCCGGCGGACGCGACCGGTGGCGTCGGCAGCGGCCAGTGGACCGGCGGCCGCGGCCATCGCCCAGTTGGCGTGGTCGACGCCGAGGGACAGCCCCGCCGTCCCGGCTGCGGCAATGGCGATCGCGTAGCGGCTCGCGTGCATCAGCACGTCACGGCGGTCCGGCATGGGCGGGCGTGGTTGCCGCCGCGAACCACGTGGTGCGTCGAGAACGCCGAGCAGGATGGACAGTAAAGCCGTTGCCGCACAGATGAATATCGCGGATCCCGCCGACACGCGGCCGGCCGGGACGGTGGCCACCGCGCCGAGGGCGAACAGACCGTAGAACGGCCCCTCGGGTTTGAGGGCGAGATAGTCCGTCGCGACCGACCCGACGGCCACAAACGCCACCGCGGCGAGCACCAGGACTGCCTGCACGATGTGGGAATTGCCCAACGCCACCCCAATGGACACCCCGAGTATCAGGATCACCGCACCCTGGATCTGGTGTGCGAGCCGGCGCTGCCGGGACTCCGTGCGGCCGTACATCCCGGTGATCGCCCCGAACACCGCGTAGATCATCAGGTCGGGGCGTCCGGCCGACAACAGCGCCACGCCGGGGATGGCCAAGCCGAGGGCCACGCGCACCGCCGGGCGGTGATCGCCCATGGGCGGAGTCATGGCGATGCGCACCTGCGTGTACACCCTCACGGCGCGCATGCGTTCACTCCGATCGATCAAAAGGTCTGCCAGACAACAAGATGAGGCTGCCGCACTGCGATGCCGCCGTCAAAGCGGAAGTTTCGAATCAGTGATCGGCGACGCCTATCACTACAGCGTGTGGGCCGTTGATCGGCGGCGCCTATCACGCGGTCGGAGGCAAGTCTTGGACGTGCCACGGGTCGGGGGGACAGCCTTGAACCATCCGATATTCCGCACCGAAGGAGTGACGATGACGAAATTGTTGCCCGGCCCGCCCACCTGCCGGTACGGGTGATCCGGCAGTGGCGGATTCGAGATGGTCCGGTGGGCAGGAACATCCGTGGACGTTCGACTCGCTCTGCACACAACTTTCCGGGCTGATCCGTGATTCCGCCACTGCGCCCGGGCCGCAACAGGCACTGCCGGTCGACGTGGCAGAGACGGATCAGGCGTACGTGATCGAGATCGAGCTGCCCGGAATCACCACGAGCGACGTGCGGGTCGACGTCGTGGGCAATGAGATTCGCGTCCGCGGGGACGTCCCGCGTCGTGACAACGCCGGGAAGCTGCGCTATCACACCCGGCGCGAGGGCCACTTCGACAATCAAGTCGCATTGCCCAGCGACGTCGACCCCCTCCGCACCGCCGCCACGCTGCGCAACGGTGTGCTCACGGTGCGGGCGCCCAAGGCTGCCGATGACGGGGTCCCGGGTGCCCAACCGGTGGCGGTACCCGTCACGGGCCCGCTATGAGGACCACGGTCCATTCCAAAAATGTTGGGAATCCCACGATCTGGCGATGCGATGATCGATCGCAGATCGCCCTTCCATCAATCCACCATGGTTAGGAGCTTTTCTGATGAGTGATTTCGACGATTTCTTCGATGACGTGTTCCAGCGGTTTTTCGGTCCGGGCGCGCGTTCGCGGCCGCCCGTGCAGCAGGTCGACCTCGGCCGGCTCCTGACCGACAGTGCCAAGCAGCTCGTCGGCGCGGCCCGCGACGCCGCGGTGGAGTGGGGCAACCCCGAGATCACCGCGGAGCATCTGCTCTACGCCGCGGCCACCAATGAACCGACCCGCGACGCCATCGCCGGTCTGCAGCTGGACCCCGACCAGGTGGCCGAGCAGATGAAGGCGGCAGCCGGGTCCGGTGATGCCTCGGGCGGCACGCCCACCCTGAGCCCGGCGGCCAAGCGGGCTCTGCGCGTCGCGCAGCAACATGCCGCGCAGGCCGGGCAGAGCTACGTCGGCCCCGAGGACATCCTGCTCGGGATCGCGGCGACGCCCGACACCCCGGCGACCAAGGCGCTGGCCGCGGCACCCAGTCTGCGGGCTGCGTCGTCGGGCAAGCAGCAGCCCGCCAGCGACACCCCGACCCTCGACGAGTACGCGCGCGATGTGACCGCCGATGCGCGGGCCGGCAAGCTCGACCCGGTCGTCGGACGTGCCGACGAGATCGAGCAGACCGTCGAGATCCTGTCCCGGCGGCGCAAGAACAACCCCGTGCTCATCGGTGACCCGGGCGTCGGCAAGACCGCGATCGTGGAGGGCCTGGCGCAGCGCATCGTCAACGGCGATGTGCCCAAGACGCTGGCCGACCGGCGGGTCGTGGCGCTCGACGTCGGATCGTTGGTCGCCGGGAGCAAGTACCGCGGCGAGTTCGAGGAGCGGCTGACCAAGATCCTCGATGAAGTGCGGGACCACTCCGACGAGCTGGTGGTGTTCATCGACGAGTTGCACACCATCGTCGGTGCGGGCTCGACCGGTGAGGGTTCGATGGATGCGGGCAACCTGCTCAAGCCGGCCCTGGCCCGCGGTGACCTCAACGCCATCGGTGCCACCACCATCGACGAATACCGGCGCTACATCGAGAAGGACGCCGCGTTGGAGCGCCGGTTCCAACCCGTGATGGTGTCCGAGCCGTCGGTCGACGACACCATCGAGATCCTGCGCGGTCTGGCCGATGTGTACGAGGAGCACCACCAGGTGCACTTCAGCGACGAATCCCTGGTGGCCGCGGCAGAACTGTCGGACCGCTACATCACCGACCGGTTCCTGCCCGACAAGGCGATCGACTTGATGGACCAGGCCGGGGCCAGGGTGCGGCTGCGCACCAAGACGCCCAGCCCCGATGCCAAGAGCCTCGAAGAACAGCTGGCGCGGCTCAACCGCGAAAAGGACGCCGCGGTGGCCGCCGAGGACTTCGAGAAGGCCAACGAATTGAAGAAGGAGATCGCCCAGCAGATCGAGAACTCCAAGGAGCAGGTCGGCGAGATCGAGGCTGGGGCCGAACCCGAGGTCGGCGTCGTCGACATCGCCGAGGTGGTGTCGCGGCAGACCGGTATCCCGGTCACCGAGCTGACCGCGGAGGAACGCGACAAGCTGATGGCGCTGGAGGATGTGCTGCACAACCGGGTCATCGGGCAGGAGGACGCCGTCACCGCGGTCGCCGAAGCCGTGCGACGCTCACGCGCCGGGCTGGCCGACCCGAACCGGCCGATCGGCTCGTTCCTGTTCCTGGGCCCCACCGGCGTCGGCAAGACCGAGCTGGCCAAGGCGCTGGCCGAGGCGGTGTTCGGCGACGAGGGCCGGATGATCCGCTTCGACATGAGTGAATTCCAGGAGAAGCACACGGTGTCGCGCCTGGTCGGCTCCCCGCCCGGCTATGTGGGTTACGAGGATGCCGGTCAGCTCACGGACAAGGTTCGGCGCCAACCGTATTCGGTGATCCTGTTCGACGAGATCGAGAAGGCGCACCCGGATGTGTTCAACGTGCTGCTGCAGCTGCTCGACGACGGCCGGGTGACCGACGCCCAGGGCCGCACAGTGGATTTCAAGAACACGATCGTGATCTTGACGAGCAACATCGGATCCGATCTGATCCTCGACGCGCCCGACGGCGACGTCGAGAAGATCACGCCGCAGCTCATGGAGTTGCTGGGCACCCGGTTCCGGCCGGAGTTCCTCAACCGCATCGACGAGACCATCGTCTTCCACCGGCTGGACAAGGCGCAGCTGCGGCAGATCATCGGGCTCATCCTCGACGGCACGCGCCGGTTGCTGCACGCCCAGGACATCGAGCTCGACGTGACCACCGCGGCCGAGGACTGGCTGGCCGAACAGGGCTTCGATCCCAAGTTCGGGGCCAGACCACTGCGCCGGACAGTGCAACGGCAGCTGGACAACAAGCTCTCCGGGCTGCTGCTGAAAGGCACTGTGCGCTCGGGCGATACGGTCAGGGTCGACGCCGACGGCACCGGTCTGGTGATCGAGACGGTCAGCCCCAGAGGCACCGAGGGCACGGCCGACACCACCGATGAGGCGACGTCGTCCGGGGATGGCCAGGTGGCGGCGAAGAAGGCCACCAAGAAGACCCCGAAGAAGACGTCTGCCAAGAAGGAGTAGGGGGATTCAGATCGATGAGCCGGCCTTCGCGTACTAGCCTCGGACCCATGGCAGGACCGAAGTTCTTTCTGGAGTGGCCCGTGCTGCGGCAGTTGCGCTCCGGCGACCTGTTGGGGCGCGGGCCCGCGGTGACCTCCGCGCGCACGCGCGCCGTCGAGCCCCGTACGTCGACAGCCGACCGCGTGGTGCAGTCCGTGTGCCCGTACTGCGCGGTGGGCTGCGGCCAACGGGTGTACGTCAAGGACGAGAAGGTCGTGCAGATCGAAGGCGATCCCGATTCGCCGATCTCGCGGGGCCGGCTCTGCCCGAAAGGTTCGGCCAGCGAGCAGTTGGTCAACGCGCCGGGACGGCAGACCCGGGTGCTCTACCGGGCGCCCCGGGCCACGGAATGGCAGCATCTCGACCGCGACACCGCGATCGAGATGATCGCCGACCGCTTCCTCGAGTCGCGCCGCAACTCGTGGCAGGACGTCGACGACCAGGGCCGTAAGTTGCGTCGCAACATGGGCATCGCCTCATTGGGCGGTGCCACCCTGGACAACGAAGAGAACTATCTGATCAAGAAGCTCTTCACCGCCGCGGGCGCCATACAAATCGAGAACCAAGCGCGTATTTGACACAGCGCCACGGTTCCCGGTCTGGGAGCCTCCTTCGGTCGCGGTGGCGCGACGCAGTCGTTACAGGACATGGCCAACGCCGATTGCATCGTCCTTCAGGGCGGCAACATGGCCGAGGCGCATCCGGTGGGCTTCCAGTGGGTGTCCG
>NZ_LZTB01000097.1 GCF_001665685.1 Mycobacterium sp. 852013-50091_SCH5140682
GCGGACGCTGTGGGTGTGCCGGCGCATGCTGATGCTGCGCTCAGGCCGACCAACGCCGAGGCCACGGTGGCATAGCGCAGCACGTCACGCCGGGAAACCTCCACGGACTCGACGGTAACAAAGTGACGGTTGAGACTGTTGTAGCCTCGCGAGTCGATTTCGATTCAATATCAGACCGTTATGCCACCGGTGTGGCGTCCTTCCCCGGCCCGGTCACTGAAGACTTCGTCCGCTTCTCCGCCCACACCGCCCGCCGCCGCGCAGGAACCCGGTCGGGCGGCGACTGCGACCGTGACACGACTGGCCCGCGCGCCGAAGCTCCAGGTCGGCGGCGCGGCACCGACAGTGTGGTGTGGCGGACGCGTCAGCTGTCGACCTTCACATCACGCCCCGCAGTCTTCTGCGTCCACTTGTACATCCAGCCGACGACGAGCACGAACGCGATGATGCCGATGATCTCGGCGAGGTTGCCGGTGTTGCTGGTGAAGATGGCGAAGGGGTCTTCGCTGCCGGTGCCGGCGACGAATCCGGCGAAGACGACGCCGTAGAGGCTTTCGCCGACGATCATGCCGGTGGCCAGCAGGACGCCGAGGCGTTTCTTGCGTTCGACGTTGCCGCCGGTGCGGTCGGCCCAGCGGTTGTAGAAGTAGCCCAGCAGTGCGCCGAACGGAATGATCAGCGTCAGGCTCATCGGCAGGTACATGCCCATCCCGACGGCCAGCGGCGGCAGGGCGAATCGTGATGTGCGGTTGAGGATCTCGTCGACAATGATCACCGCGACGCCGATCGCGGCGCCTAGCCCGATCAGCCCCCAGTTCAGGGATCCGCCGAACACGCCTTTGGTCAGCGAGGAGATCAGCGCGGCCTGCGGTGCGGCCAGGGCGTTCTCTTTGGCGCCTGGTGCACCGAGGAACCCGAACGCGCGCTGCATCAAATCGAGCACCGGCGGGATGATCGCCGAACCGAACAGCACGCCAATCACCAACGCCACCTGCTGTTTCCACGGCGTGGCGCCGACCAGCTGGCCGGTCTTGAGGTCTTGCAGGTTGTCGTTGGAGATGGTGGCCACGCCGAAGGTGACGGCCGTGACGAACAGCGTGAAGGCGATCAGCGCGGTGGATTGACTGTCGCTGGTGTGGCCGTACACCAGCTTGATCACCAGCGCGGCGATGAGCACGGTGAGGATGCCGACGCCGGAGATGGGGCTGTTGGACGATCCGATCAGACCGGCCATGTACCCGCACACCGCGGCGATCACCAGGCCGATGAAGAAGACGAATACCAGGCTGGCCACGATGATCCCGGCCGCACTGCCTTGCAGCGCGGTGCCGCGGGTGAACTCCCACAGCAGCAGGGCGATCGGGAGCAACATCACCACGACGGTGCCGATCACGATGGGGAACGGGATGTCGCGTTCGGTGATGTCGACGAGCTGGCCCTGCCGGCGATCGCGCGAGGAGGCCAGGGCGTCGGTGATGCCCTTGATGATCGGACGCAGGATCTTCAGCAGCGTCCACACCGCGGCCACGGCGATCGCCCCGGCGCCGATGAACCGCACCTCGTGCACGAACGCGGTGTCGATGACGTCGGCGAGTGACGTGTCGCCGCCGAACGCTCCGCTGGTGCGGATCGGGAGCATGATGCCGAACGAGATGACCAGCCCGACGAGCATCGCGATGCCGACGGTCATCCCGACCAGATGTCCGACGCCGATCAGCGCGAGCGACAGGCTGGCGCCGAACATCGACCCGCCGGAGCCGACGCGGAAGTAGGCCGCGACGGAGTTGGACAGCACCTTGAGGTTGGCCAAAAGGCCGAACGCAGCGGAGATCACCGAGCCGAACGTGATGACCCGGATACCGATGCGGTTGTCCTCGACGCCACCGCTGCTGTCACCGACCTTGAGCACCTCGGCGGCGGCGACGCCTTCGGGGTAGGGCAGATCCGAGCCGGTCACCAGGGCGCGGCGCAGCGGGATCGAGTACATGACGCCGAGGATGCCGCCGACGGCGCACACGGCCACGGTGATCCAGTAGGGGAACCCCGTCCACCAGCCGATCATGATCAGTCCGGGCAGCACGAAGATGATCGCCGAGAGCGTGCCTGCCGCCGAGGCGACGGTCTGCACGATGTTGTTCTCCACGATGGAGTGGTTGGCGAAATTGCGCAGGATCGCCATCGAGATCACCGCGGCGGGGATGGCGGTGGCAAACGTCAGACCGACCTTGAGGCCGAGGTAGACGTTGGCAGCGGTGAACACCAGCGTGATTGCCCCGCCGAGCAGGATCCCCCGGACGGTCAGTTCACGCAGTGTGGATGTGGTCGGTGACGCGGTCACCTCGGCCCCCTCTTGGTCGCAGGTCAGAGCGCCGCCGACGACCGCGCGGCGATCTGGTGCCTAAACGGTAGGCGTTGAATCGCGCTCGCGAGGGGTGTTCGCGTGGGCTACCTGTCGGCGGCGTGCGCTCAACACCCGATGAACGGTCGTCGCCCGGGTGCGTCATCCGGGTGGGACGGCTCGCGCTGGCCGACACGGTCGTCACCGACGAGAGAGCCGCGCTACGGTGTCGTCCCCAATCGTCTCAACGCCTCCCGAAAGACCGGGTTTGGATTCGCGTCGGGCAGCACCTCGAGCACGTCGGACAAGGCCTGTTCGGCGTCGATCCCAAGGCGTCGCGCACCGTAGAGAGCCGCCACGGTCGGTGTACGGCTGTACGCCTCGACGCAGTGCAACAAGACCGTGCGTCCCTGTGCGCGAAGCTCTTCGACGGTGCGCACGGCGTCGAGCAGGACGAAATCGAGGTGCGGGTTCTCGTCGAAGTCGACACTGTCGATGAGCCGCACCTCGATGTGCGGCATGCCTTCGGGCACGTCGCTGTCCGGAATACGGCACAGCGACACCACCGCGTCCACCTCAGCTGGTGACCGGCGCAACGCATTCACACTGCCGAGCAAGACGTTTGGGTCATGCGGGTGGGGAGTGAGGATGTCGACGCGGGACCAGGAGTAGTCCGGGTCGGTGCTCGGTGTCTTCCGTTCGAGTGTTGTCGCCAGCTGCACGAGTCCGCGGGCTGTGATGCCCGGCCAGCCGTGCAGCAGTGCGCGCCACTGTAGAGGGATCGCTGACGCTCCGTATGCCGCACCGAGCAGGCCGCCGGCGATGGCGGCGACGGTATCGGTGTCGTTGCCGCAGCGCACCGCAGCGTCGAGCCCGCGGCGCAGGTGCTCGGGTGAGCGGCCGTCGGCGGCGGTGGTGGCGATCGCCGACCACGCGGCCTGCAGGGCCGCGACCACCCAGCCGTTGTTGGGAAAGTCTGCTGGGCGTGACGCTTCAGCCTCGTCGAGCCGCTGAGACCAGACCTCGCGGCGGCTGGAGTCGATGTGGCGCAACCCGATTCGCACGTCGAGCTCCGCGGTCAATACGGCGTGCCGAATCGCGCTGCACCACAACACCGTTGCATCGGCGGCGTCGGAATCGAAGTGAGTGAGCTCGCTGATGGCCCGGGCCGCCTCGACCATGGCGTCTTCGTCGTCGAGGTAGGCCAGCGCCACCGGCGCGGTCCGCATCAGTGAACCGTTGCCTGCGGTGCGCCCGGTCTGCGCGTGCAGCGTGGCTGATGCGGCGCGAGCCCCGGCTCCCGACAACGCACCGTCGCGGGCGGCGGCGGTCAGGACCGAGCGGGTCTGGATACCAACATCTTTGGCGCCCAAAGACCATTCATGCCAGCGGGCGACGATCGCGTCGTGCGCGGCAGCGTCGCGAAGATCGGCCCCGGTCGCCGCAACCTCGGCGATGGCGATCGCCATCGCGGTGTCGTCGGTCCACTCGCCCGGCTCCCATGGGCCGCCCCCGACCATCTCCACCGGCAATTCCGGCCCGCGCGCAGGTTCGAATTCGTACGGAGCGCCCAGGGCGTCCCCGGCCGCGGTCCCGAGTAGGACACCCTCGATTCGGTCGTTCAGTGATGCCATGCACGCCCCCTCGGTTTATTTGCGCACTTTTGCGCTAATTGAGTTTCACTGTACGCTGAGGCACTGACATGGACAAGCAGAGTCGTCGAGATAGTCACGGGAAGAGGCTTGAGGACTACCCGCGGCCGTCGGTCGCCGTCGACACTGCGCTGCTGACAATCGATGCCGCACAGGGGCTGGTGGTGCTGCAGGTGCGCCGCCCGAGCGGCCCCGGCTGGGCGTTGCCGGGCACCTTTCTGCACGAGGGTGAGACGCTGGCCGTCGCCGTCAAGCGTTCCCTTGCGGACAAGGCCAACATCCACGGCGTGGTGCCGCGCCAACTCCAGGTTTTCGATGCCCTCGGCCGCGATGACCGGGGCTGGGTGCTGTCCGTCGCGCACGTCGCTGTGGTCCCGGCCGAGCGGTTGGCGACGCGTGTCGTCGAGACCACGCGATT
Source organism: Mycobacterium sp. 852013-50091_SCH5140682 (assembly GCF_001665685.1). Classification (GTDB taxonomy): domain Bacteria; phylum Actinomycetota; class Actinomycetes; order Mycobacteriales; family Mycobacteriaceae; genus Mycobacterium. Next base: position 4,409 of record NZ_LZTB01000097.1, read on the forward strand.
GGTCCCTGTGAACGCCCCGGGCCGACTGGTCTACGACCACGGCAAGATCATCGAACTCGCGGTCGCGGAGATGCGCGGCCGCTACCGGGCGCAACCCGACCCGGACCGCCTGCTGGGTGATGAATTCACGCTGCGGGACCTGCGTCTGACCCATGAGGCCGTGGCGGGAGAACCTTTGCAGCGCGACACTTTTCGTAGGGCGATGGAGAGGCAACTCGAAGCGACCGGTCGTACCACGGGCGGCGGTCGAGGGCGTCCGGCCGAGTTGTTTCGGCGCGCGACGATGTGAGACCCGTCAAGGGTTTACGCGTCGCCGGCGTCGGCTACCCCGAGAGTTCGGCGCAAAACTCCCGAGGAAAGTGGGTGAAACAAGAATGACCCTTACACGCATGACACTGTTGCTCGCCGGACCCGCCGACCTGTGAGGTGACGCCGCCGGCCGTCACCGGAACCCCCGGGCCGACGTCGGGGCCGGGCATTCAGAACGGGCCGTACGGTCCGGCCGGCGAGCAGCCGCCCGTCGGGCACTAGCCCCGCCGGACCGCGGTCAGGGTTCGACTTTCGCGAAACTCCTTCCGTACGGTCGGAACCATGAGTGTGTACAACGTGGCTTTCGAATGGACGGAAACCAACAGGCATTGGCTCATCGAGGTCCCCATCCGCATCGCGGCTTACATCGTCGTCGCGTTGATCGTGCGATTTTTGCTGCACCGCGTGATCGATCGCGCGACCACCGGGAAAGCGCGCGACATCCGTAGCGGGGACATGGAAGTCGAAACCAAGCGGCCACCGTTGGTGCGCTATTTGCGTGACCGAGCATCAGCAGGAGGCAGAGCGGCCGAACGGCGCCAGCAGCGCGCGCAGACCATCGGATCGGTCCTGAATCAACCGTGTCCATCCTGCTGCTGATCTGGGTGGTGCTGGCCGTTCTCAGCACGCTGGGCGTGAACATCGCGCCGTTCATCGCCTCCGCCGGCGTCGTTGGCCTCGCCATCGGCTTCGGCGCCCAGAACCTCGTCAAAGACTTCGTCACCGGCGTCTTCATGCTCTTGGAGGATCAGTACGGCGTTGGTGACACCATCGACGTCGGCGACGTGACCGGGGAGGTGCAAAGCGTCGGCCTGCGGATCACCACGCTGCGCGATATCGACGGCACCCTCTGGTACGTCCGCAACGGCGAGATCTCTCGCGTCGGGAACATGAGCCAGGATTTTGCCGTCGCGCGGGTCGAGGTGCCGGTGGCACTGACCGCTGATGTCGATCGAGCCGAGCGGGTCGCTCTCGACGCCGCGCATGACGTCATCGCCGACCCGACGATGGCCCACAAGGTGGTGGGCGAGCCGGAAATGCTTGGTGTGCAGGAGCTCTCGCCAGATCTGCTCAAGCTGCGCATGACGGTCAAAACCAAGCCCAATGCGCAGTGGGCAGTGCAACGCAGACTGCGGCGAGCGGTTCTGCGGGCCTACGACGAACACGGCATCGACCTGCCATACCCGCAGGGACGCATCCACGCCGTGGTCGGTGGGAAACCGCCCGAGGAGGATTAGTTGTCGGAGGTCTCTGTCATTCTGTTCGGCTCGCGTGTGCGGGCTGTCCGAACAGAAAGATGGAGACATTCCGATGAACACCGGCCAATGCGCACGCGTCGAGCTTTCTACGCGTGAGCGCGAGATTCTGATTGCCTGGCTGAGAACAGAAAGCAAAGCCGCTGTGGGGCGGGCGCTGTTCATCGCTCCCGGCACCGTGGCGACGTATCTGCAGCGGGTGCGTGCGAAGTACGAGCGGGCGGGACGGCCCGCGCCCACCAAGGCAGCGCTGGCCGCGCGGGCGATCCAGGATGGCTACATCGCGCTCGATGACCTGTAATGGTCTGGGTTGATGTGCTTTTCGCCCGACCAGCGGTATGCGGTCAGTGCGCCGCCCTTCACCGCGCTGAAGTCGACGCATGCGGTGTATTCGGTCCAGTCCTGCCGGTGTTTGGGCGTGCCCTGCCGCCAGTAATGGCCATAAATCACCGGGACTTTGCCGGTGTACAGGTGAGACAAGGTGCCTGCCACCTCCAGTTCGGGCAACAGCGGGTAGGGATCGCCGGCTTCTGTGGTGAAATTGCCGCCCATCTCGGCGATGTCGCGCAAGGTGCGGGCCTGGCCGTTCCACCACTGCATGCGGGCGCTCTCCCGACGGTGCCCGTCCTTGTCGTGGTAGGGAGGCTGGTCGTAGTTGACCAGGCTGATCTCGGGGCCCTTCAGCAGCGTCTCGACCGCCGTGAACAACGGATCGTTCCCGTCGCTGGCCGCTACGAGGTGCTTCACATAACCGAACGGCGTGCTCGCGCCGCACCGCTGCTCGACGAGTCTCATCGAGTCCTCGTGCCAGCAGGCATGGACGACGCGCAGGTCACCGAGGTCGAGCCACATCGGAATTGTCGTGAACCACTTCAGATATCGGCGGCGGTCGTCGCCGGTGACCTGGGTGAGAAAGGCGTGGTGCTGGTTGGTGTTCTTCTCGGTGTGCGGACGCAGGAGTGTCCCGCTGCCGGGCGGCCATTCGGTGTCGTAGGCCAGCGCGTTGAACTCGTGGTTGCCCATCACGATCTTTGCGCTGCCGGCATCGACCATGGACTTGACGATATGCAGCACGTGCAGTTGTTCTTCGCCGCGGTCGATCAGGTCGCCGACGAAGATGGCTTGCCGGTTGTCGTGACGGTATTCGCCTGTGCCGTGGGCTTTTTGGTAGTCGAGCTCGACCAGCAACGCTTCGAGTTTGGTGGCGCACCCGTGGACGTCGCCGATGATGTCGTAACCTGCTGTCACTTCCTGGGCTCCCTTCGTACGGTGATCCTGCTTACCGTGGCATCCGAGCGTGGAGGTGGCGTGGCATGCCGGCGGAGCTTGACGACGGCCTCTCAACACGCACCTTGATGGTATCCGGGTGCTCGGACAGGTGGGAGAATCCCACGTGATGCACGTACAGATTTTGGCCGCCGATGACTGGCCGCTCTGGCGTCATCTCCGCCTGCAGGCCCTGGCCGAATCGCCCGACATGTACGGTTCGACGCTGGCCGAGTGGACGGGCGCTGGTGATACGGAAGAGCGTTGGCGCCAAAGGTTTTCCGCAGTTCCGATCAATGTCGTCGTTCACTGTGAGGGTGAACAGGCCGGGATCGTGGGTGCCTACGAGCAGCCCGGCGGTGCGGTGGAACTGATCTCCATGTGGGTCGCACCGGCGGCTCGTGGTCGTGGTGTCGGCGACGCTGCTGTGCAGGCCGTGCTCGAATGGGCCGGAGCCCGCGATGTGGTGCTCTCGGTCAAGTCACACAACCGGCCGGCCATCGCGCTCTACGAACGCAACGGATTCGTCGACGCCGGGCCGTCGCCCGATGATGCCGACGAGCGGTTGATGCGGCGGCCGGCTGAGGAATGGTCGTGACGGCGTCTGCGCGCGGAACTGGTACCTAATTTGGTACCGACAGCGGTATCGTGGGGTATGCCTTCTTTGAACGTGGACTTCGACGAGGCCGAAATGGAGCAGATCCGCGCCGCTGCCCGAGCTGATGACCTGTCGCTGAAAAAGTTCGCGCACGCGGCCATCATGGAACGTGCGAGCATGCACAAGCGCCGGGTCGCGGAGGCGGCACGAATAGTGGCTGAGCGTTCGGCAGAGCTCAACCGGCGTTTGGCGTGATCGAGTACCTCGACCGCGAGGATGTTCTCACCGCAGGCTCCATCGCGTTTGGCGCTGAGCTGAAAGTGCGCGACTACGGCCTGCTCGATGCCGCGGTGGCCCGACCGCAGGCGACAGTTTTCGGAGTCGATGCGTATCCAGAAATCTGGGACAAGGCAGCTGCGATGTTGCAGTCGCTGGCGCGCAACCACGCCCTTGTTGACGGGAACAAGCGCACAGCCTGGGCCGCAGCCTGGACGTTCTTGCATATCAATGGGTTTGAGCTGGCAGCGGACTTCGATGTGGATCGGGCCGAGAATCTCATGAATGAGGTAGCGACCCGCGACCTGGAGCTAGGCGATATCTCGGCTGCGCTGGCGGGGTTTGCCTTGGACGCTGAGCGCTAGATCTGACCGCGGATGCTGCGCAACGCCATGCGCTAGGACCGCCAACTCTCGAGCACGGTCTCGATATCGTCGTACACCCGGTCCCGCGCCAATTGCCGGTCCATGCCTGACATCAGCATTTCGTCGTAAGCGGTGTCCTCGTGGCGGACGGACGCCGCGACGGCGAGCCGCACGGCGTCCGGGTCCAGCGCACGTCCGGCGGCGCTGCGTCCGACCCGGCCACTGCTGCGCGTTGCGGCGTGGCGGGCGATGGCCTCGGCACGGGCCGAGGGGCAGCGTGGGAACTGGGCGAGGATCGCTTCGGCGAACGCCGCCTGGAACTGTACGTCCTCGTCGGCCCGCCGCGCCTGGTCGCGCTCCCGGCGGCGAGCGCGGATCTCGGCATCGGAGAGGCACTCGCGCTCGGCGTGTTCGATTGCCGCGGGCTCGACCAGGATTCCCTGTCGCTCATAGCGTTTCCGTGACCTGCTCCAACGCACCACCACCGCCGAGAGCCCACTGGCTTTCTTCGCGCGTCGCGTCATCGCGGCATCGCCCGAGGGGAGGAACTCCAGGTGCCCGAAATCGGCGCAATCCAGGCACAGCGGGCCCGCGTCCTCCATAAAGAGAAAGTCGCCGGTTCCACCGCACGAAGTGCACGTCCAGTCCTTCACAGGAATGATGGCCACGAGATCGGGTGGTTTGCTCTGTCGCTTTATCGTGCGCTCGTCGAGATTCGGTGATACCCAGTGTGTTCGGTATACGCGGTCGACGGCATCGTCGCCGTCGACACTGAACCGCAGCGTACGGCGGTCACGAGTCGCGGCGACGTAGTCGGTTTCAAATGGGTTGAGACCGCGGCCACGCGCCCACTGTTGGAATGCCGCCAAGGCGGCGGTGACTTTCTGCGGGTTTGTCTGGATGGCGCTTTCGAGCGAATCGATGCTGCCTTGGCGCCACTGCTCGACGTGCGAGTGGGTCAACCAGCCCAACTGCAGGAGGACGTCGATGGCACTCACGTAGCGCTGCGCCTGCAGGACCGCCTCAGCGGCCCGCTCCACACGCTGTTCGAGATTCGTCTGCGCCATGTCAGGCGAGCGTAACTCAGAAGGGCTTGGCTAACCCTCAGCCGCCACCAACGACCCGAGCTTGATGGTCGGATTGTCCCGCTGGAAACCTTCGAGCCGCCACGGCGTCGAGAAGAGCACGAGCATCACGCCGTCGGTGCGGGTCAGAACTTCTGCTGACACTTGGCGATTGACGAAGTCGGCATCTTCGGGGGACACGATGCGGGCCACTTGGTAGGGCAGCGATTCCAAGGAGATCGGCGCGCTGAGTTCGGTGGCCATGCGATGGGCGGCCACTTCGAACTGCATGGGACCGACGGCGGCGAACACCGGTGCCTGATCGCCGCGCTTGTCGGAGCGCAGCACCTGCACGACGCCTTCTTGCTCCAATTGCTCGATGCCCTTGCGGAATTGCTTGTGCTTGCTCGGGTCGGTGCCGCGGGCCACTGCGAAATGCTCGGGGGAGAAGCTCGGAATCGGCGGATATTGCACGGGCACATCGCGATACAGCGTGTCGCCCGGGCGCAGCGCTGCGGCGTTGGCGAGCCCGATCACGTCACCCGGCCAGGCGTCGTCGAGCGTGGAGCGCTGCTGCCCGAACACCGACTGCGCGTACTTGGTGACGAACGGCTTGCCGGTGGCGGCGTGGGTCAGCACGTCGCCGCGTTCGAACGTGCCCGAGACGACGCGGGCATAGGCGATGCGGTCGCGGTGCGCGGAATCCATCCCGGCCTGCACCTTGAACACGAACGCGCTGAACGCAGTATTGGGCGCGCGCCGGACCCCGTCGACGTCTAGCGCGCCGCTCGGAGCGGGAGCGAGTTCGACCAGCACGTCGAGAAGCTGGTTCACCCCGAAGTTCAGCGCGGCCGAGGTGAACAGCACCGGGGAGGCCTCACCGCTGAGGAACGCGTCGCCGTCGTAGTCGGATCCGTCCGCCGAGAGCAGCTCGGATTCCTCGACCGCCGTGTCCCAGTCGATGCCTGCGGCATCGTGCGCCGCGTCGGCCGGGATGTGCTCCTCGGGTGCGATGGTCGCCCCGCCCGCGGTACGGGTGAAGCGGATGAAGTGCCCCTTGCGGCGGTCCATCACCCCGTGGAAGTCTCCGGCGATACCGACCGGCCAGGTCAGGGGAGTGGTGCGCAGCCCGATCCGCTCATGGATCTCGTCCATCAGTTCCAGGGCGTGCCGGCCGGGCCGGTCCCACTTGTTGATGACCGTGATGATCGGGATTCCGCGGTGCTTACACACCTGAAACAACTTGAGCGTCTGCGGTTCGAGACCCTTGGCGGCGTCGATGAGCATGACGGCCGCGTCCACGGCCGTCAGCACGCGGTAGGTGTCCTCGGAGAAGTCGGCGTGGCCGGGGGTGTCGAGCAGGTTGATGACGCAGTCGCGGTAGGGGAACTGCAGGGCCGTCGACGTGATCGAGATGCCGCGGGCCTTCTCCATCTCCATCCAGTCCGACACTGTGGAGCGCCGGCCCGCCTTGCCGTGGATCGCGCCGGCCTCGGTGATGGCGCGGGCATGCAGCGCCAGGGCCTCGGTCAGCGTGGACTTACCGGCGTCGGGGTGGCTGATGACGGCGAAGGTTCTGCGTCGGGCCGCTTCCGCGGAGACACGGTCGCCTTTCGGCGTCTCGGTGGCGGTCGTGGTATCGAGGGCGTTGTCGGTCATCTCGTCAGCGATGGTATGGCCGACCTGCGGAAAATCCGTAATCGAGTTGAGCAGGTCACGCGTCGTGATAGCTCCACGCACGTAGTTGAGCGGCGACATCCTGGAGGTCGGACTCTGCACCGGTGGCCACGCGGATGACGAAGTCGAACCGGTCGTCTTCCGGCGCGCTGATCCGTTGTCCATTGATGGCCAGGAACGTCAGGCAGGCCGTCCACGACAGCCGCTTGCTCCCATCGATCAGGGCCTCGTTGCGCGCCAACGAGTGCATCAGCGCGGCCGCCTTGAGATGGAGATCGGGATAAGCGTCCTCGCCGAAAACCGAAGCGGACGGCCGCGCCAGAGCTGACTCGAGCAACCCGTAGTCACGAACCGCCACGTCGGCTCCGACGGCCCGCCGGGCTATCTCAAGCAGATCTTCGAGATCGAGGTATTCGGTCACGCGTCCTTGAGGCGCTCCAGCACCCCGGCCTCCTCGGCGACTACCCGCTGCAATGCCGCGTCGACCTTGGTCTTGTGTGCGCGGCGCGCGATGTACTCGTCAATGGCGGACAGTGCGACGGCCTGCATGGACCGACCTTCTGCCGCTGCTTGTCGGCGCAGCGCCTCGGTTTGCTCATCAGTGGTTCGGAGTGTCATGCCCACCGGTCCGATGATACCGAAGTGATACCACTGTTGAGCAGTCAGTATTCGTCGGCGATGGCCTGTGCGACCGATCGGATCCGGTTCATGTCCGGTGCCAGATCGACGATGCTGACCACGGGTTGCAGCGTCTTGCCCGCGACCTGAAACTCGTCGCCGACGACGACCTCGAAGATCCCGCTCTCGATGTCGCCGACAAACCGGTGGCCGTCGACGGCGGGCTGCGCGCCGTCGTAAGCGAGCTGGGCCGGGTCCCGATAGTCGAACGATGTGGTCAGCTCCGCGCCGTCGACGCTGAATGTGCAGGTGCTGACCCCGGAGTCCGGCACGTTCCAGTCGACGCGATGCGCGGGCTGAAGCCGTTTGATCGCGGCGCACGGGTCGGCGCCGGTCAGCACGGTGGTCGGATAATCGGAGCCGCCGCGCTGCGGCCGTCCCGCGAATTCGCGGATCGCGGTGCGGACCAACTCTTCACCGATCGGACAGGCATCGACCTTCGGTGGTGCCGTCACCGTCACCATGATCGCGGTGGCGTCGGGATAGCGGGCGACGAAGTTGCAGCTCCAGCTCACCAGCTGGTCTTTCGGCGGAGCGTTCGGTGCGTCCAGCGACGAGGTCGAGCTGACGTCGACCCCATCGATGGTGCGATGTTTGACCCAGCTGTCCTCTTTGGCGGGCGTCGCCGGACCGACGTTGAGGCCCAGTGACACGTCGACCTTGTCGCCGGGTTCGCCGATCCGCGCGTCGCAACCCAGAACCGACGTCGGTCCCAGCACCGTCAGACTCTGACCGGCCACGGACTGTTCGCCGCCGTACAGCGCACACGTGTCGACACCACGAACGCTGCGCAGCACATCTTGTCGGTCAGTGCCGGCCGGGTGCGTGGGCGACGCTGCCGGCGTGGCGGTCTCACCTGTGCATGCGGTCGTCAGCAACACCGATGCCAGCACCGCAACCCCGATTGCTATTCGCACGGTCGAAGCCTAGGGCCTGTTTCGGGGCCGCTGACTCGCCAAAATGTGATCGCGCCGGCGGTACCAGATTTGGTGGTAGCACCGGCGATAGCGCGTTTCGCGAGCGCCTTTACCTCACGCGAGCAACGACCACATCACGACGGCGGGAACTAGCCGTGCCCGTCGCGCCAGAGCGGGCCTGGCCCGGTTAGGATTAGCGCACCCGATCGGCGCTCGATCGATACGGCCCTCGCCGGAAACACATTGGAGTGACGTTGACGTCTGTTCGCCGTGCCTGCCTTGCGGTCGCGTTTGCTGTGCTCGCCGTGCTCGGCGGTGTGGTCGTCACCGCCTTGCCGGACTGCAGCGAGCATTGCCAGACGCTCGCCGCCGCGCCTCCCGGGGCTCCGCAGGCGTCGCCCACCGAGCCGGCCAAACTCACGATCACCCCGAAGCCCAACGCCGAGGTTGATCCGCTGGCACGCATTCTCGTGACCGCCGAGACCGGCACGATCGACAGCGTCACCATGGTCAACGACGCCGGTAAGGCAATCCCCGGCGTCCTCACGCCGGACGCGAAGACCTGGAAGCCGACGACGTCGCTCGGCTTCGGCCGCACCTACACGATGACGGTTTCGGCGAAGGGCCCCGGCGGCATGCCGACCCGGCAGGTCACCACCTTCAGCACCCTCACCCCGAGCAGCCAGGCGCAGGTATACCTCGACGGCACCTCGGGCGGCATGCTGCAGGACGGCGCGAAGTACGGCGTCGGCATGGTGATCGTGGCGCGCTTCGACGAGCCGATCACCGACAAGGCCAGCGCCGAGCGCCGGCTCAAGGTCACGACGAATCCGCCAGTCTTCGGAGCCTGGAACTGGATCGACGATCAGACCGCACACTGGCGGCCGGAGAAGTACTACGCGCCGGGCACCCAGGTCACCGTCAACGCCGACATCTACGGCGCCCGACTCGGCGACGGCCTCTACGGCGCCGAGGACGAGAAGGTGTCGTTCACCATCGGCGACTCGCACATCTCGATCGCCGACGACAACACCAAACAGGTCAGCGTCTTCGAGAACGGCAAGCTGGTCCGCACCATGCCGACCTCGATGGGCATGGGTGGCACCGAAACCATCGGCGACACCACGCTGAGCTTCTGGACGCCGCGCGGCATCTACACCGTGATGGACAAGGCCAACCCGGTGATCATGGATTCCTCGACGTTCGGCCTACCCGTCAACAGCCGGCTGGGCTACAAGGAGACCATCCCGTACGCCACCCGGATCAGCACCGACGGCATCTACCTGCATCAGCTCAACGCGACCGTGTGGGCGCAGGGCAACACCAATACCAGCCACGGCTGCCTGAACCTCAACAGCGAGAACGCCAAGTGGTTCTTCGACTTCGCCGTGCCCGGTGACATCGTCGAGGTCCGTAACACCGGCGGCGAACCGCTGACCCTCAAACACAACGGCGACTGGAGCGTGCCGTGGGGCCAGTGGATCCAGGGCAGCGCGCTGCGCTGATCGGATCCACGGCCGTGTGGCGGGTGCTTCTCATCCTGACGACGGTCCTCGGGCTGGGCGCCGGGCTCGCGGCGCCGGCGACCGCCGCTCCACCCGGCTTTCCCGACGTGGGCGCGTTCTCCGCGGCGGACCCGTCGCAGTACGTGCAGCGCTCCAAGTTCGACACCATCGGGTTCACGACGCCGACGCTGACCTGCAGCTGGGACTACATCGACGATCCCAACCGGCACGTCCCCGTGCAGTGCTACGGACAGCTTCCCGGGCTGCCGGGTGCATCAGGCGCTGCGTGCGCATCGGTCTACCAGCCGGCCCGTTCGTCGGCGGACACCTATGTCTCGTCGGTGTACGTGTTCACCCGCGGCGGCGACACGACGTGCGCGCCGCCCGACGGGTTTCCGCGGCTCGCCGTGGGCCAGAAGCTCACGGCGACGAACAACACGTGCGTGGTGACCGCCGACGGCGTCGCGTGCATCGACCCGGTCGTGAACCACGGCTTCGTGCTGCAGCCCGCAGGCAGTTGGGTGTTCTAGCCGTGCGCCGGGGGATGGTCGTCGCGCTCGCGGTGACGCTCGCCGTCGTCGTGGCGATCGTTGCGGTGGTGCTGTGGACCCGCCGCGACAACGCGGAGGCTGCGCCGACGCCACAGCTGATCGGGTTCTCGCTGGACCGCACACCGGTCGACGGCTGGCGGATCACGAGTGCCGACGTCGGTCTGCCCGACGACGTCTCCATCGGAAAACCGTTCGGCAGCAGCGGCGACCGCGCCTACTTCCTCACCGAATGCGGCTCCCGGTGTGGCGGCGGGTTCGTCTACGGGATCGACCTGCGCACCGGCGCCCGGCTCTTCCCGCCGGTGTTGCTCGACAGGCCGGACGACCACACCTGCCATCTCAACGGACCGTCGGCCGCGATCTGTCTCTCCGGCAAGCGTGTCTGGGTCGTCGATCTCGAACACGGTTCGGTGGCCCATAGCGGTGACACCGACCTGCAGGAGGACGGCGTCACTGGGCCGAACGTGCGGCCCGTCGGGAATCCGCGCGGCGAGACCCGGCTCGTGGCGACCGTGCCGGGCAAGGGCGTCTACGGGCTGGGCTCGAAGGCCGAGCTGACGTGGTTCGTCCCCGGCAGCGGTCAGTTGGTGCTGTCGCCGCCGACGGTCACCGATGCCGCGCCGCTGACATTGGCCACGCAAATCCCGACCCCCGACGATCCGCACTACCGCGTCTTCTCCGTCGTCGACGGCACGGTGAAAACACCCGAGCCGCCCGACGGCGCGACGCTGCGCCGGGCCGTCGCCTACCCAGGCGGATTCGCCTATCAGTACGAGACCGGGAACACCGCGGGCGTGCTGTTCTACAACACCGCGGGCAGGCTGCGGGCCCAGCATCAACTCAAGGGTTACAACCTGCTCGACAACACCGTCGTCCCGATCGTGCTCGATCAGCCGGTCTTCCGGGTTTACGCGCCCGACGGACAACAACGCCTCGAACTACCCGCGGCCGATGCTCTGTACCGGGCGCCGCAATTCCGGGTCGTCGGCAACAACCTCTACGTCCAGTCCGGCCAGACCTGGCAGCAGTGGAATCTGCAGACCGGGCAGGCCGGCGCGACCTGCCCGCTCGACCTCACCCACTTCGTGGGCTCCGACGGGCGCATCGTCATGAGCGAGGAGTACCACGGCTACACCCGCGACATAGTTGCCGTCGATACCGCCAATTGCCAAGAGCGCTGGCGCATTACCCTCGACGGACGCGAGGATGTCGTCGAACAGGTCGGCACGTCGCTCATTCACCGCACGGCCCACGAACTGGCGGCGCTGCGCCAGCCGTCGTGATCAGGCCGTCAGATCCCTGAGGTCATCGAACGACGACGCGATGACAGCCGCCAGCCCGGCCCCGGAGTCGTCGGTGATCCACCGCGTGAACGCGACTTTGAACACCGCCACCCCCGTTTCGGCGGCCAGCCGTGCCACCGCATCGCCGACGCCGCGACGCCGCAACGCCTCGGCCATCTCGACGGTCAGGGTCGCGAGCTTGATGAGCTCGCGCTCCTGAAGGCCGGGGTGCGCGTCGATGATGGCTTGGCGGCGCCGGGCATGGTCGACGCGGCCTTCGAACACGGGACCCAGTGCGGCCAGCGCGGTGGCGATGACCTCGAGCGGACGCGCGTCGTCGGGGGCTTCGGCGATGGCCGTGACGAGGAGTTCGGTGAGCAGGGTCTGCCCGCCGAACAGCACCTCGCGTTTGTCGGCGAAGTAGCGGAAAAACGTGCGCTCGGTCAGCCCTGCCCGCTCGGCGATCTCGGCGACGGTGGTCTGGTCGAACCCTCGCTCGGTGTAGAGCTGCAGGGCGGCTTCTTCCAGGCGATCATGCGCGTTGGGCTCCCACCGGCTCATAACTTTCGAGTCTAGGGAATGTCAGTGACTGTCATCGCGTTGCGCAGCTATGGCAGTCACTGACATCAGGAGGTTTTCATGAAGGTCTTCGTCACCGGCGCGTCCGGATTTGTGGGGTCCGCGGTCGTCCGCGACCTCATCGCCAACGGGCACGACGTCCTCGGCCTGGCGCGCTCCGACGCGTCGGCCGATGCCCTCACTGCGGCCGGGGCCCGTGTGCACCGCGGTGATCTCGACGATCCCGACACCTTGCGCGCAGCCGCCGACGCCAGCGACGGCGTCATCCACCTGGCGTTCCGCCACGACTTCGACAACTTCGCCGACGCGGGAGAGCTGGACCGTCGCGCCATCGAGGTCCTCGGAACCACGCTGGCAGGGTCGGATCGCCCGCTCGTCGTCACCTCCGGCATGGCGGGGCACAACCCGGGCGGGGCGCTCACCGAGAACGATCCATTCCAACCCGGTCTGCCCCGGTTGTCCGAGCCCGCCGTGCTGGCCTTCGCCGACAAGGGCGTGCGGGCCTCGATCGTGCGGCTTTCACCCACCACGCACGGCGAGGGTGACCATGGCTTCGTGCCGCGGCTGATTCAGATCGCGCGGGAGAAGGGCGTCGCGGCCTACGTCGGCGACGGCGCCAATCGCTGGCCGGCCGTGCATCGCCGCGATGCCGCGCCGCTGTTCCGCTTGGCCGTCGAACAGGCTCCCACCGGGACGGTCCTGCATGCCGTGGCCGAGGAGGGGGTGGCCGGCCGTGACATCGCCACCGCCATCGGCCGCCATCTCGACGTGCCGGTGACCTCGGTTCCCGTCGAGCAGGCCTTCGACCACTTCGGGTGGATCGGCGGCGTGTTCGCGCTCGACATCCCGGCATCCAGCGCACTGACGCGGGAGCGTTTCGGATGGGAGCCGACGGGCCCCGGCCTGCTCGACGACTTGGCCCAGGGGCACTACTTCGCGTGAAAACGACTGGTAGACGGCGCTGTTGACAGGCGGAACGGGCGACTGCGCCGTCGTACCGGTACCCTCATGGGCGATTGACGAACGATCGGAGGTCATCCATGGACCTCGTACTGGGTCTCTCGATGACATCGAACGTCGTCCGGTGGGTACTGGTCGACGGGATCACGGGCGAGGGTGCCCCTGTCGACCGCGGGGCACTGGACATATCCGACGCCGACACGTTTGACGCCGAGGCGCTGCTGGAAAACGTGCTCGGCGGCGGCGAGCTGCATGCGGTCGGCCTGACCTGGTCGGCCGGCGCCGACGCAGTGGCCGCCAAGGTCCGCTCGGCACTCGACGCCGTCGGTGGCGGGGCCCGCGTGGTCGACGTGCCCGACGTCGAGGCGGCCGAGGTGCTGGCCGGCGGCATCGCCGAGATCTCCGACTACCACTTCCTCGTGGTCTGCCTGGTCGAGCCTGACGCCGCGCTGATCGCGACGGTCAACGACCAGCGCGTCCGTGCTGAGCGCATCGACCGCATCGACTCCGCGCTGGTTGATCAGGCCAGCTCCGCGGTCCGCAACGCGCGTCCGAGTCCCGACGCGGTCTTCGTCCTCGGCTCAGACGTCGAGGCCGCCGACGCGTTGGTGGCCGTGTTGCGTGACGAGACGGCCCGGCCGGTCTTCACCGCTGCAGAAGCCGATCTCGCCCTGACCCGCGGCGCCGCCTTGGCCGCGGCTCGCACGGTCAACGCCGCGCCTGCGCCGGTTGCCAAGCCGCTGATGTCCCGCGTCGGGGTGCTGTCGTCGGTGCTGGCTGCCGCGGTCGTCGTTTTCGTCGTCTCGTTGTCGCTCGCGCTCGGGCTGCGACTGACCCCTCCCGAGACGGAACTGAACAACACCGGCGCCGTGGAGCAGTCCGTGCGGCCCGCCCCGCCGCCGGTCGCACAGCCCGCCGTCGTCCATCCCGCACCGGCCGCCCCGCCGCCGGTCCACGAGACGGTCGCCGCCGCTCCGCCGCCTGCTCCCGTGCAGGAGGCTTCGGTTCCCGAACCCGCGTACGTTCCGCCGGCACCGGAACCGGAGTACGTGCCGCCGGCTCCCGAACCGGCGTACGTTCCACCGGCCCCGCCGGAACCGCCGGTCTATGTGCCGCCGCCCGTGCCCGTGTACGCACCCCCGCCGCCCCCGCCGCGGCTGCGCGATCGGATCATCGAAAAGATCCCGCTGATCAACCGCTTCCACTGACGCTGGTCAGTCAGGCCTTGAACTGCTGGTCACTGACGCCGTTCACTGGCGCCATTACTGACGCCGCTCACTGAGCCGTCGGCTGACGCCTTTCACTGGCGCTGGTCACTGACGCCTTTCACTGGCGCCGTCGGGGGATTACCGGGGCATTGTCGCGCGCGGCAAAGCGTGCGTCGTTGTGCCCGCCTGTTAGCGACAATCGAGCGACAATCGCCTCCTGGGTACCTCGTGTCCCGGTAGCCCCAGGGAGGCCAGTCCCAGCGGCCGCTTGCGTCACTGGAGTCGTTGTCAGCCCCATCAGCCCCGTGCCCGGCTGATAGCGACACTGTCGCTCGTAGTCGGGCACCCCCAAAACTGTTGCGCACGAGGGTGATTGGGCTCAAGTGGTGTGAGTTTCGATCGGGTGCGATGCGGAAGCGGCAGGCGATACGCGTGTGGCGATTGTCGCTCGATTGTCGCTAACAGGCGGGCAACTCGAGTACGCGTTCTGTCGCCGTGACCGAAGTGACGGGTGTGACGACCTACTCCCGCCACACCCGTTCGAATGGCAGCCGCCACGCATTGGGTGCGATGAGCTGATGGATGGCGTTGGGACCCCAGGTGCCCTGCGGGTACATCTTGACGACCGGCGGATCCTCCAGCAGCGGCTCTGAGCGTTCCCACAGCGACTCGATGCCTTCGGCGGTCGTGAACAGCGTGTGATCGCCGCGCATGGCATCGAGGATCAGTCGCTCGTAGGCCTCCAGCACGTCGGCGATCTCCGCGGTCTCCTGAGTGGAGAACTGCATCGAGAGTTTCTCCAGCCGCATGCCGGGTCCGGGTCGCTTGCCGTAGAACGACAACGACACCTTTGACGCGTCGGCCAGATCGAAGGTCAGGTGATCGGGCCCCTGCGCGCCGACCCCGGAACCCGCAGGGAACATCGTCCGCGGTGCTTCTTTGAACGCGATCGAGATGATGCGCTGCCCCTCGGCCATCCGTTTGCCGGTGCGCAGGTAGATCGGCACCCCGGCCCAGCGCCAGTTGTCGATGCCGACCTTGAGCGCGATGAACGTCTCGGTCTCCGAATCCGGCGCCACGCCGTTCTCGTCGCGGTAACCCTGGTACTGGCCGCGCACCACGTCGGCGGTGTTGATCGGCAACATCGACCGGAACACCTTGTTCTTCTCCTCGCTGATGGCGCGGGGCTCCAGTGCGGTCGGCGGCTCCATCACGACGAACGCCATCACCTGGAACAGGTGGGTGACCACCATGTCCTTGAACGCGCCGGTGCTCTCGTAGAAGTTGGCGCGCTGATCCAGGCCGAGGGTTTCGGGGATGTCGATCTGGATGTGGTCGATGAAGTTGCGATTCCAGATCGGCTCGAACAAGCCGTTGGCGAACCGGAACGCCAGGATGTTCTGCGCGGCCTCTTTGCCGAGGAAGTGGTCGATGCGGAAGATCTGGGATTCCTTGAATGTCTTGTGCACGAACGCATTCAGCGCGACCGCACTCTGCAGATCGGTTCCGAATGGCTTTTCCATGACGACCTTGGAGCGCTTCACCAGATCGGCGTCCTTGAGCATGGTGATGACGGACTCGGCCGCCTTGGGCGGTACCGACAGATAGTGCAGCCGACGGACATCGGGGCCCAGCTCGTCCTCGGCGGCGGTGACGGCGGCGGCCAGCGCTTCCGGGCCCGCGCTCTGCGGCACGTACTGCACCTTGTCCGCGAAGCTCTTCCACTGCTCATCAGTGGGGTGACGCGTGGCGAACTCATCCACAGCAGCCTTGGCGTGCTCGAGGAACTGCTCCTTGGTGTAATCCTCCAAAGAGGTGGCCACCACCCGGACGTCGGGGCTGAAGCTCGACTGGTCCAGATACGCCAGCCCCGGGATCAGCTTGCGCTTCGCCAAATCCCCGGTCGCGCCGAACAGCACGATGACGTGCGGCGGCAGCACTTCGCCGTTGGCGCGCGTCGGACGGGAACCGGGTGCGGGGTAGGCGACGGTCTGCGCCTTATCGGGAGCCACGTTGTGCATCCTGGCAGGCTGCCGTGCACTGATGGCGTCGGTTGGGTTAACTCGCGTAGAGATGGCCCGCCGGAAGACGGCCTCCCTCTGAATGCATTCACCAAGCTCAGCTATACATTTCGCCCAGAAATTGTTAACCAAATCGACGCGCGATCTCGCTGTGATTCAACCCACAAGCGAGCTACAGTGTGACCGCAACCATAGAAAGGGCGGTCATGGTCGGAGCATTTATTGGCAGTCTCCTGCTGGTGCTGGGCCTCGTCGCCATCGCAGCCGTCGTCGTCGCGGTCGTGATGGGTCTGCCCACGTTGGCCATCACCATCGGTCTCATCTCCGGCGCGTTCTTCGCCGGACGGGCTGTTTAGGTCCTGAGCCGCTTCCGCAGGCCGGTCGCGCGCACCGCCTGCCGGCTGATAGCTGCGCGCACCTCCGCCTCGGTCCCGACGACGCGTACCCGCGTCTTGGCCCGGGTGACCGCGGTGTAGAAGAGTTCCCGAGTCAGCAGCCGCGACTCGATGTCCGGCAGCAGCACGGTCACCTCGTCGGCCTGGCTGCCCTGCGACTTGTGGATCGTCATGGCATGCATGGTCTCCACTTCGGTGAGTCGGCCCGTCGCAAACGATCCGTTGCCGCCCACCGCGACCCGCAAACCGTCCGGCGTCGCGACCGTGACGCCGGTGTCCCCGTTGTACAGCTTGAGCCCATAGTCGTTGGCGGTCACCAGGATTGGGCGCCCGACATACCATGACGCCCACAGCGGTTCGCCCGTCGCGTCGGTGAGCCAGCGCTGCACCTGACGATTCCAGTGCTTGACGCCGGCCGGCCCCCGCCGATGCGCGCACAGGAGTCGATGCTCGTCGAGAGTTTTCAGCGCCGCCTTGGCATCTCCGAGGATCGCCGCCTGCCGTAGCGCAAGGGCATGCGGCACAACGACTTCCCGCAACCGCTCGGTGATGTCGGTGGTCACCCACTCGATGTGCTCGTCGTCCGTGGCCAACACGTGCAGCGCCGCGTCGGCATCACCGACCCGGATCGCGGTGGCCAACGCCCCGATCGACTTGCCGAACCGGTGCGAGGTCCGCAATGCCGCCACGCCACGCGATCCCAACCCGTCGACCAGATCGGCCAGCACCGCACCGGCCTCCACCGACGCCAGCTGATCAGGATCGCCGACGAGCAGCAGCCGGGTCTGCGGCCGCACCGCCTCCAGCAGCCGGGCCATCATGGTCAGCGACACCATCGACGTCTCGTCGACCACGATCACGTCGTGCGGCAACCGATTTCCGCGATGGTGGCGGAACCGCGACGAGGTGTCCGGGCGCGGACCGAGCAGCCGGTGCAGCGTGGTGGCCTGCAACCCGGCCAGGCGTCGACGGTCGACGAGGTCGAGCCGGTCCACCTCCAATTGCACAGCTTCCTGCAACCGCGCCGCGGCCTTGCCCGTCGGCGCGGCGAGCGCGATGCGCAGCGACCGGTTACCCGTCAGCGCCGCCTGCTCCGCCAGCAAGGCCAGCAGCCGCGCCACCGTGGTGGTCTTGCCGGTGCCCGGGCCACCGGTCAACACCGTCAGCCCGTGCGCCAGTGCCACCTCTGCCGCGGCTTGCTGCTCATCGAATCCCGTTGGGAACAATCGTGATACGTCAGGGAGAGCGCCGGCCGGGCGGGTGCCGACGAGCGTCAGCACATCATCGCGCACCTGTTGTTCCTCGCGCCAGTACCGGTCCAGGTACAGCTGCTCGTCGAACAGCCGCAACACCGGTCCGGTGCTCAGCAGCGGGCTCGCGCTGACCGCAGCCAGCCACGCATCCGGGTCGGGCCACGGCAGATCGGGCAGATCGACTTGCGCTGCCACCGAGCGCAAATCCACGCAGACAGAACCAGCTCGCAGCGCCCGCACCGCCAGGGCCACGGCAAGCGTCACCGAATCGTCTGCCTCGCCGCCCAGCGCGGTAAGCCGTCGCGCCACCTGCACGTCGGCAGGCTCGAGAATCTCGGCGAAATGATCAAGCATCGAGCAACTCCGACACTGCCACCACGAGCGCGGCGGGCGGCTCCCAGCTGAACACCCCGGCCGGATGGCCGTCGACGACGGGCGTTGCTGCCCCGCACATGCCGCGCACGAAGAGGTACATCACGCCGCCGAGATGAGTCGCCGGGTCGTACCCGGGCAGACGCCAATTCAGGAACCGGTGCAGCACAACGCTGTACAGCAGGGCCTGCAATGGATAGTCCGAATGCAGCATGGCCTCGGCCATGCGGTCGCGGGTGTAGTCGGCGGCGGTCAGCTCGGCGTCACCGGTGCCCAGCCAGTTGGTCTTGTAATCCACCACCACGAACCGAGATCCGATGCGCAGCACCGCGTCGACCGAACCCGACAGGTATCCCCGCAGCGGCTGGTTGCCGAGGACTCCGCCGGACAGCCGCTGGGCGTAAGGCGCCATGGGATCGTCAGCAGGCAGATGCGTGCGAAGCAGCGCACCGACATCGGAGAGCCGGGCGAACGTGCCGGCCCGCAGGTCGCCACCGGCCATCGGGAACTCGAAGTCCAGTTCCCGCAACCGGTCTCGCAACCCGATCTGGCGTAGCGTCATGCCGGGAGCCAGCGGACCCAGGGGGGTGTCGTGCATGGGGACGAGCGCGGCCGCCAACTCGTCGGCCTCGACCTCGACGGGCCAGCGCGCCGCATGCGTCCGCACCTGGGTGGCCAGCTCGGCACCGAGGTCGGCGGCAAACGGGTCAGCGGTCTCCAGCACCGCGTGCACCAGGGACCCGAACGCGGCACCGGTGGGCAGCATGGCCATCGGGGACGGGACATCGATGCCGGTGGCGGTCGGCACCACGAGAACGTCGT
Source organism: Mycobacterium sp. 852013-50091_SCH5140682 (assembly GCF_001665685.1). Taxonomy (GTDB): domain Bacteria; phylum Actinomycetota; class Actinomycetes; order Mycobacteriales; family Mycobacteriaceae; genus Mycobacterium. Next base: position 23,764 of record NZ_LZTB01000097.1, read on the forward strand.
CGACGACATTGACCTCATCATCGAGTTCGGTGACCTCGGGCTCGCTGGTCACACCCGAATCATCGGCTGCCCGAAGCAGACCCGAGTACGAGGTCCGGCGCCACGAGGTGTCGATGGCGCGGTGGAAGTGCCGGGTGGCGAGGTTCTCAGCCGGCGGTGGTGCCGGTACGGGGGTGAAGCCCTCGACGACGGACTCCTCGATCACCGGGCCGCCCGCGGCCTCCCACGCCCGCAGGCGGTCCAGTGCGTCGGCGTCACCGATCTTGATCGGTGTGCACTTGTCCGGGACCGCCGATTCGCCGGGCCCACGGCCCCGCAGCAGCCGCGACAACCCGCCGTTGGGCTCGTCGCGCGACGGCGCCCACCACGCCACCACCTGAGACTGGGCGCGCGTCATCGCCACGTAGGTCAGCCGGCTGTCGTCGGCGGCAGCCTCGGCACGACCCGCCCGTGCCACCGCCGGGTCAGCGCCTCCGATGTGCAAACAGCGCACACCGTCGTCGTGGAACAGAATCAGATCCGGTTCGGGCACATAGCGATTGAACGTGAACGGCAGATACACGATCGGATACTGCAGCCCCTTGCTGACCCACACCGTCATGATCTGCACGGCAGCGGCGTCGCTGTCCAGGCGGCGGTTGCGTTCGGATTCACCGCCCCCTTCGGAGCGCTGGGTGCGCAACCAGTCCCGCAGCGCGGGCAGCCCGAACCCTTCTCGATGGGCGGTGTCGCCCAGCAGTTGAGTCATGTGGGCCAGGTCGGTCATCAACCGCTCGCCGCCCTGCCAGGACAGCACGCGCCGGCTCATACCGGCCAGCTGGGCGGCCTCGAAGATGGCCGCGACCCCGCGTTCGCGCGCCTGCCCGGCCCACGTGCGCAGAGTGTCGGCGATCCGGTCGGTCAGCGCATCTCCGCCCGCGGCAAGGGATTCCGCGGTCTCACCGAAGAACATGGTGGCCGCCGCCGCACGCACCAACCCCGTGCGGTGCGGCTGGTCGAACGCCTCGAGCAGGTAGAGCCAGTCCTCGGCCGCCTCCGAGTTGAACACGTCGGAATCCCCGGTGTACACCGCCGGAATCCCGGCCGTCAGCAGCGCGTTGTGGCACGCCCGGGCATCCTTGTGGGTCTCGGTGATCACGGCGATGTCGCGGGCCTGCACCGGCCTGCCGTCGAAGGTCGCCCCGCTGGTCAACAATGCCCCGATGTCGGCCGCCAGGTCGCGGCCGATGTGGGTGCGCAGCCGGTCGATCGGGATGGTTTTGGCGTCCTTGCCGTTTCGGCTCACGACCCGCAACCGGAACGGGTCGTTGCGCGGCGCACCGGCCAGGCGGTGGCCCTGGTGATGGGCCTTCACGTCATGAACCACGATGTCGGACCCGCCGAGTTGAGCGCCGCGCAACACCACCTGCAAGCGGTCCACCAGGGCGCTGTCGCTGCGCCAGTTGGTGCCCAGGGTCTGTTTGTCCCCGGCGGTCGCCGCGGCCCGCAGATACGTGTCGATGTCCCCGCCGCGGAACGCGTAGATGGCCTGCTTGGGGTCACCGATCAGGATCAGCGTCGAGTGCCCGGAGAAGGCGCGTTCGATCACCTGCCACTGCACTGGATCGGTGTCCTGGAACTCGTCGACCATGACGATGGGCCAGCGTTGATGCATGCGCACGCGGGCCGGTGAATCCGGTGCCTCGCCCCGCACGCGAGGAGGACGAGGAGTCAAGGCGGTGGCCAACCGGGTCAGCAGATCGTCGTAGCCCAGCACGCCGCGACGCCGCTTGCGGATCTCCAACTCGGCCAGCACATCCCGGGCGAAGTTCAACCGAACCGTGGCCGGTGAATCGGGGTCGGGATCGGTGGGCCGCAGCTCGGTCGCCGGATTGGCCACCACGGTGCGCGCCAGCCGCAACGCGGCGGCGTAGTCCAGCAGCGGGTGATCTTTCTGGGCGCCGAACCGGGACAGGTACAGGTCGTCGACGATCTCGCAGACGAGGTCGTCAAGGCTCTCCACGAGCGTCACTCCGGAGTCGCTGTCACCTGCGACACCAAGGGATTTCAGCACGATCTGGCAGAACTGATGAGTGGTGGCAATGGTTGCGGCGTCGAAACCGGCCAGGGCATCACGCAACCGCTGCCTGCGCGCGTCCCGATCCTCGGCGATCAGGTAGGTCTCCAGATCGTTGCGGGCCCGGGTCGGCTCAGTCAATGCGGCCAGCGCGCAGACGATTTGATCGCGGACCCGTTCCCGCAGTTCCTGGCTGGCGGCCCGGCCGAACGTGATGAGCAGCATCTGATCCAGCGTCGCGGCGCCCTCGGCGACAAGGCGGGTGACCAGACCGGCCAGTGCGAACGTCTTACCGGTCCCGGCGCTGGCCTCGACCACCGTCGTGGTGTTGGGACTCGGCAGCGGACCGAGCAGATCGAAAACCTTCACCGCGCCGCCCTTTCGGCCCGCAGCATCGGCAACCACAGCCGGGCCGAGTAGGCGCCCAACCGGTTGTTCTCGCCCGGGACCTCCTCACCGGGGCGCAGCGGCTGCATGAGATCCCGCAGCCACGCGCTGCGACCCCAGGCCCGCACATGCGCCGGCTGCTGATCCTCGCCGGGATAATTGCCACTGCGCCAACGGTATCCGGCGGCCTGCTCGGGATCATCGCCGGTGTGCCGGGCCACCGCCCAGGCGTATGAGGTCTTCACCGGCAACGGCAACGGCTCCCGGCGGCCCGCATCGTAGATCCGCACCAGGTCGACCAAGAGCTCAACCGGATCGGCCGGGCTGCCCAACCCCTCGGCGCGTGGGGTGGTCCCACGCCTGGGGCGGCCGATGCACACCGCCGAGAACTCCCGTCCGGGATACTGGGCGGCCAACGCCAGCAAGGGAATCCACGACTGCAGCAGATGCTTGCCGTCGAGCTTCGAGTAGGTCACCGAGACCAGGCGCTCGCCGAAGACAGGGGACACGGTGCCGGTGAGCCGTCGCCCGCCGCCCAGGTCGATGTCCACGTCGTAGGCCTGGGAGTCCACGCCGCGGTGGTGCTGTGCTTCGGCGGCCAGTGCCGCGCACTGTTCGCGGATGGCGCCTGCCGTGCGCCAGCCGAGTTGCCCGGGCGGCAGGGTGCCGCGCCGCCACTCGGCCTGCTGAGCATCGGCCGGGGCCAGGCCGCGCAGCATGTCGTGCAGCATGCGATCGCCGACCGTCCACTCCTCCAACGCATCGATGTCGACGGGCATCACGTCGGAGACGCCCTCGACCTCCCACGGCAGGGTGTAGTCCAAAGCCCGGAAGAATCCCTTCACCGGGTCGTTGAAGAAGCCCACCAGATCCGCCAGCACCACATCGTCGGGCGGGGGCGGCGGCAACGGATCGGCGAAAAACGCTGGGCGCTCGGCACGTTGACCGGTATTGGCCTGCGCGGCGGTCAACGCCGTCGGATCGAACGTGAACGGTTCACCGGGCACCATCGCGCCCGGTATGACGTTGCGAATGTCGAACGGCTGCAACGGGTGATGGGTGACGACGTGCACCGGCTGCTCGGTGGTGATGTCGAGAGTGTCGAGTAGTTCGGCCAGCGGCACCGCGGGCGGGCGGGGTTGCCCGGAGTACTCGTTGGCGCCGGTGTAGGTGACGACGAGCGTCTCGGTCGCCGCGCCGATCGCGTCGAGCAGCAACTGCCGGTCCTCCGACCGGATGTCGCGCTCACCGGTCACCGGGTCGCGCGCCAGCGCGTCGTCACCGTCGATCGCACCCAAGCGTGGGAACACCCCGTCGTCCAAACCGACCAGGCACACCACGCGGTGCGGCACCGAGCGCATCGGGACCATGGTGCACACCGTCAGCGTGCCGGTCCGGAAGTTGGCGCGGGTGGGCCGCCCGGCCAGGTGTCGTTCCAGCAACGCGCGAATATCGCTCAGTCGCAACATGGTTGATGTCTCGGCGGTCGCGAGGATGTCGTCGAACTCGCGCTGCACCTGGGTGCGCGGCCAGTCCTCGTCGTCGAATGCGAGCGCGTCGATGTCGGCGGTCAGCTCGGTCAGCCATTCGGCGAGGGTCTTGGTGCCACTGAGCCCGCGTACCGCGTGGTGCAGCTTGTCCACGAAGTCGGCGAAGCGGCCTGCCAATTCGACCCGATTGCTGCTGACATCGTCGAGCGGCAGCGTGGTACCCAGCCAGGCGTGCGAATCGTCGGACATCGCCACGCCGGCCAGCACCCGGTCGATGCCGAACCGCCAGGTGTTGTGCAAGAAGTCGACGCCATAGGGGCGACGGTGTTCCTGGTCGAACCCCCAGCGGATGTTGGCTTCGCGCACCCACGCCGTGACGGCGTCCAGATCGTCGTCGGTGAAACCGAACCGCGCCCGCACCGGAGCCGACTCCGCCAGGTTGAGCACCTCGCTCGCCCCGGCGCGGCCGCCGGCCAGGCTCAGCAGTCGCGCCGCCACCGACAACAACGGATTGGTCTGCACCAGCGCACGATCGGCCAACCGGACCCGCAGCCGGTGAGCGGGATGGGCGCCGTGCACCACATCGCCGAGCCCGAACCCCGCGGTGATCAGCGGCGCGTAGGTCTCGATGTCCGGGCACATGACGAGGATGTCGCGGGGCTCAAGCGTCGGATCGTCGGCCAGCAGGCCCAACAGGACCTCACGCAGCACGTCGATCTGCCGCGCCGGGCCGTGACAACTGTGCACCTGCACCGACCGATCTTCGGGGCGGTGCATCCGGCCCTGCGGGCGCACCTCGTCGGCGGCGATGTCGGACTGCAACCAGCCCAGCAGGGTATCGGGATGGCTTGGTGCGCCGAGGAATTCGTCGGTGGCCGGGGTGGGAAGCAGTCGTTGCAGCTCGCGCAGATCACGGCCAAGGGTCGCCGATAGCGGGTGCGTGACCGCGCGGTGGCTCCTATCGGCGCGGCGCGGCACCGCGCCCTTCTCGGCGGCCAGCGCCTGCCACAGCCGGTCACTCGGATGCGGCAGCCACAGGTGCAGATCGTGGTGGACGGCCAGGGCGTCGAGCAGCTCGATCTCGGTGACCGGCAGCCGGGTGTGCCCGAAGAGTGACAGCCGCTCGGGCAGATCGCTGGGCGATTCCCGCAGCCGGGCAAGGGTTTTCGCATGACGGATGTGGGGTGGGTCGGCATCGATGCGCGCGGTGAGCGCCTGCCACAGCGGCTGCTGCCAGGCCAGATCGTCGGGGATGCCCGCCCAGTCGATGAGTAGCTGTGGGCGCTGCCGGGCGTAGGACGCGAAGATCCCGGCGAGGCGTCGGGCCACCGCGTAACGACGACCCTGTCGCAGCTCGTGTTCCTCACCGCCCTCGAACCGGCCCAGGTGGGTGGCCAACGCGGTGCACCACGGCGCATTCAGGTTGTCGTCGATGACCGCCAGCAGCGGCCACACCAGTGCCTCGGGCGACCACGGATCGTCGTCCTGTGTTCCGGTGATCTCGGCGATCAACGACCGCGGATTGCGGAATCGCACGGCCGCGCACACACCGAGCCGGTTGGCGAGCCGCTGGCTCAACCACCGCTCGACGCCCTTGGCCGGGACCAGCACCAGTTCCTCGGCGAACGGATCCGGCAGGGCAGTGGACAGCAGGGCACCCAGCCCCTCGGCGAGCAGATCCGTGCGCTCAGCCCGGTGCAGGTGCAGTGCCATCGCCCCTACCCTATGGCGCGCCACCGACACTGTTGCGCATGGATGATGGGTGCCGTGACCCGAGATGAAATCACCGAAGAGATCGTGCTGGCCCGCGTGTCCAAAGGGTTGACCTGGCAGCAGCTCGCCGACGCCATCGACCGGCCCGTGGTGTGGACGACGGCGGCGCTGCTCGGTCAACATCCGATCCCGCCGGAGCAGGCCAGCGTGCTCGTCGGCATGCTCGGGCTGGATCCGACGGTGGTGCCGGTGCTGGCCGCTGTGCCGATGCGCGGCGGGTTGCCGACCGCGGTGCCGACGGACCCGACCATCTACCGGTTCTACGAAGCGCTGCAGGTGTATGGCCCGGCGCTCAAGGAGCTGATCCACGAGCAGTTCGGCGACGGCATCATGAGCGCGATCAACTTCAGCGTCGACATCGCCAAGAAGTCCCACCCGGCGGGCGACCGCATTGTGGTGACCTTCGACGGCAAGTTCCTGCCGTACGACTGGAACGCCGCCGTCGACTAACTCGGCCCACTCATGCCTATTGGGGGCGGGTAAGCCTTCCCGTGCGTAACGCCACGGCGAAAAATCCGGCGAATCTCCGCCACTGCGTTACGCACACGCGCGGACCTGTCGGTACCCGGGAGCACACTCCGGTCATGGGGGAGCCATTCATCGGCAGTGAAGCGATCGCAGCAGGGAAACTGACCCGCCACGATCTTCGAACTCGGTTTGTTGCCGTGCACCAGGACGTCTATGTGGCACGGGGAACGCGGCCAACGGCGGTGCTTCGGGCCAAGGCGTGTTGGTTGCGGTCACGAGGGCATGGAGTGCTGGCGGGGTTCTCGGCATCGGCCATGCACGGCTCCCGCTGGGTCGGCGCCGAGCTCCCGGCATACATCATCGACACCAATCGCCGACCGGCCCGCGGCATCGTCACGTGGAGTGATGCGCTCGACGACGATGAAATCTGTCTGATTGCCGGCATGCGCGTCACCACTGCAGTTCGCACCGCCGTGGATCTGGCCTGCAAGTTCCCCGAGGCCACCGCGGTGCCTGCGATCGACGCGCTGGCCCGCGCGACGAAAACGAAGGTGGCTGACATCGAATTGGCGGCCCAGCGTCACGCCGGTCGCAGAGGGATCAAGCAGGCCCGCAACACGATCGCGCTGGTTGACCCCGGAGCAGAATCGCCACGGGAAACGTGGTTGCGGCTCTTGGTCGTCCATGCCGGGTATCCACGGCCCGAAACGCAGTACCCCGTCTACAACGAATTCGGCGTTCTGATCGGTGAAGTCGATATGGCGTGGCCGGACCTGAAGATCGCGCTCGAATACGAAGGCCGCGACCACTTGGATCCTGACCAGCTACGCAAGGACATTCTGCGCGTTGAGGAGATGACCAGAGCCGACTGGATCGTCATCCGAGTCACGTGCCGGGACGGCAAAGGCGGCATCCTGAAGAGGCTTGCCACGGCTTGGGCATCGCGTACGTAACGCCACGGCGGGAAATCCGGCGAATCTCCGCCACTGCGTTACGCGCGCGAGCAGCAGCCGCAGTTACCCCGCGAATTCGCTTGGCAGCCCGTCAATTCCGGCGCGGATGGCGAGAATCGCGTCGGCGCGGGCCTTGAGCTTGCTGCCGACATGTGCCCCGGCGTTCAGCGTCGTCGCCGCTTCGGCGGCCACGTGCTGAGCGCGAGTGAGCACGGCGTCGGGTTCAACGATCTCGTCGAGCCACCCCGCCGCGATCGCGGCGTCGCCTGCGAACGTCGCGGCCATCGAGATGCCACGCTGGAACGCCGCACGGGTCAGGCGCATACGCATGATCTCGATCGCGGCGATCGGCAGCGTCATACCGATGGCGACCTCGTTGGCCTGGCAGCGGGACTTGGGCGAACCCACCCGGTGATCGCCGGAGAGCAACAGGAACGATCCCATCGCGATCGCCGGTCCGGTCGCGGCCATGATGACCGGGACGGGGAAGGTCAGGCAGCGCAGCGACAACTCGAAACCGCCGGCCAGCATGGCCAGTGTCGCCTGCGTGTCGCCGGATGCGAACACACTCAAGTCGAAGCCGCCGCTGAACACCTTGGCGTTGCCGGCCAGCACGACGGCCTTGGCGCCGTCCTCCACGGTGCGGTCGAGCGCGGCGTTGACATCGCTCTGCATGGCCGGCGACAGCGCATTGACCTTGCCGTCGTCCAGCGTGAGGGTTGCGACGGACTCGTTGAGCTCGTAGCTCACCAGGCTGCTCATCGCACAGATCGTACGGGGCGGACTGACTCAGGCGTTGTGGCGCCCGCGCGGATTGATCAGCTCGGTCTCGGGATCGTCGTCGTCGTAATCCTCGTCGTCGTCCTCGTCTTCGGTGGTCTCGTAGCGGCTCTTCCACCGCTCACGGACCTCCGCGCCGAGCGCGTTGATGCGGTTGATCTCCGAACGCAGCGTTTGCTCGTCGGTCTCCTTGGCCGCGTACTGGAAGTAGTTGAGTACGCCGCGCAGCAGCTCGAGCTTCTGCTTCTCCTGGCGGGCCCGGTCGTGGGTGGTCAGCAGTTCCATGCGGTCGACCGGCGGCAGCGTGGCCCAGTCGAGGACGGCCGTGTTGCGGAACTTCTTGCCGGCAGGCTTCCCGCCCGAGGGCGGCTGATCGTAATAGGTGACGGCGCCGTCGAATCGCGACGCGATGGCCTCGCCGAGCTGTTTGCGGTCCAGCGCGGAATCCCACACGATCCGCCATTCCTGCGACGGCGCCAGATAGGGAATCTCCGCGGGCAGGTTGAGGGGGACGATGTCGACGTAGTTGTCGTCGTAGGAACTCTCGTACTTGCCGACGGTCGGCGGGTTGGCGAATTCGAAGCGCAACCCGTAGGCCGGAGTCTGGCCGTAGTTGCGCACGACCAGTTCGACCAGATGCCAGTCGGATCCGCTGGGTTCCATGAACATCGAGACGTTCGGCTGGGTCAGCTCGGCGCGCTTGTCTCTGGCCTTGAGGTACTGCCGCCACCCGTAGATCAGGGCGGCGACGACGACGGCGATGGCGACCCACGCCGCCACCGCCGTCCACGCGCCAGGATTGAACTCAGCCAACTCGCGCCCCCGATCGGTGATTGAACCCGTGATGCGCATAAAAGTCCCCACCACAGGCTTATATCACGTACCGGTGGGTGCCGGGCCGATCGTGGTCAGCAAAGTTTCAGGAAGCGGCAGCCGTGAGGGCGACGGCCGTCGCGGGCTCGGCCTGGGCGGGCACGGGCAGCAGGCGCTCGCCGCGCGCCAGCCAATCGGCATCGGCCCACTCGATGCGGGCCGGCAGGCGCCGCCAGTACTGCGGGTGCGCGCGTAGATACAGCTCGACACTGGCGTGCACGGCGGCATCCAGCGGCGGCCGGACCATGCCGAAGGTCGCGGCGGTACCCGCCAGCGCATCGAGGTCGGTGGGCGTGGACAGGCGCACGGGGACCCGCAGGCCGGCGTCGACGGCTCCTTCGAGCATCCAATCCATGGCGATGTCGGCCAGCGCCCAGCACGCGCCGGTGCCGCCCGCGATGTCGCAGTGCCCGCCGCGGAACCAGACCTCGTCGATGGCGTCGCCGTCCCGCGCGGCCGGGCGCAGCGCGTCGATGGCCAGCGCGTGCCGTCCGCTTTCGACATTGGTCAGCGGGGCGGTCCGACGGCCGGCGCCGGGGATGCGCACGACATCCCAGAGGCCCAAAAACCGTACGGGGACCGTGCTTTCGGCATGTCCGATCAACTCGGCAGCCAACCCTTTGACATGTTCCCAGTCCTGCGCGGTGCGTGCCGTGCGGGGCAGCGCGTAGGTGGCCAGCGCATAGCTGACCAGATCGTCCGAGCCCTCCGGCAACAACCCGACCGAGCCGAGCAGTGCTGCCAGTTCACGGGCCCGGTGGCCGCCGTCGGCGCCGCCGAACAGGTAGATGGCATCGCCGGGTTCCCAGCAGTCGCCGAGAAAGCGGTAGGCCTCCAGCAGTGCGCTGCGCGCTTCGGTCACTGCGGCGGCGCGACGGCGCCGGGAGAATCTCATGCGACACGACGTAGCGCCCGAGTGGTACCAGCCGAGCTGCTCGTCGTCGATGTCCAGCAACCGGAACAACGCCTCAGTGTTGGTCGCGTCTCGTGGACCGGGACGCTCATCTGTGTGGTCGAAGCACAGCACTATATTTTTCACAACGACCCCCGACGGAACAAACGAGGAAGACTGCTCAATCAGTTTGCCGGGGTATCGAAACGGTGTCCTGAGTATTGCGCTACTCTATTTGCTCATTCACGCGGGTTTTTGCGTATGCAACCGTATTGCCGACGAAGTCGGTCGCGACACTGCGACATGCAGGAAAGTTCCGTTACGCCAGGTCGGGAAGCCGGTCAGATCCGTGCTCGGCAAGCCGTACGGGCAGCTGTCAGCCACCCATCAGCGAGCGCCACTGCTGCAGGTCTGATGCGCGGTACACGTAGTTGCTGCGCTTGACCTCGGCCAGCGAAGCGCTGGGCTCGGCCGAGTACCAATGGCCGGGAAACACCATCGGATCGCCCGGCAGCTGGGCCAGCGATTGCAGGCTGCGGAACATGTCGTCGACGTTGCCGCCAGGAAAGTCGGTGCGGCCACAGCCCTCGAGGAACAGCGTGTCGCCGGCGACCAGTCGTCCGTCGAGCAGGAAGCACTGACTGCCGGGGGTATGGCCGGGCGTGTGCAGCAATTCGATGTCGACGGCGCCGACGCTGACCTTGTCGCCGTGCTGGTGGCGGGTCAGGCTGCTCAGTGGGATGCCGGTGACGCGCGAAACCCAGTCAGCCTCATGGGTATTGACGTGTACGGGGACCTCGGTGCGGTCCAGTAACTCGGCCAGGCCCTTGAGCTCGAAACCCATCATCGACCCGCCGACGTGGTCGGGGTGGTGGTGGGTGACCAGCACGCCCGCCAAGCGCATGCCGTCGGCTTCCAGCGCATCGACCAGATCACCCGCGGCGTAGGCCGGATCGACCACCAGTGCCTCGCCGGTCTCGCGATCGCCGATCAGGTAGGCGAAGTTGCGCATCTGCTGGGCGATCATGTCGTCGGCGGCGAAGTCGCGACCCGACAAGAGCTGCTTGAAGTACAGGCGATCCTGAGACATCTGCCCATCATTGCAGGTCAAAAAACCGCACTTCACGCGGTGTTTAAGCGCACAGCGCTAAAAGTCGCATCAAGAATGCGGAATTTAATAGCGTGAAGCCATGCAACTGACCCGGTTCACCGATCTGGGCCTCCGCACGCTGATGCTGCTGGCCTCGGCAGAGTCGTCCGGCCGCCGGGTCACCACGCGCACCATCGCGGCGAGCGCCAACGCGTCCGAGCATCACGTCGCCAAGGCCGTATCGCGGCTGGCGGAGCTCGGCATGGTGCACGCCCGGCGCGGCCGCGTCGGGGGACTGGTGCTGACCGAGGCCGGCCGTACCGCATCGATCGGCGCGCTGGTGCGCGAACTCGAAGGCGACCGCGAGGTCATCGAATGCGGCGGCGAGCACCCGTGTCCGTTGATCGCGGCATGCCGGCTGCGCCGCGCGTTGGCCGAGGCCAAAGCGGCGTTCTACGCCGAACTCGACCGCCACACGGTCACCGATCTGTCAGGAGGCATCGGCTTCTCGGCCGGCCTTCCGATTGTTTTACAACTCACCGGAGAAAGGACCCAATGATGACCGTCACCACGCCCGAGCCCTCAGCCGTGAGGGTCGAGCTCGAGCCGCACCACGCCGAGATCGTCACGGCGACGCTGCCGCTGATCGGTGCCAACATCGACGAGATCACCAAGGAGTTCTACCGCCGGCTGTTCGGCAACCATCCGGCGCTGTTGCGCAACCTGTTCAACCGCGGCAACCAGGCGCAAGGATCGCAGCAGCGCGCGCTCGCCGCGTCGATCGCGACCTTCGCCACGCACCTGGTCGACCCGGCGCTGCCGCATCCGGCCGAACTGCTGTCGCGGATCGGGCACAAGCACGCCTCGTTGGGTGTGACCGCCGATCTTTACCCGGTGGTCCACGAAAACCTGTTCGCGGCGATCGTCGATGTGCTTGGCGCCGAGACGGTGACGGCGGAGGTGGCCGAGGCCTGGGACCGGGTCTACTGGATCATGGCCGACACGCTCATCGAGCTGGAGAACGGTCTCTACTCCGACGCGGGCATCGAGCCCGGTGACGTGTTCCGGCGGCTGCGGGTGGTCTCGCGCGTCGACGACCCTTCGGGTGCTGTGCTCGTCACCGTCCGTTCCGATGCACCCGTGAATTTCCTTCCGGGCCAATATGTTTCGGTGGGGGTAACGCTGCCCGACGGCGCCCGCCAGCTGCGTCAGTACAGCCTCGTCAACGACGCCGGAACCACTGATCTGACCTTCGCGGTGAAGCCTGTCGACGTGACCTCGGCACAGCCCGCGGGCGAGGTGTCGACCTGGATTCGCGCCAACCTGTGCGTCGGGGATCTGCTCGACGTGACCGTGCCGTTCGGCGACCTGCATGCGTCCGGCACCGAGGGCAAGGCGCTGGTGCTGATCTCGGCGGGCATCGGCATCACCCCCATGATCGGGATCCTGGAGCACCTCGCCGCCGAGCGGCCGGACACCCATGTGCGGGTGCTGCACGCCGATCGCAGCGACACCAGCCATCCGCTGCGGGAACGCCAGCACGAGCTGGTCGAGGCGCTGCCGAACGCGAGCCTCGACGTCTGGTACGAGGACGGCGCCACCGTGGGCACCCCGGGCGCACACCCGGGCCTGCTGAACCTGGCGGGTATCGAACTGCCGGTGGACGCCGAGATCTACCTGTGCGGTGGTGCCGGCTTCGTCGCGGCCGTGCGGACCCAGCTGAGCGAGCGCGGGATCGGTCTGGAGCGGGTGCACTGCGAGCTGTTCGCACCCAACGACTGGCTGCTCGACTGACGCCCAACGCCGAAAATGCCTCCCGGCAGCCGTGTTGACCAGCGGTTTGGTGCGGCTGCCGGGGAAGCTGTACCCTCTTTAAGGCCCACGGCTTACAGCCGCGGGCCGAAGTAGGTAGGCCCCCTTAGCTCAGTCGGCAGAGCGTTTCCATGGTAAGGAAAAGGTCAACGGTTCGATTCCGTTAGGGGGCTCGGTGGTCGCGGAGCGATGCCCGTGCCTATCGGGGCGGTGTAGCTCAGCTGGTTAGAGCGCACGACTCATAATCGTGAGGTCGGGGGATCGAGCCCCCCCACCGCTACAGGGACAAATAGACGTGAAAGAGGGCAGCTGACGTGGCGTCGAGTACGGACGTTCGGCCGAAGATCACTTTGGCCTGCGAGGTGTGCAAGCACCGTAACTACATCACCAAGAAGAACCGCCGCAACGACCCCGATCGGCTGGAAATCAAGAAGTTCTGCCCGAACTGCGGGCACCACCAGCCGCACAAAGAGTCGCGGTAGCCCAACGCTCGTGGCTCTATCGTCGAAGCTCGTCGGGAAGCATTTCCGCTATCCCGAGCACTACGAGGTCGGTCGCGAGAAAATTCGGGAGCACGCGCTCGCCGTCAAGAACGACGGTGCGTACTTTCACGACGAGAAGGCCGCAGCCGAACTCGGTCACACCAAGCTGCCTGCGGCGCTGACCTTCATCTGCATTTTCGGTTACCAGGCCCAGTTGGCGTTCTTGACCGACGCCAACATCGGTGTCGAGGACTCCCAGATCGTCCAGGTCGACCAGGCGCTGAAGTTCATCAAACCGATTTTCGCGGGCGACAAGCTCTACGCGGACGTCTACGTGGACTCGGTCCGGCAAGCGCACGGCACCGATCTCATCGTGTTCAAGACCATCATCACCGACGACGCCGGTGATGTGGTGCAGGAGACCTTTACGGCCCTTGCGGGCCGCACGGGCGAAGATGGAGAGGGCTTTTCTGATGGCGCTGCGTGAGTTCAGTTCGGTCAAGGTCGGGGACACGCTTCCTGAGAAGATCATCCCGCTGACCCGTGGTGATCTGGTCAACTACGCGGGCGTCTCCGGCGACCTCAACCCGATCCACTGGGACGACGAGATCGCCAAGCAGGTCGGCCTCGACACCGCGATCGCGCACGGCATGCTCACCATGGGCCTCGGCGGTGGCTACGTCACCTCCTGGGTCGGCGATCCCGCCGCGGTGAAGGAGTACAACGTCCGGTTCACCGCGGTGGTACCGGTCCCCAACGACGGTGTCGGCGCGGAGATCGTCTTCAACGGCCGGATCAAGTCCGTCGACCCCGAGGACAAGCTGGTCACCATCGCCATCTCGGCCACCACCGGCGGGAAGAAGATCTTCGGGCGCGCTGTCGCCACCGCACAACTGGCTTAGAGAGGGTGGGAGCATGGCTCTCAAAACCGATATCCGCGGCATGGTCTGGAAATATCCGGATCCGTTTCTGATCGGCCGTGAGCAGATCCGCCAGTACGCCAGGGCCGTCAAGGCCTTCGACCCGGCGAGTCACGACGAGGCGGCCGCGGCCGAACTGGGCCACGATGCCTTGGTCGCACCGCTGACCTTCGCCTCGACTCTGGCGCTTCTGGTTCAGCAGCACTTCTTCAAGCACGTCGACGTCGGCATGCAGACCATGCAGATCGTCCAGGTGGACCAGAAGTTCGTCTACCGCAGGCCGCTCAAGGCCGGCGATCAGCTGCACGCCGTCATGGAGATCACGTCGGTCGAGGAACGGTTCGGCGCGGACATCGTCGTCACCCACAACGTCTGCACCGATGACGACGGCGAGATCGTGTTGGAGGCCATCACCACGATGATGGGTCACGAAGGCGATCACTCCATCCAGGTCAAGTGGGATCCGGAATCCGGCCAGGTCATCCGCAAGGCAGCTGGGGAATAGTCGGGTGACCGACGCGATTAGTCGTTGATACCCACGCCGGGGTACACTCGGCTCTCGGGGTTTTTCCCATTTCAGCGCGCTGTCCGTCGGCTTGATCGAGCGAACGGGGAGCGCGCGAATTGTGTGAGCCCTGGACGAAAGACGTGATGACGAGGTAAAACCTTGCCATCGCTGAAGGGGCGTAGCTCAACTGGCAGAGCAGCGGTCTCCAAAACCGCAGGTTGCAGGTTCAAGTCCTGTCGCCCCTGCTCAACTGAATATTCGACAAGGTGTGGACACTGGAAGGTGACCCCAACACATCAGTCCGCTAGCGAAAGAAACGGAGTATGCGGTGAGCGACGAGCGCGAAGGTGCCGGCTCCGCAGACGACACTGGGACCGACGCCCATGGCTCCTCCGGCGACAACCACGGTCAGACCGCGGTTGTGACCAGGCCGCTGCGCCCGACCGGTAAGCGGTCCCGCCGTGGAGTGCCCAGCGAGGCTGAGGGCGACGAGACCGACAGCGGTGAAGACACCGCCGAGTCGAAGGATGCCGCCAAGAACGGCGCCGGTAAGACTAAAAAGACCAAGAAGGCTGCCGGCGGTCCGTCGAGCAATCCGATCATGTTCGTCATCAACTACCTCAAGCAGGTTGTTGCCGAACTTCGGAAGGTGATCTGGCCCAACCGCAAGCAGATGGTCAGCTACACCTCGGTGGTGCTGGTCTTCCTGATGTTCATGGTCGCGCTTATTTCAGGTGTGGACCTGGGCCTGGCACGGCTGGTGTCGTTGGTTTTCGGCACCTGACCCGAGATTTGATGAGAGGACTGACAACGTGACCACGTTCGACGGCGATGAGCAGACACTCGCCGACGAGACCGTCAGTGTCGAAGACGGTGGAGATGCCGTTGTGGCGGAGACCGTCGACGAAACAGTCGAAGAGACCACCGGTGGTGAGGACACCGCCGACAGCGACGCCGACGAGGCGTCCGCCGAGGAGGCCCCCGCTGAGGAGGCCGCGGCCGACGAGGACGCTCCGGTCGCTGAGGAAGCCCCTGCGGCCGACGAGGACGAAGACCCGGCCGTCGCGCTCAAGAAGGACCTGCGTCTGCGGCCCGGCGACTGGTACGTGATCCACTCGTACGCCGGTTACGAGAACAAGGTGAAGGCCAACCTCGAGACCCGCGTGCAGAACCTCGACGTCGGCGACTACATCTTCCAGGTGGAAGTGCCCACCGAAGAGGTCACCGAGATCAAGAACGGCCAGCGCAAGCAGGTCAACCGCAAGGTGCTGCCGGGCTACATCCTGGTGCGCATGGAGCTCAACGACGAGTCGTGGGGCGCCGTGCGCAACACCCCCGGCGTGACGGGCTTTGTCGGTGCGACCTCGCGGCCGTCCCCGCTGGCCCTCGACGACGTCGTGAAGTTCCTGCTGCCGCAGGGCGCCGCCAAGAAGGCCGCTGCGGGCAAGGCACCCGCCGCTGCCGCCGCCGCGTCGACCGAGGCCACGCTGGAACGTCCGGAGATCCTGGTCGATTTCGAGGTCGGCGAGTCCGTCACCGTCATGGACGGTCCGTTCGCGACGCTGCCTGCCTCCATCAGCGAGGTCAACGCCGAACAGCAGAAGCTCAAGGTGCTGGTGTCCATCTTCGGCCGCGAAACACCTGTCGAACTGACCTTCACCCAGGTCGCCAAGATTTAGCCGGTAACGGCTAGAACAGCGGGCGCGGCACGCGCCCTCGGATAAGCGAGTAAGGAACACCACAGCATGGCCCCGAAGAAGAAGGTCGCCGGGCTCATCAAGCTGCAGATCCAGGCCGGGCAGGCCAACCCTGCCCCGCCGGTTGGCCCTGCGCTTGGTCAGCACGGCGTCAACATCATGGAGTTCTGCAAGGCGTACAACGCCGCGACCGAGTCGCAGCGCGGCAACGTCATCCCCGTGGAGATCACCGTCTACGAGGACCGCAGCTTCACGTTCGCCCTCAAGACCCCGCCCGCCGCTCGGCTGCTGCTCAAGGCTGCCGGCGTGCCCAAGGGTTCGGGTGAGCCGCACAAGACCAAGGTCGCCAAGGTGAGCTGGGACCAGGTGCGCGAGATCGCCGAGACCAAGAAGGCCGATCTCAACGCCAACGACATCGACGCCGCGGCGAAGATCATCGCTGGTACCGCCCGTTCCATGGGTATCACCGTCGAGTAAGACTCCGGAAAGCGTGGGAGAGCTGGCATCGGCTCGGGAACCACGACTCCAACAGACACGATTGGATTTTCAATGAGCAAGAACAGCAAGGCATATCGCGAAGCGGCCGAGAAGGTCGACAAGGACAAGCTCTACACGCCGCTCGAGGCCGCGAAGCTGGCCAAGGAGACGTCGTCCAAGAAGCAGGACGCGACCGTCGAGGTGGCCATCCGCCTGGGCGTCGACCCCCGCAAGGCGGACCAGATGGTCCGTGGCACCGTCAACCTGCCGCACGGCACCGGTAAGACCGCGCGCGTCGCGGTGTTCGCCGTGGGGGAGAAGGCCGAGCAGGCTACTGCCGCCGGCGCTGACGTGGTCGGCAGCGACGACCTGATCGAGAAGATCCAGGGCGGCTTCCTGGACTTCGACGCCGCGATCGCCACCCCGGATCAGATGGCCAAGGTCGGTCGGATCGCTCGCGTGCTGGGCCCGCGCGGGCTGATGCCGAACCCCAAGACCGGCACCGTCACCCCGGATGTCGCCAAGGCCGTTCAGGACATCAAGGGCGGCAAGATCAACTTCCGTGTCGACAAGCAGGCCAACCTGCACTTCATCATCGGCAAGGCGTCCTTCGACGAGGCCAAGCTGGCCGAGAACTACGGCGCCGCGCTCGACGAGGTGCTGCGCGCCAAGCCGTCGTCCTCGAAGGGTCGCTACCTCAAGAAGGTGACCGTCTCCACCACCACGGGCCCGGGCATCCCGGTTGACCCGGCGGTGACCCGGAACTTCACGGAGGCGTAGCGCAGCGGAGCCGCGCAACTTTTAGCCCGAGTGGCCAGTTACGGCACAAGATTCCTCGAATCGCGTGTCATAACTGGCCATTCGGCGTTTGTGCGCTGAGTTCGGCGATGCGGCGACGCAGGAACGCCGCGGCCGGCGCGGAGACGTTGTCGCTCGCCAGCGCGATCCCGTACCAGTGCAGGGCATCTCGGCGGCGCCCGGCGCGACGCAGCAGATCCGCCCGGATCGAGGCGACGATGCTGGAGCGGGCCAGCCGTGGGTCGTCGGCCACCTCGTCGAGCGCCGCCAGCCCAGCGTCGAATCCGTCGCGAAACGCAACGGCCACAGCGCGATTGGCGCGCACTACCGGGGATTCGCCGAGCTCGAGCAGCCGGTCGTAGGCCTGGCAGATGACGGACCAATCGGTGAGCTGCCAGCTCGGTGCGGTGGCGTGCAGGGCCGCGATCACGGCCTGCGGCAGATAGGGGCCAGTCGCTCCCTCGGCGAGCCGCAGCTGGTCCAACCCGCGCGCGATACGGCCACGGTCCCAACGGTTTCGGTCCTGCTCGTCGAGCGGCACCAGCGCACCGCCCTCGTCCACGCGGGTCCGCCGCCGCGAATCATGCAGCAGGACAAGGGCTGCCAATGCGTGCGCGTCACGGTCGGCAGGCAGTAGCGAACACAGTTCACCGGCCAGCCGCACACCCTCGTCGCACAGTTCGTCCCGAATGGCCGACGGCCCCGCTGTCGACCAGTAGCCCTCGGTGAACACCGAATAGACACAAGCCATCACGTGCGGCGTGCGTTCGGGCAGCAGCTCCGGCGGCGGCACGCGCAACGGGATATTGGCTTGGCGGATCTTGTGTTTGGCGCGGGTGAGCCGTTGACCTACCGCAGCCTCGGACTGCAGCAGCGCTCGGGCGATCTCGGCCACGGTGAGACCGGAGATCAGCCGTAGCGTGAGAGCCAATTGCGAAGCCCGGTCGAGTGCCGGGTGGGCGCACGTGAACATCATCCGCAGTTCGTCGTCGCGAACGGGATGCAGTTCGCGGGCGTTGTCGCGCGCCGTCGCCTCCTCGTGCACTGCCGCCAATTCCTTTCCCGCACGCGAAGATTCACGTCGCAGGCGGTCGAGGGCCCGGTTGCGCGCGACGGTCGTCAACCATGCGCCCGGGTTGGTCGGCATCCCGTCGGACGGCCAGGTCCGCAGCGCCTGCGCGCAGGCGTCCTGGACGGCGTCTTCGGCGACACCGAGATCGCCGGACCACCGCGCGATGGTGGCCACGGCGGGACCCCACTCCCGCCGGAAGACGCCGTCCAGCTGGGTCACCGGGGAACTACAGCCCCGCGATGCCGGACAACTGCCGAACCTCGATGGCCGAGGCCGGGATCATCGATGCCAGCTTGACCGCCTCGTCGCGATCAGCGGCACGCAGCACGTAGAACCCGTTGGCCACCTCGGCACCCTCCGCGTACGGGCCGTCGGTGAATGACACCTTGCCGTCGCGCACCTGCACCGTGGTCGCGGTCGACGGCGGATGCAGCGGCGCACCGGCAAGCGTCTTGTCGCCGATGGTCTTGGCCAACTCGACATGCAGAGCGGCTCGCTTGTTCCACTCGTCGGTGCCGGGCACGTTGACGGCCTCCGGCGGTTCCAACAGCAGGGCCAGCCAGTCGTTGCGCAGCGGCTGCTCGGGTGCCCGCCAGTGGACCATGGGCCACACCTCGACCGCGCCGTACTTGGCCGCAGGGATGTCGCGGGCCAGCGCGAGGGCCTCGTCGAGGTTGTCGGCCTCGAACACGTAGTAGCCGGCGGCCACCTCGGCACCCTCGGCGAACGGCCCGTCGGTGACGGTCGGATTGTCCGGTCCGCCGGAGATGCGGACAGCACCTGCGGCCGGGGTCAGCGCATCGCCGGCACGAATAGCCGGCGCCGCCTTGGCATGGAAGTCCAGGTACGCCGACATCTCGGCGGCACCCTGCTCAGGGGTGAGTGCGTTCTCCCGATTGATCAGTAGGGCGAAGTAGTGCATCGTCGTCTCCCGGTGTCAGCGAGTGAGAACCTGCTGTTCCACTCTCTACCCATCCGACGAACGACGCTGCCCCGATCCGACAGCTCGCGCGAAATTACTTCTGCAGCGTGAACTGGTGGACGCTGATGTGACCCGAGGCGAAGTACTTCTGGCACCCGTTGAGGTACTTGTCGTAGCGGTCGTAGACCTCTTGGCCCTGGATCGCGATGGCCTCGTCCTTGTGGGCCTCGAGCGCGTCGGCCCAGATCTTGAGGGTCCGGACGTAGTGCGGGCCGATCTCCTGCAGCTGGGTGATCTTGAACCCGGCTTCGGTGGCCTTCTCCTGCTCCATCTCCACCGAGGGCAGCCGGCCGCCGGGGAAGATCTCGGTCATGATGAACCGGGCGAAGCGGGCGTCCTCGAACGTCATGTGCAGGCCGAGTTTCTGGCCTTGACGCAGATCGAACCCGGTGATGTTGTGCAGAAGCATGGTGCCGTCGTCGGGCAGCGCGTCATAGGCCATCTTGAAGAAGGCCGGGTAGCGGTCGAATCCGAAGTGCTCGAACGCGCCGATCGACACGATGCGGTCGACCTTGTCCTCGAACTCTTCCCAGCCCTGCAGGCGCACCTCGACCTTGCGGTCGGTGGGGACCTTCGCGAGCTTCTTGATGGCGTACTCGCGCTGCTCGCCGGACAGGGTCAGGCCGATGACGTTGACGTCGTACTTCTCGATGGCCCGCGCCATGCAGGCGCCCCACCCGCAGCCGACGTCGAGCAGCGTCATGCCGGGTTCCAGGCCGAGCTTGCCCAGCGCCAGGTCGAACTTGGCGATCTGCGCCTCGTCGCCGGTCATGTCTTCGCGTTCGAAGTACCCGCACGTGTAGCCCATTGTCGGGCCGAGGAACAGTTCATAGAATTCATTCGAAATGTCGTAGATCGACTGCAGTTCTTCGTATTTCGGCGTCAATTCTGACATGTTCGAAATTACTCCAAGCGTATAGATTTCCCTCGCGAAAAGTCAGCCTACAGCAGGTCAAGGCCGGTAGGCCTCGACTGCTGTCAACGAATTGACCTGGCAAACATGTGATGGGCGCCACGTTGCCTGCCGCATCATCGGTGCCAGCGGGAATCTGATTGCGTGCGGCGTGGTAGCGAAGCTTGAGGCGACACGCCTAGCGCTGCAGAGTGAACTGGTTTACGTCGATGTAGCCGATCCGGAACGCGTTCGCGCAGCCGGTCAGGTAGTGCATGTACCGGTCGAAGACCTCTTCCGACTGGATCGCGATGGCCTCGTCACGGTGGTCCTGCAGCGCCGCCGCCCACAGGTCCAAGGTGCGTGCGTAGTGCGATTGCAGCGACTGCCTGCGGGTCAGGGTGAACCCCGCCTGTCCAGCGTGTTCTTCGACCATCTCGATGGTCGGGAGACGCCCGCCCGG
This sequence comes from Mycobacterium sp. 852013-50091_SCH5140682, assembly GCF_001665685.1. Taxonomy (GTDB): domain Bacteria; phylum Actinomycetota; class Actinomycetes; order Mycobacteriales; family Mycobacteriaceae; genus Mycobacterium. Next base: position 44,629 of record NZ_LZTB01000097.1, read on the forward strand.
GAAGATCTCGGTGACGATGAACCTGATGAACCGGGCCATATCGAACGTCAGCGGGATACCGCGCTCCTGCGCCTGCTTGGGATGCAGGCCGGTGATGGTGTGCAGCAGCATCACGCCGTCGGGTGGCAGCGCGTTGTGGGCGAACCGGAAGAAGTCGGCGTAGCGCTCGTGGCCGAAATGCTCGAAGGCGCCGATCGACACGATGCGGTCCACCGGTTCGTCGAACTGCTCCCAACCACTGAGCAACACGCGCTTGTTGCGCGGGCTGTCCGAAGCGTCGAACAACTGCTGCACGTGGGCCAGCTGATTGCGGCTCAGTGTGAGGCCGACGACGTTGACGTCGTAACGCTCCAGCGCGCGCATCATCGTTGCGCCCCAACCACATCCGACGTCGAGCAAGGTCATGCCGGGCTGCAGCCCCAACTTGCCGAGGGACAGATCGATCTTCGCCAGCTGGGCCTCGTCCAGTGACATGTCCTCGCGTTCGAAGTACGCGCAGCTGTAGGTCCTGCTGGAATCCAGGAACAGGGCGAAGAAGTCGTCGGACAGGTCGTAATGGGCCTGTACGTCTTCGAATTTCGGCGTGAGCTTGGCCGGATGTTTGGCCATGGTGTTGCCTCTCGGAGCCGTCCGAGGGCTGCGCCGCATCACCATTTGATGAGTCCACCCCAGACTGCAGCAAAGCCTAAACCGGCATCAGCCAGCTACCGAGCTTCGCCGGCCCGGCAAATGCGTAATCGGAGGAGTCTTGTTGCAAACTCACGAACTAGCTCATGCAGGAGAAGTTCGTCTTGAGCTCACCGACGACCTCGTCCCACACCGGTTCAGGTAGCTCGTGCCCCATGCCGTCGATCAAGACCAGCCGGGCGCCTGCGATCGCCTTGGCCACGGCGCGTCCACCGAACGGTCGCATCAACCTGTCCGCGAGGCCGTGGATGACCACAGTGGGTGCCGTGATGTGTCGGTCGTAGTGCAACAGGCTGCCGCTACCGAGGATCGCGGCGAAATGCCGCGCAATGCCCGCCGGGTAGTACGACCGGTCGTAGAGTTCCGCCGCCTCAGAGCGCATCTGGTCGTCGGGCGTCGGGTAGGCCGGGCTGCCGTTGAGCTTGCCGAGCCGAACGGCGTTGTCGATGATGGCATCTCGCGTCGAACCCGGCGGCGGGCCGGTGATCAACGACAGCAGCTGCTTGACCCCCGGCGGCGGCAGGAGCGCCTTGTTGTTACTGGAGAAGATCACCGCAAGGGTCTTGGTCCGGTGCTGATACTGCGCGGCGAAAACCTGCGCGATCATCCCGCCCATCGAGCCGCCGACGATGTGTGCGCTGTCGATGCCGAGGTGGTCGAGCAGGGCCGCGGCGTCGTCGGCGATGTCCTCAAGTGTGTACACCGACGGGCTGCGCAATCCCAGGAATGAGCGGGCCATCCGGAACGACAACGGGGTGTCGACGCGCTGCCCGGACAACTTGCTCGACAGCCCAACGTCGCGATTGTCATAGCGGATGACGCGGAGCCCCTGGTTGACCAGCTTTTCGCAGAAACCGTTGCGCCACAACAACAACTGCGCGCCCAGACCCATGATCAGCAGGACCGCGGGGTCGTTCGGATCGCCCATGTCCTCGTAATAGATGTCGAGGTCGCCGGACTTCGCATAGCCGGTACGCACTTGCATCAATACTCCTCGCGTGAGCGCTCGTCGGCCATCTACGCGTCGGCCCCGTCGATGTCCTTGTGCTCCCGGCTGATATCCACCATGAAATTGGCGAAATAGCCGGTGAGCTGCGGATCGCTCATCATCTGCCACTTGGGGGCGAGGAGCTTCATGTACCGCTCGACGTAGAGGAACTGTTTGCCGATGAGCACGAGCTCGCGGGGCAGCTTGACGTCGTACGCATCGGCCAGCGCCGAGAGCTGCCTGCCGATTTCCGCATAGGACATATCGCCCAGCGACTTCATGGTCAGCGGGGTGGCGAACGCCTCGAGGTCCTTGGCAGCGTCACCCTCGGGCTTGACGGTGCCCACCGCGCCCATCAACACCACGATCTTGCCCGCCGCGGCATGGTCCTTCTTGACCAGCAGGGCGTACACGAGCTCGCGCAACAGCCAGCGGGTACGCGGATCGATACGGCCCATGATGCCGAAGTCGAAGAACACGATCTTGCCGTCGTGATCCACATACAGGTTGCCTGCGTGCAGGTCGCCGTGGAACAGGCCGTGCTTGAGGCCACCCTCGAAAACGCTGAACAGCAGCGCCTTCACCAGTTCCGTACCGTCGAAACCGGCCTTACGGATGGCAGCCACGTCGTCGATGCGAATGCCGGCCACGCGTTCCATCGTCAGCACCCGCTGGCTGGTCAGGTCCCAATACACCTGCGGCACCCGGATGTTCTCGCCGAGCGGCGATGCGTGCATGTGCGACACCCACGCGTCCATAGACTGGGCTTCCAGCCGGAAGTCGAGCTCCTCGGCGAGGTTGTCGGCGAAGTCGGCCACCACGTCCTGTGCCGAGAGCCGGCGGCCCAGCTTGGCCAGCTCGACGATCTGTGCGCCGCGCTTGAGGATCTGCAGATCGGCGGCGACGCGACGGCGGATACCCGGCCGCTGGATCTTGACCACCACCTCCTCGCCGGAGTGCAGGGTCGCGTAGTGCACCTGGGCGATCGAGGCCGAGGCGAACGGCTTCTCGTCGAACGACTGGAACAGGTTCTGCGGATCGTCGCCGAGCTCTTCTTTGAACAGCTTGCGTACCGCGTCCGCGTCGGCGGGCGGCACCCGGTCCAGCAGGCTGCGGAACTCGCGACTCAGCGGTTCACCGAAGGCGCCGGGGCTGGACGCGATGATCTGCCCGAACTTGACGTAGGTGGGGCCGAGATCGGAGAACGTCTGCGGGACCTGCCTGATGATCTTCTGCTGCAGAGAGCCCTTGCCGAGGAGGTTGGTGACCACGCGGGCGCCCGTGCGGGTGATCTGCCAACCCGTCGCGCCGATGCGTGCGGCCTCGACCGGCAGGGGCACCCGATCCAGTTTGGCTCCCTCGCGCTGTTTTGTTTTCGAGGGGGGAGTGCTCATTAGGGCAGTGTCTCAAAACCGCCGGTACCGCCAAAAATGGGTGTGCTGTGTATCACAAGGACGCGACGTGAGCAGAATGCGCAGAACCTCAAGATCGCTGGTTAGGCCCGCTTGTGAGCACAACCGCGCGATCGGTGGCCGCGCTTCGTAGCTTCAGCCCAAACAACCCGCTGAGGAGCGAAAATGGCCACGATTCTGCAGGAATCCCAGGGCACCCCGATGAAGCGCGTGGCGATGGCCAGCTTTGTCGGATCTGCCATCGAGTACTACGACTTCTACATTTACGGCACGGCGGCGGCGCTGGTGTTCCCGAAGGTGTTCTTCCCGCATCTCGGTATGACGATGGCAACCGTCGCGTCGATGGCGACCTTCGCGGCGGCATTTCTGTCGCGGCCGCTGGGTGCGGCGTTCTTCGGGCATTTCGGTGACCGGCTGGGCCGCAAGTCGACGCTGATCGCCACCTTGTTGATCATGGGCCTGTCCACGGTCGCTGTCGGCACGGTTCCCAGTGCGGCGACGATCGGCATGGCCGCGCCGCTGATCCTGCTGACCCTGCGGCTCGTGCAGGGATTCGCGGTCGGTGGCGAATGGGCAGGTGCCGCGTTGCTGTCGGCCGAGTACGCACCGCCGGCCGCGCGGGGCCGCTACGGCATGTTCACCCAGATGGGGGTGGGCAGCGGACTGGTCATGAGCAGCCTGCTGTTCCTCGCGGTGAACAAGACCATCGGCGAATCCAGCCACGCCTTCGTCGTGTGGGGCTGGCGGATCCCGTTCCTCTTCAGCGCAGTGCTGGTGGTCATCGCGCTCTATGTCCGGCTCAACGTCGCTGAGACACCGGTGTTCGCCGGCCAGGTCCGCGGCGATGCGCCGGTCACACCGCTGACCGCACTGCTGCGCAGCCAGCGGCGCGAAGTGCTTCTGGCCGCGGGCAGCATGATCGGATTCTTCGCGTTGGGCTACATGGCCAATGCGTATCTGATGAGCTATGCCCATACCCGCGTCGGCTTTTCGCCGAACCTGATCCTGCAGGTGGGTCTGCTCGGCGGAGTGATCGTGGTGGTGTTCAACGCGCTGAGCGCTGTGCTGAGCGACAGATTCGGCCGGCGCCGCGTCATCATGGTGGCGTTGGCCGTCGGGGTCCCGTGGACGTTCGTCGTGCTTCCGCTGATCGACACCGGCGATGCGGCGTTGTTCACGCTCGCCATGTCGGGTACCTATGCGGTCGCCGCGAGTTCGTACGGGCCGATGGCGGCCTTCATACCGGAGATTTTCCGCACCAGGTACCGCTACAGCGGTGCCGGTCTGTCCCTGAACCTCGCGGGGCTGATCGGCGGCGCGGTGCCGACGATCGTCGCGGCGCCGCTGCTGGCCACCTGGGGCACAGCGGCTGTCGGTGCCATGATGGCCGGCGTCGTCCTGGTCAGTCTGGTCTGCACGTTCGCCCTGCCGGAAACGAAAGGTGCTGTTCTGCAGTAGAAGTGCGCCTCACCGGGTCGCCGCTGAGCCCCTGCTCGATTCGAATCGAGCAGGGGCTCAGTCGATTTGGCGGAAATCCAACGCCTGAGCACAATGCGCGAATCTCCGGAAAAGCGGATGTAGCGCGGGTTGTGCGCACAACCGCGACACCGAGTTGGTGGCCCCGTAGTTTCATAGGCGTGACAGCGTCACAAGCAATCAAAACCCAACTCACACAGGAGAACTCAGATGACCACCATCAACACCAAGTCCCGCTTCTTCGCCCGCTTCGTTGCGGCTCCGGTCGCCGCCGCAGGCATCCTGGGCGGTGCCGCCCTGGGGCTGGCCGCAGGCGCCAACGCCGATCCGGGTCCCTCGGATCACTCCCGCAGCTACTCGGTGGACTACCGGCACGATTCGGGCGAGCACCGCGAATACCGCGAGCATCGCGAGCACCGCGACTGGGGCTTCTGGGGCTTCTGGCCGTGGCACCACTGGGACCACTCCTTCTACGGCCACCGCGGCGAACACCGCAGCTGACCCGCCCAATACACTGAGCCCCTGGCCAACCGGCCAGGGGCTCAGTGTATTTCGCGTGTCTCAGGCGAAGCTGCGCTCGACCTCCTCGCGGCTGCGGACCGGGTCGCTGCCCAATACGTACGACGGCTCGGTATGTGGTTCCAGAGCCGGATCTACGCCGTGGGCCACCCGCGTCTGGGCCTGGCGGAACTCCGGAATAGGCCCGGCCGCCAACTCCAGACCGTTGATGGTCGACCACACCAGGCCCCGCCGTGCGGTGCGCTCGATGATGTTGGGGGACTGGTGCGATATCAGTTGCATGGCCCATTTGGGCATGGTGTCGCGGATCGCCCAGTCGATCGCGCTCTGCGGCAGTGGCACATTCGGCCCGGTGGCCATGGCTACCCCGTGGGTGAGCGCGAGTTTGGGTAGGTAGGACTTGAGGCAGTCGAGCGTCTCGGCCTTGGTGGCGGGCAGGTCGGTGCCGCCGAGGGCGTGCCCGACGCGGATGAACTCGCCGTAGTAGCGGTCGAGTTTCTTGCCGCGCAACGGTTGTGGGTGGTACAGCTCGTGCGCGGTGGCCAGGCCCCAGACCACCGTTGCGTAATTCCAGCGCAACCAGTCGGGATCGTCGGCGTCGTAGGGCGCGCCGTCCGGCCGGACGCCCTTGATGGTGTGGTGCATGGCCCGCACGGCCTTGGCGAGTCGTTCGGCGGTGTCGGTGGAGCCGTACGCAGTGCCTATGAAGAACGCGATCGAGTGGCCCAGGCGTACGGCGGCGCCCTTGGGGTCGATCTGCGGGATGGCCTGCCCGTCGTCGTCGCGCTTCACCAGGCGCGAGTGGTGCATGCCCATCCAGTAGATCGACGGGTCGAGGCGCTCCAGGTAGGCCGCGCACTGCAACCCGAAGATCAGGGCGTGCATGTGGGAGTGCACATGCCACACCGCGCTGCCTGGGCCGAACCAACCCGGGTCACCCGTTGGCCCTTCGAAATCCATCCCGCGGAAATAGTTCCGGCGGATGTCGGCGTCGAATTTCTGATTCAGCCACTGCCCGACGAACTGGTGCGGCATGAACGGCACGGACACGTGAGACTCCTCCGTGAAATCTGGCTACGGTTGTAACCACAATACATTTTGGCTACACCCGTGACCAGACTTACCCTGTACAGATGTCGACTCCCACCCGGTGGGCGGGCGTGCCGCTGACGGACCGCCGTGCCGAACGCCGCGCGCAGCTGATCGACGCGGCGTTCGGCCTGTTCGGCGCGGGCGGTGAGGCCGCGCTGTCGGTGCGTTCGGTGTGCCGCGAGTGCGGCCTGAACACCCGCTACTTCTACGAGAGTTTCGCCGACACCGACGACCTGCTCGGCGCCGTCTACGACCAGGTGGCCGCGGCACTTGCGGCCGAACTCGAGAAGGCCATGGCGGGAGCGGGTGATTCGGTGCGGACGCGGACCCGCGCCGGGATCGCCGCGGTGCTGGGCTTCAGCTCCGCCGATCCGCGGCGCGGCCGCGTCTTGTTCACCGACGCCAGGGCCAACCCCGTGCTGGCGGCGCGTCGTACTGCCACCCACGATCTACTGCGCGAAGCGGTCCTGACCGAGGGCGGCCGGCTGCATCCCGGCTCGGACCCGGTGGCCGCTCAGGTCGGCGCCGCCATGTACACCGGCGCGATGGCCGAGCTGGCCCAGCAGTGGCTGGCCGGGCATCTCGGGGACGATCTCGACGCCGTGGTCGAACACGCGCTGCGCCTCGTGTTGGGGCGTTAGGGGCGCCAGTCAGACTTGGGCGGCGGGCCGCCAATCAGACTTGGGCGGCGGGCCGCCACCGTTTGATCCACTCGGTCTCCGGCCATTCCTCGACAGCGGCCATCAACTCGTACATCGTTGCGCCGTCGATGGATTCCCGGATGATGTCGGCATGCCCGGCGTGCCGGGAGAGCTCCTCCACCAGATGCATGGCCACCCAGCGCGGCGACCAGTGCTCGATGTCTTTGGGGAACCACGGCACCTCCTGCGGCACCGGGACGGGCACACCCAGATCGACATCGGCGAAGGCCTGCAGCGTGGCGGCGTTCTCCGCCGTCAACGCAGCGACCAGGTCGTCGAGGGTTTCGTCCTCGCGCATCACGTGCTGGTCGGCGTACTCGGCCATGACCTCCTCCATGGGCCGCGGGTCCGGCGGCGGGAAATCCGGGGCCGACCTGACGCGATCGGCCCAGCTGTGCTGCACCGCGGTGACGTGTTTGATCAGGCCGCCGACCGACAGCGCGCTCACCGACGGAGTGGAGCGGGCCTGCTCGTCGGTCAAGCCGTGGCACACCGCCACGAACGCGTTCTGGTTGTGGCGCAGGAACTCGATGAGGGTCTGACGCTCGTCGGCGGCGGGTGGGGGCATTCCGGGCATGGTTCAGTTCTCCTGGCTGTGAGTGGAATGGACGTAAAGGTCGCGGATGCAGGCGATTTCGGCGCCGTGGTGGATGGCCTCCCGGTTGATGTGCAGAATCAGTTCAGTCATGGAGTACTCGGCCCAAGGTCCTTCCGCGGGCCCGCAGGGCTGCTTGAGGTCATCCTCGCTCAGCGATCGGACGCCGTCGATCCAAATTCGGTACGCGTCGTCGAGTTGGGCCAGCGCCGTGGCGGCATCGGTGGCGTACGGCCAGGTCTGGTAGTCGGCGGGCGGCCCGCCGAAGTGCGAGTGGTTCCGCATGGCGAAGACACCGACGATGACGTGCCCCAGCCGCCACGCGATGGTCGTGAACGGCTCCGGCTGAGGTGGGGGATAACTGAAGTCGATGGCGCCGTCGGGATGGACCGTCCAGCAGTCGGGAACCGGCTGCCAGACGTACTCGTCATCGGTCAGTCCGTCGAGCCGGGGGCGCAGTTGGTGGGTCCAGTGGTAGTCCAGCTGATCGGCCAGCGGGTTTCTCTGCATGAAGCCACCTTCGCATCCATAGCGGACAGGTTCTGTCCTAAGAGTGCGGCAGACTTGCCGCATGGGCGAAACGACCAGTCGGGTGCTGCAACTGCTCGGCCTGCTGCAGTCGCGTCGCGTCTGGTCGGGCGAGGAACTGGCCCAGCGGCTCGGCGTCACGGGCCGCAGCGTCCGGCGCGACGTCGAGCGGCTGCGTGACCTCGGATATCCGGTGCATGCCAGTAAGGGGCACGGTGGTGGCTACCAACTCGGCGCCGGGGCGGCGCTGCCGCCGCTGCTGCTCGACCCGGACGAGGCCGTCGCGATGGCGGTCTGCCTGCGCTTGGCCGCCGGCGGCAGCATCGCGGGCGTCGGGGAATCGGCGCTACGGGCGCTGTCCAAGCTCGACCAGGTGATGCCGGCGCGGCTGCGTTCACAGGTGTCGGCCGTGCACGACGCCACCGTCACCCTGTCGCCCAACTCGTCGGACGCACCCGTCGCACCCGACGTGCTGATGACCCTGGCCCGCGCCTGCCGCGACCGCGAACACGTCGCCGCCGGGTACACCGACATCCGCGGCAACAACACGCAGCGCAGGCTGGAGCCCTATCAACTGGTCACCACCGGGCGCCGGTGGTACCTGATGGCCTACGACCGCGACCGTGCCGACTGGCGCACGCTGCGGCTGGACAGGATGTCCGAGGTCAGGGCGTTGGGCAGCACCTTCACGCCGCGTGACGCGCCCGACCCCGCGGACTACGTGCGGCGGGCGATCAGCTCATCGCCGTATCGGTATGTGGCGCGGGTGCGCTATGCGGCCCCGCAAGACGTTGTGGCGCCGATGTTTTCGCCGGCTTCGGCCACCGTTGAGGCGGACGGTCCGGATGCGTGCATCGTCACAGCGGGCGCCGACGACCCCGAACGCATGGTGGTGTACTTCGCCACCCTCGGCCACGATTTCGAGGTGCTGGAACCTCCCGAGCTGGCCACCGCCGTCCGGGCAATGGCCGAACGCCTGTCCCGCAGCGCCGCGCGAACGTAAGGTTCGCTGCATGCGCGTCATCGCCGCGGAGTCGACGGAATTGTTCATCGGTTCTTCGGATCTGCCGGTGCAGCTGGCCCGGGTCAGCTACACGGGATGCACTGTTGCGACGACCATCCGAGTGGACGGCGACGGTCTGTCCGGGCAGGCCGTCGCAGACGCGGGCGACGGTGTGGTCGAGGTGCCGGTGACCGTGCGCGACGCCGTTCCCGGCGACACCCGCGCCGCGGTGGTCGACGGACTGGAATTCGAATTCACCGTCGCCGAGCCCGGCTGGACCATGTACATGATCAGCCACTTCCACTACGACCCGGTGTGGTGGAACACGCAAGCCGCCTACACCAGCGCGTGGACCGAAGACCCGCCCGGCCGATGCCGGCAGACCAACGGATTCGACCTGGTGGCGGCCCACCTGGAACTGGCGCGCCGCGAACCGGATTACAAGTTCGTACTGGCCGAGGTGGACTACCTCAAGCCCTACTGGGATGCGCACCCTGAAGACCGGGCCGATCTGCGCCGGTTCATCGCCGACGGCCGCGTCGAGATCATGGGTGGCGCATACAACGAACCGAACACCAACCTCACCAGCCCGGAAACCGCGATCCGGAACTTCGTGGCGGGCATGGGTTTTCAGCGTGATGTGCTGGGGGCGAACCCGGCGACGGCGTGGCAGCTCGACGTGTTCGGGCACGACCCGCAGTTCCCCGGCATGGCGGCCGACGCGGGCCTGACGTCCAGCTCCTGGGCCCGCGGGCCGCATCACCAGTGGGGTCCGATGCAGAACGACGGCGACCCCGAACGCATGCAGTTCGCCAGCGAATTCGAGTGGATCGCCCCATCGGGTCGCGGGCTGCTCACCCACTACATGCCCGCGCATTACTCGGCCGGCTGGTGGATGGATTCCGCGGCGACGCTGACCGATGCCGAGGAGTCCACCTACCGGCTGTTCAGCAAGCTCAAGCGCGTGGCCCTGACCCGCAATGTGCTGCTGCCGGTCGGCACCGATTACACGCCGCCCAACAAGTGGGTGACCCAGATCCACCGCGACTGGAATGCCCGCTACGTCTGGCCGAGATTCGTGTGCGCTCTGCCGAGCGAGTTCTTCGCCGCGGTACGCGCCGAACTCGACTCCCGCGGCGTCAAACCGTCACCGCAGACTCGGGATATGAACCCGATCTACACGGGCAAGGACGTGTCCTACATCGACACCAAACAGGCCAACCGGGCCGCCGAGGACGCCGTGCTCGACGCCGAGCGTTTCGCGGTGTTCGCGGGACTCCTCGGCGGTGCCGACTATCCGCAGGCCGCACTGTCCAAAGCCTGGGTTCAACTGGCCTACGGCGCCCACCACGACGCCATCACCGGGTCGGAGTCCGATCAGGTCTACCTCGACCTGCTGACCGGCTGGCGCGACGCCTGGGAGCTGGGCCGCGCGGCCCGCGATAATGCGCTGCAACTGCTGTCGGATGCGGTGGACGGGTACGGCGGGCAGGAGCGCAACGACTCGGCGATCGGCTCGATCATCGTGTGGAATTCGTTGGCGCACAATCGCACCGACGTGGTGACCGTGCACCTGGACCAGCCGCTGAGTGGCGTGCTGCTCGACGCCGACGGCTCAGAGGTGCCCGTGCTGGTCGAACACGGCGGCAGGACCTTGAGCTGGCTGGCCCGCGATGTGCCGTCACTGGGTTGGCGGGCCTACCGGTTCACCGATGGCTCCGCTGCGGAGTGGGAACCGTTGGCCGGGTGCACCATCGAGAACGATCACTACCGGCTGACGGTCGATCCAGCTCGTGGCGGCGGGGTGGTCTCGCTGCTGCGGGCTGGCCGGGAACTGCTCGCCGACGGTGCGGTGGGCAACGAACTGGCAGTCTATGACGAGTATCCGGCGCATCCGCAAGCAGGCGAGGGGCCGTGGCATCTGCTACCCAAAGGCCCGGTGGTCTGCTCGTCCGGGACCGACGCTGACGAAATCTATTGCCAACACAGCGCTTTAGGGCAGCGCGTGACTGTGCGCGGCGGTATCGACGGGCTGCTGCGATACACCCAGACGATCACCCTGTGGCACGGCCTGGACCGCGTCGATTGCCGCACCACCATCGACGACTTCACCGGATCCGACAAGCTGTTGCGACTGCGCTGGCCGTGCCCGGTGCCCGGGGCGCTGCCGGTCAGCGAGGTCGGCGACGCTGTCATCGGGCGTGGATTCGGGCTGATGCACGATGGTGAGCCGACGGCAGTGGACTCGGCCCAGCATCCGTGGACGCTGGACAATCCCGCCTACGGCTGGTTCGGCTTGTCCTCGGCGGTGCGCATCAAGGTCGCAGACGCGGTGCGTGCGGTGTCGGTGGCCGAGGTGGTGACACCCGACCTTTCCTCGGACGCCGTGGACTCGCGCGAGTTGGTGGTGGCGCTGGTCCGTGCCGGCGTGACCGCGACCTGCAGCAGCGCCGACAAACCGCGCTATGGCAACCTGGCGGTGGATTCGAACCTGCCCGACACCCGGCTGGCTCTTGGCGGGCCCAGTGAAAACTCGTTCACCGCAGCAGTTCTCGCTGAGTCGGACGACGCCTACGGCAATGAACTGAAACGTCAGTTGGACGCGACGGGGTCTGCCCGGGTGTGGGTGCCCGCGGCGACGCCGCTGCGCGAGCAGTGGGTGCCCGACGCCGACCTGCGTGCCCCGCGGGCGCTTCCGGTGCTGATCCTGGCCGGTGACCTCACGGCGGTGGTCGACGACCTCGCCGACGCCGAGATCGTCGTCGACCAGCACGTGCCGACCGTGGCTGAAGCGTTCGAGCAACGCACCGTGGCGGTACTCAACCGCGGCGTTCCCGGGTTCGCCGTCGGCTCCGACGGCACCCTGCACACCTCACTCATGCGGTCCTGCACCGGCTGGCCCTCCGGCACGTGGATCGACCCGCCGCGACGGACCACGCCCGACGGTACGAACTTTCAATTGCAGCACTGGACACACACTTTCGACTACGCCGTGGTGGCGGGCGACGGCGACTGGCGCGCGGTCGGCGTCTGCGCACGCGGGGCGGAGTTCAACCGGCCGCTGCGGGCGGTACCGACTCGGCGCAGCCACGCGGGCGGCCTGCCGGTGTGGGGTTCTCTGCTGGAGATCGAGCCGGCCGGACACGTGCAACTCGCTGCCCTCAAGCCCACGGGCAACCCCTTGGCCTCCGTCAGCGTGCGGCCCGCCGAACCGGCAGGCGGTATCACCGCCCGGCTGGTCGAAACCGCAGGCAGGGCAACTGATGTCAAGATCCGGTCCGGGCTGCGTTCCGCGGAGACGACGCGGATGGACCTGCTTGAGCGGCCTCGCGTGTCATCGGTGTCGCGGCATAAGTTGCGGCTACACGGTTTTGAGATCGCGACAGTCGCGGCGCGGCTGAATCTGCCTCGGGTGCTACGGGCGGAGCACCGCATACTGGCCCCGGAGGCCGAGGTCGCCCAACCGCTCTATGCCCGCTACTGGTTGCACAACCGAGGCCCGGCACCGCTCGGCGGCCTGCCCGCCGTGGCGCATCTGCATCCGGAAAACCTCACCGTGACAACAGATTCGCCGATGGTGTTACGGCTGACGGCGGCCAGCGACTGTACCGACGCCCCGCTGCACGGCCGGGTCCGGGTCATCGTTCCGCCGGGGTGGACGGCCGAGCCGGCCGAACTCCCGTTTGTGCTTCCGCCCGACGAGCATCTGGAAACCGAGGTGGCGGTGGGCATGCCGGCCGGTGTCGCACCCGGGTTGTACCCGATCCGCGCGGAGCTGGTGGTCACGGGAACCGACTCGGCCGCCCTGCCGCCGTCGTGGCGCCAGGTGGTCGAAGACATCTGCCTGGTGACCATTGGCGCACCGGGTGCTGCGGTGCTCAAGCTGTGCACCGAACCTCAAGACGTAGAGGTCAAAGCCGGTGACAGCGGCCAACTGTCGATTGAGGTGGGTACCGATGCCCGGGCCGGCTTGAGTGCCGAGGCACACCTGATCAGTCCGTGGGGGACCTGGGATTGGATGGGGCCGGCGGCTGTCGGGTTTGAACTGCCGGCCGGCGGGACGGCGCAGATCGGGTTCGACGTGTCACCACCGAAATGGGTCGAGCCGGGCCAATGGTGGGCGCTGATCAGAGTCGCCTGTGCCGGGAGGTTGTTGTATACCCCGGCCGTGCGGGTGGTGGTGCGATGAACCACGGAGCCCCGACGAGTGTGGCCGCGACCGTCGCTGGTAAGCCGGTGCTGGTCGGTGAGATCGACGATAAGGAGGCGATGGTGCGCGCAGGCAACCTCGCGTCGGCGCTCCCGCGTGAAGGCACGAGCGAGGGCAGGCAGCTGCGTCGGTGGCTGACACAGCTTGTCGTCGCAGAGCGCGTCATCGCCGTGGAGGCGGCCGCCCGCGGGATCGGGCCGGCCGGTGTTGTCGGTGAAGACGAGCTGCTGCCGGATATCGCTGCGCGCCTGGAGATCGGCAGTGTGGCGGCCGCTGTGCTGGCCACGCCGCTCACGCGGGCGGTGTTCGCCGAAGTCACTCGGGCTGTGGAAATCAGCGACGAGGACGTTGCCGCGTACCACGACCGCAACCCGTTGCGCTTCGCGGCGAAACATGAAGGGCGGCAACAGGGGTGGCGAGCCAAGCCGGCACCGTCCTCGCTCGACGAGGTGCGCGATCAGATCGCCCGGCACCTGCTGGCCGCGGCGCGTCGCCGTGCCTTCCGGTTGTGGCTCGACGTACGGTGTGCCGAACTGGTCGAGCTTGCGCCCGGGTACGAGCATCCGGGGGATCCGCGGCAGCCGGACAACACCCATAGGCACTGATGAGCGCTTGCGCGAAGAAGAGATTGCACTGATGAGCGCTTGCGCGAAGAAGAGACAGCACTGATGAGCGCACTCACTCTTGCCCTGGACATCGGTGGAACCAAGGTGGCCGCAGGTCTTGTCGATTCCCGCGGCGCCTTGGTGCACCACGCCACCGCGCCGACCCCGCACGGGGACGCGGAGACCATCTGGGCCGTCGTCGAGACTTTGCTCGTGGACACGTTGCGTCTGGCCGAGGGGGCGGTACGCGGGGTGGGCGTCGGATCAGCCGGGCCGGTGGATCTCCCGAGCGGAACCGTCAGCCCCATCAATATCACTGAGTGGCACCGCTTTCCGATCGTCGAGCGCGTCGAGTCGATATCGCGGTTGCCGGTGCGACTCGGGGGTGACGGGTTGTGCCTGGCGTTGGGGGAGCACTGGCGGGGTGCCGGCCGGGGCGCTCGGTACATGCTCGGCATGGTGGTGTCGACCGGCGTCGGTGGCGGACTGGTGTTCGACGGAGCGCCGTATGCCGGCCGCACCGGCAACGCCGGGCATGTCGGGCACGTCATCGTCGCGCCGGAAGGTGGGGCGCCGTGTACCTGCGGTGGGCGGGGGTGCGTGGAGACGATCGCCTCCGGACCGCATCTGGTGCAGTGGGCGCGCGAGCAAGGCTGGGCTGCGCCGGACGGTGCCGACGCCAAGGCGCTGGCCGCTGCGGCCGATGCGGGAAACCCGTTGGCACTCAGGGCCTTTCAACGCGGGGCCACTGCCATTGCGGCGATGATCGCGTCGGTGGGAGCGGTGTGCGACCTCGACCTCGTCGTGATCGGTGGCGGGGTGGCCAAGTCCGGTGACCTGCTGTTCGCGCCGATCCGTGAGGCGCTTGCCAACTATGCCGGGCTGACGTTTCTGCGGACGTTGCGCGTCGTGCCCGCCGAACTGGGCGGCGACGCCGGGTTGGTCGGTGCGGCCGCCCTCCTGCGGCCCTGAGGCTTCTTCATCTGGCGCTGCATGTGGGTGCGTCCCCAGTCGCACAGGACCTGCAGCACCGGTCCCAGCGTCATGCCGTACTCGGAGATCGAATAGTGCACGCACGGTGGCACGGTGCCCGCGTCGTGGCGGTCGATGATGCCGGCCTCGACGAGGTCGTGCAGATGCCGGATCAGCATGCGCTCGGTGATCTCGGGGATGCTGCGCCGAAGTTCGGCGGTGCGCATCGGCCCGTCGAACAACCGCCACAGGATGGTGCCCTTCCAGCGGCCGTCGATCACGGAGAGGGTGGCGTCGATCGGGCATTCGCCGATCTCCTTCTTCGAGACCGCCACGGTTCGCCTCCTCGCTGTGCTGACTAATTTGTCAGTACCTTGTTTTTTGTCAGCATAATGACCAGGGTCGATGTCATGGAACAGATCGTGCAGATCGTGGCGGTACTCGTCATGGGAACCCTCGTCGGCGTCGAGTTCGGGGTCGCTGCATTCACCAATCCGATCGTGGAGCGATTGCCTGATGACGCCTATCGCCAGGCCCGCGCCACCGGCGGCCGGATCCTCGGCACCGTCATGCCGTTCTGGTACTTCACCGCGGCGGCCCTGTTGGTCGGGGTGTGGTGGCTGGGGCGTTCCCCGCTGGCGATCGCGGCGGCCGCGGTGATGGGCGTGATCATTGTGTTGACGCTGACCACCCTGGTGCCCATCAACAATCGCGTCGCGGCGTCGGGGGGTGCGGGTGCCGAGGAAGTGCCGGTCCGGGAACTGTCGCATCGATGGGACCGACTGCACTGGCTGCGGGTGGCCCTGTTGGCGGTCGCGTTCGTGTTGCTGGTGGTCGCTGGTGCACACTGAGCGGCCACGAGCGTGCGCATAGTGGTGCTGGCACACGGCGTGGCGGGCGGCAGACACGCACGCTCGCGGTGCAAGGGGACCCGCAGGGGGAGCAGGATTAGGAAGTCCGGCGGGTGGTCGGCTACTCTGGTCCGGTTCCACCGAAGACCGTCGGTCACCGATGAGCGCTTGCACGAAGAGCAAGTGGCTCGGCAATCGGTTGAAGGCCTGGGAGAGATCCCAGCGGCCCACGCAGGAGGACGAGGCTAGTTACGACCTGCGGATTAAAAGTCCGTAGCTTTTCACGCCCCGACCTGTCTGCGTCGGGGCGTTCGTCATTTCATGACCCCTTCAAAGTGTTCGAGGCCGGCAGCCCAGGTGGAGCAACCGATACCTACCACAAGGAGGCATGCATGGCCAAGGCTGAAAAAGCCACGGCGGTTGCCGACATTACCGAGCAGTTCAAGGGGGCGACGGCCACCGTCGTCACCGAGTACCGCGGGCTCACCGTGGCAAACCTGGCTGAACTCCGTCGTTCCCTCGGCGACTCGGCCACGTACACCGTCGCCAAGAACACTCTGGTGAAGCGGGCCGCCTCGGAAGCCGGCATTGAAGGCCTCGATGACCTGTTCGCCGGTCCCACGGCGATCGCATTCGTCCAGGGCGAGCCCGTCGACGCCGCCAAGGCGATCAAGAAGTTCGCCAAGGACCACAAGGCGCTCGTCATCAAGGGCGGCTACATGGACGGCCGCCCGCTCTCGATCGCCGAGGTCGAGAAGATCGCCGACCTGGAGTCGCGCGAGGTGCTGCTGGCCAAGCTGGCAGGCGCCATGAAGGGCAACCTGTCCAAGGCCGCCGGCCTGTTCAACGCGCCCGCTTCTCAGGTCGCCCGGCTTGCCGCCGCGCTGCAGGAGAAGAAGGCATCCGAGGAAGCGGCGTAGAGACCGCCGTTCTCCACCCCCTACATCAGTTAGAAATAAGGAAGGACCATCAACATGGCCAAGCTGTCCACCGAAGAACTGCTCGACGCTTTCAAGGAAATGACGCTGCTGGAGCTCTCTGAGTTCGTCAAGCAGTTCGAGGAGACCTTCGAGGTCACCGCCGCCGCTCCGGTCGCCGTCGCCGCTGCCGCCGCCCCGGCCGCCGCCGAGGCCGCCGAGGAGCAGACCGAGTTCGACGTCATCCTCGAGGGTGCCGGCGAGAAGAAGATCGGCGTCATCAAGGTCGTCCGCGAGATCGTCTCCGGCCTGGGCCTGAAGGAAGCCAAGGATCTGGTCGACTCCGCCCCCAAGCCGCTCCTGGAGAAGGTCACCAAGGAGGCCGCCGAGGACGCCAAGGCCAAGCTCGAGGCTGCCGGCGCTTCGGTCACCGTCAAGTAGTTCGCTGCTTGTCAAAGATCCCCGGATCCCTCGGATCCGGGGATCTTTGCTGTTCTGACATATGTGTGCGATTTCAATAGACACAACGGTGTGGCGGTGGTAGTGCGTAGGTTATGGTGACTCAAGCCACAGGCCGCAGTCGGTGGCGCGGTCAGGCGTAGGCGGAAGGATCTTTGATGGGCGTCCAAATCGACGTAACCGGACTCAGCAAGTCATTTGGATCGTCGAAGATCTGGGAAGACGTGACGATGACCATCCCGGCCGGTGAGGTCAGCGTCTTGCTGGGCCCGTCCGGTACCGGCAAGTCCGTGTTCCTGAAGTCTCTGATCGGCCTGCTGCGCCCGGAGCGTGGCTCGATCGTCATCGACGGCACCGACATCATCCAGTGCTCGGCCAAGGAGCTCTACGAGATCCGCACCTTGTTCGGTGTGCTGTTCCAGGACGGCGCGCTGTTCGGCTCGATGAACATCTACGACAACACGGCCTTCCCGCTGCGCGAGCACACCAAGAAGTCCGAGAGCGAAATCCGCAACATCGTCATGGAGAAGCTCGAACTGGTGGGTATGCCCAACGACGGGCACAAGTTCCCCGGTGAGATCTCCGGCGGTATGCGCAAGCGTGCCGGCCTCGCCCGCGCCCTGGTGCTTGACCCCAAGATCATCCTGTGCGACGAGCCGGACTCCGGTCTGGACCCGGTCCGCACCGCCTACCTGTCGCAGCTGCTGATCGACATCAACGCCCAGATCGACGCCACGATCCTGATCGTGACCCACAACATCAACATCGCCCGGACCGTGCCGGACAACATGGGCATGCTGTTCCGCAAGCACCTGGTCATGTTCGGCCCCCGCGAGGTGCTGCTGACCAGCGACGAGCCCGTCGTCAAGCAGTTCCTCAACGGCCGCCGAATCGGCCCGATCGGTATGTCGGAGGAGAAGGACGAAGCGACCGCCGCGGCTGAGCAGGCCATGTTGGACCTGGGGCAACACGATGGCGGCGTGGAGGAGATCGAAGGCGTGCCGCCACAGCTCATGGCGACGCCGGGCATGCCCGAGCGCAAGGCCGTGGCCCGCCGCCAGGCCCGCGTGCGCGAGATGATGCACACCCTGCCGCCGGCCGCTCAGGCCGCGATCATGGACGACCTGGAAGGCACCCACAAGTACCCCGTCCACGAGTACGACGAGCCCACCGCGCGGCATCAGCGTTCGGGCGAAGACGACCCGACGGGCGTCATCGAGGTACCCAGCCAGCGCTGAGTCGCTGCACCATCAAATCCGGCGGGCCCGCCCAGGCACGCCGGATTTGCTGCATTCCGGACGGCCCGCGCTCGCCCGGCTGATCGACCGGAAGTGAAATATCCCGACAAGTTTCCTGGCTCAAGAAGCGTGTGAACTCTTGACGGACGAGCCCAAACGAGCCAATCTGTTGGGCAGCATGTGTGAACGGGTACAGGACGCCAGCCAGCGCCGAGTGACCCATCTCATGGCATGGATTTGTGGTGGTTGAGGAATGCGCCGTTCTGCGCTATCGTTGGACGTTGCGCTGGCTGCATCCTGCCCACCTCACCTGTACCTGACATCGTGGTCCTAGCCTGAGCATTGCTCAGTACCTAGTCGCGTGCGTTGCGTCCGGGAGTTTGGACGGGGCTGAAGCAGGAAAAGCCAGCCGAACCGACGCAGAACAGAGCGACAACAGGACCGGTGTAGTCCGGCATCCGAATGGTCGCATGAGGTGCTGGAAGGATGCATCTTGGCAGTCTCTAGCCAGAGCACAGCGAACGCTAACACCAATAACTCCGTCCCAGGAGCACCGAACAGAGTTTCATTTGCAAAGCTCCGCGAGCCGCTTGAGGTTCCGGGGCTTCTCGACGTTCAGACCGATTCTTTCGAGTGGCTGGTCGGCTCCGACCGGTGGCGGCAGAATGCCGTCGACCGCGGCGAAGACAACCCCGTCGGCGGCCTCGAAGAGGTTCTCGCCGAGCTCTCGCCGATCGAGGATTTCTCCGGCTCGATGTCGCTGAGCTTCTCCGACCCGCGTTTCGACGAGGTCAAGGCTCCTGTCGACGAGTGCAAAGACAAGGACATGACGTACGCGGCCCCGCTGTTCGTCACGGCCGAGTTCATCAACAACAACACCGGTGAGATCAAGAGCCAGACGGTCTTCATGGGTGACTTCCCGATGATGACCGAGAAGGGCACCTTCATCATCAACGGCACCGAGCGTGTCGTGGTGAGCCAGCTGGTCCGTTCGCCGGGCGTGTACTTCGACGAGAGCATCGACAAGTCGACCGAGAAGACCCTGCACAGTGTCAAGGTCATCCCGGGCCGCGGCGCGTGGCTGGAGTTCGACGTCGACAAGCGCGACACCGTCGGCGTGCGTATCGACCGCAAGCGTCGTCAGCCGGTCACCGTGCTGCTCAAGGCGCTGGGCTGGACCAGCGAGCAGATCACCGAGCGCTTCGGCTTCTCCGAGATCATGATGGGCACGCTGGAGAAGGACAGCACCGCAGGCACCGACGAGGCGCTGCTGGACATCTACCGCAAGCTGCGCCCGGGCGAGCCGCCGACCAAGGAGTCCGCGCAGACCCTGCTGGAGAACCTGTTCTTCAAGGAGAAGCGCTACGACCTGGCCCGCGTCGGCCGCTACAAGGTCAACAAGAAGCTGGGGCTCAACGCCGGCCAGCCGATCACGTCGTCGACGCTGACCGAAGAGGACGTCGTCGCGACCATCGAGTACCTGGTGCGCCTGCACGAGGGCCAGACCACGATGACCGTCCCCGGCGGCGTCGAGGTTCCCGTCGAGGTCGACGACATCGACCACTTCGGCAACCGTCGTCTGCGTACCGTCGGCGAGCTGATCCAGAACCAGATCCGGGTCGGCCTCTCCCGTATGGAGCGTGTTGTCCGCGAGCGGATGACGACCCAGGACGTCGAGGCGATCACGCCGCAGACCCTGATCAACATCCGTCCCGTCGTGGCGGCGATCAAGGAGTTCTTCGGCACCAGCCAGCTGTCGCAGTTCATGGACCAGAACAACCCGCTGTCGGGTCTGACCCACAAGCGTCGTCTGTCGGCGCTGGGCCCCGGTGGTCTGTCCCGTGAGCGCGCCGGCCTTGAGGTCCGCGACGTGCACTCGTCGCACTACGGCCGCATGTGTCCGATCGAGACCCCTGAAGGTCCGAACATCGGTCTGATCGGCTCGTTGTCGGTGTACGCCCGGGTCAACCCGTTCGGCTTCATCGAGACCCCGTACCGCAAGGTCGTCGACGGTGTGGTCACCGACCAGATCGACTACCTGACCGCCGACGAGGAGGACCGCCACGTCGTGGCGCAGGCCAACTCGCCGACGACCGACACCGAAGGCGGTGCCCGGTTCGTCGAGGACCGCGTCATGGTCCGTAAGAAGGGCGGCGAGGTCGAGTTCGTGGCGGCCGACCAGGTCGACTACATGGACGTCTCGCCGCGCCAGATGGTGTCGGTCGCGACCGCGATGATCCCGTTCCTCGAGCACGACGACGCCAACCGCGCCCTGATGGGTGCCAACATGCAGCGCCAGGCGGTTCCGCTGGTGCGCAGCGAGGCCCCGCTGGTCGGTACCGGCATGGAACTCCGTGCCGCGATCGACGCCGGTGACGTGGTGGTCACGGCCAAGTCCGGTGTGGTCGAGGAAGTGTCCGCCGACTACGTCACCGTGATGGCCGACGACGGCACCCGGCACACCTACCGGATGCGCAAGTTCGCCCGCTCCAACCACGGCACGTGCGCCAACCAGCGCCCGATCGTGGACGCCGGGCAGCGCGTCGAGTCCGGCCAGGTGATCGCCGACGGTCCGTGCACCGAGAACGGTGAGATGGCCCTGGGCAAGAACCTGCTCGTGGCGATCATGCCGTGGGAAGGCCACAACTACGAGGACGCGATCATCCTCTCCAACCGCCTGGTGGAAGAGGACGTGCTGACTTCGATTCACATCGAAGAGCACGAGATCGACGCCCGCGACACCAAGCTGGGCGCCGAGGAGATCACCCGGGACATCCCGAACGTCTCCGATGAGGTGCTGGCCGATCTCGACGAGCGTGGCATCGTCCGCATCGGCGCCGAGGTCCGCGACGGCGACATCCTGGTCGGCAAGGTCACCCCGAAGGGTGAGACCGAGCTGACCCCGGAGGAGCGCCTGCTGCGTGCCATCTTCGGTGAGAAGGCCCGCGAGGTCCGCGACACGTCGCTGAAGGTGCCCCACGGTGAGTCCGGCAAGGTCATCGGCATCCGCGTGTTCTCGCGCGAGGATGACGACGAGCTGCCCGCCGGCGTCAACGAGCTGGTCCGCGTGTACGTGGCCCAGAAGCGCAAGATCTCCGACGGCGACAAGCTCGCCGGACGCCACGGCAACAAGGGCGTCATCGGCAAGATCCTGCCCGTCGAGGACATGCCGTTCCTGCCCGATGGCACCCCGGTGGACATCATCCTGAACACCCACGGTGTGCCGCGTCGTATGAACATCGGCCAGATCCTGGAAACCCACCTCGGGTGGGTCGCCAAGGCCGGCTGGAACATCGATGTGGCCGCGGGTACTCCGGACTGGGCGGCCAAGCTGCCCGAGGATCTGTACAGCGCGCCGCGCGACAGCATCGTCTCCACCCCGGTGTTCGACGGTGCGCAGGAAGGTGAGCTGCAGGGCCTGCTCGGTTCGACGCTGCCGAACCGCGACGGCGAGGTCATGGTCGACGCCGACGGCAAGGCGACGCTGTTCGACGGGCGTTCCGGCGAACCGTTCCCGTACCCGGTGACGGTCGGCTACATGTACATCCTGAAGCTGCACCACCTGGTGGACGACAAGATCCACGCCCGCTCCACTGGCCCGTACTCGATGATCACCCAGCAGCCGCTCGGTGGTAAGGCGCAGTTCGGTGGCCAGCGCTTCGGTGAGATGGAGTGCTGGGCCATGCAGGCCTACGGCGCTGCGTACACCCTGCAGGAGCTGCTGACGATCAAGTCCGACGACACGGTCGGCCGCGTGAAGGTCTACGAGGCAATCGTCAAGGGCGAGAACATCCCTGAACCCGGTATCCCCGAGTCGTTCAAGGTGCTTCTCAAGGAGCTGCAGTCGCTGTGCCTCAACGTTGAGGTGCTCTCCAGCGACGGCGCGGCGATCGAGATGCGTGACGGTGACGACGAGGACCTGGAGCGTGCCGCTGCCAACCTCGGTATCAACCTGTCGCGCAACGAATCCGCCTCTGTCGAAGATCTCGCCTGAGTTGTTTTCTAGTCCCGAAAGGGGAAAGGGAGTTACGTGCTAGACGTCAACTTCTTCGATGAACTCCGCATCGGCCTCGCCACCGCGGACGACATCCGTAACTGGTCCTTCGGCGAGGTCAAGAAGCCGGAGACCATCAACTACCGCACGCTCAAGCCTGAAAAGGACGGCCTGTTCTGCGAGAAGATCTTCGGACCGACTCGCGACTGGGAGTGCTACTGCGGTAAGTACAAGCGCGTCCGCTTCAAGGGCATCATCTGTGAGCGCTGTGGCGTCGAGGTCACTCGCGCCAAGGTGCGCCGTGAGCGGATGGGCCACATCGAACTGGCCGCGCCCGTCACGCACATCTGGTACTTCAAGGGCGTCCCGTCGCGCTTGGGCTACCTGCTGGACCTGGCCCCGAAGGATCTGGAAAAGATCATCTACTTCGCGGCCTACGTGATCACCGCTGTCGACGACGAGATGCGGCACAACGAGCTGTCGACGCTCGAGGCCGAGATGGCCGTCGAGCGCAAGGCCGTCGAGGACCAGCGCGACGCCGACCTGGAGGCCCGCGCCCAGAAGCTCGAGGCCGACATGGCCGAGCTCGAGGCCGAGGGTGCCAAGTCCGACGTGCGCCGCAAGGTGCGCGACGGCGGCGAGCGTGAGATGCGTCAGCTCCGTGACCGGGCCCAGCGTGAGCTGGACCGGCTCGACGAGATCTGGAGCACCTTCACCAAGCTGGCTCCCAAGCAGCTGATCGTGGACGAGGTGCTGTACCGCGAGCTGCAGGACCGCTACGGCGAGTACTTCACCGGCGCCATGGGTGCCGAGTCGATCAAGAAGCTCATCGAGAACTTCGACATCGACGCCGAGGCGGAGTCGCTGCGCGACACCATCAAGAACGGCAAGGGCCAGAAGAAGCTGCGCGCGCTCAAGCGTCTGAAGGTCGTCGCGGCCTTCCAGCAGTCCGGCAACTCGCCCATGGGCATGGTGCTCGACGCCGTCCCGGTGATCCCGCCGGAACTGCGCCCGATGGTTCAGCTCGACGGTGGCCGGTTCGCCACCTCCGACCTGAACGACCTGTACCGCCGCGTCATCAACCGCAACAACCGGCTCAAGCGACTGATCGACCTCGGCGCGCCCGAGATCATCGTCAACAACGAGAAGCGCATGCTTCAGGAGTCGGTGGACGCGCTGTTCGACAACGGCCGTCGTGGTCGTCCGGTCACCGGGCCGGGCAACCGTCCGCTCAAGTCGCTGTCCGATCTGCTCAAGGGCAAGCAGGGCCGGTTCCGTCAGAACCTGCTCGGTAAGCGCGTCGACTACTCGGGCCGTTCGGTCATCGTCGTCGGCCCGCAGCTCAAGCTGCATCAGTGCGGTCTGCCCAAGCTGATGGCCCTCGAGCTGTTCAAGCCGTTCGTGATGAAGCGTCTGGTCGACCTGAACCACGCGCAGAACATCAAGAGCGCCAAGCGCATGGTCGAGCGTCAGCGTCCCCAGGTGTGGGATGTCCTCGAAGAGGTCATCGCCGAGCACCCGGTGCTGCTGAACCGTGCACCTACCCTGCACCGTCTGGGTATCCAGGCCTTCGAGCCGCAGCTGGTGGAAGGCAAGGCCATCCAGCTGCACCCGCTGGTGTGTGAGGCGTTCAACGCCGACTTCGACGGTGACCAGATGGCCGTGCACCTGCCGCTGTCGGCAGAGGCCCAGGCCGAGGCCCGCATCCTGATGCTGTCCTCGAACAACATCCTGTCGCCTGCGTCGGGCAAGCCGCTGGCCATGCCGCGTCTGGACATGGTCACCGGGCTGTACTTCCTCACCACCGAGGTGCCCGGTGACACCGGCGAGTACACCCCGGCCGGTACGGACACCCCGGAGACCGGCGTGTACAGCAGCCCGGCCGAGGCCATCATGGCGCTCGACCGCGGAGCACTGTCGGTGCGGGCCCGGATCAAGGTCCGGCTCACCGACCTGCGGCCGCCGGCCGACATCGAGGCCCAGCTGTTCGAGAACGGCTGGAAGCCCGGCGACGCCTGGACCGCGGAAACCACGCTGGGCCGTGTGCTCTTCAACGAGCTGCTGCCCAAGAGCTATCCGTTCGTCAACGAGCAGATGCACAAGAAGGTCCAGGCCCGGATCATCAACGATCTGGCCGAGCGTTTCCCGATGATCGTGGTCGCGCAGACCGTCGACAAGCTCAAGGACGCCGGCTTCCACTGGGCCACCCGTTCGGGTGTCACGGTTTCGATGGCCGACGTTCTGGTGCCGCCGCAGAAGCAGGAGATCCTGGAGCGCCACGAGGCCGAGGCCGAGGCGATCGAGAAGAAGTACCAGCGTGGCGCGCTCAACCACACCGAGCGCAACGAGTCGCTGGTCAAGATCTGGCAGGACGCGACCGAAGAGGTCGGTAAGGCGATGGAGGAGTACTACCCGGCGGACAACCCGATCATCACGATCGTGAAGTCCGGCGCCACGGGTAACCTCACCCAGACCCGCACCCTGGCCGGCATGAAGGGTCTGGTGACCAACCCGAAGGGTGAGTTCATCCCGCGTCCCATCAAGTCCTCGTTCCGCGAGGGCCTGACGGTGCTGGAGTACTTCATCAACACCCACGGCGCCCGTAAGGGTCTGGCGGACACCGCTCTTCGTACCGCCGACTCGGGTTACCTGACCCGTCGTCTGGTCGACGTGTCGCAGGACGTCATCGTTCGCGAGACCGACTGCGAGACCGAGCGCGGCATCATCGTCACGCTGGCCGAGCGCGGCCACGACGGTTCGCTGATCCGCGATGCGCACGTCGAGACCTCGGCGTTCGCCCGGACGCTGGCGACCGACGCGGTCGACGCCAACGGCAAGGTGATCATCGAGCGTGGTCACGATCTCGGTGATCCCGCGATCGACGCGCTGCTGGCTGCGGGTATCTCGCAGGTGAAGGTGCGTTCGGTGCTGACCTGTGCGTCGGCTTCCGGTGTGTGCGCGAAGTGCTACGGCCGCTCGATGGCCACCGGCAAGCTGGTCGACATCGGCGAGGCCGTCGGCATCGTCGCCGCCCAGTCCATCGGTGAGCCCGGCACGCAGCTGACCATGCGTACCTTCCACCAGGGTGGTGTTACCGGTGGCGCCGACATCGTCGGTGGTCTGCCCCGCGTGCAGGAGCTCTTCGAGGCTCGTATCCCGCGGAACAAGGCGCCCATCGCCGACGTCGCGGGCCGCGTGCGACTGGAGGAGAGCGACAAGTTCTTCAAGATCACCATCGTCCCCGACGATGGTGGCGAGGAAGTTGTCTACGACAAGCTCACCAAGCGTCAGCGCCTGCGGGTCATCACCCACGAGGACGGCTCGGAGGGCGTGCTCTCTGACGGCGACCACGTCGAGGTCGGCGACCAGCTGATGGAAGGCTCCGCCGATCCGCACGAGGTGCTGCGTGTTCAGGGCCCCCGCGAGGTGCAGATCCACCTCGTCAAGGAGGTCCAGGAGGTCTACCGGGCCCAGGGTGTGTCGATCCACGACAAGCACATCGAGGTCATCGTCCGGCAGATGCTGCGTCGCGTCACGATCATCGATTCGGGTGCCACGGAGTTCCTGCCCGGCTCGCTGACCGAGCGCGCCGAGTTCGAGGTGGAGAACCGTCGCGTCGTGGCCGAGGGTGGCGAGCCCGCGGCCGGACGTCCGGTGCTGATGGGTATCACCAAGGCGTCGCTGGCCACCGATTCGTGGCTGTCGGCGGCGTCGTTCCAGGAGACCACTCGCGTGCTCACCGATGCGGCGATCAACTGCCGTAGCGACAAGCTGCAGGGTCTGAAGGAAAACGTGATCATCGGCAAGCTGATCCCGGCCGGTACCGGTATCAACCGGTACCGCAACATCCAGGTGCAGCCCACCGAAGAGGCCCGCGCTGCGGCGTACACGATCCCGTCCTACGAGGATCAGTACTACAGCCCGGACTTCGGCCAGGCGACCGGTGCTGCGGTGCCGCTGGACGATTACGGTTACAGCGACTACCGGTAGTTCGTACGAGAAAGGCCCCCGCGCTCTGCGCGGGGGCCTTTTTCATGCGCGGCTCAGGTGGGTTGCAGGTCGGATACCCCGAAGCGGTCCAGGTTCGCGATCAGAAAATCTCGCAACCCCTCCGGGTCCCGGCCGGTGAGCGTGCGGAACGCCTCGCGATCGACCGGCGGTTTGCGACCACTTTCGGCGACCACGTGCCCTACCGACGAAATGTGCTGTGCCATAGCCAGGTTGACGACGTCGCCGTCGGATGACCGAGCGATCTGTTCCAGGTCGTCGCGCCACTCGTCACGGGTGACGCCCTGGTATCGGATGGGGCGCGAGGTCAGTTCTGCGAGCAGCGCCGCCACGTCGCCATGGCTGAACGCCTCGGTTCCCTTGGCGTAGTACACGGGATCGGGGAACTGTTCGGGATGCAGCAGTGCGGCCAATCCCAACTCCGCGGCGTCGCGGCCGCCGATCCAGGGGATTTCGCCCGGGCCGAACGAATTGCGAATGAGACCCTGCAGGCGAATCGAGCCGCTGTGCAGGACGAGCAGGTTCTCGTGGAACAGTGCGGCGATCCGCAGGATCACCAGATCAAGGCCGGCCCACTCCAAGACCTGCTCGGCCAGCCATTG
Organism: Mycobacterium sp. 852013-50091_SCH5140682; assembly: GCF_001665685.1. Taxonomy (GTDB): domain Bacteria; phylum Actinomycetota; class Actinomycetes; order Mycobacteriales; family Mycobacteriaceae; genus Mycobacterium. The sequence continues at coordinate 71,486 of NZ_LZTB01000097.1, forward strand.
GGCACGGCCGAGATCGCTGAGGTGGTCGGGGTGCGCGGCTCCCATCGACATCACCACGGTGCGGGGCTGCCTGCCCACCTCGCGAACCGCGGAGGCGTAGTTGGCCGCGGCGGGGATGACCCCGGCATCGATCGGGTAGGCGAAGTAGGCGAGGTCGACATCGGCCAGGGCGGGCAACAGGGTCCGCCGGTCGTGCAGATCACCGACGACGACTTCCGCGCCCAGGGTTTCGAGCCGGTCCGTGCGTTCGCCGAGCGTGCGGGCGAGTACCCGCACCGGGTGACCCAGTTGGCGTAGCCGCTTCACCAAATACTCGCCGGTGTTGCCGTGTCGGCCGGTCGCGCCGGTCACCAGGATCGGATTCACTTGTGCTCCTTGGTCATTCGGGATCGGTTCGGTCAGTCGTTGAACGTGAACAGCACTTTGCCGCCGCGTTGTGTGGTCTGGGTGTGGGCGAACGCCTTCTGGTAGTCCCGCAGCGGATAGGTCGACTCGACGGGCACCGACAGGTCGCCGGAGACGACCAGGCCGGCCAGGTGGGACAGGGTCGAGACGACCTCGGGGCGTGGCGTCCGGCGGTACCAGTTGCCGAGCCAGAACCCGGTGTACCGCACCTCGTTGCCCAGCAGGGCGCCCGTCGACGGAGCTGCCGGCGCTCCGGTCAGTGAGCCGTATGTGACGGTGGTCCCGCGGAATTCGAGCGCGTCGACCAACTCGGCGGCGTGCGAGCCGCCCAACGGATCGAGGACCAGGCGCAGACGCTGGTCACCCAGCGTGCGGGCGATGTCCGCGGCGGCGTTCGGGCCGCTGATCACCACGGCATCTCCGCCGGCTTCGCGGACCTCGGTTGCGGCGTCCTCGCGCCGGACCACGTTGAGCGTCTTCAGCCCCCGACGGCGGGCCAGCGCCACCACCAACCGCCCGACCGCGGAGTTCGCCGCAGTCTGGCCGATCCAGTCACCTGGACCCAGGCTGACCTCCTCGAGCAGCAGGTGTGCGGTCGGTGGATTGATCGTGACCATCGCCAACTGCACGGGATCGGCGTCAGCCGGTACCTCGACCACATCGTCTCGGGAGACGACTACCCGCTGCGACCAGGTGCCGAATTCGTATGTGGGCAGCAGGATCACGCGCTTGCCAATGATGCTGGGGTGCACGCCGCTACCGGCGCCGTCCACGATGCCGACGCCTTCGCCGCCGACCGTCGCGGGCGGTTCCGGGCGCGCGAGGTATTTGCCCCGGATCAGTAGCAGATCCGACGGATTGATCGCGGCCGCCTCCAGGCGCACCGAAACCTGGCCTGCGCCGGGAGAGGGCTCAGGGCCGTCGACGAGCTCGACCGAGTCCTCCGGCTCGCCGAATCGGGTCAGGACGAGATGCTGCATCGGATTCTCCTTCTTCACCGGCTGATAGCTGAGTATAGTAATCAATACTCAGCTATCGTCAATGGGGTGGTGATCGGGAGAGTTGCGTGCACGCGCCGATGCGCCGCCGCACGCGCCGAGTGGCCAGTTATGCCACGCGGCACGCTATTTCGCGTGTCGTAAGTGGCCAGTCGGCGTTATTCGTAGCGGCCGAAGCCGCGAATGCCCGGATCGTCGGAGATCTTGTAGGTCGACAGGGCCACGTTGCGGCCTTCGTTGCCGCCGACTGTGGTGAGCGTGCCATTGTCGTTGATCAACACGATGTTGACGTGCTGACCTTTCGGGCTCGGGCTGTCGTAGAGCACCATGTCCCCGGGCTGCGGTGCGTAATCCCGCGATTCCCACCGCCCCTGCGTCTGCAGGTAGTCGGTGAGCGTCAAGACGCCCGGGATGCGCCAGTGCCCGGAGTTGGGGTTGGTGAATGGCTTGCCGGATTCGCGCATCACCCAGCTGGTGAAATCCGCGCACCAGGGCTCGTCGTTGCCCTCGGAGTACTTGGACATGCCTGCTTGCGCTGCGTACTCCTGGGCCAGAACGTGCACGACGGCTGCTCTGCCCGGGCTCAGCTGCGAGGTGTCGACGTCGGGAAAGTCGGGCCGGGCGACGTGCTCGCGATAGCCGCGATACCCGGCCAATGCCGCGACGGCCACCATCACCAGGGCGGCCAGGACCAGCAGGATGCGCCATGCGCGTCTGTGCATGTTTGCCAGACTATGTGACGTCCGTCGGCGCGCAGCGCGGCAATTTCGGTGTCGGAGCCGGCGCCTAAACTTGGGCACGTGCTCATCGGTTCGCATGTAGACAACACTGACCCGCTGGCCGCGGCGGCAGCTGACGGCGCCGACGTGGTGCAGTTCTTCCTCGGCAATCCGCAGAGCTGGAAGAAACCCAAGCCGCGCGAAGATGCCGACGTACTCAAGGCGTCCAGCGTGCCCTTGTACGTGCATGCGCCGTACCTGATCAATGTCGCTTCGGCGAACAACCGGGTACGTATCCCGTCCCGCAAGATCCTGCAGGACACATGCGACGCGGCCGCCGAGATCGGTGCCACCGCGGTGATCGTGCACGGCGGTCACGCCGACGACAATGACATCGAGGCCGGGTTCGAGCGTTGGGTCAAGGCGCTGGACAGCCTCAAGACCGACGTCCCGGTGTACCTGGAGAACACCGCGGGCGGGGATCACGCCATGGCGCGGCATTTCGACACCATCGCCCGGCTGTGGGATCACATCGGCGACAAGGGGATTGGCTTCTGTCTGGACACCTGCCATGCGTGGGCCGCGGGTGAGGCGCTGATCGACGCGGTGGACCGCATCAAGGCCATCACCGGGCGCATCGACCTGGTGCACTGCAACGACTCCCGGGACGCCGCCGGCTCCGGGGCCGACCGGCACGCCAATTTCGGTCTGGGACAGATCGATCCGCAACTGCTGGCCGCAGTGGTCAAAGCTGCCGACGCGCCGGTGATCTGCGAGACATCCGACGAAGGCCGCAAGGACGACATCGCGTTCCTGCGCGAACACGCCACAGACTGAAACGGTGTTCGCGCGCTGCGGGTGGCTGCTGGTCATCGCGCTGGCGTGCGCCTGTGCCGGGCCGGGTGCTGCCGCGCCGCCCGCGACGCCGAGTCAGTCGGTGCATCACCTCACCGTCGGTGGGCTCGACCGCACCTACCGGCTGTACCGGCCCGGCGGTCTACCCGCGTCGGCGCCACTGGTGGTCATGCTGCACGGCGGTTTCGGCAGTGCTGAACAAGCTGAAAGGGCTTACGGCTGGGACGGTTTGGCGGACAGCGCGAAGTTCGTCGTCGCCTATCCCGACGGGGTGTCCCGGGCCTGGAACGTCGGTGGATGCTGCGGGCAGCCCGCCAAACAGAACATCGACGACGTCGGCTTTGTCGACGCGGTGGTGGCGGACGTTCCCGGCATCGATCGGCGACGCGTCTACGCCACCGGCATGAGCAACGGCGGCATGATGGCGTTCGCATTAGCCTGCAACACCGGCGCCTTCGCGGCCATCGGACCGGTCTCGGCGACGCAACTGTCCTGCCCGAATCCGCGGCCGACGTCGGTCATGCACATCCACGGCACCGCTGATCGGATGATCCGCTACGACGGCGGCCCGGGGATGGGCTTCGCTCACATCAACGGTCCACCGGTGCGGGATGTCGACGCGTCCTGGCGCAACATCGACCAGTGCGCTGGGCCGACCGTTACGGCGGACGGCGGCGTGTCCACCTCTACCGCCACCTGCCCCGGCAATCGCGCCGTGGTGCTCAGCACCGTCGACGGGGGTGGGCACGATTGGCCGCCCTTCGCGACGGCGGCGCTGTGGCGGTTTTTCCGCGAGCATCCGCAGTGACGCCCTGTTACAACTCTTGAACAACTGTCGGCAAACTGTAACACTGGGTGTATGAGCGATACGCACGTCGTCACCAATCAGGTCCCGCCGCTGGAGGACTTCAACTCCGCCGCGTCCCCGGTGCTGACCGAGGCACTGGTCCGTGAGGGCGGTGAGTGGGGGCTCGACGAGGTCAACGCGGTCGGAGCGCTGAACGGCAGCGCCCAGGTGCAGCGGTGGGGCGAGCTCGCCGATCGCAACCAGCCGATCCTGCACACCCATGACCGCTACGGCCACCGCGTCGACGAAGTCGAATACGACCCCGCCTATCACGAGCTGATGACCGCCGCGATCAAACACGGCCTGCATGCCGCGCCGTGGGCCGACGACCGGCCCGGTTCCCATGTGGTGCGTGCCGCCAAGACCTCGGTGTGGACCGCCGAGCCCGGACACATGTGCCCCATCTCGATGACCTATGCCGTCGTCCCCGCGCTGCGGTTCAACCCGGAGTTGGCCGAGATCTACGAACCGCTGCTGACCAGCCGCGTCTACGATCCCGAACTCACGGTGCCGTCGATCAAACCCGGCATCACCGCCGGTATGTCGATGACCGAGAAGCAGGGCGGATCCGATGTCCGCGCCGGCACCACGCAGGCGGTGCCCAACGGCGACGGCACGTACTCGCTCACCGGCCACAAGTGGTTCACCTCTGCGCCGATGGGGGATATCTTCCTGGTGCTGGCCCAAGCTCCGGGCGGATTGAGTTGCTTCTTCCTGCCACGGGTGCTGCCCGACGGCAGTCGTAACCGAATGTTCCTGCAGCGCCTCAAGGACAAGCTCGGCAACCACGCCAACGCGTCCAGCGAGGTCGAGTACGACGGTGCGGTGGCCTGGCTGGTCGGCGAGGAGGGCCGGGGGGTGAAGACCATCATCGAGATGGTCAACCTGACCCGGCTCGACTGCACCTTGGGCAGCGCCACCAGCATGCGCACCGGCCTGAGCCGCGCGGTGCACCACGCCCAGCATCGAAAGGCGTTCGGCGCCTACCTGATCGACCAGCCGCTCATGCGCAACGTGCTCGCCGATCTGGCCGTCGAGGCCGAGGCTGCCACCATGCTGGCCATGCGGATGGCCGGGGCCACCGACAAGGCGGTGCGCGGCGACGAACGCGAAGGGCTGCTGCGGCGCATCGGCCTGGCCGCAGGCAAGTACTGGGTGTGCAAGCGTGCCACGCCGCACGCGGGCGAGGCGATGGAATGCCTGGGCGGTAACGGCTACGTCGAAGAATCGGGTATGCCGCGGCTCTACCGCGAAGCTCCGCTGATGGGCATCTGGGAAGGCTCCGGCAACGTGAGCGCACTGGACACGTTGCGCGCCATGGCAACTCGTCCGGAATGCGTGGAGGTGCTGTTCGACGAGCTGGCACTGGGCCAGGATCCGCGGCTCGACGCGCATGCCGCGGCACTCAAGGCGCAACTCGGCGCGTTCGACGACATCGAATACCGGGCCCGTAAGGTGGCCGAGGACATCAGCCTGGCGTTGCAGGGCTCGCTGCTGGTGCGGCACGGTCACCCGGCCGTCGCCGAGGCATTCCTGGCCAGCCGGCTGGGCGGGCAGTGGGGCGGTGCCTTCGGAACCTTGCCCACCGGGCTGGATCTCGCGCCGATCATCGAGCGCGCGTTGGTCAAAGGATGAGTTCCACCGCCGAGCAGTCACGGAATCGCACAAATCTGGCATCTTTAGTGCGAGTCTGTGACTGCTCGCGGGGGAAGGTGAGGGCATGAGCGTCGACGTCGACAACCTCACCACCATGACCTATGAGGTCACCGATCGCGTCGCTCGCATCACGTTCAACCGGCCGGACAAGGGCAATTCGATCGTGGCGGCCACACCGCTGGAGTTGGCGGCGTGTGTGGAGCGCGCAGACCTGGACCCGGCGGTGCATGTGATCCTGGTGTCCGGCCGGGGTGAAGGGTTCTGTGCCGGATTCGATTTGAGCGCGTACGCCGACGGCACCTCGTCGGCGGGCGGCGCCGATCTTCACGGCACGGTGCTCGACGGGAAGACCCAGGCGATCAATCACCTGCCGGACCAGCCCTGGGACCCGATGATCGACTATCAGATGATGAGCCGGTTCGTGCGTGGGTTCTCCAGCCTGATGCGCGCCGACAAGCCGACGGTGGTCAAGATCCACGGCTACTGCGTCGCCGGCGGCACCGACATCGCGTTGCACGCCGATCAGGTGATCGCGGCGTCCGATGCCAAGATCGGATATCCGCCGATGCGGGTGTGGGGCGTGCCTGCCGCCGGGTTGTGGGCACACCGACTCGGCGATCAACGCGCGAAACGGCTTCTGTTCACCGGCGATTGCATCACCGGCGCCCAGGCGGCCGAGTGGGGGCTCGCCGTCGAAGCGCCAGAGCCCGACGCTCTCGACGAGCGAACCGAACGCCTCGTCGAACGCATCGCGGCAATGCCGGTGAATCAGCTCATCATGGCCAAGCTGGCCTGCAATACCGCGTTGCTGCAGCAAGGGGTGGCCACCAGCCAGATGGTCAGCACCGTCTTCGACGGCATCGCCAGGCATACTCCCGAGGGCCACGCGTTCGTCGCCGACGCCCGAGAGCACGGATTCCGGGAGGCGGTACGCCACCGCGACGAACCCATGGGCGATCACGGGCGCCGGACCTCCGGAGTGTGACGCGTGCCCACCCTGAACCGGATGACGGCCAGGTCGGTGGTGCTGAGCGTGCTGCTCGGTGCGCATCCGGCCTGGGCCACCGCCGCTGAACTCGTCAGGCTCACAGCGGATTTCGACATCAAGGAAACGGCGCTGCGGGTGGCCTTGACGCGCATGGTCGGCGCTGGTGATCTGGTGCGCTCTGAAGATGGTTACCGGTTGGCAGACCGGCTGCTGGCCCGGCAGCGCCGCCAGGACGACGCCATCAACCCTCGGCTGCGGCCGGACAACGGGGAGTGGCTCACCCTCGTCATCACCAGTGTCGGCACCGACGCCCGCACTCGGGCCGCGTTACGAACCACGTTGCAGCAGTGTCGTTTCGCCGAGCTGCGCGAAGGAGTGTGGATGCGGCCCGACAACCTCGAGCAGGTGCTGCCGCAGGAGATCACGGCACGGGTGCGGCAGTTGCACACCCGGGACGACGACCCGGCCGATTTGGTCGCGCGGCTGTGGGATCTGCCCGGGTGGATGCGGACGGGGAATCGGTTGCTCCACGACATCGCCTCTGCCACAGACATTCCGGGTCGGTTCGTGGCCGCCGCGGGCATCGTGCGGCACCTGCTCACCGACCCGGTGCTGCCCGAGGGGCTGCTGCCCGCCGACTGGCCCGGCACGCAATTGCGCACGGCCTACACCGAATTCGCCGCCGAACTCGTCGCGCGGCGCGACCGGACCGAACTCACGGAGGCGACATGACCGAACCCGTCCGGATCGAACGCAACGGCGCGGTGACCACGGTGATCCTGCACCGCCCGCACGCGCGCAACGCCGTCGACGGTCCGACCGCGGCCGCGCTGGTCGCCGCGTTCGAGGAATTCGACGCCGACGACTCCGCATCGGTCGCCGTGTTCTGGGGCGACGGTGGAACATTCTGTGCCGGAGCCGATCTCAAGGCCTTCGGCACGCCGCAGTCCAACACCCTGAGCGCGGCGGGCCCGGGCCCGATGGGTCCGAGCCGGATGGTCCTGTCCAAGCCCGTGATCGCCGCCATCAGTGGCTACGCGGTGGCCGGCGGCCTGGAGTTGGCGCTCTGGTGCGACATGCGGGTGGTCGAGGAGGACGCGGTGCTCGGGGTGTTCTGCCGACGCTGGGGTGTTCCGCTCATCGACGGCGGCACTGTGCGGTTGCCACGGCTGATCGGTGAAAGCCGGGCGATGGATCTGATCCTGACCGGCCGTGCCGTGGACTCCGCCGAGGCTTACGCGATCGGTCTGGCCAACAGGGTGGTTCCGAAAGGCGATGCGCGCACCGCTGCCGAGGAATTGGCGGCCGACCTGGCGGCGCTACCCCAGCAGTGTCTACGCGCCGATCGGCTGTCCGCGTTGCGCCAGTGGGGCCAATCAGAGCAAGCAGCAATGGAATTCGAGTTCGAGAGCATCGAGCGGGTCAAGCACGAGGCGGCACACGGTGCCGGCCGATTCGCGGCGGGTGCGGGTCGCCACGGCGCCAGCGCAAGCTGAAACAGCTCAGAACGAGCTCAGCCTTCCAGCGGCAGCATCATGAGCTCGTCGAGCGCATGCCCGAAGAGGGTGATGTCGAAATCGGGCTCGAAGTACGTGACGGCGAAACCTTGTGGATGATCGGGAGATACCAGCAGATCCGAGTAGGACTCGCGTCCTCCGACCCGCAGCATCCGTAGCGGGTGGACGCTGTCGGGCTCCAGATCGGCCGGGGGCGCCGACAACGGCTCGGGCCAGCCCACGTAGGCCGCATAGGTCTGCATCCGTGCGGGCGCGATGAGCCCGCACGACTCCCCGTCCCATGTGGTGAATCCGGCGTGCACCGTGCGCAGGAAGGTGTCGGCCTGCGGCGGGAGTGCTTCGAAGAACGTCGGATCGGTGGCGCCGAACGTGGCCGGATCCTCGCCGAGCCACACGGCGTGCTGTCCCTCGTCGTCGATCAGGACGTAGTCCAACGTGGGCGCGGGCAACCAGGAATGCTGCACGACGCGCACGTCGACCAAGCGCTCACGCAGGGCCTGCGCGAAGCGGGGGATCATCGCCAGAAAGTTGTTGTTCCACAACGCCATCGCGGCGGAGCGGCGCTCATCGGGATGGGGTGATGCGGCTGTCGGCCACCACGCATCGGGAATGCGGTGACGTGTGTCTTCGCCGGGCTCAAGGATGGCGAACTGATTGGGTGCCCAGTCGGCGAACGCCTGCGTCAGCGCCGCTGTGTCGATACCCGCCACGGAGTCAGCCTTTCGTCAGTGGACAGCGCTGTCCGCGAGCGCATGGATGATTTCGGTCAGCTCGCTGCGCTTGCGATGCTGCAAGGCGATCTGCTGCTGTTTCCACGTTTCGTCTACCCCGACCATGTCCTCGGCATGGCGTGCACCCTTGTTGAACCGGCTGACCCGGGTGGGCAACCACTGCAGGTTCAGTGCACCGTGGATGACTTCCCACATGTGCTCGGGAGACAACTCCAGAAAGCGTGGCAGATAGAGCAATTCCACTTTGGGCACGATGTGGTTGACCGACACGTCAGGCGACCCGTCGACCTTTGCGCCGATCGGCTGCCACGGTTGGGACGGGTGAATGTCGCCGACCTCGGGCCGGGGTTCGCCCTGCAGAGCGACGTTCGGATACTTCGCCATCGGGCAGGGCAGTTTGCGGATGGCATCCCACAGCGGCCGCATCGGGCTGTCTGCGGGCACGTAGATCTGCCCCGCGCCCAAGTCGTCAGTCACCCTTCGAGCCTAAACGCGGACACTCGGCGTCGGACGCACCAAATCGCGCGCATGAGCCGCCCACCGGCTACAGCGGTTGCGGGACGATCCACCGCAAACCCTTGGAGGCTGGTGCCGGTGAGCGGCTGGTTGTTGCGAACTCAGGCAGACGTCGTCGGCTGCTGTGCTGCGGCCGGCACGAGACCGAGTTGCTGAAGCATGCCCAAGGTGTCCCAGGTGGCCCAGCTTTCGGCGATCTTGCCGTCGGCCATCCGATCTGTGACGGTCAGCATGATTCTGGCGTGGCGACCGGTCGGGGCCTGGCCCATGAGTCCGCCGGTGTCGTCGCCTTGTGCTTCGAGCATCGTGCAGACGAAGTCGCCTTCGGCCACCTGGTGTCTGATGTCAAATCGTATGTTGGAGAACGTCTGCCGATACATGTCCATGAGGCTTCTCATGTGCTGGGGGCCACGTTGGTCTCCGAACGGGTCTTGCGTGTCGTGGTAGGCAGCGCCCTCAGCGACAAGGTCGTCGAGCTCGGCCAGATCGCCTGATGCGAATACCTCCCAGATCCTCCGGGAAACAGCTTTGTTTTGATCTTCGGCCATGATTGCGGCCCTTTCGGTGAATACCGCACGGCAGAGAATGTCCGCACGAAAACGGTATTCCTGTGAGAGCGCTTGTGACACCCGCGGGCGATCAGATGCTGCCACAGGCAACAATCCTCAGATTGCTGACCTGCGTCAACCCACCCAACTCGGCGGACGTTTTTGCAGAAAAGCCAGCATTCCCTCGCGAGCTTCGTCGGAGACGAACAGCTCGGCGGACATCCGCGTCAATTCCTCGGCACGCTCATCGAACGACCGCAGTATTGTCGCGGTGGTCAACGCTTTCGACGCGGCGAGGCCCTGCGGTGAGCCCTTCGCGATCTCGGCGGCAAGGCCGGCGACGCTGCTTTCGACGTCATCGGCGGCCATGGTGATCAGCCCGATCGCGGCGGCCTCGGCCGCGCCGAACTTTTCGCCCGTGACGAAGTAGCGGCCCGCGGAGCGTGGCGTCATTTTCGGCAGCAGGGTCAGCGAGATGATCGACGGCGCCACGCCGATCCGGGCTTCGGTCAGGGCGAAGGTGCTGTTCTGGCCTGCCACCACGAGGTCGCACGCGCCGACCAGGCCAAGGCCGCCGGCCCGGACATGACCGTCGATCGCCCCGATGACCGGCATCGGCAGCTCGAGGATGGCGCGCAGGGTCTTGGTCATCTCACGGGCGCGGTCGACGGCGATGTCACCCGGCTCACGGCCCGCCGCTTCGCTGAGATCGGCTCCCGCACAGAACGTTCCACCGGTATGGCCGAGCACCACCACACGCACCGCCGGGTCGGCGGCCGCCCGGTCCAGGCCCTGATGCAGTTGGTCGACCAGGGCCGTGGACAGCGCGTTGCGGTTGTGCGGTGAGTCCAGGGTCAGCCGCGCGACGGCACCCTCGACGCGATAGCGAACGAGTTCGCTCATCAGTACGACCGAGGGAGACCGAGCGAGGTCTGCGCCACGAAGTTGAGGATCATCTCGCGGCTGACCGGGGCGATGCGGGCCAGCTTCGACGCGGTGACCGCCGCGGCGATGCCGTACTCCTTGGTCAACCCGTTGCCGCCGAGCGACTGCACGGCCTGATCGACGGCGCGCACCGACGCCTCACCGGCGGCGTACTTGGCCATGTTGGCGGCCTCGGCAGCGCCGAAATCGTCGCCGCTGTCATACAGCGTCGCGGCCTTCTGCATCATCAGCTTGGCCAGCTCGATCTCGATGTGGTTCTGCGCCAACGGATGTGACAGACCCTGGTGCGAGCCGATCGGAACCTTCCAGACCTGGCGCGTCTTGACGTAGTCGACGGCCTTCTTGATGGCGAACCGGCCCATGCCCACCGCGCTCGCGGCGCCCATGATCCGCTCCGGATTCAGCCCGGCGAACAACTGCGCGATGGCCGCGTCCTCCGAACCGACCAGAGCGTCGGACGGCAGTCGCACATCGTCGAGGAACACCTGGAACTGGCTTTCCGGGCTGGTGATCTCCATCTCGATCTTGGTCCAGTGCAGGCCGGGTGTGTCGGTGGGCAGCACGAACAAGGCCGGCTTGAGGTTGCCCGTCTTGTGATCCTCGGTGCGGCCGACGACGAGAACGGCCTGCGCCTGGTCGATGCCGGAGATAAAGGTCTTCTGGCCCTTGAGGATCCAGTCGCTGCCGTCGCGGCGGGCCGTGGTGGTGATGCGGTGGCTGTTGGACCCGGCATCGGGCTCGGTGATGGCGAAGGCCATCGTGATCGAACCGTCGGCGATGCCGGGGATCCAGCGCTTCTTCTGCTCTTCGGTGCCGAACTTCGAGATGATGGTTCCGTTGATGGCGGGGGAGACCACCATCATCAGCAGCGCCGACCCAGCTGCCGACATCTCTTCCATCACCATGCTGAGCTCGTACATGCCCGCGCCGCCGCCACCGTACTCCTCGGGCAGGTTCACCCCGATGAAGCCCAGTTTGCCTGCCTCGTTCCACAGTTCGGTGGTGTGCTGGCCCGACCGGGCTTTCTCCAGGTAATAGTCCTGCCCGTAGTTGGCGGCCATCGCGGCCACCGCCTGGCGCAGCGCCTGCTGTTCTTCGGTTTCGATGAAGCTCACTGCTGTTCTCCTTCTTGAGATTCCACCCGGGCAAGGACAGCGCCGACCTCGACCTGTTGGCCCGCGGCGACATTGAGTTCGGCCAGCACCCCGTCGTCGGGCGCGGCGATGGTGTGCTCCATCTTCATCGCTTCGAGCCAGATCAACGGTTGGCCGGCGGTGACGGTGTCCCCGACCGATGCGCCGACCCGCAGCACCGAGCCGGGCATCGGCGCCAGCAGCGAACCGTGTGCGACGGCGTCGTCCGGATCGGGGAAGCGTGGTTGGGCGGCCAGGTGCACCGGACCGAGCGGGGAGTCGACGTAAACGTCCGGGGCATCGGGCTTCCCGTAGCGGGCGATGTCGAACGGCCGCTCGACACCGTCAACCGAGAGCACCACGCGGTCGGGTGTCGCGTAGACGAGGGTGATGCCGGGGTTGTCCGGCAAATCCACGCCCGTGCGGGTGAACCGGTACCGCACGGTGTGCTCGGTCTCGGCCTGCCGGTAGGTCCGCGTCTGGTAGCCCGAGGCCAGGTTGCGCCACCCGCTCGGGGCCGCGGCGAAAACCGTTGCACTGCCGCGGCTGTTGGCGGCATCGGCGAGCGCTGCGGCGACGGAACTCAGCGTCACCGACTCCGGCGCGGTCAGTGGGGCCGCCAGCTTGTCGAGACCGTGGGTGTCGAAGAACGCCGTGTCGGTGGCGCCGTCGAGGAAACCCTGGTGGCGCAACACGTTGACCAAAAGGTCCCGGTTGGTGCGGACACCGTGAATTTGGGTGCGGGCCAACGCATCCGCGAGCATTCCCGCGGCCTGCCGACGCGTTGGTGCATAGGAGATGACCTTTGCCAGCATGGGGTCGTAGAAGATCGACACCACCGAGCCGTCCTCGATGCCCGCGTCGACCCGCAGACCGGCGCGGCTCAGCTCGTCGAACTCGACCGGCGCGCCGGGCACGGCGAACCGGTGCACGGTGCCAGCCTGCGGCTGCCAACCCTTGGCAGGATCTTCGGCGTAGAGCCGGGCTTCGATCGACGAGCCCCACGCCGGTGGCGGCTCGGGATCCAGCCTGCCGCCGTCGGCGACCACGATCTGCAGTTCGACCAGGTCCAAGCCCGTGGTGGCCTCGGTGACAGGGTGCTCGACCTGTAGGCGGGTGTTCATCTCCAGGAAGAAGAAGTCGCCGTCGTCGGAGGCCATGAACTCGACGGTGCCTGCGCCGGTGTAGCCGATGGCCTCAGCTGCCAGCCGGGCCGCCTCGAACAGCTTGCCCCGCATACCCGGCGTGCGTTCGACGAGCGGCGACGGCGCCTCTTCGATGATCTTCTGGTGGCGGCGCTGGATGGAGCATTCACGCTCGCCTACCGCCCACACGGTGCCGTGGGCATCGGCCATGACCTGCACCTCGACGTGATGGCCCGCGGCCAGGTAACGCTCGCAGAACACCGTGGGGTCACCGAACGCCGACTGCGCCTCTCGTTGCGCCGCAGCGACTTCGGTCGGCAGCGAGGCGATGTCGCGCACCACTCGCATGCCGCGCCCACCACCACCTGCTGAGGCCTTCACAAGCACCGGAAGTTGTTCGGCGGTCACGGTTTCCGGATCGAGCTCGGCGAGCACCGGCACGCCGGCCGCGGCCATCATCTTCTTGGCTTCGATCTTGGAGCCCATGGCCTGCACGGCGGGCACCGGTGGTCCGATCCAGGTGAGCCCGGCGTCGATCACCGCTGCGGCGAAATCGGCGTTCTCCGATAGGAATCCGTAGCCGGGATGGACAGCGTCGGCGCCTGCGGCGCGGGCCGCGGCGATGATCTGCGCGGCGTCGAGGTAGGCGGTGTTGCCGGTGAGACGCACCCGCGCATCGGCCTCGGCGACGTGTGGCGACCCGGCGTCGGGGTCGGTGTACACCGCGACGGTGCCGATACCGAGCCGACGGCACGTCGCGAACACGCGCCGGGCGATCTCCCCGCGGTTGGCAACCAGAACTGTTTTCATATCGCTCCTCCGCCGAGACGACGGTTTTTGGCGGGATTTGGTCCGAATAGCAGGAAAATGCGTAGTCTCGGCGCAGACATGTCGAGGCCTCTCACATCCGGAAGACGCCGAAGTTCGACGTCCCCTCGATCGGGCCATTGGCGATGGCGGACAGGCACATTCCCAGGACGGTGCGGGTGTCGCGGGGGTCGATGACGCCGTCGTCGTACAACCTGCCGGACAGGAACATCGGCAGCGACTCGGCCTCGATCTGCGACTCGACCGCAGCCCGCAGCGCAGCATCAGCGGCCTCGTCGACCTCTTGCCCGCGGGCCGCGGCGGCCGCGCGGCTGACGATCGAGAGCACCCCGGCGAGCTGCGTCCCACCCATCACGGCGGATTTCGCGCTGGGCCAGGCGAACAGGAACCGCGGATCGTAGGCCCGCCCGCACATGCCGTAGTGGCCCGCGCCGTACGACGCCCCGATCAGTAGCGAGATGTGCGGCACCGTCGAATTGGACACGGCGTTGATCATCATCGAACCGTGCTTGATCATGCCGCCCTCTTCGTACTGCTTACCCACCATGTAGCCGGTGGTGTTGTGCAGGAACAGAAGTGGGGTGTCGGCCCGGTTGGCCAGCTGGATGAACTGGGTGGCCTTCTGCGATTCCTCGGAGAACAGCACGCCGCGGGCATTGGCCAGGATGCCGACCGGGTAGCCGTACAGCGTCGCCCAGCCCGTCACCAGCGACGAGCCGTAGAGCGGCTTGAACTCGTCGAAATCCGAGCCGTCGACGATGCGGGCGATGACCTCACGCGGATCGAACGGGATGCGCAGATCGGCAGGCACGATGCCGACGAGTTCTTCGGGGTCGAACAGCGGCTCGACCACCGGCGCCGGTGTGGGGCCCTGTTTGCGCCAGTTCAGCCGGGCCACGATGCGTCGGCCGATCCGGATCGCGTCGAGCTCGTCGGCGGCCAGGTAGTCGCCGAGACCCGATGTGCGGGCGTGCATCTCGGCGCCACCCAGGGACTCGTCGTCGGACTCCTCACCGGTGGCCATCTTCACCAGCGGTGGTCCGGCCAGGAACACTTTGGAGCGTTCCTTGATCATCACCACGTGATCGGACATGCCGGGGATGTAGGCGCCGCCTGCCGTTGAGTTGCCGAACACCAGCGCGATGGTCGGGATGCCCGCGGCGGAAAGCCGGGTCAGGTCCCGGAACATCTGCCCACCCGGGATGAAGATCTCCTTCTGGGTGGGCAGATCAGCACCGCCGGACTCCACCAGGGAGATCACGGGAAGTCGGTTCTCCAGCGCGATCTGGTTGGCGCGCAACACCTTCTTGAGCGTCCAGGGGTTGCTGGTGCCGCCCTTGACGGTCGGGTCGTTGGCGACGATGAGGCATTCGACGCCCTCGACGGCGCCGATGCCCGCGACGACGCTGGCGCCCACGGCGAAATCGCTGCCCCACGCCGCGAGCGGGCTCAGCTCCAAGAAGGGGGCGTCGGGGTCCAGAAGCAGCTCGACGCGTTCGCGCGCGGTGAGCTTGCCGCGCGAGTGGTGGCGGTCGACGTACTTCGGTCCGCCGCCTGCCAAGGCCTTCGCGTGTTCGGCGTCGAGTTCGGCGAGCTTGGTGGTCATCACCTCAGCGGCTTCGAGGAACCCGGGAGAGCTCGGATCGATGGTCGACTTGAGCGCTGTCATGACTGGAATCCCAACGTCTTCGCGGCCAGTGAGGTCAGAATTTCGGTGGTTCCGCCGCCGATGCCGAGGATGCGCATGTCACGATACTGCCGCTCCACCTCGGACTCGGCCATGTAGCCCATGCCGCCGAACAGCTGCACGGCCTGATTGGCCACCCATTCGCCCGCCTCGACCGCGGTGTTCTTCGCGAAGCACACCTCGGTGATCAGATTCGCCTCACCGGCGAGCTGTCGCTCGACGACATTGCGGGTATACACGCGGGCCACGTCGATCCGCCGGGCCATCTCGGCGAGCGTGTTCTGCACGGATTGCCGGGAAATCAGTGGCTTGCCGAAGGTTTCGCGGTTGCGGCACCAGTCGACGGTCAGGTCCAGGCAACGCTGCGCGCTGGCATATGCCTGCGCGGCGAGGCCGACCCGTTCGGAGACGAACGCCGCGGCGATCTGCAGGAAGCCGGAGTTCTCGGCACCCACCAGATTGGCCACCGGAACCCGCACGTCGGTGTAGGACAGTTCGGCGGTATCGCTTGAGCGCCAACCCATCTTGTCGAGCTTGCGGCTGACCTCGAATCCGGGTGTGCCCTTGTCGACGACGATCAGCGAGACGCCGCCTGCGCCAGGCCCTCCGGTGCGTGCCGCGGTCACCACGTAGTCGGCCCGTACGCCGGAGGTGATGTAGGTCTTGGCGCCGTTGAGGACGTAGTCGTCACCGTCTTTCACCGCCCGCGTGGTCAGGTGCCCGACGTCGGAACCGCCACCGGGTTCGGTGATGGCCAGCGATCCGATGAGATCGCCACGCAGCGTCGGCTTGACGTACGTCTCGATCAGCCGCTGGTCGCCCGAGGCGATCATGTGCGGCACCGCGATCCCGCAGGTGAACAGCGATGCGAACACGCCGCCGGGCGCGCCCGCGTAATGCATCTCCTCGCAGATGATCACCGCGTCCGCGCCGTCGCCGCCACCGCCGCCGACAGATTCGGGAAAGTTGGCGCCGAGCAGTCCGGCTTCGCCTGCCTTGCGGTGCAATTCGCGGGGGAGCTCGCCGATGCGCTCCCATTCCGCGACGTTGGGCAGCACCTCGCGCTCGGCGAAGCTGCGCACGGTCTTGCGCAGCGCCTCGCGCTCGGGGGTGTTCCAGATGCTCACTTGACGAGGTCCTCCGGGATATCGAGATGACGGCTGCGCAACCACTCGCCCAGCCCTTTGGCTTGCGGATCGAACCGGGCCTGATAGGCCACGCCCTGTCCGAGAATGCCTTCGATGACGAAGTTCACGGCCCACAGATTCGGCAGGACATGCCGCGTGACCGGCAAATCGGCTGTCTCGGGCAGCAATTCGCGCAGCTTGTCCACCGTCAACGCGTGCGCGAGCCAGCGCCACTGCGTAGCGGTACGCGCCCAGACCCCGACGTTGGCGGACCCACCCTTGTCGCCGCTGCGGGCCCCGGCGATGGTGCCGAGCGGCGCTCGGCGGGTGGGCCCGGCCGGCAAAGGATCGGGCAATTCCGGTTCGGAAACCGGTGCGACAGCGAGGGTTTCGTCGGCGGGTGCGATGTCGACCCGGGTGCCGTCGGCGTGCACGGCGACGTGCGGCACGAGCGTGGCATCGACATAGCCGGGGGTGAACACGCCGTACACCTGACCGTCTCCCGGCGGCGCGGTGGTCGTGAAGCCCGGGTAGCTCGCCAGCGCCAATTCGACTCCCGCCGCGGAGAATTGGCGACCTACGACGTTGGGATCCGGGTCGCGGGCCACGCAGTGCAGCAGTGCGCTGGCAGCCTCCTCGGTGTCGGCATCGGGGTGGTCCGTGCGGGCCAGGGACCATTCGAGCTCGGCCGGTTTGACCTTCAGCCCCGCTTCCAGTTGGCTGCGCACGAGCTCGGCCTTGGTGTCGATGTCGAGGCCGGTCAGCACGAACGTCGCGGCGTTGCGGAATCCGCCGATGCTGTTCAGCGACACCTTCAGCGTCGGAGGCGGAGCCTCGCCTCTGACACCGGAGATGCGTACGCGGTTGTCCCCGTCCTGGCTCAACTGCAGTGAGTCGACGCGCAGCGTCACATCGGGATTGGGGTAGCGGGCGCCGCTGATCTCGTAGAGCAGCTGTGCGGTGACGGTGCCGACGCTGACCTGCCCGCCGGTGCCGGGATGCTTGGTGATCACCGACGAGCCGTCGGCGGAGATCTCGGCGAGCGGGAAGCCTGGGCGCTGCAGGTCCGGGATCTCGGTGAAGAACGCGTAATTGCCCCCTGTGGCCTGGGTGCCGCATTCGATGACGTGGCCCGCGGCGACGGCGCCGGCGAGGGCGTCGTAATCGGTTCGGCCCCAGCCGAAATGCGCCGCGGCAGGCCCGACGATCACCGAAGCGTCGGTGACCCGGCCGGTGACCACGACGTCGGCGCCGCTGCCCAGGCAGTCGACGATGCCCCAGGCACCCAGATAGGCGTTGGCCGCCAGCGGTGATCCCAGCCCGAGCTCACCGGCCCGGCTCACCAGGTCGTCGCCCTCCACATGGGCGACATTGACGTCGAGACCCAGCCGTTCGGCCAGGGCGCGCACTGCCGCGGCAAGCCCCGCGGGGTTCAACCCGCCGGCGTTGGCGACGATCTTGACGCCGTTGTCCAGGGCCAGCCCGAGCGATTCCTCCAACTGCAGCAGGAAGGTCTTGGCGTAGCCGCGGTCAGGATTCTTGGCGCGGTCGCGGGCGAGGATGAGCATGGTGAGCTCGGCGAGGTAGTCGCCGGTCAGATAGTCCAACTCTCCGCCGGTGAGCATGTCTCGCATCGCGGAGAGCCGGTCCCCGTAGAAACCCGAACAGTTGCCGATGCGTACTGCAGGTGGCACACGTACTCCCGTCGACGCCGATGAGCGACCCAACCAACCGGTAGGTTATCGGGTACCGCAGGTCCCACGTCAAGGGGGCGGGGTCGGGATGTCGCCGCGGCACCCCGTTGGCTCCAGCGTGGCCCGCGCCATGCCCGGTCGCCGCGGTCCCATGGAAATCACAGCGTCCTCACAGCATTTCGCCGGTTATTTACGCTGGTGACGGAGGGTGCCCGGCCCGTGAGTTACTTGCATTCGAAAATATGGCCCGTCACTAGGGGAGATTCGACGGATTTCGGGTACGTACCCGGCCCGTTCATGCCGCAGGATGTCGGCTGAACTCACGCGTGGTGATCGCCGCCACGCGCCACGGCTGGGAAGGGAACCGGATGGCCAAGCACCGGGCAATGTCGCCGCACTCGAAGCGGGCACGCACGATTCTGGGCGGAGTCGTCGCCGGCGGGGCGCTGGCCATGATCGCGCCGACGGGCCTTGCCCAGGCGACGCCGGGCGTCGACAACGCCAAGGGGCAGGAGGGCGGCACCGGCACGCGACCAGTCGCGAGCATGGCCGACAACGCCGGCCGGCCGGACTTCAAGAACCCGGCGCCGGGCGTGCGGGCGATCCAGACGGTCGGCGACACCGTGTTCAACCAGGGCAGTGACCTCAACGCGGCCGTCGACAAGTCCGCTCTCGGCGTCCAGTACCACCGCGCCTTCGGCACCCGGGGCACGTTCAGCACCGACGAGGACGGCGTCGTCTCGTACCACGACGACGGCAGCAACGGCTACGTGACCGGGATCCTCAACACCGGAACGGGTGGGCGCAACGGCGCCCAGACCATCCCCGGCAAGGTCTACTCGCAGACCGTGGTGATCCGCGAGTGCAACATCAAGGTCGCCAACCAGACCGGCGTGCCCAGTGGCGCGCGGAGCTGCCACAGCTAGGTACGCTCGACGGACGGCGTCCTGCGGCGTCGTCCACACGGCCTGCCCGTTTTGGAACCCACGCAGGTCAACCGTTACTCTGTAGTGCAATCGTCTGCCGCTGCGGTGCGCGCGGCAACCCCAAGCAAGGAGATGCACGTCATGGCTGTGCCCAAGCGCAGAATGTCGCGCGCGAACACCCGTAGCCGGCGCGCGCAGTGGAAAGCCGAGGCCACCGGCCTGGTCGGCGTCAGTGTCGCGGGTCAGCAGCACAAGGTGCCGCGCCGCCTGCTGAAGGCCGCCCGCCTGGGTCTGCTCGACCTGGATCGCCGACGCTAGGCATCTTTGCGGCGCGCCTCTCAGGTCAATCTCAGATAGAGCGTTGACACTGTGGCTGTGCGCATACTTGTCGTTGACGATGATCGCGCTGTGCGTGAATCACTGCGGCGGTCGCTTTCCTTCAATGGCTATTCAGTCCAGCTGGCCCAGGACGGGGTCGAAGCTCTCGATCTGATCGCCGATGACCGACCCGACGCGGTGGTTCTCGATGTGATGATGCCGCGACTGGACGGTCTTGAAGTCTGTCGGCAGCTTCGCAGCACAGGTGACGATCTACCCATCCTGGTGCTGACGGCCCGCGATTCCGTGTCCGAGCGGGTCGCCGGGCTGGATGCCGGGGCCGACGACTACCTACCCAAGCCGTTCGCGCTTGAGGAGCTGCTCGCGCGGATGCGGGCGTTGCTGCGACGCACCGTGTCCGACGACGGTGCCGAATCGCAGAAGATGACGTTCTCGGATCTCACTCTGGATCCGGTCACCCGCGAGGTCACCCGCGGCGAACGTCAGATCAGCCTGACCCGCACCGAGTTCGCGCTGCTGGAAATGCTGATCGCCAATCCGCGGCGGGTGCTGACCCGCAGCCGCATCCTCGAAGAGGTGTGGGGCTTCGATTTCCCCACCTCGGGCAATGCGCTCGAGGTCTACATCGGTTACCTGCGCCGTAAGACCGAAGCCGACGGCGAGCTGCGGCTCATCCACACCGTGCGCGGCGTCGGCTACGTGCTGCGGGAAACGCCGCCCTGATCGGATGATGTCGCTCAATCCGAACACTTGGCGGCCGGGAACGCTGCCGAATACCAGTTCACTGTCGCTGCGCTGGCGCGTGATGATGTTGGCGATGTCGATGGTGGCGATGGTCGTCGTGCTGATGGCCGTCGCGGTCTATGCCGTGGTGTCCCGCGCGCTCTACGACGATTTGGACAACCAGTTGCACAGCCGGGCCCGCCTGCTCATCGAGAGTGGGTCGCTGGCCGCCGATCCGGGCAAGGCCATCGAGGGCACGGCCTATTCGGACGTCAACGCCATGCTGGTGATCCCGGGTCGGTCCATCTACACGGCCAATCAGGAAGGGCAGATGCTGCCCCTCGGGCAGCCGGAGAAGGACGTGATCTCCGGCGAGCTGCTGATGTCGCTGCGCACGGTCAACCACCAGCGGGTGCTCGCCGTGCATCTGGCCAACGGCAGTTCCCTGCTGATCTCCAAGAGCCTCGCGCCGACCGGGCAGGTGCTGCGCCGGCTGGGCACCGTGCTGCTCATCGTCGGCGGCGTCGGTGTCGCCGTGGCCGCGATGGCAGGTGGTGCCGTCGCCAGGGCCGGTCTGCGGCCGGTCGGTCGGCTTACCGAAGCCGCCGAACGCGTCGCACGCACCGATGATCTGCGGCCTATCCCGGTCGTCGGCAGTGACGAGCTCGCCCGGCTCACCGAGGCGTTCAACATGATGCTGCGCGCGTTGGCCGAATCACGGGACAGGCAGGCCAGGCTGGTGTCGGACGCCGGGCACGAACTGCGTACACCGCTGACCTCGTTGCGCACCAACGTCGAGCTGCTGATGGCCTCGCAGGCCCCCGGAGCGCCGCCGCTGCCCGAGGAGGAGATGGCGGGGTTGCGTGCCGACGTGATCGCACAGATCGAGGAACTGTCCACGCTGGTCGGCGATCTGGTGGACCTGACTCGGGACGACGCGGGCGGCGTGACCCACGAGCCGGTCGACATGGTCGAGGTGGTCGACCGGAGCCTGGAGCGAGTTCGTCGGCGCCGCAATGACATTCAGTTCGACGTCGCGATGACGGGCTGGCAGGTCTACGGCGACGCGCCAGGCTTGGGCCGGGCCGTCCTCAACCTGCTGGACAACGCCGCCAAGTGGAGTCCGCCCGGTGGCCGGGTCACGGTGTCCCTGCGTCAGATCGACCCGGTGCACGCCGAATTGGTGGTGTCCGACCACGGCCCCGGCATCCCGCCCCAAGAGCGTCGGCTGGTGTTCGAGCGGTTCTACCGCTCGACGGCCGCGAGGGCGATGCCCGGATCGGGCCTGGGATTGGCGATCGTGCAGCAGGTTGTGCTGAAACACGGTGGCGCGCTTCGGATTGACGAAACCGTGCCAGGTGGGGATCCGCCCGGGGCGTCGATTCACCTGATCCTGCCCGGCATGCCACTTCCCGCCGGACTACCCGAGGTTGCCGCGACACGCGCCGACGATGCCGCCGACGACGATGCGGTGAGCGCAGACAAAAGGTGAGACAGTTAACTACGGCCGGGGATAAATCATGGGTGCAACCAACGGTTCTCTAAGTGGATTCTCAGTTCACCTGGGCAACCTGGGGAACACCTTCTTCGTTTGTTGAGTAGTACGCGAGCCGATCGACCTTTACAAGAGAAGAGCACCGCACCGCCATGACGAACCACCCCAGGTACTCATCACCACAGCAGCCAGGCCAGGCTCCCGGCGGCGGCGCTCCCGGTTACCAGGGCCAACCTGACCCCTATCAGTCGCAGGCCTACGACTGGCGCTATGCGCGTCAGCAGCCGCAGTCGCCGCCTCATCAGCAGCCGCACGCCCACCACCAGCCGCAGCAGCCGGCGTATCGGCCGCCGTATGACCCCTACCGCGTCGCCCCGGCGACACCGCAGGTGGTCGCGCCCGTCAAGAAACGGGGCAAGGCAGGTCTGGCGGCCGGTGCGCTGGCGCTGGCCGTCGTGTCGGCGGGCATCGGCGGGGGCGTCGCCACTGTCGTAACCCACCAGGACCGCCCGCACCTCGGCGCCGAGTCCAACAGTGCCGCGCCGAGCGTGCCGGCTGCCGCCCTGCCCGCCGGCTCGGTGGAGCAGGTGGCGGCCAAGGTCGTGCCCAGCGTGGTGAAGCTGGAAACCGACATGGGCCGGGCCTCCGAGGAGGGTTCGGGCATCATCCTGACCGCCGACGGTCTGATTCTGACCAACAACCACGTCGTCGCTGCCGCCAAGCAGGCGCCGGGCGCTCCCGGCGGCGCGCAGACCAAGGTGACGTTCTCGGACGGCAGCACCAAGCCGTTCACCGTCGTCGGTACCGATCCCAGCAGTGACATCGCCGTGGTCCGGGCGCAGGGCGCATCAGGCCTCACCCCGATCACGCTCGGATCCTCACAGAACCTGCGGGTCGGCCAGGACGTGGTGGCGGTCGGCTCGCCGCTGGGCCTCGAAGGCACCGTGACCACCGGCATCGTCAGTGCGCTCAACCGCCCCGTCGCCGCAGGCGGCGACGCGCGCAACCAGAACACCGTGCTCGACGCCATCCAGACCGACGCCGCGATCAACCCGGGTAACTCGGGCGGCGCGCTGGTCAACATGAACGGCGAGCTCGTCGGGATCAACTCCGCGATCGCGACCATGGGTGGCGATTCCCCGCAGGCCCAGAGCGGTTCGATCGGCCTGGGCTTCGCGATCCCGGTCGACCAGGCCAAGCGGATCGCCGACGAGTTGATCCAGAACGGCACGGCGACCCATGCGTCCCTCGGGGTTCAGGTGAGCAATGACGCCACCACCGATGGCGCCAAGATCGTCGAGGTGACCAAGGACGGGGCCGCTGCCGCGGCCGGGCTGCCCAGCGGTGTGGTGGTCACCAAGGTCGACGATCGGGTGATCCCGAGCGCCGACGCACTCGTTGCCGCCGTGCGGTCCAAGGCGCCTGGTGAGAAGGTCACCTTGACCTACCTCGACCAGGCTGGCAAACCGCAGACCCTGACCGTCACGCTGGGGAAGGCAGACCAGTGAGGATCCTGACGCCGGCTCCGGGCCAAGTGTCACTGCGAGTGGCTGCGCCGCTGTCTGCCCGCACATATACGGTTGCAGGCATGGAACAACCAGGGGAGTTGGTGGGGCGGGCACTCGTCATCGTCGTCGACGATCGCACCGCCCACGGCGAGGAGGACCACAGCGGTCCGTTGGTCACCGAATTGCTCGGTGAAACCGGTTTCGTCGTCGATGGAGTCGTGGTCGTTTCGGCCGATGAGGTCGAGATCCGCAACGCGCTGAACACGGCGGTCATCGGTGGTGTGGATCTGGTGGTGTCTGTCGGTGGCACCGGCGTGACGCCGCGCGATGTCACCCCGGAGGCCACGCGCGACATCCTCGACCGGGAGCTGCTCGGCATCGCAGAAGCGCTGCGTGCCTCCGCCCTGTCCGCAGGCATCGCCGACGCCGGCCTGTCGCGCGGCCTGGCCGGTATTTCGGGCAGCACGCTCGTGGTGAACCTGGCCGGCTCCCGCTCAGCGGTCCGCGACGGCATGGCCACGCTGGGCCCGCTGGCGGTGCAGATCATCGGCCAGTTATCAAGCTTGGACATCTAACCAGCGCGATACGGCGGCCGACGGCCGCCGTTTTCGTTGGAGATGGCAAATGCAATATCGATGGAGCGGTCAGGTTACCGGCCAGTTAATAACTCACCGGCAATAAATGTGATCTTCGTCACAAAGGGGAATGTGAATGACTCAACAGCCCCAGCCGTCACGGCGCCTAGTTAACAAAATTTTCGGGGACTCGCTGCCGGAGATCGCGGCGAGCGAGCGCGACGACGCTTCGCCCGAGGACGCCGCCGAGCACGACCGGTGGCTTCGGAGCAATATTCCGCCTCATCACGGTTGAGCTGTGTTGCCACAGTGAACGCCGTAAATGCGCGGTCAACACTGTGATCTGGCTCAACTTCCGTTAGCGAAGCGAACTACGTCACAGCATTGCCGGGTGTCGCGAGCGCCCCCGTCCCTGCGCTCTTGAGCATCTGTTCATCCGGACCCAGCAAACTTTTACTGCCCAACTGCTGACGTGCCTGCAGATTAGTGCCTGCGTTGCCGCTCGGATGCCTCCCCGTTATGTTCCTCGTGTCAACGATGAGCGAAACGTAAGGACAAGGTGTGACCGTTCTAATCCAGGTCACATCACTGGTCTTGCCGGGAGTGCGACCGTAGTCGGTCGGGCGCCCCTACAACGACATAGCTAGGGAGAACATGAAGGCATTCAGTCGGGTGCTGACCGCGTTGGTGGTTGCGATGGCAGGTGCCTTCGCGACCCTGTTCGTGAGCACCGGTACCGCGCACGCAGGTCTGGACAATGAGCTGAGCCTGGTCGACGGCCAGGACCGCACCCTCACCGTCCAGCAGTGGGACACATTCCTCAACGGCGTGTTCCCCCTGGACCGCAACCGCCTGACCCG
>NZ_LZTB01000099.1 GCF_001665685.1 Mycobacterium sp. 852013-50091_SCH5140682
TCTGGACCGAACACGACGAGTTCGAATTCAACGGCAAATTCTTCACCGTCAGCGGCGGCTACTCACTGCCCAAACCCCTGCAAACCCCACTGCCCGCCGTCATGAACGCCGGCGGATCCCCCGCCGGCCGCCAATTCATCGCAAACTACGCCGACGCCGGATACGTCCTGCTGCCCTACGATCTCGACGCCGCCCGCGTCGCCGTCGACCAACGCAAAACCGACGCCGCCACCGCCGGCCGCGACGTCGCCACCTGGACCACCGCCTACGTCATCCAACGCGACACCCGCGAAGAAGCCCAACGCTACCTCCAACACATATTCGTCGACCACGCCGACACCAGCGCCGGCGAAACCATGGTCAAATATCTCGGCCTCAACTCGCAGATCATGAGCCCTGACGAACTGGCCGCATTCAGCCTGCATCTACGCGCCGGGTCCGGCGGGTTTCCTCTCGTCGGGACGGCCGAGGACATCGCCGAAACCCTGGCCAACCTCTCCGCCATCGGCATCGACGGAGTCTCCCTGTCCTTCGTCGACTTCATCGACGGCCTCAACCGCTTCACCACCGACGTCATCCCCCAACTCGAAGCCACCGGCCTCCGCACACCCCACCTGCCCGGCGTGAGCAGGGCCGCGGTTGCAGGTGACAACAGAACCGAGCGGAGCTGACTCCCCTGGCCGCGTCATACTGCCCACGCGGCGTAGCGCGCCATCGACCATCGCCGCCAGAGAGTCCGGAAGCAGTCGCATGAACCGAATGCTGGGCACCCTCCGTACACTAACCCCGCTGGGGCGCAGTGTTTTCCGGGCGCTCCGGGTGACATCGCACACGCCATGGTCGTGGCCGTGGGCCTACGCTCAACGCACACCTACTCGACCACGTGCGGATTGCACCCGGCCAGAATGCGCTCAGAAGCAACGGCTCTGCCGGCAGCAGCGGGATGCCTGCGGCGTGCGAACGCCTCGGCCGGTGTGCGTCTTATCCGGCCGGTGGCCACTCGCCTTTGAGGTCGGACCCACGCGAGACGTTCAACGGTGCTCGTCGGAGGAGCAGGAAGGAAGTCGCCGTGCGCTTAGCTAACGCAGCAGGACGGCTCGTGATCGTGACCAGCGACACGACGATGATCGACGTTGAAACCTGTAGTGACGGACGGTTCAGCGCTGACCCGCAAGCGATCTACTCGTGTTGGGATTCGTTTGTCGAGTGGGCACGCACATACAGGTGTGATGAGGGACCCGCGGTAACGTTCGATGCTTTGCGTGCGCCGGTTCCCGCACCCCGGCAGATCTTCGCGATCGGCCTCAACTACCGCGACCACGCTGCCGAAAGTGGTTTCGATATTCCCACTGCTCCCGTGGTTTTCACGAAGTACATTTCGAGCTTCACCGGGCCCTCGGGCACGATCACACTTTCTGGTCGCGAGGTCGATTGGGAAGTGGAACTGGTCGTCGCGATAGGCCGCCTGGGCAGCCGTGTTCCCGAGAGTAGCGCGTGGGACTATGTCGCCGGTATGACTGTCGGACAGGATATTTCGGATCGCTGCGAGCAGTTCGCTGCTCCCCCTGCACAGTTCGGACTCGCCAAATCCTATCGGGGATATACACCGCTGGGGCCATGGCTGGTGACGCCAGACGAGTTCAGCGATCCCGACGACATCGGGCTCGGATGCAGTCTCAATGGCCAGACCGTCCAGCAGGGACGTACCAGCGACATGGTGTTCGGCATTCCCGAGCTCATCGCCCGGCTCTCATCGATTGTGACCCTCTATCCCGGTGACCTCATTTTCACGGGCACGCCCGCGGGCGTCGGAATGGCGCAGCAGCCGCCCCGTTATCTGTCGCCGGGTGACCGTCTGACCAGCTGGGTCTGCGGGATTGGTCACATGACGCATCACTTCTGCGGAGCCAAGGAGAGTGGAAATGTCTGATCAGTCGGTGGCCGGATACTCGTCAGTCGATGAGGCGGCTGCAGAAATCGCCAGAGGCGGCATGGTGGTCGTGCTCGATGACGAGGACCGGGAAAACGAAGCCGACCTCATCATGGCCGCCGAACACGCTGACCCGGTCACCGTCGCGTTCTTCCTCCAACACACGTCGGGCTTCCTGTGCACGGCCATCACCAAGGAACGTGCGATGGATCTGCGACTCGAACCGATGGTCCCACAGAACACCGATCCTCACCGCACCGCCTTCCTCGTCAGCGTCGACTATGGCCCCCAGGTCACGACCGGGATCAGCGCGGCAGATCGGGCGGCCACGATTCGTGCGCTCGCGGCTGAACAGACTCGGCCAGAGGACCTCACCCGGCCCGGTCACGTGCTGCCGCTGCAGGCACGCCAAGGCGGCGTCCTCACCCGAGCAGGACACACCGAAGCCGGTACCGATCTGGCCAGGATCGCCGGGTGCACACCGGCGGCCCTTCTGTGTGAAATCGTCACCACCGACCGAGTCCAGATGCTGCGCGGCAACGACGCCATCGCATTCGGCCGACACCACGATCTGCCGGTGATAGCGATCAGCCAGATCATCGCCTATCGGCGCAACAATGACTCGGCCCTTATTGAACGGACCGGTCAGGCCACTATCCCGACCCAACATGGTGACTTTCATGCCACGAGCTACCGAGACCTCGACGGTGTAGAGCATCTCGCTCTTCGATTCGGCGATGCAGATGTCTCGCGTCCCGTCATCGTGCGGGTGCATAGCGAGTGTCTTACCGGCGACGTCCTCGGTTCACTGCGCTGCGATTGCGGCCGTCAGCTGTCGGCCGCCATCGAAATGATTGCCGCAGAAGGCAACGGGATCCTTGTATACCTGCGCGGCCACGAAGGACGCGGGATTGGCATCGGCCACAAGCTACGCGCTTACGAACTGCAGCAGCGTCTCGGGGTTGACACCGTCGACGCCAACCTCATGCTCGGCTTGCCCGTTGATCAGCGCGATTACACCACCGGCGCCGCCATCCTTGCCGATCTCGGAGTGCGGCAGATGCGGCTGATCACGAACAACCCCGAAAAATACAAGGGCCTTTCGCAGTACGGATTGGACATCGTCGAACGGATCTCCATCCCGCCAGAACCGACAATGCACAACATCGCCTACCTGACCGCCAAGCGTAATCGCATGGGGCATCACATCGATCTGCCTGCCGTACACGAATCATCCGGCACCCCTACATATCTCAGCGATGAGGCAACCTGTGGACACAGCAGCGATGCACGCTGATTCCGATGGACACGGCAGCCGCAACGGGCTAGCGGCCCCACTGCTGCTGCCCGCCTTCGGCCCCTGCCTCGCGACACGGTCGATGACCGTGTCGCATTCAGCAAGGACTCAGAGTCGGTGACGCTACGCCAGTTTCAGTACTTTGTCGCGATCGTCGACGAAGGGAGTTTCACGCGCGCAGCACACCGTCTCTACGTAGCGCAGCCATCTCTGTCCAAGCAGCTCTCAGCGCTGGAACGCGAAGTCGGCGCACCATTGATCGAACGTCTCCCGCGCGGGATCCGGTTGACAGCTGCCGGTCGAGCGTTCTTGCCTGAGGCGCGGGCGGCGATCCACTCCGAGGAACGCGCTCGGCGCGCTGCGCGCATGGCCCGAGACCTCACCTCCGCCGAGATCGAAGTGGCCACGGTGATGTCGATCGCCGTCGGTATTCTGCCGGGCACCATCCAACTCCTCAGCAACGCCCATCCCGGTGTGACGGTGAAACTGCACGAATATCGGCACAGTGCTCTGATGGAGGATGAGGTACGCGGCGGCGTAGCCGATCTCGCCATCGGCCCCGCGCCCAAGCAGTGGGACGGCCTCATCGAGACCTTGGGTTGGGAAGAACTGGTCCTTGTTCTGCCGGCGGGCGATCCGCTGCTCGGCTGTGCGGACCCGGTCGATCTTCGGAGGCTGGCCGACCGGCGATGGGTATTGCCCGATGAGACCGCCGGTCTAGCCGGCTTGGTGATCAGCGCCTGCGAGAGTTGTGGATTCGTACCGTCGGCGATCGTTCGCAGCGCTCAGGTCGAAGCACTCGAGCGGCTCGCGGCGGCGGGCCTCGGTCCGACCATGCTGCCGTCCAACGTGGTCTCGCCCGAATTCAGACCGCTGATGAGGCGCGTAAGGCAGCCAGTATCGCGCGAACTTGCCGTCTACACCCGCAGCGACTGGGCTCCGGGGGGCGACGCCCTGCGCAGTGCCCTGCGCACAAGCTGTGGTCTGCCCTCTGATCCGCCGTCGAGGGCGTCCATCGCCTAGCGTCGGATCCCTGCCTCCCACTGCCCGTGCTCACGCTTCGGCAAGAAGGTCAGCGAATCGCTCACCCCTCCAGGTCAAACCGCAGCGGCGCGTCCGAAGAGGCAACGAGCCGATCAGCCGTCACCGCATCGGCGATCTCCCGCACCACGAGCTTGCCGTCGTCGATGTCGAATACGCCGAGATTGGTGATGACACGGTTCACGACGCGCTCACCAGTGACCGGCAGGGTGCATTGCCCCACGAGCTTTGGATTACCGTCGCGGTCGGTATGCGCCATGACCACGATCACCCGTTTCGCTCCGTGCACAAGATCCATCGCGCCGCCCATACCTTTGACCATTTTGCCCGGAACCATCCAATTCGCCAGATCACCGTGGGCCGAAACCTGCATGCCCCCGAGGATTGCGGTATCGATGTGGCCGCCCCGGATCATTCCGAACGATATCGCTGAATCAAAATATGACGCACCTGCAACGACCGTCACTGTCTCCTTTCCCGCGTTGATCAGGTCCGCGTCCACTGCATCTTCCTCCGGGTAGGCCCCGGTGCCGAGCAGCCCGTTCTCGGAGTGCAGCACAACGGCGACATCGGGCGGTATGTAATTCGGCACCACAGTCGGAAGTCCGATGCCGAGATTGACGTACTGTCCAGCGGTCAACTCCGCGGCGGCGCGGGCAGCCATCTGGTTTCGGTTCCAACCGCCGGTCACGACAGCGACTCCGTTCGATGTGAGACGGTCCGTTTCTCAATGTGCTTGCGTTGGGGGCCGGTAGCGACGACCCGTTGCACGAAGATGCCTGGGAGGTGAACATGCGCAGGGTCGATTGAGCCGGTGGGCACAAGCTCCTCGACCTGCGCAATGGTGATTCGCCCCGCCATTGCGGCAAGAGGGTTGAAATTCAACGCTGTTTTCTCGAACACCAGGTTTCCGGCCGCGTCACCCCTCACGGCGTGGACAAGTGCATAGTCGGCAACGATTCCGCGCTCCAAGACGTAACGGGTGCCATTGAACTCGCGGATCTCTTTCGGCGGAGACGCCAAGGCAACAGACCCGTCTTCGTGATACCGCCACGCCATTCCCCCGTCAGCGATGACGCTGCCAACTCCGGCCGGCGTGTAGAACGCGGGAATGCCCACGCCTCCGGCGCGAAGGCGCTCAGCGAGAGTTCCCTGCGGTACGAGCTCGACCTCCAGTTCGCCCGCGAGATACTGGCGTTCAAACTCGCTGTTCTCGCCGACGTAAGAAGCGGTGATGCGGCGGATCTGCCGACTCCTCAGAAGCACGCCGAGCCCAATACCATCGATCCCACAATTGTTCGAGAACACCTCGAGGTCGGCAACGTCGGAGTCGGCGAGCGCTCCGATAAGGGCATCAGGTATGCCGCACAGCCCGAAGCCCCCCACAGCAATACTTACACCCGAGCCGATATCTGAAATCGCCGCCCCGGGCGACGGCCAAACCTTATTCATTGATTGACAATTCGGTAGAGTCCAGTGAACGGTAACGTGCCGGTGTCGGATCTCAGCTAGCCCGACTGCGGCAGCGGGGTCCATTTACGGGCGGTTGTCAGCGATTCATACACCTGCACCGACGGATAGGTGACCAGTTCGATGGTGCTGCCCCACGGGGTGCGGGCATACAAAAACTGGCAGCCGTCGCCTTTTTCCGCTCCCGGAAGGTCACTGGGGCCGTCGCCGCGGATCACCGCACCCGCACCACGCAGCTTCTCTGCCGCTGCGTCGATATCATCGACATACACGGCGACATGCTGATATCCCAGATCGCTGGGGATGGCCGGCGGCTGCTGATGCTGCGTGGCATAACTGAAGAGCTCGATATTGGGCCCATTGGCAAGCCGAAGCACCCGTATCGCCGAGATAGTCGTCCCCTCTGGGACGCCGAGGCCCTCTTCGATCCACGCGCCGCCGATCGGCGAGTCGATGATGTCGTACATGTAGATCGCGCTGAAAGCGTCGACGAAGAACTGCGTGGCCTGCTCGATATCGGGGACAGTGATGCCGATGTGCTCGATGCCGCGGATTGTCATTGCCACTCCTGAGATTTAGCGTTGAAAAGTGGTGCGGGCCGCCCAAAAGTGACGGCCGCGCGCCCGAACGGTTTAAACAATTTCTGCCAGGCAAACGTGGTCGCGCCGGTTACGCTCCGGCGGCGTGTCCGGCGATCGAGCCCGCCGATGCGGTGCCTCCCTCGACAGCTTCGTAGTACACGATGTCGGGTTCGGCCGAGCAATATTCGCCCACCGCGGCCAGTGCTGTCTGAATGTGCTCGCTCGCGAGGTGCTTTGCGAGCAATTCCGGGGATTCCCAGCGTTCAACGAACGCGAACCGCGTCGAATCCTCTGTTCCCTGATGCAGGGCGTAGAGCAGACATCCGTCCTCCCCATGCGTCTCCTCGAGGAGGTCGGCGAAAAACTTCTTCGCGGCATCCTCTTTCCCTTCCTGGGCCAGGAAAGAGGCAATCACAACGACTTCAGACAACGCACTCCCACTTTCTCGCGAACATCACTTCTTGCTGCAATTTCAGGCTGCTCCACGGGCGCCGGCCGTGTCCAATATCCATCGCGCGCAGGATCAATAGCCTCAGGCTATTGGCTGTATCCGATGCGACGAGCGGATGTCCCCGACTCGCGACATAGCCTCAGGCTATTGCTGGCACAGCGATTGGCGATTGGACTCCGATACGCAGAGACGGCAGTCTCAGCTGGACATAAGAGTGACTCGGTTCACTTTGGTGAGTAACGCAGCCGGCCATGGGAATCCACACCGTCAGAGACGACGTGGCTGCAGACAGAAGCGAGGAGATACCACGTGGTCTTCATCAACCACATAGCGATTCCGGCGATCGATATCGAGGTATCGACACAGTTCTACGTCGAATGGTTTCGGGGAACACGAATCCCGTCACCGCGATTTGGCGTTCCCGTGTCGTGGGTGCTGATCGACCAAATGGAGATCCACATTGTCGAGCATTCCGCCGAGCGAATCTCGAGCGGCTACCATTTCGCGATCGCAGTCCCCGATGCGGGGCGTTTCGAGGAGATCTATCTGGACGCCTCGCGGCTTGGATTATTCGAGCATGAAGAGTTCGGCCACCACATCGTGGAACGGCTGGATGGCGTGGTGCAGATGTACATCCACGATCCCGTCGGCAACATCGTTGAATGCATGTTCCATGACAGCGATTCCCTCTCACCGAGCATCCGATCCGAAGTCCGCCGGTGGCACGAGTACAACGAGTTCGACACATGGAATACACCGATGTCGACCGGCCAGGACACCTCCGATCCGGTCCGATCTTCCCGGGCGCGGGTGCTCCGTTAGCTCCCTGTGCGCCACGCGCATTCACAGATCCCGGTTCGCCGGTTACACATACCACTGAGCACTATCTGCCAATATGGAAGGAACTCATAGAGAAATGACGATCGCACCTCCGCCTTCGATCGAATCAACAGAACGTCGTGATCGGTCGGGTGTCAATGCGTTGTTCGGGGATAACCGGTTGAAGTTGGGATTGTTCGGCATCAACTGCAACCGTGCGGTCGCGATGACGTTGTCGCCGGATGTGCCGGTGTTGACCTGGGAATACACCAAACGCGTCGCCCAACTCGCCGACCGCG
>NZ_LZTB01000100.1 GCF_001665685.1 Mycobacterium sp. 852013-50091_SCH5140682
AAACGAGATGCAGCGTAGTCTCGTGGGCTCGGAGATGTGTATAAGAGACAGGGACCGCCCACCGGGCCGTCCCGCGGCGCGACCGCAACCAGCCAAAGTATTCGATATTTGAAGGAAGAAGCAGAAGCGATGAGCAACGCAACCCCCACTGCACAGCTTTCGAGCGCCGGCGTGTCGATCTGGCTCGATGACCTTTCCCGCAATCGCCTCGACAGCGGTTCCCTGCAGAAGCTGATCGACGAGAAGAGCGTCGTTGGTGTCACCACCAACCCGTCGATCTTCCAGGCCGCGATCACCACCGGTAACGACTACGACGCCAAGATCGCCGAGCTCGCCGCTCGCGGCGCCAACGTCGAAGAGACGATCTTCGAGATCACCACCGCCGACGTCGCCGACGCCTGCGACCTGTTCGCGCCGGTCGCCGCCGCCACCGACAACGTCGACGGTCGCGTCTCCATCGAGGTCGACCCGCGCCTGGCGTGGGACGCCGCAGGCACCATCGCCGAGGCGAAGAACCTGTACAAGAAGGTCGCCAAGGACAACGTCCTGATCAAGATCCCGGCCACCCGTGAAGGCCTGGAAGCCATCTCCGCCGTCCTGGCCGAAGGCATCAGCGTCAACGTGACCCTGATCTTCTCGCTGGAGCGCTACCGTGCCGTGATCAACGCCTTCCAGTCCGGTCTGGAGCAGGCTCAGAGCAACGGCCACGACCTGTCGAACATCCACTCGGTCGCGTCGTTCTTCGTCTCCCGCGTCGACACCGAGATCGACAAGCGCCTCGACGCCCTCGGCACCGACGAGGCCAAGGCGCTCAAGGGCAAGGCAGGCGTTGCCAACGCCCGCTTGGCCTACCAGGTCTACGAGGAGCTCTTCAGCACCGAGCGCTGGGCATTGCTGGCCAAGGCCGGCGCGCGTCCGCAGCGTCCCCTGTGGGCCTCGACCGGCGTGAAGGATCCGGCGTACCCGGACACCCTGTACGTGACCGAGCTCGTCGCTGCCAACGTGGTCAACACCATGCCGGAGAAGACCCTGGACGCGACCTTCGACCACGGCGTCGTCACCGGTGACACCATCACCGGTAAGTACGACGAGGCGAAGGAAGTGCTCAGCGCCATCGAGGGCCTCGGCATCTCCTACGATGATGTCGTCGCACTGCTCGAGTCCGAAGGCCTGGACAAGTTCGTCGCCAGCTGGAAGGACCTCCTGGCCGACGTCGAGGGTGCCCTCGCGTCTGCCAAGTAGGGTTCCTAACCCGCCTCGGTTGTCTCGGCTGCCGTGGAAACCGAAAGGTCTCCACGGCGGCCGGCAACCGGGCCGCGGCGCGATCCGTGGCCGAAGGCCCGATCTCGCATGCCCTGACTGACCGCTATCGAAAGGCAGACGCCATGTCCGCTTCACCGCAGAAATGCTGTATCAACCCCAGCATCCTCTCGGCCGACTTCGCCAACCTCGAAGCCGAGCTGGCTCGCATCAGCAACGCTGATGCTGCGCACGTGGATGTCATGGACAACCACTTCGTCCCGAATCTGACGATCGGTCTGCCGGTCGTTCAGCGGTTGCAGAAGGTGAGCCCCATCCCGCTGGACGCCCACCTGATGATCTCTGACGCCGACCGCTGGGCACCCATGTTCGCCGACGCCGGTCTGGACTCGGTGACATTCCATGTCGAGGCGGCCGTCGCGCCCATCAAGCTGGCCCGCGAACTTCGTGCGCGTGGGTCGAAGGCGGGCATGGCCCTGCGCCCGGCCACTCCGGTGGAGCCGTACCTGGACATGCTCGCCGAACTGGACATGCTGCTGATCATGACCGTGGAGCCGGGCTTCGGCGGCCAGGCCTTCCTGGACGTCACGCTGCCCAAGATCCGCCGCGCCCGCGCGGCCGTCGACGGCTCCGGGGTGAACGTGGCGATCCAGGTCGACGGTGGCGTCACCGAGGAGAACATCGCCCGGGCCGCGGAGGCCGGTGCCAACATCTTCGTGGCCGGATCATCCGTGTACGGGAAGCCGTCTCCCGAGGAAGCCATCGAATCGCTCCGCAAGAACGCCCAGCTCGCCTTCGCCAAGTAACGCCGGATCCCCGACCAGCCAAAAGGACCCAGATACATGCGCGTTCATATCGCTACCGACCATGCCGGCATGGAGCTCAGCTCCCACCTGATCGAGGCCCTGTCAGCCAAGGGCTACGAGATGGTCAACCACGGGCCCAAGGAGTACGACGCCGAGGACGACTACCCGGCTTTCTGCATCAATGCCGCGCTCGCGGTGGTGGCCGACCAGGCTGCCGGCGTGGACGCCCTCGGGATTGTGCTTGGCGGCTCGGGCAACGGTGAGCAGATCGCTGCGAACAAGGTCAAGGGCGTGCGTGCGGCCCTGGTGTGGAACCTCGACACGGCGAAACTGGCCCGCGAGCACAACGACGCCAACGTCGTCGCGGTGGGTGGCCGGCAGCACTCCGTCGAGGAGGCCACCGAACTGATCGAGGCGTTCCTGGCCGAGCCGTTCAGCAATGCCGAGCGCCACGTCCGGCGGATCGGCAAGATCGCCACCTACGAAACCACCGGCGAGGTCGTCGAGTAATCCGGCGCTTCCCGCAAGCGCTCGACGCCTCGGCACGGCAGCCGTCGACCTTTCTGGCCAGCAGGCTGGGGAGGTCGACGGCTGCGCTGCTGGAAACCGACATTCGTGCGGTGCCTACGGTTAGGCCGAAGCTCGTTTCCGCCGACGAAAACTCAACACAGGAGGCAGCATGCCCATAGCAACACCAGAGATCTACACCGAGATGCTCGACCGTGCGAAGTCGGGCGGCTTCGCGTACCCGGCCGTGAACGTCACGTCCTCCCAGACGCTGAACGCGGCCCTGCGCGGTTTCGCCGACGCTGAGTCCGACGGCATTCTCCAGATCACCACAGGCGGCTCCGCCTACTGGTCGGGCGCCTCGGCCAAGAACATGGTGGTCGGTTCCCTCGCATTCGCGGCTTTCGCACGCGAGGTCGCCAAGCAGTACAACGTGAACATCGCGCTGCACACCGATCACTGCCCCAAGGACAAGCTGGACGGTTTCGTGCTGCCCCTGCTGGCCGCCTCTGAGGAAGAGGTCAAGGCCGGTCGCAACCCGCTGTTCAACTCGCACATGTGGGACGGCTCGGCCGAGACCCTCGAGGAAAACCTGCGGATCGCACGTGAGCTGCTCCCGCGCACCGCGGCCGCCAAGATGGTGCTGGAGGTGGAGATCGGCACCGTCGGTGGCGAGGAGGACGGCGTCGAGAACGCCATCAACGAGAAGCTCTACACCACGGTCGACGATGCGCTGGCCACGATCGACGCCTTGGGCGCGGGCGAGAACGGCCGCTACATCACGGCGCTCACCTTCGGCAACGTGCACGGTGTGTACAAGCCCGGTGGCGTCAAGCTGCGCCCGGAGATCCTCAAGGACATCCAGGAGCAGGTCGGCGCCAAGATCGGCAAGGTCAAGCCGTTCGACCTCGTGTTCCACGGTGGCTCCGGCTCCAGCGAGCAGGAGATCGCCGACGCTGTCTCCTACGGCACGATCAAGATGAACATCGACACCGACACCCAGTACGCGTACACGCGTCCGGTCGCCGACCACATGCTGAAGAACTACGACGGCGTGGTGAAGGTCGACGGCGAGATCGGCAACAAGAAGACCTACGATCCGCGCGTGTGGGGCGCCAAGGCCGAAGCCGGGATGGCGGCGCGGCTCGTCGAAGCCACCCAGCAGCTCGGCTCAGCCGGAAAGACGTTCTGAGCGTCTCCTAGGCGGGCAGGGGTCACACAGGCATCGTGGACGCCACGGGTGGCCCTGTGGGAACACCCCTGCCTTCATAACCATCACACTGAAAACCGTCACGGCCCGGGCGCTCGCCCGGGCCGTTGTCGGCGTGCGCGCCGGTCGCCCTGACGCCGTCGAATAGCGAATCAGGTCAAAGCCTTTCGGGTGCGCACGGGCCACCGTTCGCGCCACTCAGACAGCGCTGAACCGCCGTGCGGAACCCTGGACCGGCCGATTGCCAGGTTCGGGTATCACGTCCCTCAGCTGGGCATATCCGGACGTCACACCGGATAAGGCGATGTGACCCTTGACACATGACCCGCGCACGTTGTTCTATTCTTACTGGGAAACAGAGTTTCGTGTCGGGAAACCGACTTGCGTCGTCATCGGAGTGTCTCCGAGAACGAGAGGTCTTATGAAGATCCACGTGGATCGTCGGGGTCAGCTCGGTGGTTGGCGACTCGTTCGCTCATCGAGCCTGCTCTCGGCGCTGAGGGCAACGCCTCCGTATCCGTAGTGTCGCGGCTTCGTCGACGTCGTGCAGGACGTCGTCAGCCGCTCGTTGGCAGCTCGCCACAACTTCGCTGTAATTCGCTGAAATCTCTGTTGCTCACCAATTCGGTGCCCCCCACCATTCTGGCATTCTTCGATGCCGGGAAGAATGCGGCATTGCCGCAGGAAGAGGTAATTTGTCATGGACCCTGGGCTCGATGCACGGATTCAATCCATGTTCAAGCGAGACGTCGGCGTCGCGACTTTACTCGCGGCCCTGATGTGGGCGACTTTGCTATTCACGTACTTCGCCGCATTCAGCGTCATCGACAACGTGAAAGTCAAAGCAATACTCGCGGTCGCTTTCGTCATCTTGGGAACATTCAACTCGCTGGGACTTCTCTCGATGAGCCGGCGTTACAAGATCGAGCGTGAGCATGTCTACGGCGAAGACATTCACCACCTCGACGCGAACCGGAAGGCCAAGAAGGCCACCCGCAGCGTGGAGGTGACCGCAGCATGACGAGTACGACATCAGGTTTTACGCGGCAGTCCAAGGCCGGACAGTTCGTGGACGCAGCGAGCCTGATCGCCCTGCTGTTCATCACGCTGTTCGTCACGACCTTCGTCTTCGCGCAGGAGGACGAAGCGCCCGCCGCGTCGGAGCCCACCGCCATCTCGCAGCTCAATATGAGCCCGGCTGAAAAGCAACAGTTCGAGCTCATGAAGTCGAAAGACATGGTCGACGATGCGACTGTCGGGGAGCTGGCCGCGGCCAATACGCCGAGCGACAACAAATACACGATCGAATGGCTGCCACTGATCGGGATCACCGCGCTGGCCGCCGCGTACCTGGCATTCGTGTATCTCATGTCGTTCCGTGAATACCGCGAAGTCATCACAGCCAGGTTCGGACCGGGACGGGAATCATGAATTTTTGGACTCTTTTCGAATACGGCGCCTGGGTTCTGGCAGCGCTGGTCGCCGCCTGGATGCTTTTCGACGCGTACAAGGTCAGCCGCGACTACGACGAGGAATTCCTCGTGCACACCATTGAGGATCTCGGCGAGGATGCTGAATGGCAGCATTTGGCCGGCGAGTCGGATGACATTGAAAGGCGCCAGTCATGAGCGAAGTCAGCACCGCTGGAGGCACCGAAGCGCTCACTCTCAAAAAGGTGCTCGGCCCGATCCATATCTGGGGGTTGGGTGTCGGCATCGTGCTGGTCGGCGAGTTCATGGGCTGGAACTTCACGGTGGAGAAGGGCGGCCTGTACGGATCGCTCATCGCCTGTTGGTTCGTCGGCCTGCTCTACACCTGCGTCGTCATGATCAACTCCGAGGTCGCGTCGGCGATCCCGGCGGCCGGTGGTCAATACGCCCAGGCCAAGCACTCGATCGGCCCGCTCATGGCGTTCAACGTCGGGCTCTACCTCACCATGGCGTACACTATGCTGGAGGCCGCCAACGCGAACGTTCTCGGCGACCTGCTCACCACGATGTCGGGGTTGCTCGGTAACAAGCAGCACCTGTCGGCCTATCCGTTCGCGGTGCTGGCGATCCTGCTTCTGGCACTGCTGAACTACCGCGGCGTGCTGGCGACACTGTCGGTGAACTTCATCATCACGGGCTTCGCGTTCCTGACCATCATCGCGCTGTTCATCGGCGTCTCCGGCTGGGACATGGGCACGCAGTTCAGCGCACTGGTCTCATCGGCGGATGCCGGGCTTCCCTACGGTTGGATCGGCGTGATCGCGGCCTTCCAGTTCGGCATGTGGTTCTATCTCGGCATCGAGGGCACCGCCCAGGCCGCGGAGGAATGCCGCTCGCCAAGCCGGTCGATCCCGCTCGGCAGCCTGGCAGGCATCATGACGCTGATCATCGCGGCGAGCCTCACCTGGTACCTGTGCGCGTCACTGCTGCCCTGGCAGTACCTGGGCACGTCGATCACGCCGCTGTTCGACGCCGCGCAGCTCACCCATTCCGGTGTGCTTGTCTGGCTGCTGTTCCTCGGCACGCTGGCCGCGACCCTCGCATCGGCCAACGGCTGCATCACCGACTCCTCGCGGTCCTGGTTCGCGATGAGTCGCGACCGCTACCTCCCGGAGTGGTTCGGGGCCGTGCACCCGCGGTACCGGACGCCGTACCGCTCGATCCTGTTCCTGGTGCCGGTGGCCATCGCCTTCGCGATCCTGCCGCTGCTGCTGAACAAGCCGACGCTGCTGTCGACGGTGATCACCTTCTCGATCCTGTCGGGCCTGCTGACCTACGCGTTCATGGTGGTCAACATGCTGAGGTTCCGGAAGCTGTGGCCGATCGGCTCCATCAAGCGGGCCTACACGCTGCCGATGCACCCGATCCCTTCGATCGCACTGGCAGTGATCGCGGCGATCGTGTTCTTCGCGACCTACTTGGGCTACGGCACCACGTTGATGTCGATCCTGGTGTTCTACTTGCTCGCTTCGGTGTGGTTCGTTCTCCGGCGGTTCAAGTACGTCGACCGGGATGCTGAGTTCACTGCGCCGTTGCCGCGTCCTCGAGGTTACTGATGTCCGGAACGCTCTGGGTCGCGCTGGCGATGGCCGTAGTCGGGGCGGTGGTGCTGACCTACCAGCACCGCCGTCACGTGGCCCGCGTTCAGCGCGACCGGGCGGCATTGTTCGAGCACCACCGGTGTGCTCGAACAATGCCGTGTCGTTCCCCGCGGACTCGAATTCCCGTTGCTGTATGGGCGATTCGAGGGCCGCGACGTGCGGGTGGAGCCAGTGGTAGACGCGCTGGCGCTACGCACCGTCCCGGTGCTGCGGCTCATCGTCACGATGCGTGAGCACATACCGGGGCAGCCGAGTTTGTCGGTGCTCAGCAACGAGACCGGAAACGAGTTCTACTCGGGTCACCGCGATCTGCTGCGGTGGCGTGACCCGGCCTGGCCCAAGTGGGTGTCGGTGGCCTGTGATCCCGAGGGCATGGATCGTGAATTGGTCGAAGCCGCAGTAGGTTTGGTCACCGAGGACGCTGAAGTCAAGCAGGTTCTCGTGACCGAGCGGGGCGTGCGCTGCGTTGTCCGTGGCGCACAGGCGAATTCGACGGCCTACCGGGTCACCCGGCGGGCTGATCTCTCCGAAGTACGGGTGACCGCGGAGGATCTGCACAAGGCAGTCACCATGATCGACGGGCTCCGCGCTCAGGCCGCCGGCCTGAATCCGCACCGCCCGGTAGCAGTATCGGAGGCAGAGTCGCTGTGAACCGACTGATTCATCCCTTGATGGTCCTCGCCATCGCTGTACTCCTACCGGGAGTGGGCCAGGTCGTGAACGGACAGCCCCGCCGGGGCTTGGTGTTCGCCTTCTACATCGTGCTGCTGGGCGTGGTCACCTACATGGTGGCACCGCCGGAAGCGTCTGCCATCGGACGAGTGGCCGGAGGGGTTTTCGTGTACGCCCTGAGCCTGCTCGACGCATATCAAGTCGCTGCCAAGCGCTGGCACAGAGCCAAGCACGTCTGAGGCACACAACACTGATTCTGGCCGATCCGCCCCGGGCGGGTCGGCCAGAATCGTTGGGGGAGTGGCCAGCTCAGCCGAACAGGTATGCGGCCTCTTCGTAGCGCCTGAGCGGAACGGCCTTGAGGTTGCCGAGGGCCTCCTCGAAGCTCACCTGTTCGATCTCCGTGCCTTTCAGCGCAACCATGGTGCCCCAGTAGCCGGCCACCACCGAGTCGATGGCAGCCATGCCCAGCCGGGTGGCCAGGACCCGGTCGAAAGCCGATGGCACGCCGCCACGCTGGATGTGGCCCAGGATGGTGGCGCGGGTCTCGATGCCGGTGCGGCTCTCGATTTCGGGCGCCAGCTGGTCGGCGATCCCGCCGAGCCGGGGGCGGCCGAAAGCGTCCAGCCCGCGCTCGGAGTGCGGGGATTCCATGTGCTCGGGAACAAACCCTTCGGCCACCACCACCAGCGGTGCCCGCCCGCGCGAGTGAGCGCCCTTCACCCACTGGGTGATTTGGTCGATGCTGATCTTCTGTTCCGGGATGAGGATGGCATGGGCGCCGGCGGCCATGCCTGCGTGCAGCGCGATCCAGCCCGCGTGCCTGCCCATGACCTCGGCGATGATGCATCGGTGGTGCGATTCGCCCGTGGTGCGCAGGCGGTCGATCGCTTCCGTCGCGATCTGCACGGCGGTGTCGAAACCGAAGGTGTAGTCCGTGGCATCGAGGTCGTTGTCCACGGTCTTCGGGACGCCGACGATCTTCAAGCCGGCGTCAGTGAGGCGCTTGGCGGCAGCCAAGGTGCCCTCGCCGCCGATGGCGATGATCGAGTCGATGCCGAGCCGGTCCATGTGTCCTTTGATGACCTCTGGGCCGCCGCCGTTTTCGAACGGGTTGGTGCGGGAGGTACCGAGGATGGTGCCGCCCTGCTTGGCGATGCCGCGGACCATGCTGCGCGGGATGTCGATGACGTCGCCCTGGACGACGCCGCGCCAGCCGTCAAGGAAGCCGACGAATTCGAGACCGTGCACGGCAATGCCTTTGAGCACGGCGGCGCGGATGACCGCGTTCAACCCGGGGCAGTCGCCACCGCTGGTGAGGATTCCGATTTTCATGTTTCGACTCAGCTCGTAGGAGGTAGGTGCGAGTGTTCGGACACCGCTGGCTCCTCGGTATCGCCTCACAGCGGCATCGATGCTGCTGCGGGCCCATGACTGCTGCTCGGGCGGGGTGCGAGTGGTTGAGCTCGGCGGTTGATCGGGGTGGGCGACGCATCGCGCGATCGTCAAGGGCCGTCGCAGTATTCACGTGAATTGCGCCGAGGCCGGGTGGTGACGGTCGATGGCATCATCGCGCCGGTGGTTAGGTCGGGGGCGGGTATTCGGTTGGGTGGTGCCGGTCGGCCTGTCAGGCCCGGGACGTGGCCCGGGCCTGACAGGTACCGACTACTTCGCGTAGACGACGAAGAACTTGCGGATGCGCTCCTGGATCTCCCAGGTGCCCGTCCAGCCGATGGGGAAGAAGGCGGCAGATCCGGCTTCGAGGGTGATGGGCGAACCGCCATCCTGCGTGACGATCATGCGCCCTTCGAGCACGTGGATGATCTCACCGCGGTCGATGAACTCCCAGCGCGACAGACCCGGCTGGGCCTCCCAGACACCGGAACGGATGCCGTGGTCTTCGTCGATGAAGGGAACGGACGAACGCGTCGCGATCGGGTCACCCAGCACCTCGGCCGAGGGCTGGCCGAGCTGAGCCACCTCGAGGTCGTCTTCGAAGCGCTCGACGGGCCGGAAAACTTCGGTCATTGGTTGTACCTTTCTGTTTTCTGTTTCTCTGTGCGGGGCATGGATCCTCGTGGCGATCCCACTCACGCAGACAGGCCCGGGGGTGTCCCCCTGGGCCTGACCGCGGACCGGGTTAAGCCGCGAAGATTACGAAGAACTTGCGGATGCGCTCCTGGATCTCCCAGGTTCCCTTCCACCCGATGGGGAAGAAGGCGGCGGATCCGGCTTCCACGGTGACGGGCTCGCCGCCATCCTCGGTGACGACCATGCGGCCTTCGAGGACGTGGATCGATTCGCCGCGGTCCAAGAATTCCCAGCGGGACAGGCCGGGGTTGGCCTCCCAGACGCCGGAGAGGATGCGCTCGTCGTCGCTCTTGAAGGGTATGGCGATCCGGGTCGGGATCTCGTCACCAATCACCTCGGCCAGGGGCGGGGCGAGCAGGGCTTCGTCGAGCTTGCCCTCGAAAAGCTCTGCGGGCCGGAAGGTTTCGGTCATCGAACTCAGCTTTCTGCCGTCTGTGGGGAACTGTGGAGACCGGTGAGGGGCCTGATCACTCGAGGTTGGCGTGGCGCGTCCAGAGTTCCTCGGCCTCGACGTCGGTGTGATCCCACAGCGACTGGAACACGGCTTCGGTGACGACGAACAGCACCTGCTCGAAAAGAGATCCGGCGTACTGACGCGAAATGTGCGAGCCGTGATCGGTCTTCTGCGCGGCGGGGATGATCACCAGAGCGTCGGCCAGACCGGCCAGCGGCGAGTTCGGATCGGTGGTGAAGGCGGCGATGCGCGCCCCGGCCTTCTTTGCGGTCTGGGCGGACTTGACCACACCGGAGGTGGTGCCCGAGCCGGAAGCCACCAGCAGCAGATCACCGTCGGCGATCGCCGGGGTGGTGGTGTCGCCCGCGACGTGCACGTTCAGCCCGAAGTGCATCAGCCGCATGGCGGCCATGCGTAGGACCAGCCCGCTGCGACCGGCGCCGGCCACGAAAACTCGTCCGCCCCGAACGAGGTGGCGAGCCAGGATGGCCACCTGCTCCTCGTTGACTTTGGACGTGGTGCTCGCGATCTCGTCGCGAACCAGGGCGATGTTGTTGCTGATGCTGTCCCGGGTTACTTCCGAGGCGGGGTAGGTCTTGGCGGCGGACATGATTCTCTTCTCCTCATCCAGAGGTGGGACTTGATACACATCGTCCTGTCATTTCCGGGTGGGAGGAACGCCAATTTGGGATGGTTTGATCTACCCGTTTGAGTAGGGGGCCCGGCCTCTGCAGCGCAGGCGCGGGTGGGCCCGTGCCAGGACCGTAGCGGGCGGCCGCCGGCCGCCCGCCGCTACAGCGTCACACGATCACAGGAAGTCCGCGGGCTCTTCGACAAATCGGACGCCGAGTTGCGTCAGCGCATCCTCCAGTGCCCGTTGCACGGTCAGCGTGTCATCGAGTGGCATGACTGCGCTCTCGGTGCGGCCTGCTTTGAGCGCCTCGGTGACCTCGATGAGTTCGTGCGAGAACCCGTCGCCCAGTGCGGGCAGGTCGAACTGTTCTGAGTCGTGTCCTTGTCGGTGCAGCACAAAGGAATTCGGGTGGTGGAAGCGCGGCAGGATATCGATCCAGCCCGTGGTGCCGAATATCCGCGCGTGCCCGGGCATCGGGCTGTGCAACGAGCACATCAGGGTGGCGGTCCGGCCTTCCTCGAAACCGAGCAGCAGGGTCGCGTCGGCGTCCACCCCCGACGGTTCGAGCGAACCCAACGCCGATACGGACGTCGGATTTCCGAGCACCATCTGCGCGAACGACACCACGTAGACGCCCAGGTCCAAGAGGGCGCCACCGCCGAGTTCGTGGGCGAACACCCGATCGGTCGGGTCGAAGGTCCGCGTCACACCGAGGTCGGCCTGCACCGACCGAACCGTGCCGATCGCGCCATCGGCGAGCAATTTGCGGGCGGCCACGACCGCGGGCTGAAAGCGGGTCCACATCGCCTCCATCGCGAACACCTGGTGTTTGCGCACCGCGTCCACCAGGGATTCGGCGCCCTCGATGGTGGCGGTGAAGGCTTTCTCCACCAGCAACGCTTTGCCTGCCGCCGCAGCGGCGAGCCCGATGGCGTGGTGGTGCGTATGCGGGGTCGCGACGTACAGCACATCGACGTCGGGGTCGGCGATGATCTCCCGGTACGAACCGTAGCTGCGCTCGATGCCGTATTTGTCGGCAAACGCGCTTGCCCGATCGGCGGATCGGGACGCCACCGCGAGGACTTTCGCGTCCGGTACGTGGGCGAAGTCGCTCACCAGCTTCGCCGCGATTCGGCCGGGCCCGACGATTCCCCAACGTATCGACATGTGATATCCGTTCTGTGTCAAAGGGTTCGCGAAGTCGCTGAGATAGTCGCGAGTGCGCGGCCTCCCGTCAAGTCTCAACCCGCCATGGCGCGGTG
The DNA here is from genome assembly GCF_001665685.1 of Mycobacterium sp. 852013-50091_SCH5140682. Taxonomy (GTDB): domain Bacteria; phylum Actinomycetota; class Actinomycetes; order Mycobacteriales; family Mycobacteriaceae; genus Mycobacterium. The sequence goes on from NZ_LZTB01000100.1 coordinate 11,988, forward strand.
CGCGTTGGGGCTGATGCCGTAGGCCCGCTTGAAGGCGCTGCTCAATGCGAACGGCGTCGAATAGCCGACCTCGCGGGCGACCGCAGCGACCGTGGCCCGGCTGCCGGAGAGCAAATCGGCCGCCAGCGCCAGCCGCCAGCCGGTCAGGAATGCGATCGGCGGCTCGCCGACCTGCTCGGTGAACCTGCGCGCGAAAACGGCGCGTGAACATCCCACGGCGGCAGCAAGATTGGCGACGGTCCACGGGTGCGCGGGGTTGTGGTGCATGAGCCGCAGGGCAGGGCCGACGATCGGATCCTGCTCGGCCCGCCACCAGGCGGGAGCATGGGCGGGTTGGGCGAACCAGCTGCGCAGTACCGCCATCAGCAGCAGATCGAGCAGCCGGTCCAGGTAGGCCTCTTGGCCCGGGCCGTCGTTGCCTGCCTCTGTGGCGAGCAGGTCCACCAGTGGGGAATCCCAGTCGGTGCTGCGCACCACCAGCACATCAGGCAGGGCGTCGAGCAGCCGGGCGCTCACCGCGCTGCGGCCCTCGTAGGCGCACACCACGGACTGGTTCGCGCCTGCCGCGGCGTTGCCCCAGGTCCGCACACCGAGGGAGAACTCGAATCGCAGATCGGCGCCGGCGAGCGTGGTGCAGCGCTGCCCAGGGTGGATCACCACCGACGGCGCGGTGGCCGGATCGTCGGCGAACGTGTAGTGCTCGGTGCCGCGCGTCACCGCCACATCGCCGGGACCCAGCCAGGTCAATCCGCTGGTGTCACCGACGATGACGGCCCTGCCCGCGGTCTGGCAGATCAAGGTCAGCGGCGCCTCGTCGCGGATACGCATCGACCACGGCGGGTCCAGCCGCATCCGCAATACGAACGCACCCCGCGCCCGCACGCCGTCGAGTAGTCCGGCCAGCGCGTCCACAGCCGTAGCGTAACCGTCAGCCGGGTTTGCGGGCTTCGATCAGATGCCGCGACGAGTGCGCCACGAACGGCCCTTCCGATTCGATCTGGCGATGCAGCTGCAGCAGGCGGTCGCGGTAGCCGGCCACGGTGAAGCCGGGCACCGTCCAGATCACCTTGCGCAGGAAGTACACCACCGCGCCGACGTCGAAGAACTCCATCCGCAGCCGTTCGGAGCGCACGTCGACGATCTCAAGGCCTGCCGCTACGGCTGCCGCGCTCTCGTCGACGGCATCGCGTTTGCCGCGGGCCTCGGGCTGCGGTCCGAGAAAGAACTCGACCAGCTCGAAAACGCTTGCCGGACCGACATGTTGAGCGAAGTAGCGGCCTCCGGGAACAAGCACCCGAGCGATCTCCGCCCACCACACGGTGACGGGATGCCTGCTCGTCACGAGTTCGAACGCAGCGTCGGCGAACGGCAGCGGTGGCTCGTCGCGCGCCGCGACCACCACGACACCGCGCGGTCCCAACCGCCGGGTGGCCCGGTCCAGGTTGGCGGGCCACGCCTCGGTCGCCGCCATGGTCCGAGGGAACGCGGAAACCCCGGCGAGCACCTCGCCGCCACCGGTTTGCAGATCCAGTGCCGAGGCCACCGAGGACATCCGCTGCCCGAGCAGCCGCTGGTATCCCCACGACGGCCGGGCTTCGGTGGCGCGGCCGTCGAGCCAGGAGAAATCCCACCCGTCGACCGGTGCGGCGTCCGCCTCGGCGATCAGTGCGTCGAAGTCACGCGTCATGCGATCATCCTCTCAAGACTCCTGCGTATGTAAACAGGACTTCCAGCGATGGAACGTCCTGGCGGGTGGCCGTTGACTGAAGCCATGAACCCTGTCACCACCCTGACCGCCACCACCGCGCTGGCCAGCGCCGCAGCGGGCGGCCTGTTCTATGCCTTCTCCACCTTCGTCATGCGCGGTCTGGACCGCACGGGCCCGGTCGCCGCGATCACCGCCATGCGCGGAATCAACGCCGAGGCCAATGCCAACCTCGCGTTCCTGTTGTTCTTCCTCGGATCGGCGGTGCTGGCGATGGTGGTCGGCGTCGTCGCCCTGTTCCAGTTGAACCGGCCGGGCGGCTGGCTGCTGCTGGCCGGCGCGGTCGTCGGGGTGCTTCCCCTGGTCGTCACCATGGCGTTCAACGTGCCGTTGAACAACCACCTCGACGGCGTCGACCTGGCCCACGCGGCCACCGAATGGCAGGCGTACCTGAGCACCTGGAGTGCGTGGAACCACGTCCGCACGCTCAGCGGCTTCCTGGCCGGGGCGCTGCTGCTGACCGGGCTGCGTTACCGCTGAGCGGCTCCGCGGAACGACCACGCCACGATCGCCGCGGCCGTCAGCGACAGCGCCGCCGCGATCAGCGCCGTCGGCGCGATGCCGGAGTCGAACGCCGAGCGGGCCGAATCCAGCAGGCGTGCCGCGGTTTCCGCGGGCAGCTCGGTGGCGACCGACACGGCGCCGCCGATGCTCTCGCCGGCCGCTCCGGCCTGCTCGGGCGTCAACCCGGCGGGAATCTCGACGTTGGTCCGGTAGAACGCGCTGAAGATGGTGCCGAGCGTCGCGGTGCCGACCACCGCGCCGAGCTCATAGGCGGTCTCCGAGACCGCCGATGCCGCACCGGCTTTCGCGGCAGGCACCGAGGCCACGATGGTGTCGTTGGACACCGTCTGCGAGACACCGACCCCGAGTTCCAGCACGATGAACGACACGATCACCGCGACCACCGTCAGGTCGTGACGGAACAGCATGATCAAGAGGAAGCCGGCCGCGACGAACGACAAACCGCCCACCATCAGTGTCTGCACCGAAAAGCGCTTGGCCGCCTTGACGACCCCGATACCGGCGATCATCGACACCAGCGCACCCGGCAGCGTGACCAGGCCCGCCGCCAGTGGCGAGAGGCCGAGCACCAGCTGCAGATGCTGGGAGACGAAGAACACGAATCCGATCAAGCCCACGATCGACAGGAAGTTCGCGAGCACCGACGAGCTGAACGGGCCGTAGGAGAACAGGCTCATATCGAGCATCGGGGTGGCACTGCGATTCTGCCGGCGCACGAACGACACGCCCGAGCCGATGCCGACGACGAAGGCAATCGCCACCGGGATCGACAAGCCGTCGTGCGCAACGGTTTTGACGGCCCAGACGAACGGCAGCATCGCGGTGAACGACAGTGCCACGCTCAGCAGGTCGACAGGGCCCGGATTCGGGTCACGGGACTCGGGCACCAGACGCGGGCCGAGCACCAGCAGCGGCAGCAAGATCGGCACGGCAACCAGAAACACCGAACCCCAGTGGAAGTGCTGCAACAGAGCGCCGCCGACGATCGGGCCCAGCGTGGTGCCTGCGGTGAAGCAGGACGCCCAGATCGCGATGGCGAGCCGTCGAGGGCCGGCCTCGGTGAAGATGTTGCGGATCAGCGACAGCGTCGCGGGCATCAGCATCGCGCCGAACACGCCGAGGGCGGCGCGGGCGGCGACGAGATACGCCGCACTCGGGGCGAACGCGGCCGCGACCGACATGACGGCGAAGCCGCTGGCACCGATCAGCAGGATGCGGCGCCGGCCGATCCGGTCACCGAAGCTGCCCATGGCGACCAGAAGTGCGGCGAGCACCAGTGAATAGACGTCGACGATCCAGAGCTGGACCGACGCCGCGGGCCGGAAATCCTCCGCGATCATCGGCAAGGCGAACGCCAGCACGGTGTTGTCGATCGCGATGAGCAGCACCGGCAGCATCAGGACGGCCAGCGCCATCCAGGCGCGTTTGGGGGTGGTGACTGTCTGCGACGGCGTGGCGTCGAGGCAGGCGGACATGGAAAGACTCCTGTAAGTAAAAGAAAAATGAAAAGCGGTGTAGTGCAGAGAAATTCAGCTACGCGGCAAGTGAACTGTGCCGGCGGTGAGGCTCTTCATGATGGCGTCGACCACCTGATGCCGAGCGGTGCCGTCCTGCTTGATGGCCTCGTAGCCGGCCAGCAACAGTGCCCAGAACACGCGGCGGGCCCACCCAGGGGGGTATTCGGGACACTCCGCCGACGCGCGCTCGAGCACTTCGGTGATCGCCTCGTCGCCGGTGTCCAGATGGGCTGCCAGCTCGCGATCGGCCTGAATGGTCGGCTCGCTGTAGATGTAGAGCACGATGGGGCCGAGGTCGAGCTGGCTTTCCACCACGCGGCGCAGCGCGGCTTCGGGCGGCCCGTTGGTGGGCTCGGCGAGTTCGATCGCGGCGCTGCTGAGTGCGTGCACGTGGTAGGCGACGGCGCGCAGCAGATCGGAACGCTCCGGGTAGTAGCGGTGCACCGTGCTGCGCCCGACGTTCGCGGCCGCGGCGATTTCGGCCATGCTGGCGGCCGGATGGTCGGCCAGCATCGTCATCGCGGCATCCAGGATCGCCCTGCGGGTGCGCTCACGCACACCGCTGGGGGCGGCCACCTGGATACTCATGCATCAGAATGTAGCACAATTGGGCCAAAATGGGACATGTATGTCCCATCACCGAGTGGGTGTCAGTTCGGCGGGGCGAATCCGCCGGGTTGAGGAGCAGGTGGCGGCGGCGTTGTCGGTGGTGGCGCGTACTGCGTGGCCTGCGGTGCCTGCGGGTACGGACCCGGTGTCGGCGGCAGCAGACGGGTGACCTCCCGGCGGTGCCGTTCGGCCAGCACAGCGGCCAGCACGAACTGTGGCGGAGCGCCGGGCGGCGGTGGCGGCGAGATCCGCGTGGCGACTTCGTGCAGCACCCGCTGTGCCATCTCGTCGCGGATGCGGGGGTTGAGCTGGGGCGCCCGAGACAGGAACTGCCGGGCCAGCTCGACCTGCTCGGGGCCGAGCCCGGAGAGCTGCAGAGACGAGGCCCACCACGCCAGCATCGGCGGCATGGCCGGCGGCGGCGTGAGCTTGGGCCCGCGCTCGCTGATCACCAATGTGCCTGCGAAGATGTCGCCGATCCGTTTGCCCTTGGGCGAGATGAGACTGCAGATCACCGCGGGGCCCCCGGTGAACATGAAGATCTCGATGAAGCCCGACAACGCCCGAAACAGCGCCTGGCGGAAGCGTTCCGGGCTGCCGTCCTCGGACACCACCCGCAGGCCCAGCGCCATCTTGCCCAGCGAGCGGCCCCGCGTCGTCGTCTCCATGACCACCGGATAACCCACCAGCGTCAGGACCGTGAAGATGATCAGGATCGCGGCTGACAGCGCATCGTCGAGCTGCGTGAGGGTCAGTGCCCACAGCATCACGCCCACGACATAGCCGGCGACGATCACCAGGATGTCGATGATCGAGGCGAGCGCGCGCACCGGCAGCTGCGCGATCTGGATGTCGAGGATCACCGCATCCCCGGTCACCACAGGTCCGGGCGCCGACGCCGGTTGGTAGGACATAGCGTCCCAACCTACCGATTACCATCGGCCGGGTGGATGTCGATGCGTTCGTGCTGGCCCATCGCGCCACCTGGGACCGGCTGGAGCAGTTGGTCAAACGGCGCAGACGGCTGACCGGCGCCGAGGTGGACGAGCTGGTGGACCTGTACCAGCGGGTGTCGACCCATCTGTCGATGGTGCGATCGGCATCGAGCGATTCGGTGCTGGTCGGCAAGCTGTCGGGATTGGTGGCGCAGGCCCGGTCCGTGGTCACCGGTGCGCATGCCCCGCTGTGGCGCGAGTTCGTCCGGTTCTGGACGGTGTCCTTCCCGGTGGTGGCCTACCGGTCGTGGCGCTGGTGGCTGGGCACAGCAGTGGTGTTCATGGCGGTGGTGTTCGGCCTGGCCTTCTGGGTCGGCGGCAACCCCGAGGTGCACACGGCCATCGGAACCCCAAGCGAGATCGACCAATTGGTCAATCACGATTTCGCGTCGTACTACAGCGACAACCCGGCCGGCTCGTTCGCACTGCAGGTATGGGTGAACAACTCGTGGGTGGCTGCCCAGTGCATCGGGTTCGCGATCCTGCTCGGGCTGCCCATCCCGTACCTGCTGTTCCAGAACGCGGCCAACCTCGGCGTGATCGCCGGCCTGATGTTCGCCGCCAACAAAGGCGATCTGTTTCTGGGTTTGATCCTGCCGCACGGGCTTTTGGAGCTCACCGCCGTGTTCCTGGCCGGGGCGGTCGGGATGCGGTTGGGCTGGATGGTGATTGCACCCGGTGACCGGCCGCGCGGGCAGGTGCTCGCCGAGCAGGGCCGGGCGGTGGTGGCAGTCGCCGTGGGCTTGGCGGTGGTGCTGCTGGTCTCCGGTCTGGTCGAGGCGATGGTGACGCCGTCACCGCTGCCGACCGCGGTGCGGATCGGGATCGGCGTCACCGTCGAGGTCGCATTCCTCACCTACGTCATCTACTTCGGCCGCAAGGCCGTGCGGGCCGGTGAGACCGGCGACGTCGAAGACGCCCCCGACGTCGTTCCTGTGGGCTAGTTTTCCTCCCCGCCCTTTCTCCCGCGAACAGACGTGGCGGTACGCGACACGCCGCGTTTCCGGTACCGCCATGTCTGCTCGCGCAGGGAAACTGGAGCACGGAAACTAGAGCTTCCCCGCCGCCTTCATCGCGAGATAATGGTCGGCCAGCGTCGGTGCCAGGTCTTCGGGCGCGGCATCGACAACGTCAACACCGTTGCGGCGCAGCCGGTTTGCGATGGTGCGACGGTCGTTGCGGGCCCGTTCCGCGGCCGCCGCGTCGTACACCTGCGCGGCGTCGTCGCGGCCGGCGGCCAGCCGCTCGACCCTGGGGTCGGCCACCGCCGCCAGCAGCACCTGATGCTTCGTCGACAGCCGGGGTAGCACCGCCATGAGACCCTCGTCGAGTGCCGAGGCGTTGAGGTCGGTCAGCAGCACCACCAGGGCGCGTTGACGCACCCGCCGGGTCACCGCGGCCACCATGGCCGACGCGTCGGACTCCACCAGCGCCGGTTGCAGCGGCGCCATCGCTTCCACCAGCTGCGCCAGCAGCTCGGTGCGCGACGCGCCCCACACCCCGGCGCGGGTAACCCGGTCGAAGGCAAGGAAATCCACGTGATCACCGGCCCGCGACGCCAGAGCCGCCAGGAGCAGCGCCGCATCCATCGACCAGTCCAGCCGGGGCCAGCCGCTCGGATCGCTCGCGGTCGGGTCGACGCCGACGCGGCCTGCCGACGTGCGCCCGGTGTCGAGCACGATCACCAACCGGCGGTCCCGCTCCGGCCGCCAGGTGCGCACCACGACGTCGGCGCGGCGGGCGGTGGCCCGCCAATCGATCGAGCGGACGTCGTCGCCGACGACATACTCACGCAGGGAATCGAATTCGGTGCCCTGCCCGCGGATCAACACCGGTATGGCGCCGTCCAGTTCGCGCAGCCGGGCCAGCCGCGACGGTAAATGCTTGCGCGACAGGAACGGCGGCAAGATCCGCACCTGCCCCGCGACCGGCAGTGTGCGCTGACGGCCGGCCAGGCCGAGCGGGCCGATTGACCGCACCGCGATGAACTCCGACCGTAAGTCCCCGCGCCGCACCGGCCGCAACCGGGTGGTGAGCTGAACCTGTTGTCCGGCAGCGATGTTCAACGCGTGGGTGCGGGGATCGGCACCGGCACTAGGAGCCCAGGCATCGCGCAGCCGTCCCCGCATCCGGCGACGCCCCGTGTTGTGCACCGTCAGCACCGCGTCCACGGCCTGGCCCAGCCGCGCCGTGCTGTCCCCGCTGCGTACGATTGCCGCCGACGCGGGGCGGCCGGCCAACGTCACATCCAGCACGATCGCGATCGCCAACACGGCCAGCAGGACCACGAAAACCGTTGCCGGCCAAGGCGCCAGCGCGATCGGCACAGCGGCGATCAGCGCGGCGACACCGGCCCGGCGGGTGAGAACCATCAGCGTGGGACCGGCACGGCCGCCAGGATGCCGTCGAGCACACCGTCAGGGGTGGCACCTTCCAGCTCGGCCTCAGGGCGCAGCGCGATGCGGTGTCGCAGCGTGGAACGCGCCATGGCCTTGACATCGTCGGGCGTGACGTAGTTGCGGCCGGACAACCAGGCCCATGACCGCGCGGTGGCCAACAGCGCGGTGCCGCCGCGTGGTGACACACCCAGCTGCAGGGCGGGGGAATGCCGTGTGGCGCCGACGATATCGACGATATAGCCGAGCACCTCGTCGGCGACCAAGACCTGCCGGACCGCTTCGCGACCGGCGGCCAACTCGGCGGCGCCGGCCACCGGCCGTATCGCGGACAGATCGCGGGGGTCGAAGCCGTGAGCGTGGCGGCCCAGGATCGCGATCTCCTGATCCCGCGGCGGGAGCGGCACATTGAGCTTGAGCAGGAAGCGGTCGAGCTGCGCCTCGGGCAGCTGGTAGGTGCCCTCGTACTCGATGGGGTTCTGGGTGGCCGCCACGATGAACGGGTCGGGCAGCGGCCGCGGCTGTCCGTCGACGCTGACCTGACGTTCCTCCATCGCCTCCAACAGTGCTGCTTGGGTTTTCGGCGGGGTCCGGTTGATTTCATCGGCGAGAAGAAGATTGGTGAACACCGGCCCGGCGCGGAATTCGAACTCGGCGGTGCGCGCGTCGTACACCAACGAGCCGGTGACGTCACCGGGCATCAGGTCCGGCGTGAACTGCACGCGTTTGAATTCCAGTTGCAGTGCGGCGGCCAGGGTCCGCACCAGCAGGGTCTTGGCCACGCCGGGCACACCTTCGAGCAGGACGTGGCCGCGGCACAGCAGTGCGATCACCAGGCCGCTGACCACCGCGTCCTGCCCGACGACCGCCTTGGCGATCTCATTTCGCAAGGACAGCAGGGCATTTCGCGCTGTATCGGAATCAAGGGCGGGCTGAGTCACGACTGCGCGACCTGCCTTTCGATGTCGTCGAGTTGGTGGGCCAGAACTACAAGGTCGGAATCGGTGCCAGGGGGCGGGCCGAACAGGATGTGGCTGACCATGCCGGAGTCGCCCCCGCCGCGTGCGGCGACCGCGGCGGCGACCGCCTGGGGCGCAGCGCCGGTGGTCAGCCCGAGCCGTGGCAGCAGCCGCATCACGGTGGCCGACCGCAGGGCGTCGGCAGCGCGGTCGCGCGCGCGGCGGCTGCGGTACAACTTGCCGCGGCCCTCGACCGTCTCGGACGCGCGCACCACCACCGGCAGCGACTCGGCGACCAGCGGCCCGAGTCGACGGGCACTGGCCACCGCGAGCAGCGCCACCACGAGGGCCAGTTGCAGCACGACCCACCGCACCTGCTTGGGTAGCAGATCGGATATGCCGGTGGTGCCGGATGATTCGCCTTCGGGGTGCTGGGGCGCATACCAGATCACCCGGGACCGGTCACCGGCCAGATTCATCGCGAGGGCCGCATTGCCCGCCTTGAGCAGACCGCCGTTGGCCATGAAGTCCCCGGTGCCGACGACGGTGACGATTCGACCGCCGTCCTGGTAGCGCACCACAGCACCCTCGTAACACCGCGTCACCTTGGCGTCGTCGACCGGCTCGAACGTGTTGGTCAGGCCGAGTTCGACGGAGCCGGAGCGGGCGGCTTCAGGCAGATCGCAGTCGGGGGCACCCCCGCCGAACGAACTGGCCTTGCCCTGTTTGATCTTCGGTGCCAACGCCTCTCGGGTCTTGCCGACGGGTTCGATCAGCAGCAGATCGCCCGGGGCTGAGGCCAGCTGGTGCAGCTGATCATCGTCCGACAGATACAACGTCTGCGCGGCTACCACCAGGCTGTCGGGGCTGGCCGCGCGCTGCACGTCGCCGATTGTCTCGGTGGTGATCACGTCGACACCGTGCTGGCGCAGCAGCGAGACCAGGGCATGCGCGCCGTCGGGGCCGGTCGCTTCGGGATCCAGCCTGCCGCCCGGTCGCGGTGCGGTCAGGTAGGTGCTGACCGCGGCCACCGCGACGATGGCAACGGCAGCCAGCAGCACCCAGCGCGCTGTGCGCCAACGCAACGTCATCGCACCGGCGTCCAGCCGTCGGTACCGGCGGCCGCCGCTGCGGCGCCGACAGGCGTGCGGCCATGGTCGCGCAACCGGCCATCGAGATCGGCGATCATCCGGTACGCCGGTTCGCTGCCCGGCTGTTCACCGTAGGTGACGTCGTTGAATACGCCTGCGGCGCTGAATAGTTCGCTCGACAGATCGCCGAGAGTGACTGATGCGTCGCGCGCCAGCTCGGTCGCCGTTCGACCCGGCACGGGGTCGAGAACCCCCGTCTCCTCAAGATGTTTGGCCACCGCGCGCAGCCGGTGCCGGATGGCGGCCGCCCAATTGCCCTGGGCCGCATACTGCTCGGCCGTGCGGCGATGCTCGGCCGCGCTGAGCTCCTGACTGCCGAACAGCGCGTGCTGCCGGTCGCGGTTGGTGCGCATGGTGCGCCGCGCCGTCCGCACCGCCACCACCACGGCCAGCACGAGCAGGATCGCCAGCACCGCAATGGTGAACCAGCCGCCGGGGATCTTCGAACCCTGCATGGCCAGGCGATAGAACAACTCGGTGATCCAGTCGAGGAACTGCTGCGTCGGCGACGATCTCGGGTAGATCGGCTTGCTGAGCTCGTTTTGCGCAGCGTCGTGCGCGGCGTCGCGGTCGATGTCTATGGCGCTCACGTCACCTCGGCCGAGTCAGCCACAGCTGGTCGGTGGATTCCGCCGGCCCGGCCGCACCCGTCTGCAGCACCAGGTCGAAGGCTTCGGCGCGGATGCGGCGATCGGTGTAGAGCAGCACGACGACACCCGCGTTGAACGGCGCGGTGATGATCTGTCCGATGACACTGCCGATCGCCGAGACGATCAACCCCGGTATCGAGATGCCGGCCGGCGAGCTACTGAGCAGCCCGCCCACGATGCCGAACGGTATCCCGACCGCCGCCGCGACCAGGCTGGCCACGATACCGGCCAGCAGCCAGATGCCCAGCACGCGCCAGAAGTCGCCCTTCACCAGAGCGAACGACCGTGCGATGGCGGCGAATACCCGTTGTTGTTCCAGCACGATGAGTGGCGGCGCGAACAGCAGCACGGTGGCCGCGTAGATCAGGCCGACGATGGCCGCCAACACCAGGGGAGCGCCGACGACGAAAGCCGCAACGCCGCCGCCCGCGCTCGCGGCGATCACGATGATGAGCGCGATGATCGCGCCGATCAGACCGAACGCCAAGGCTTCCAGCGCGGTCAGGCCGAGCAACGCCCAGAATCTGCCGCGCAGCCGCTGCCAGGCCTCGCTGATGGTGATCGTTCCGCCGAAGACGGCACGCCCGACCACCACCGTGAGCATGCCGCTCAGCAGCACACCCGAGAGCGCCGCGACGATGACGCCGGCGAAGCTGCCCGCAGAGACCAGTGCGAGAGCTTCCGGCGACGGCGTATCACCCTGCAGTGTTGAGCCGTAATCGCCGAACGTGGTCAGCGGACCGATCTGCAGCAGCAGCGATATGACCTGCGCGACCACGACGACGACGGTGGTCAGTCCGAGCGTGGCCTTCGGGTTGGCCCGCACGTAGCCGACGGCGCCGTTGAAGATGTCCGAAAGACTCAGTGGCCGTAGCGGTATGACTCCCGGCTTGAACGCCACCGCATAGCCGGGGGGCGGACCATACGGCGGGTAGCCCGGCGGGGGCCCGTAACCGGGTGGTGGCGGCGGATAACCCGGCGGTGGTCCGTAACCGGGTGGCGGTCCGTAACCGGGTGGCGGTCCGTAACCGGGTGGCGGTCCGTAACCGGGTGGCGGTCCGTACCCAGGCGGTGGCGGCGGGTAACCCGGCGGTGGCCCGTACCCAGGCGGTGGCCCGTAGCCGGGCGGGGGTCCGTAACCCGGCTGGCCCGGCGGCGGCGGGTACGGCGAATACCCGCCGGCGTCGTTGGTCATCTCTCCATCCTGTCGATCACCGGCAAAATTGACAACGTGACCTGCCGCCCGGCGGCGTAGGTTGTGGCCATGGCCGAACTCAAGGACAGGTTGCGCGCGGATTTGACCGCGGCAATGAAGTCGCAGGACAAGTTGCGGACCGCGACGCTGCGAATGTTGTTGGCCGCGATACAGACCGAGGAGGTCTCCGGCAAGCAGGCGCGTGACCTCTCCGACGCCGAAGTGATCGCCGTGCTGGCCCGCGAATCAAGGAAGCGCGGGGAAGCCGCCGGCATCTACACGCAGAACGGGCGTGGCGAGTTGGCGGCCAATGAACATGCCGAGGCCAGGGTCATCGACGAATACCTGCCGACGCCGCTGACCGACGCGGAGTTGGCCGATGTCGCCGACTCGGCCATCGCCCAGGTGGCCGAGGACATCGGCGAGCGCCCGAGCATGCGTCAAATGGGTCAGGTGATGAAGGTCGCGACGGCGATCGCCGACGGCAAGGCGGACGGCGCCCGGTTGTCGGCAGCCGTGAAGTCGCGGTTGTAGCTCAGCTGAGGGCGGCCAGTTCGGCACTCACGCGGCGCTCCACCAGGAGCGGGATGAAGTCGCGGATGGAGCTGCCCTGAAATCGGGTGTGCGCGGCGAGCACGGCGGTGGATACACGAGCGGGCGGTAGCTGCGCGAAGCGCTTTACCAATCGCTCCTCGACGTCAGCCACCAGTTCCCGCTCGCTTTTTCCCAACACGCGAATGATTGTCTGATCTGTGGGTTTACCGCGTCAACGCGCGCTTCGTCACAATCCTCGACACGTGTCAAAGCGGGTCACAGGCGCCAGAGGGCTTCCTGGGTGGTGCTGGCGATCAGCGTTCCGTCCGCGGCATAGAGCGATCCCACCGACAGGCCCCGCGAGTCGTTGTGGTTCACCGACCGCACCTCATACCGGTGCCACTGCTCGGGCAGGAACGGCCGGTGAAACCAGATCGCGTGGTCCAGGCTGGCGGCGAAACCGAGATCGCGTCGCAACTCGACATGCGGCGGCAGCGCGGCCGGGACGGGACCCAGGTCCGACATGAACGCCAGCGTCGCGGCCCTGATCAACGGGTCGTCCTCGATCTGTTGACGTGACCTGATCCAGAACGGCGGGACGGCGAACTCCGTCTTGTCGCCCGGCACGGTACGCAGCTCGAACCATTCGCCGAAGTCGAGCATCGTCTCTTTCGGCGCGGCAGAGTCGAATTCGAGTTTCGTCGGGAGATCGGGGTACCAGTCGGCACCAGGCTCCGGCAGATGGAAGGACGCGATCATCTCCAGGATCACTGCGCCGTTCTGGATCGCGGTGACCCGGCGGGTGTCGAAGCTGCGGCCATCGCGGGTGCGCTCGACCTGGAATTCCACCTCGGCGTCGTAACGGCCGCCGCGGACGAAGTATGCGTGCAGCGACTGCGGTAGTTTGCCGGGCCCGACGGTGGCCCCGGCCGCGGCCAGCGCCTGAGCGGCGATCAGCCCGCCGTAGAGGCGCGCGACAGCCGAACGCTTGGGCTCGTGAATCCGGAAGGTGTCGCCGTGCCGCTCGAACTTCAGCAGACGGGCGATCCAGCTCTGCGCGGTCATCGACCAGACGCTATCAACCGCTCGGTTGGGAGCTGTCTCACACCTGTGCGGCGAAGTACCGTTCACCGTCGGAGGCCAGCCGGCCGAACGCGGCCTTCACCACCGGCGCCAACGCCTTGAACGGCAGCGCGAACGCCGGCTTCGGTTCGAGCGCCACGATCCAGGTGAACTGCGTCTGCCCATCGCCGGCAGGCTCGATCAGGTAGTCCTCGGCGAACCGGCGCAGCGACGGAATGTTCGCGTGGTCCACGGAGAACGAATAGCGACGGCCGTCCTCCCACCGGAAGAACGTCTCGTGCACCTTCACCACGCCGGGGGCGAGCACCACCTCGCGGGAACTCCCGACGCCGAACGGCCGCGGGGACAGCCAGGTGAGGCGGGTGACCGACGGCCCCCAGGCGGCCAGTGACTCGTCGGAGGTCAGCGAATCCCACACGCGGTCGGGCGATGCAGCAAAGCGCTTGACGTAACGGAAGATGTGCGGCGCAGTGGTGAAGAACTCGGGGTCGGCGGTTTCGAGCGGGAACCGGGGCATGGGTTGAGCATGCCAGGGCCTCAGCCGGGTGTGCGATAGTCCGGGTATGGGGAGAACCGATGAGCTCCTCGTCGACCGCTACGAGGTGCGCAGCATCCTGGGTCGCGGCGGGATGGCCGAGGTCCGCGACGGGTGGGACACCCGGCTGGCGCGCCCGGTCGCGATCAAGTTGCTGCACGCGGGCTGGGTGACCGATCACGGTCTGCGGCGCCGGTTTGACGACGAGGCGCGCGCCGCCGCGGCGCTCAACCATCCGAACATCGTCGTGGTCCACGACAGCGGTGAGCATCACGGCACACCGTTCATCGTCATGGAGCGGCTGCCCGGGCGCTCACTTGCCGACGAGATCGCCGCCGGACCGATGTCGGTCGAGCGGGTTCGTGCCGTGCTGGCCGACGTGCTCGCAGGCCTGTCGGCCGCCCACGGCGCGGGCATCCTGCACCGCGACATCAAACCGGGCAACGTCCTCATCACGGCCTCCGGCGCCGCCAAGCTCTCCGACTTCGGGATCGCCAAGACCGAAGGCGGCAGCCAAACGCGTACCGGGGAACTGTTCGGCACCGTGAATTACCTGAGCCCGCAACGACTTACGGGTCAGCCCGCGTCGGCGTCCGACGATCTGTACGCCGTCGGTGTCCTCGGCTACGAGGCGCTGACCGGTCGGCGCCCGTTCGACCGGGACAACCCGGCGGCCACCATGCGGGCCATTCTCGACGAGCCTGCGGTGCCGATCAGGAAGCTGCGCCCAGACGCCGATCCTGCTGTGGTGTTCGTGCTGGAGTCGGCGATGGCTCGCGAGCCGCAGTTCCGTTTCGGCGATGCCGAAGCCATGCGCGCGGCCTTGACCGGACAGCCTGCCGCGCGCCCGGCGACCCGGGTGATGACGACGCCGCTGCCGATGATGCAGCCGGCGTCGACCGTCCTGCCGCCTCCGCCGGCTCACCCGCCGCGCTCACGCCTCAAGATGGGGCTGATTGCCGCCGCCGCTGCGGCCGCTGTGATTCTGGGCATCATCTTGCTGGCCGTCGATCGTTCCCCGCAGCAGGCGCCGGCGAGCCCCGTGCCGTCGCCGACGACAACTGCCCCGACGGCCCTCATGAGCGTCGTGCCACATACCCCGACCGTGCCCGCCGACCAGGGCGAGGAGAAGCCGCCGCACGGGAAGAAGAAGGGGCGCCACGACTGAGGGGTGGCGGATAACAACAAGGCCCTGACCATCAAATGTCTGGTCAGGGCCTTGATCACACTGTCGGGGTGGCGGGATTCGAACCCACGACCTCTTCGTCCCGAACTCCACGTCCTGGCGGTTTGCGATGATTGTCGCGTTTGATCGGTTGGGTAATGCCTGGTCAGACGCTTGTGTTGTTGGACGGAAACAGTGGTTGCTGAAACTACTGCGGGCCAGCTGCGGGCCACTCCCCGTTCCGAAGCCTGAGGTACCAGTGAGTGAGTACCGTTGCCGGGATGAAGACCTATACCGCGATCGTCGAACGCGGAGAACGGTGGTGGGTGGTGCGCGTGCCCGGTCTGGGTAATAACCCGGACGAGGGACTGCCCACCCAGGTGCACGATCTGGCCGAGGTCGAACCGATGGCGCGCGATCTCATCGCTACGTGGCTCGACGTGGCGCCCGATTCCTTTGAGGTGCACATCATGAGCAAGGAATTCCGCGACCTCATGGACGAGGAAGTGGCAGCTGCGGAGGCCGCGGCACTCGACGAGGACGACGGCCAGCCGCTACCCCCGCATGTCGAGGTGAGCCGGCCGAACCGGCAGGCATAGGCACCTGGCCAGAAGGGTCGCATTTGAAAACCGACCCTTTGAGATGGCAGGGAACTCGGGGACATCGTGTCCATGAGTTGCCTGCGGATTTCAGAGGTCCCCCGAGGACCGCTCAAATTCTGCTCGGTGGCCGAGGGGGAAAAAAATCCCGACCCCCGGCTTGTGGGGCACGCTGTGAGATCGCCGTCTTTGAGCCACCCGAGCTCCCCGACCCTCATGTTAGATATGGGACTACACCAATCACGCTTGAAACCGGGAGGGCAAACAACACATGGCTGGGAATTGGGTGCGCGTCAGGCGGGTCGGCACGCCAAAACTCTCGAAGACTTCGGCTCCGAGCGCGGTGAACATCAACATCCACTTTGAGGTCGCGCCCAAGCCACCTGGGATGTGGTTCCACCTCTTCCATGAAAAGGTCGGTGCCACGTGCGAGATTCCAGGTGGGATAGATACATCCGAACCGTTCGGTGCCGGTTCACGCGGTTACGTGTCCTCCTCCAAGGATGGAATTGCTGACACAATCGCCAAGCTCGACGAGATCATCGAGGATGCGAACGATAGGTTCGAAGCCTTCCAGAAAGAGGCAGACGAGAAAGCGGCTGCCAACAAGGTGCGCGCTGAAGCGGAACGGCAGAACCGCATCGACGAGCAAGAAGAACTCGACGCTATCGCCGAGGAGTTCGCCAGGCCGCCGTACCAGCCTGATTAGGCGCGCCGAGGCTAGCGCCTGACCCGACCCCAGCCATCCGTCACAAAAACCGACACACCAGGCGTTCCGTCCCAAGTTTCCCGCAGGGGCAGCCCGCCGCAGATACGCTGCCCGCCATGTCTACCAATCGTGCTCAACGGCGTGCCCAGCAACGATCTGCAGGTCGGTATCACCCACCGAGCGGTCTGGAGTACAACGAGTACGTTGGGGATCTCCGGCCGCCCAATGTTCGCGCTTTCACCGAGTTGCACGTGCGCTACGGATTCAAAAACGACCGCTACTTGGATTGGTCGATAACGCTGAACGCGCGGCTGGGCGACCTCGAAGAGTTCAAGGACGCGAAGGACCATCTAGAGCGCCGCACGCTCGAACGCGTCGATGTCAGCGACTCTGCAATCCGTCGACACGTCTTCAACCCCTACCAGCCGGACCAGCCGCCAACCATCACCCGGATTGTGGAACTGAGAGCGGGCGACCACGACCGAGTCGATTTCGAATACCAGCGCCAGCTCAACGGGCTCGTCATGGGCTGGCAGCAGAAGCACGGAGCGGCTGCGCAGGACCGGCACAATGCTGCCACTACAGGCTTCATTTCAAAGGATCGCGACCGAGATTTTCGAGAAGGCGCCGATTTTGGATGGGTGCGGAACACCGTCGTGTCGCTGGACACGGACCTAGCCGACATGGTTATCGCCGACCGCGCGGGATTCTATTTCCCGCAAACGCCGAGCACCGCCGGAGTCTGGATGCCCGACGGCGTGATGAAGTTCATCAGGGCCTCGCCTGGCGGCAAGCTGGCTCCCGAGCAGACCGACGCTGCGATCACCGACGATTCACAGGACGGACCGATGGCTGCCCGGGGCGACACGACGATGGGCATGCTAGTGCAGTCCATTTACGCCGGCGACTGGACAGATCAAGTCGACGACTTGCTCAAGGGCGACTAGACGATCGCGCCACCGGTTGCTCGGACGTGCTGTGGTGGGCCGCCGTTTTTTAGGGGGCGCGCCGCCGCCGACCCTTTGCCAGCCTCGCGCGCACCGTCTCAGGTTGGAGTCGTTTTTTGGCGGCCTTGTTTTTGGTTGTTCGGGCCTGGTCAGGGCTACTTTCGGCCAGTTTTGGTGGGAAAATGGGATAGATCGGGCGACGTCGATGGCGTCGCCGCGTCGGTCCCTTCAAAAACGGGCAGGTCAGGGGCGCACCGGCGGCAGCTCGCACCTCGGGAGCGGCCGGGCGTTGCTGCCTGGCTTGGTGACGGTTGGGGTGTCGTGCCAGGCGGTCGTGGCGCCGGTGCCTGCGTTGGCTGCTGCGCTGGTGCTGGGCGCTGCGTAGGGCGTCGGCTCGGCGTGTGCGGCGTGCGGTATCGGTGCTGGATATGTACCGGGTACTGCACCGCCACGGCAATGATGAAAAACTACTGCGGGCTGACTGCGGGCCACCGGTGATTCTGCCCCCTGACAACAACAAGGCCCTGACCATCAAATGTCTGGTCAGGGCCTTGATCACACTGTCGGGGTGGCGGGATTCGAACCCACGACCTCTTCGTCCCGAACGAAGCGCGCTACCAAGCTGCGCCACACCCCGTGTGAAGCCTCGACAGCGTATCGCACAGGGGTGGTTGAAAGCCAAACGGTTACCGGCGCCGAGTTCGACGCCAGGGTCGTTGATAGGGCGCGAGCGCGACCCTGACGTCGAACTCGACGCTGCACCGCAGATCAGCGACGTGTTTCGCGCAGGACGGCCAGCCGCTCGCGGTACGCGGCCTCGTCGACCTCACCCTTGGCGTAGGCATCACGCAGGGTGCGCTCACCCTGGCGGCCGCGGAACCGCCGGACGGTGAAGACGATGCCGACGATCACCAGCGTCCAGAACGTGAGCGGGATCAGCAGGAACCAGGGATTCCATGCGTGCTCGGTGAACCGCGGCCCGTGCTCGGCGAGGAATGTGGTTGCAGTGGGGGTGATTTCGTGAATGTTCATGCCTCAAGCCTGCCGGGCAAGGGCGTCGGGAACATCGGCCCGCGGGCGTCATCTGCGGTACGCGCCCATGCGTAGTGGCTGCGTCAGCCCTGCCATCGTGGACGTACCAGGCCGCTCTCATAGGCCAGCACCACCAGCTGGGTGCGATCACGGGCGCCCAGCTTCATCAGAATGCGACTCACGTGGGTGCGGGCGGTGGCCGGGCTCATGAACAGCCGCTCGCCGATCTCCGCGTTGCTCAGCCCCTCGGCGACCAGGGCCATCACCTCCCGTTCCCGTGAGGTCAGGTCGGGCAGCGCAGGCGCGGCAGGAGACTTGGCGTGCGCGGCGAACTCCGCGACCAGCCGACGCGTCACCGACGGCGAGAGCAGCGCATCGCCGTCGGCCACCACGCGCACGGCACGGACCAGCTCGGCCGGCTCGGTGTGCTTGACGAGGAATCCGCTGGCCCCGGCCCGCATCGCCTCGAACACGTACTCGTCGAGTTCGAATGTGGTGAGCACCACCACGCGCACCCCGGCCAACTCCGGATCGCCGGCGATGGCCCGGGTGGCGGTCAGGCCGTCCATCTCGGGCATCCGGATATCCATGAGCACCACGTCGGGCCGCAGTTCGGCGGCGGCGGCCAGGGCCCGGGATCCGGTATCGGCCTCGGCCACTACCTCGATGCCGTCCTGCGCGTCGAGCAGAGCCACGAAACCGGCTCGCACGAGCGCTTGGTCGTCGGCGACCACCACACGAATCGTCATCCGGCGTAAGCGCTTTCGTCGACGGGCAGACTGGCTCGCACGCTGAAACCGCCGCCGGGTGCGCGCCCGGCGCTGAACGATCCGCCGAGCGCCTTGGCGCGCTCCCGCATGCCGGTGATGCCGCTGCCGCCGGTGGACAGGCCGGTCCGCGGAGCGCCGTTGTCATCGACGGCCACAGCCAACCGGGATCCGCTGTAGTCCACGGTGACCGCGGCGGTGGTGGCCGTCGAGTGACGCACGACGTTGGTCAAGGACTCCTGCACGATGCGGGCCGCGGCCACGTCGATGACCGCGGGCAGCGGCCGCGGCAGACCCGTCACCGTCGTCGTCACGGTCAGTCCGGTCGCGCGGGCCGGGGCGAGCAAGCCGTCGAGATCGGCGATGCCGGGGGTCGGTGCGGTGGGCTCGCCGCCCTCGGCGCGCAGTGCGGTGACCAGCGAGTGCACGTCTGAAATCGCCTGGCGGCTGGCATCTTTGATGGCCGCAAGGGCAGGACCGGCCCGCTCCGGTTGCTTGTCGAGGAGCTCGAGCGCCACCGACGACTGCACGTTGATCATCGACAGGCTGTGCGCCAGCACGTCGTGCAACTCGCGGGCGATGGCCAGCCGCGCGGCCGTCGCCTCCCGCTGCTGTTCGGAACGCGCCGCCGACGCCATCGCGTCCTGCCGGAGCCGACGGGCCTCCACCACCGAGCGGCGCTGTCGGAGACCCTCGGCGATCGCGATCAGCACCACCAGCCACGCACCCAGCCCGCCGATGGCTTCCAGCGGCGGACGCGGGTCGCCGGCCAGCCACGGCAGCACCCACCCGGCCGCCACCCAGCCGATCAGCGGCAGCGGATAGGTCCACCACCGCGGGCAGACCGTCGCGGCCCGCACGAACGCCACCACGAGCGACAGGAACACCGGCCCGGGACCGAACCCGGCCAGCAGATAGGTCGCGGTGATCGCCGTGACCGCCAGCAGGACCGCATACGGATAGCGGTAACGGGCCAACAACACCAGCGGTCCGGCCAGCAGCAGTACAAAACCGAACCAGGTCAGCGGCGGCAGCTCCGGGCCGCGGTGATGACGCATCCCGGTGCTCCCTGCCACCTGGATGACCGCGACGAGCACCGGCACCAGCCACAACGCCGGGCGGCGGTAATCGGCGCGGGCGTCCATAACCGCAACCTAGTCCGGCAAGCTCACCACGGCATCCGCGTCGCGGCGTACGTCACGATCCGTCGCGGGATGGATTCGGCATGTCGGTGGCGTTGTGCACACTGAACCCACCGGCACGACTGGAGACGACGATGACCACTCTTGGCGCCACCATCTACCTGGGTTTTTTCGCGGTCGCGGCGCTGTGGCTGTTCGCGACGGCTGACGGAGCCGACGATCAGGTCCAGGACCCCGAGCGTTCGAACTCTGCGAGCACCGCGGCAGGCCCCGACGGGTCGAGCCCTTGGGCGCTCACCCAGTCGTCGTTGAAGTAAGTGTCGGCGTAGCGGTCGCCGCTGTCGGCCAACAGGGTCACCACCGACCCGCTCTGCCCGTGCTTGACCATCTCGGCGAGCAACCCGAACGCGCCCCATATGTTGGTGCCAGTGGACGGCCCGACCCGGCGTCCCAGGACGGTGCTGACGTGCCGTGACGCGGCGACCGACGCGGCGTCGGGCACCGACACCATGCGGTCCACCACATCGGGCAGGAACGACGGCTCGACCCGCGGCCTGCCGATGCCCTCGATGCGCGACGATGCGCCCGTGACGATGTCGCTGCGGCCCTGCGCATAGGCAGGGAAGAACGCGGAGTTCTCGGGGTCGACGACGCACAGCCGCGTCGCGTGGCGGCGGTACCGGATGAACCGGCCGATCGTCGCGCTGGTGCCGCCGGTGCCCGCGCCCACCACGATCCACTCCGGAATCGGGTGGGCCTCCATCTGCATCTGCTCGAAGATCGACACGGCGATGTTGTTGTTGCCGCGCCAGTCGGTGGCCCGCTCGGCGTTGGTGAACTGATCCAGGTAGTGCCCACCGGTCTCGGCGGCGAGCCGTTGCGCCTCGTCGTACACCTGTGAGGACTTCGCGACGAAATGGCAACGGCCGCCCTGTGATTCGATGAGGGCGATCTTGGCGGTGCTGGTCGACGACGGCACCACCGCGATGAACGGCAGGCCGAGCAGCGCCGCGAAATACGCTTCGGAGACCGCTGTGGAACCCGACGAGGCTTCGATCACCGTGGTGTTCTCGGCGATCCACCCGTTGCACAGCCCGTACAGGAACAGTGACCGGGCCAGCCGGTGCTTGAGGCTTCCGGTGATGTGCGTCGACTCGTCCTTGAGATACAGCGCCACGTCGACGCCGTCGCACCACGCCGATGGCAAGGGGTAGCGCAACAGGTGGGTGTCGGCGCTGCGCCGGGAGTCGGCCTCGATCAATCGGACCGCGTTGTCCACCCAGTCACGCGGCTGGCAGCGCGACGCCGTGCCTGCCGGCGTGTTCACCGTGCGGAGACGGTCGGCGACGACGTGCCGGCACGGCTGCCGACATGACCACCACCGGTGGGTGCTGCCACCAGCGTCAGCAGCGTCGCCTCCGGGCGGCAGCAGAACCGCATCGGGGCGTACGGCGACGTGCCGATGCCCGCCGACACATGCAGGGCCATGTTCGCGCCCCATCGGGAGGCACCCTTGGCCCGCGACCGGTCCAGATCGCAGTTGGTGACGAGCGCGCCGTAGAACGGCAGGCACAGCTGGCCGCCGTGGGTGTGGCCGGCCAGCACCAGCTGGTAGCCGTCGGCCGCGAAGCGGTCAAGCACCCGCGGTTCGGGGGAGTGGGTCAAACCCAGCGTCAGGTTCGCGGCGCTGTTGGCCGCCCCGGCGATGGTGTCGTAGCGGTCCCGCTTTAGGTGCGGATCGTCGACGCCGGCCACCGAGATGTGCAGGCCGGCCACCTCGATGTCGCGACGGGTATGCGTGAGGTCGAACCAGCCCCGCTCGGTGAACGCCGCCCGCAGGTCCTGCCACGGCAGCGGATCGCCGTGCACGCGGTGCTGCGGTTTGGTCACGTAGTTGAGCGGGTTCTTCAGCCGGGGCGCGAAGTAGTCGTTGCTGCCGAACACGAACAGGCCCGGCACCGAAAGCAGCTCGCTCAGCGACTGCACGACGGCCGGGACCGCCTTGGTGTGCGCAAGGTTGTCGCCGGTGTTGACCACCAGGTCCGGCTCGAGGCGGGCCAGGTCCCGCAACCAGGCCTGCTTGCGGCGCTGACCCGGCCGCATGTGCAGATCGGACAGGTGCAGCACCCGCAGCGGCGATGACCCGGGGGCCAGCACGGGCATGGTCGCTTCGCGCAGGACGAATGCGTTGCGCTCGATGAGCGACGCATACCCGATCCCGGCCACCAACGAGCCGGTGGCGACGGCGGCTGTCTTCTTGGCTACCGAGGCGGCTGACATGGTTGGCAGCCTACTGCGCGATGCTGTGCCGTACCGCTTCTTGGCCGGTCAGGGTGGGCAAGTGCACATCGTGATCTGGCCGTCACGGCGGTGGCGGCGGACCGAGCACCGGCACGGTGATCGGCGGCAGGCCAGGGATCTCCACGACCGTCTGGCCGATCTCGGGCGGCGGACCGCCCGGCAGCGGGATCGCCACCGGTGGTGGCGGCGGTGGTGGCGGGATCCCGTTGCTGATCTGGATCGTGATGATCGAGCCGGGGATGGTCTGCCCGCTGGGGGTCGTACCGACGACGGTGCCGTACTTGGCGCTGCTGTTGACCGACGCGCTGCCGTCGGCGACCTGGAAACCGGCCTCCTTCAGCCGCTGCCGCGCCGCGTTCTCGTCCAAGCCGTTGACCGTGGGCACCTGCGAGCCGGGCCCGCCGTCCACGTACCGAGGATCGGTGGGCGGCAACGCGACCGGGCCGAAATTGTTGGCGATCGGCTTCATCGCGGTGAACCAGGTGCGGGCGGGTTCGTTACCGCCGAACAGGTTGCCGTTACCGCATTGGCGCAGCGGGAACGAGCACAGCTCACTCGGAGTGGACGAGTCGTCATAGATGTAGTTGGACGCGGCGTACTGGTTGGTGAAACCGAGGAACGCCGAGGACTTGTTGTTCTCGGTGGTGCCGGTCTTACCGGACATCGGCAGATCCCAGCCCACCGAGCCTGCTGCTCCGGCCGAGGTGCCGCCCCCGGTGTCGTCCTTGCTCATGGCGTTGGCCAGGGTGTTCGCCAAACCCTCGGGCACCACCTGCTCGCAGGTCTCGGTGGTCACCGAGACTTCCTGGCCGTGGCGGTCGACGACCTTGTCGATCGGGTTGGGCGGGCACCACATACCACCGGAAGCCAAGGTGGCGGCCACGTTCGACAGCTCGAGACCGTTCACCTCGAGCGGCCCCAGCGTGAAGGACCCGATGTTCTGCCGCTTGACGAAATCGGCCAGGCTCTCGTTGCTGTCCGGGTCGTAATCGCGTGCCGTGCCGGGCATCGCGTAGGACCGCAGGCCCAGCTTGACGGCCATGTCGACCACTCGCTGCACGCCGATCTGCGAGATCAGCTTGGCGAACGCGGTGTTGGGCGAGGTGGCCAGCGCCTCCGTGACGCTCATCGCGCCCTTGTAGTTGCCCGCGTTCTTCACGCACCAGGTTTCCTTCGGGCAGCCAGGGGTGTCGCTGCTGCCGAGACCCTTGGCCTGGAAGAAGCCCGGCACCGGAAGGGTGGTGTTGATGCCCATTCCCATGTCCATGGCGGCGGCCGTGGTGAAGATCTTGAAGATCGATCCCGCACCATTGCCGACGAGGGAGAACGGTTGCGGCTGCATGGTTTCGCCCGCGTCGGTGTTCAGGCCGTAGGTGCGGTTGCTGGCCATCGCGACCACCGGGTGCGACGTCTTGCCCGGCTTGACCACGCTCATCACGCTCGCGATGCCGTCGATGGTCGGGCTCGCGATACCGTCGATCGCCGACTTGACCGGCACCTGCACATCGGGATCCAGCGTCGTCTTGATCAAGTAGCCGCCCTTGGCGACCTGCTCCTTGCTCAGACCCGCCCGCGCCAGGTACTCCAGCGCGTAATCGCAGAAGAACGCCCGGTCGCCCGCGGCGATGCAGCCGCGCGGCAGCTGGTTGGGCTGCGGCAGGATGCCCAGCGGCTGCTCCTTGGCGGCCCGCAGCGCGTCGGCCTCCTGCGGGATGTTGTCGATCATCGTGTCCAGCACCAGGTTCCGGCGGGCCAGGGCGCCGTCGGGGTTGGTGTAGGGATTGAGTGTGCTGGTCGACTGCACCATGCCCGCGAGCAGTGCGGCCTGCTGCCAGTTCAGCTCAGAGGCGTTGATGCCGAAATAAGTCTGGGCGGCGTCCTGGATGCCGTAGGAACCGTTGCCGAACGACACCAGATTCAGGTAGCGGGTGAGGATCTCGGGCTTGGTGAACGTCTTGTCCAGCGTCAGCGCCATCCGGATCTCCCGCAGCTTGCGGGCAGGCGTGGTCTCGATGGCGGCGCGGCGCTCGGCGTCGGTCTGTGCGACCACCAGCAGTTGGTAGTTCTTCACATACTGCTGTTCGAGCGTGGAGCCACCACGGGTGTCGGCGTTGCCGGACAGGTAACCGGACAGGCCGGTCAGGGTGCCCTGCCAGTCCACACCGTTATGTTCGGCAAACCGTTTGTCCTCGATGGAGACGATCGCCAGTTTCATGGTGTTTGCGATCTGATCGCTGGGTACTTCGAACCGGCGCTGCGAGTAGAGCCAGGCAATGGTGTTGCCCTTGGCGTCGACCATCGTCGACACCTGCGGCACGTCGCCTTCCACCAATGCGGCGGAGCCGTTGGCAACGACGTCGGAGGCGCGGTTGGACATCAGCCCGAATCCGCCGACGACCGGGAACATGAAGGCGGCCGCGAGGACGCTGGCTAGTAGGCAGCACCAGGCGAGCTTGATGACCGTGACCGTGGTGGGCGGTCGCGTCGGCTGGTCTGGCATGGGTACAGAGTAACGACGCTTCCCTGGGGGTCCACCGGCGAGCGGATGAACGGCGTTATCACGATCTCGCTGGGGAAACGGCGTAAACGCCGCGATGCATGATCAGACTGCACGGCCGTCCCAAAAAAGTGCCTCGCAAACTGTTGCGTTAATACCCTCTGACCACCTAGCTTGGACACACAGTGCGACCCAGGTAACACAGGCTGGCGCAATGTGGCGTAGATCGCATCGGCGTTCTACACCGGAGGGCTCACCGTCGGCCATAGCGGTCGAAGGTTGGAACGAAGGGATCGCAGGTGTCAGATTCACGAACTGTCACGCGAAAGACGACTACGGCCACACCCAGTCCTGCTCACAGTTTGGCACACGGAGCCGAAGCCGAGGCGCGCATCGCGTGGGTGTCGCAGGCGCGTTGCAGGCAGGCTGATCCTGACGAGTTGTTCGTCCGCGGCGCGGCCCAGCGCAAAGCCGCAGTGATCTGCCGGCACTGCCCGGTGATCCTCGAATGCGGCGCCGATGCGTTGGACAACCGCGTCGAGTTCGGGGTCTGGGGCGGGATGACCGAACGCCAGCGTCGCGCGCTGCTCAAGCAGCACCCCGAAGTTGTTTCCTGGGCCGACTTCTTCGCCGCCCAGCGCAAACATCGCAGCGCTGTTTAGCGCGCCCCTCTAGACGGGTTCCCCGACGCCGGTGATCTGATCGGCGATCGCCCGCAACGCTTCCAGATCCGACACGTCGAACGGCAGTGATGGCACGCCGACGATCGCGACGTGCGGATTGGCTCCGGTGAACCGGGACAGCAGCCGCACCTCGCGCTTGGCGGTCTGCGCCCGGTCGGCGTGGATTCGCAATACCGCTACCGCCAGCGCGTCGGGATCCTCGGCCGCCAGGTCGTCGGCAGCCTCTTCGGCCTTTTCGGCGTGCAGATCGCTCAACGTGGGGTGGGTCCGGTTGAGGATCAACCCCGCCAGTGGCATGTTCTCCCCGGCGAGGCGGTCGACGAAGAACGACGCCTCGCGCAGCGCGTCGGGCTCGGCGGCCGACACCACAACGAACTGCGTGCCGCGACGTTTGAGCAATTCATAAGTGCGGTCAGCCTTTTCGCGGAATCCGCCGAACGTGGCGTCCAATGACTGGACGAAACCCGCTGCGTCGGAAAGCATTTGAGAACCCAGCACGGTGGACAGGGCCTTCATCGCCAGTCCCATCGCGCCTGTGACCAACCGGCCGATACCGCGGCCCGGGGCCAGCAGCATGCGCCACAGCCGGCTGTCCATGAAGCTGCCCAACCGTTTTGGTGCGTCGAGGAAGTCCAACGCGTTGCGCGACGGCGGGGTGTCGACGACGACGAGATCCCACTTGTCCTCGGCCAACAGCTGACCGAGCTTCTCCATGGCCATGTACTCCTGCGTGCCGGCCAGCGAGGTTGCCACGGTTTGGTAGAACTGGTTCTCCAGAATGGCGTCGGCGCGGCCCGCGTCCGAATACTGGACCACCATCTCGTCGAACGTCCGGCGCATGTCCAGCATCATCGCGTGCAGTTCGCCGGTGACCTCGGGGGCCAGCGGAACCCGTTGCGGCGTATTGCCGAGATCCTTGATGCCGAGCGCCTGCGCCAGTCGTTTGGCCGGGTCGATGGTGAGCACCACGACGGTGCGGCCGTACTCGGCAGCGCGCAGCGCCATCGCAGCCGCAGTGGTGGTCTTGCCGACACCGCCTGCGCCGCAACACACTACGACCCGGTTGGAGGTGTCGGCGAGGATGGCGCCCATGTCGAGGGCAGCGGGTTTGGTGCTCACGGTTATCGGACCCCCTGTTGGGCAAGAGCTTCGGCGAGTTCGTAGAGGCTGCCCAGGTCGACACCGTCGGACAGCGCAGGCAGTTCCAAGCGCGGGACGTCGAGGGCGTCGAGCTGCTCGGCGCTCTCCGCGCGCGCCGCGAGTCGGGTGGCGTGTTGGATGGTCTCGGTGAGCAGACCGGCGAAGTCACTGTCGGACAACCTGATTCCGACTTTCTCCAAGCCTGCCCGCACCGCGTCGGCGTCGATGTCGCCGTCGGCTGCCTTGGCCAGGTCCTCGGGGGACAGGTACGCGGGGATGTTGCGGTTGACGATGACGCTGCCGATCGGCAGGCCCAGCTCGGTGAGCTCGTCGATGGCCTCAAGGGTTTCCTGGATGGGCAGGGCCTCCAGCAGGGTCACGAGATGGATCGCGGTCTGCTCCGAGTGCAGCAGCTTGACCACGCCGTCGGCCTGCGAATGCACCGGGCCGCCCTTGGCCAGGTCCGAGACAGCCTTCGTGACGTCGAGGAACCGCGAGATGCGGCCTGTGGGAGGAGAATCGACGACGACGGCGTCGTAGGCGATGCGCTTGGCCTTCTCGCTCTTGTCGGTTCGCGTCACGATCTCTTTGATCTTCCCGGTGAGCAGCACGTCACGCAGGCCGGGCGCGATGGTGGTGGCGAATTCGATGGCACCGATGCGGCGCATCGCCCGGCCGGCCAGGCCGAGGTTGTAGAACATGTCGAGGTATTCCAGGAAAGCCGCCTCGATGTCGATGGCCAGGGCGTTGACCTGGCCGCCGCCCTCGGCGGTCGCGATCTTGACCTCCTCGTACGGCAGCGGCGGGACGTCGAACAGCTGCGCGATGCCCTGCCGTTCCTCGACCTCCACCAACAGCACCCGACGCCCGCCTGCCGCGAGGGCCAAGGCCAGGGCCGCAGCGATGGTGGATTTGCCGGTACCGCCCTTGCCCGACACGAAGTGCAGACGGGCCTTGGTCAGCCGCGACGGCCAGCTGATGTGCTTGGCCGTGCTTTCTGTGGTTGCCACCACTGCATGCTAACTGGGTTGTACTGGTGTGCTTCGCGTATGCGGGCTGCGCGCTGTGCGGGGCTCGCCCGATAAGCTCAGCCCATGAGCGAACCGACCCGGTGGGAGTACGCAACCGTGCCGTTGCTGACGCACGCCACAAAACAGATTCTCGATCAGTGGGGCCAAGACGGC
Source organism: Mycobacterium sp. 852013-50091_SCH5140682 (assembly GCF_001665685.1). Lineage (GTDB taxonomy): Bacteria > Actinomycetota > Actinomycetes > Mycobacteriales > Mycobacteriaceae > Mycobacterium. Next base: position 40,068 of record NZ_LZTB01000100.1, read on the forward strand.
TGGGAGCTGGTTTCGGTGCTGCCCGGCCCGACGGGTGAACAGCATGTCGCCTACCTGAAGAGGCCGAAGTGACCGTCTCGCAGCGACTGACCGAACTGGGCATCGAACTGCCCGAGGTGGTGGCGCCGCTGGCCGCCTACGTGCCGGCGACCAGGACCGGGAATCTGGTGTACACGGCTGGGCAGCTGCCCATCCAGAACGGCGAGCTCGTCGCGACCGGCAAGGTCGGCACCGACGTCAGCCCCGAGCAGGCCAGTGAGCTGGCGCGCCTGTGCGGGCTCAACGCGCTGGCCGCGGTGCACGCGCTTGTGGGCATCGACTCCGTCGTCAAGGTCGTCAAGGTGGTCGGCTTCGTCGCGTCCGCTCCCGGTTTCAGCGGGCAGCCCGGCGTCGTCAACGGTGCTTCCGAACTCTTCGGCGCCGTGTTCGGCGAGGCCGGCGCACATGCGCGTTCGGCGGTCGGTGTGTCGGAGTTGCCGCGCAATGCACCTGTCGAGGTCGAAATCATCGTCGAGGTCGCGTGACCTCTGGCGCGGATCTGCAGCACCCGGCCTATGGGCTGTTGAGGCCGGTCATCGAAACAGAGACGGTGTCGGCCTCGGTGCTGCTGTGCAACAACCCGGGTTTGATGACCTTGGAGGGCACCAACACCTGGGTGTTGCGCGCGCCGGGCAGCGACGAGATGGTCATCGTCGACCCCGGCCCGGACGATGACGAGCACGTCGCCCGCATCGCCGAGCTCGGGCGGATTCCGCTGGTGCTGATCAGCCATAAACATGAAGACCACACGGGCGCGGTCGACAAGATCGTCGACGCCACGGGGGCCACGGTCCGCTCGGTGGGCAGTGGTTTCCTGCGCGGTCTCGGCGGCCCGCTCTCCGATGGCGAGGTGATCGAGGCGGCCGGCCTGCGGATCACCGTCATGGCCACACCGGGACACACCGCCGACTCGCTGAGCTTCGTGCTCGACGACGCGGTGCTGACCGCGGACACCGTGCTTGGCCGCGGCACCACCGTCATCGATACCGAAGACGGCAGCCTGCGTGACTATCTGGAGTCACTGCGCCGGCTGCAGGGCCTGGGTGGGCGCACGGTGTTACCCGGTCACGGCCCGGAGCTGGGCGATCTGGCGGCCGTCGCGCAGATGTATCTGACACACCGCGAGGACCGCCTCAACCAGGTCCGCGGCGCACTGCGGGAACTCGGCGACGACGCGACCGCGCGTCAGGTCGTCGAGCACGTGTACACCGATGTGGATAAAAAACTGTGGCCTGCAGCCGAATGGTCGGTGCAGGCCCAGCTGGACTACCTGAGGGACTAGCGGGCACGCCTTGCGAGGCGCTCGCTGTCACTGATCAGCACACTCTTGCCCTCAAGGCGGATCCAACCGCGGTGGGCGAAGTCGGCCAGTGCCTTGTTCACGGTCTCCCGTGAGGCGCCGACCAGCTGAGCGATCTCTTCCTGCGTCAGGTCGTGGGTGACGCGCAGCGCGCCGCCCTCCTGGGTGCCGAACCGCTGTGCGAGCTGCAGCAGCTGCTTGGCGACGCGCCCCGGCACGTCGGTGAAGATCAGGTCGGCCAGGTTGTTGTTGGTGCGCCGGAGGCGACGGGCGAGCACCCGCAGCAGCTGCTCGGCGATCTCGGGCCGGTCGGCGATCCAGGCCCGCAGGGCGTCGCGATCCATCGACACGGCGCGCACCTCGGTGATGGTGGTGGCGCTCGAGGTACGAGGACCCGGGTCGAAGATCGACAGTTCACCGAACATGTCCGACGGACCCATGATGGTCAGCAGGTTCTCCCGGCCGTCCGGCGAGCGGCGGCCGATCTTCACCTTGCCGGAGATGATGATGTACAGCCGGTCACCGGGCTCGCCTTCGGCGAACACGGTATGCCCGCGCGGGAAGTCGACTGGCTGCAGCTGCTTGGTGAGCGCTGATACGGCGGTGGGTTCGACTCCCTGGAAGATTCCGGCCCTGGCCAGGATCTCGTCCACGTTGTTCCTCTTAAGGTGTCGGGTGGTATTGACCCTCTATTGACAATTCGTGATCAGTCTAGAGGTACGCGGTTTCGCGACTAGCCCACGCTACACACGATTGGCATGGCGAGTCGTGTGAAATCCGGGATTCGTCGCGTGCTGGCTGTACCCCCGCGTGGGCAAACGGTCGCCGTCGAGGCTCGCGAGCCGCCGCTGCAGACCGTTCAGCGTGTCGCGCCTACCGGCCGGGCGCTCGGTGGCGAGCCAATTCTCGAGCCGGCCGAGCCCCACCGCCACCAGCATCAGCAAGGCGGGGACGAGCGCCACCAGCAACCACGACACAAGGGTGAAGTAAACACGGCGTAGGTCTCAGGGAGGTCACGAAATGCCACCAGGTCCGCTGCCGGGTGTGTCGGAGGGAATCAGTACGCTGGCAAGGGTGAGCGCGGGTGCCGTCCGAACTGGGAAAACAGCCCGTCCCAAAAAATGGGACACCGAGACGCACCTTGGCCTGGTCCGGCGCGCCAGACGCATGAATCGTGAACTGGCCCAGGCATTTCCGCATGTGTACTGCGAGCTGGACTTCACCAACCCGCTCGAGCTCGCCGTCGCCACCATCCTGTCGGCGCAGAGCACCGACAAGCGCGTCAACCTGACCACGCCCGCGCTGTTCCTCAAATACCGCACCGCGCTGGACTACGCGCAGGCCGACCGCACCGAGATGGAAGAGCTGATCCGGCCGACCGGTTTCTACCGCAACAAGACCACGTCGCTCATCCGGCTGGGGCAGGAGTTGGTCGAGCGTTTCGACGGCCAGGTGCCCGCCACAATGGAAGACCTGGTGACGCTGCCTGGCATCGGACGCAAGACCGCCAACGTGATCCTGGGTAACGCCTTCGACATCCCCGGCATCACCGTCGACACCCATTTCGGCAGGCTCGTGCGGCGCTGGCGCTGGACCGAGGAGGAAGATCCGGTCAAGGTCGAGTTCGCCGTCGGCGAGCTGATCGAACGCAGCGAGTGGACGCTGCTCAGCCACCGCGTGATCTTTCATGGGCGCCGCGTCTGCCATGCCCGCAAACCCGCCTGCGGCGTGTGCGTACTGGCCAAGGACTGCCCGTCGTTCGGTACTGGTCCCACCGATCCACTCGTCGCCGCCCCGCTGGTCAAAGGCCCCGAGACCGAGCACCTGCTGGCTCTCGCCGGGCTGTGAAGGCTTCGACCCGCTGGACCATCGCCGTGCTGGTGGTCCTGGTGGCCTTGGGGACGGCGTTCTGGATGCAGATGCGCGACGTCCCGAGCGCGGGCGTCGCGCCTGCGGCAGGCCGCGATCACCGCGATGCCGACACCCCGCAGGCCCTCGCCGGCCCGCGCGCCCGAGCGGCCCTGCCGCCGTGCCCGTCGCCGGGGCAAGGTCCGGGGCCGCAGGCCCTGTCCGGTATCACGCTGCAGTGTGCGGGTGACGGCGCCGCGGTCGACGTGGCTCGCGCGCTCGCCGGACGCACGGTGGTGCTGAACCTGTGGGCGTATTGGTGTGGGCCGTGCGCCGACGAACTGCCCGCGATGGCGGAGTATCAGCGCCGCATGGGGTCTGACCTCGTGGTGGTCACCGTGCACCAGGACGAGAACGAGGCAGCCGCGCTGCTGCGGCTGGCCGAACTCGGTGTTCGGCTGCCGACTCTGCAGGACGGTCGTCGGCTGATCGCCGCCGCTCTGCGGGTGCCCAACGTGATGCCTGCGACGGTGGTGCTGCGCGCAGACGGTAGCGTGGCCGGAATCGTGCCGCGGCCCTTCTCCAACGCTGATGAGATCGCCGCGGCGGTGTCGGAGAAATTGGGCCAAGGAGCAGCGCGTTGACTTCCCAGCTCGGCGAGCTGAATCCCGATGCCGCGCCGGCGTGGCTGCGACCTCTGGTGGACAACGTCGACGGGGTGCCCGACGCGTATCGTCGCCGGGTTCCGCCGGACGTGCTGGCCAGCATCGTCGAATTGGACAAGCAGGCGGCTCTGGCCGGTGCCCGTCGGGACGCCGCGGTGCTCGTGTTGTTCTCCGGCCCTGCCGATGTTCCTGCGCCCGACCTTCCCGACGATGCCGATCTGCTGGTCACCGTGCGGGCGTCGACGCTGCGGCACCACGCCGGGCAGGCGGCTTTTCCCGGCGGCGCCACCGATCCCGGTGACGAGGGCCCGGTGGCGACGGCGTTCCGCGAGGCGTGGGAGGAAACGGGCATCGATACCGGACGGTTACGTCCGCTGGCCACATTGGAACGCATGTTCATCCCGCCGTCGGGATTTCACGTCGTCCCGGTGCTGGCCTACTCACCCGATCCCGGCCCGGTGGCCGTCGTCGACCCGTCCGAGACCGCGGTGGTCGCACGAGTGCCCGTGCGCGCGTTCATCAATCCGGAGAATCGGCTCATGGTCTGTCGCGAAGCGGCCACCCGGCGGTTCGCAGGCCCGGCGTTTCTGCTGAACGAGATGCTGGTGTGGGGATTCACCGGGCAGGTCATCTCGGCCATCCTCGATGTCGCGGGCTGGGCGCAGCCGTGGAACACCGACGACGTACGTGAACTCGACGAGGCAATGGCGCTTGTCGGGCATCCGAACGGCTACGGTGAAGCGCAACGTTGAACTGGAAGTAAATGACACCTTCGCTTTGGCTTGACCTGGCCATCACCGGCATCGCGTTCGTCGCCGCCATCTCCGGCTGGCGTTCCGGCGCGCTCGGCTCGCTGCTGTCCTTCGTGGGCGTGGTGCTGGGCGCGGTGGCCGGCCTGCTGCTCGCCCCGCACATCGTCAGCCACATCGAAGGGCCGCGCACCAAACTGTTCGCGTCGCTGTTCCTGATCCTGGCGCTCGTCGTGGTCGGGGAGATCGCCGGCGTGGTGCTCGGCCGCGCGGTCCGCAGCGCGTTGCGCAATCCGGTCCTTCGGGTGTTCGACTCGGCCATCGGCGTGGCCTTGCAACTGGTGGCCGTCCTGGTGGCGGCCTACCTGCTGGCCACCCCGCTGACCTCATCGGACCAGCCCAACCTGGCTGCGGCAGTGAAGAATTCGCGAGTACTGACCGAGGTGGACAAGGTGGCGCCGCCGTGGTTGAAGTCGGTGCCGACGCGGCTGTCGAGCCTGCTGGACACGTCGGGGTTCGACGTCTTGCAGCCGTTCGGCCGCACCCCCATCGTCAACGTCGACGCGCCTGATGCGAGCCTGGCCAACGACGCCGTCGTCGCTGCCACCCGGCCGAGCGTCGTCAAGATCAAGGGCATCGCACCGAGTTGCCAGAAGGTGTTGGAGGGCAGCGGATTCGTCGTGGCGCCCAACCGGGTGATGTCCAACGCCCACGTGGTGGCCGGAGCGGACAGTGTGACCGTCGAAGCCGAGGGCAAGACCTACGACGCGAGCGTCGTGTCCTACGACCCCAACGCCGACATCTCCATCCTCGATGTCCCCGACTTGCCGACCGCGCCGCTGACCTTCGCCGACCAAGCGGCCCCACAGGGCACCGACGCGGTCGTGATGGGGTACCCCGGCGGCGGTGACTTCCTGGCCACCCCGGCACGCGTGCGCGAGATCATCGAGCTCAAAGGCCCCGACATCTACCGCACCACGACCGTCACCCGCGAGGTCTACACCGTGCGGGGCACTGTGCGGCAGGGTAATTCGGGCGGGCCGATGATCAACCGGGCCGGCAAGGTGCTCGGCGTCGTGTTCGGCGCGGCCGTCGACGACGCTGACACCGGATTCGTGCTGACCGCAAAGGAAGTCGAGCAGCAGATGGCCAAGATCGGCAACACCCAGCGGGTGGCCACCGGGACGTGCATCAGCTCCTGATCAGCCCTGGCCCAGGTGCGTGAGGAACCTGCGCAGCTGCTCGTTGACCGTGTCGGGATCTTCCTCGTGGCCGAAGTGCCCGGAGCCGGCCAGAGCTACGTAGCGGCCGTGCGGCGCGAAGTGTTGGGTGCGGTAGACCGGGTCGGCCAGCACGTATGGGTCGGCGTCGCCGCGCAGGTGCAGCACCGGCACATTGACCGGCCGTTTCATCGACCGCATGAACCGCCTGCCCTCAGTGCGCAGTTGGCTTCGCACCGCCCAGCGCTGGTACTCCAGCGCCGAATGGGCGGCGCCCGAGATCTGAATGGCGCGCCGCATGTGCCCGAGGGTGTCGGAGAAATCCTGCGTGGCTTGCCATTTGATGCCGGCCCGGCTGCGCACCAGGCGCTCAAGCTCTTCGCCGTCGTGGCGGGTCAGCGCGCGCTCCGGCAGCATCGGCAGCTGATAGCGCATCAACGAGGGGAGCAGCGCGCGCCCCTGATCGCGCCGGGTCAGCGCCGACGCGCGCAGCGCCACCGGATGCGGCGAGCTGACCAACGCGATGGCCCGCACCACCCTCGGATGCAGGACGGCCGTCGCCCAGCACACCAGGCCGCCGTCGGCGTGGCCCACCAGCGTCGCGGTCTTGTGGCCCAGCGCACGCACCAACCCCGCGGTGTCACCTGCCAGGGTCCAGCCGTCGTAACCGCGCGGGGGTTTATCGCTGCCGCCGTAGCCACGCAGGTCCACGGCGACGACGCGAGCGTCGGGCAACCCCGTGAGCTGATGACGCCACGACCACCAGAACGAGCCGAATCCGTGCAGCAGGATGACCAGCGGACGGTCGGCGCCCGCATTCTCACGGTCGGGCTGCGAGCTCTCGCCCTCGACGACGTGGAAGCGAATGCCGTTGGCGTGCACCTGCAGATGCCGCCACGGCCCGTCGATCCGGGTGATCGACGGGTCGGGTGGGGGCATTACCAGCCCGAGGGGTCGGCCGGGGCCGCCTTGGCCCGCGCCGCGTCGGCCGTGGGCAGTGCGACGGCTTTGTCATGCCCGGGCGTCAGCGCATCGCGCGTTTCTTTCACCGACTCGATGGTCTGCCGCGGTCCGCGGATACGGCGCACCTTGAGGTAGCCGAACAGTGCCAGCGCCACCGTGGTCAGCACCATGATGCCGAACACGATCAGGAACGCCGCCCAGCGGTACAGCCAGGTGTCGAGCAGCTCGGCGACGAAGAAGAAGAAAAAGAAGGTCGAGTAGAACAGCACGACCAGCGCGGCGATGAAAAAGATGCTGCCGGTCAAGCCCTTCTTGACGTCGCGGGTGATCTCGGCCTTTGCCAGTGCGACCTCGGCGCGGACCAGCGTCGACACCTGCGCGGTCGCATCTTTGACCAGGTCTCCGATGGACGGGTCGGGCTTGGGCGCGTGCGGATCTACCAGCGGAATCGAGGTCACCGTTGCCGGAATTCCGGTCCTGCGGTCGCCGTTGCTCACAAGAAGCTTCCTCCCCGGGTCCGATGCCTGGTTTCGGTGATGTGGTCGCGGTTCATGTTGCCATGTGGTGGCTCGGATAACGATCCCGGCCGACATCTGAGCCCAAGTAGGATGCGAGTATTCGCTTGGGGTGCGCGGGTCGGGCGCGTCGATGGGAGGACACTTGGCGACCAGACGCCGCTGGAAATTCGTTGTCGGGACATTGATTCTCGCGCTGGCCGCATTGCTCACACCGGGTGTCGCCCATGCTGATCCGGTGGTGCTCGGCGGAGGCTCCGGCATCGTCGTCAACGGAGACACGTTCTGCACCCTGACCACCATCGGCCACGACAACGCGGGCCGGCTGATCGGCTTCACGTCGGCGCACTGTGGTGGCCCGGGCGCGACGGTGGCGGCCGAGAACGCGACCGGGGCCGGGCAGCTGGGCACCATGGTCGCAGGCAACGAATTGCTGGACTACGCGGTGATCCAGTTCGACCCGCAGAAGGTCACCCCGACCGACAACGTCAACGGTTTCCAGATCGACGGCCTCGGCCCCGACCCGGTGTTCGGCCAGATCGCCTGCAAGCTGGGCCGCACCACCGGCTATTCGTGCGGTGTCACGTGGGGGCCGGGACAGGATCCGGGCACCATCGTCAACCAGGTGTGCGGGCAGCCCGGTGATTCCGGCGCGCCCGTCACAGTCGACAACAAGCTGGTGGGCATGCTGCACGGCGCCTACACCAACGATCTGCCGACCTGCGTCGTGAAATACGTGCCGCTGCACACGCCCGCGGTGACCATGTCGATCAACACGCAACTCGCCGACATCACCGCCAAGAACCGGCCCGGTACGGGGTATGTGCCGATTCCCTAGGCGGTGACGCCGGCGGCGCTGCCTACTTGCTGGCCCGGATGGCTTCGAACACGCTCGGGTCGACCAGTGTCGAGGTGTCACCGAGTTCACGGCCTTCGGCCACGTCGCGCAGCAGTCGGCGCATGATCTTGCCGCTGCGGGTCTTGGGCAGCTCCGGCACCACGTGGATCTCGCGGGGCTTGGCGATCGGTGAGATCTCGCGGGAGACCTGCGCGCGCAATTCGTCGATCATGTTCTCCGCACCGCCGTGGGCGCTTTCCTTGAGGATGACGAAGGCACAGATGGCTTGGCCGGTGGTCTCGTCCGACGCGCCGACGACAGCGGCCTCGGCGACACCGGAATGGCCGACCAGTGCCGACTCGACCTCCGCGGTCGAGATGCGGTGACCCGAGATGTTCATGACGTCGTCGATGCGGCCGAGCACCCAGATGTTGCCGTCCGAGTCGTACCGGGCGCCGTCGCCTGCGAAGTACCAGCCCTGCTCGGCGAAGCGGGACCAGTAGGTCTCCTTGAACCGCTCCGGATCACCCCAGATGCCGCGCAGCATGGCCGGCCACGGCTTGTCGAGCACCAGATATCCGGTGACGTGCTCGGCTTCGTCGGCGCCGGGGACCAGGTCGTTGCCCTCGTCGTCGACGATCTTGGCCGCGATGCCGGGCAGTGGGGTCATCGCCGAGCCGGGCTTGGCGGCCGTCACTCCGGGCAGCGGGGAGATCATGATGGCCCCGGTCTCGGTCTGCCACCAGGTGTCCACGATCGGGGTCTTGTTGCCGCCGATGAATTCGCGGTACCACCGCCACGCCTCGGGGTTGATCGGCTCGCCGACCGAGCCCAGCAGCCGCAGGCTGCTCAGGTCGTGGGCCTCGGGCAGTACCCGCCCCCACTTCATGAACGTGCGAATCAGCGTCGGTGCCGTGTAATAGATTGTCACGCCGTACTTTTCGATGACCTCGAAATGCCGGTGCATGGTCGGCGACGCCGGGGTGCCCTCATAGACCACCTGCGTGACACCGTTGGCCAGCGGGCCGTACACGATGTAGGTGTGCCCGGTGACCCAGCCGATATCGGCTGTGCACCAGTACACGTCGCTTTCGGGCTTGATGTCGAAAACGTTGTAGTGGGTATAGGCGGCCTGGGTGAGGAATCCGCCCGAGGTGTGCACGATGCCTTTGGGCTTGCCTGTGGTGCCCGAGGTGTACAGCAGGAACAGCGGCTGCTCGGAGTCGAATGCCTGCGGCGTGTGGTCGGGTGAGGCCTGCTCCACCGTCTCGTGCCACCAGAGATCGCGGCCCGGCGTCCAGTTGACGTCAATTCCGGTGCGCCGCACCACAAGAACGTTCTGCACCGACGGTTGTCCCTCGACCGCCTCGTCGACGGCGGACTTCAACGATGCGGCCTCACCGCGCCGGTACTGCCCGTCGGTGGTGATGACCAGCTTGGCCTGGGCGTCCTCGACGCGGGCGCGCAGCGCGCTGGCGGAGAACCCTGCGAACACGACGCTGTGCATGATGCCGAGGCGGGCGCAGGCCAGCATGGCGATGATGGCCTCGGGCACCATCGGCATGTAGATGGCGACCCGGTCACCGGCCACCAGGCCGAGATCGGTCAGGGTGTTGGCGGCCTTGCTGACCTCATCCTTGAGCTGGGCGTAGGTGATGTCGCGTGCGTCCTCGACCGGCTCGCCGACCCAGTGGATCGCGACCCGGTCGCCGTTGCCTGCCTCGACGTGGCGGTCCACGCAGTTGTAGGCGACGTTGAGCTTGCCGCCGACGAACCACTTCGCGAACGGTGCCTCCGACCAGTCCAGCACCTCGGTGAACGGTGTCTGCCAGGTAAGCCGGTCGGCCTGCTCGCCCCAGAACGCCAGCCGGTCTCGTTCGGCCGCGGCATACAACTCGCCCGTCGCGTTCGCGCTGGCCGCGAAGTCGGCGGGTGGGGGATAGGCTGACGGAACTTCGGCGTGCGTCACTGACGGGTTCGACATGTTTGTGAGCCTAGTCACCGAACGTTGCACGGGCGTTGGAGACGCACAACGCCGTCGGCTGGACGGCGCGCCCGGTGCGCTGAACGGTCGAAGATCCGGCGACCAGCGGTCGGCTAGCGTATGTGGCCGTGACCAACACCGACCCGCTCGCGCCGCTCGCCGAGCTTCCCGGCGTGGCCGCGGCGTGCGATGAGGCCAGGGAGGCGCTCGGGCGGGCGCACCGGCACCGCTTCAACCTGCGCGGCTGGCCGCAGACCGCGGGCGAGGCCGCGATGCGGGCGGCTCGGGCCTCGGCGGTACTCGACGGCGGATCCATCCAGCTGGCCCCCGACGGCGAGCCGGATCCTGTGACCGCAGGCGCGATCCGCGTCGCGGAAGCCCTCGAGGGTGGGGCGACGACGCTGGTCGGCGTGTGGCAGCGGGCACCGTTGCAGGCGCTGGCCCGGCTGCATGCGCTGGCCGCCGCAGACCTCACCGACGACGAACATCTGGGCCGGCCGCGGACGGATCCCGCCGTCGGGCGCCGGTTGGAACTGCTCGCCGAAATCCTGACCGGAGGATCGCGCGTGCCCGCGCCGATTCTGGCCGCTGTCGCTCATGGCGAACTGTTGACCTTGGAGCCGTTCGGTACGGCCGACGGAGTCGTGGCTCGTGGACTGTCACGACTGGTGACGATCGCCAGTGGTCTGGATCCGCACGGCCTCGGGGTTCCCGAGGTGCACTGGATGAAGAAGTCGGGCGATTACCGGGCTGCCGCACGGGGATTCGCGGCGGGCACTCGCGACGGGCTGACGGCGTGGCTGCTGCTGAGTTCAGAAGCGCTGCACGCCGGCGCGCGGGAAGCACTGCAGATCGCCCAGTCTGCCGCGGGCTGAGGGTCTTTCGGCGATCTGTCCAGCAAACGCAAAGCGGGCGGCGTTCCGAACTGTGTTCGGCTCGCCGCCCGCTAGCACGGATTCCGGTTACCAAGCGTGCAATGTGGGTTGCGTGGGTGGCCTCGGCGTCCTTGCAATGCGCTTCGGATGCAACCCCACCCAAGGGGCCGTCGGGTCCGTCCGCTTCTCGCAATCACGCAGGCCCGCAACACTTTTACCTATTCCGCGGCATGTGCTCCGCGTGGGTGCCGGGACCCGTGCTAGGGAGCCTGGTTCGGGAGATTTAGCCTTCTCTTCTGGCTATATCTTGGCTTCTCCAAGCTTCCGTGGTTCCTTTGTACTACGTGACCACAGTCACATCAAGGCCCAAATTGAGCGAGTTTCCCGATCGTTACGACTGTGCCCCAGCTACTACACCCGGTAGCTCAAAAAGTGAAGCGGCGCAACAGCGAATACGTCAGCGCGCCCGCCGCCAGCGCACTCACACCCACCGCGGCGGTGGTGGCCACGGCGGCCCCTGACGGGGCGGCGGGGAGCCGGTCGCGCAGTGACACCGGTTTGGTGAACGTCAGCACGGGCCAGTCGCGCGCGACGGCCTCCTTGCGCAGCGCCCGGTCCGGGTTGACCGCGGTGGGATGACCTACCGACTCGAGCATCGGGATGTCGGTCACCGAGTCGGAGTACGCGTAGCAGTAATCGAGCGCGTAGCCCTCGCGCGCAGCCAACGCGCGGATGGCTTCGACCTTGCCCTCGCCGTAGCAGTAGAACGCGATCTCGCCGGTGTAGCGGCCGTCCTCGACGACCATCCGGGTGGCCATGGCGTGCGTGGCGCCCAACGCCCGCGCGATCGGCGCGACGATCTCCTCGCCCGAAGCCGACACCACGACGATGTCGCGGCCGCAGAGCTTGTGGTCGGCGATCAGTTCGGCGGCTTCGGCGAACACCAACGGGTCGACGATGTCGTGCAGCGTCTCCCTGACGATCGACTTGACCTGTTCGACGTCCCAGCCCGTACACATGTTGGTGACGTACGAACGCATGCGGTCCATCTGGTCGTGGTCGGCGCCCGACATCAGGAAGAGGAACTGCGCGTACGTCGACTTGAGAACAGCGCGTCGGTTCAGCAGGCCCTGATCGAAGAAAGGTTTGCTGAAGGCGAGCGTACTGGACTTGGCGATCACCGTCTTGTCGAGGTCGAAGAACGCCGCTGTGCGCACCGGGCGGCCGCTGGGCTGCCCGGCTTGCGGTGCGATCGGCTCCCCGGCAACCGGATCGGATGCACTCACATGCGCCAGCATAGAGGGAGGTGTCCGACGCGCTCCGGCGGAGCCGACAAACCGGCAGTTCACGGCACATGTCGACACGATCTGTCTCACAGGTGGCGTCTTGTTAACTCGCAGCCGCATCTCTTGCGTCTTTGGGCAGATCCGTGTGTATAGTGAGCATTACTCGGCTTATGCCGAGGTGCATCAGCCCGACCCCCCGGGGCTGATACACGACGACCTCCGCCTCCTCCCCCCCTGGCGGGGGTCGTCTCTTTTTCCGGGGAGAAATTCGCCGCCGCGCGACCCCCGATGAGTTATCCCCAACCCGTCGTTCATCCACATTCTCCGGTTGGGTGCTGGCGCCACCGCCTCGACAGCCACAGGCTTGGGGCCATGACCAATTCGACGCACTCGGTGCTCGCCATGATCGGGGATCCGGTGCTGCGCGAAGATGCCGATCGCGTTGCCGCGGCTGCCGGTGTGTCACTCGTTCACGTCGGCGAACCGTCCGGCCGCAAGGCGTGGACGGCAGCTGCGGCAGTGCTTCTCGACGCCGACGCGGCGGCCCGCTGCGCCCGGCGGGCACTGCCGCGCCGCGACCGCGTGACGCTCGTCAGCGCCGCCGCACCTGCGCCCGCGGACTGGCAGGCCGCGATCTCGGTTGGCGCCCAACAGGTGTTGACTCTGCCTGCCCAAGATGCCGACCTGGTGGCCGCGCTGTCGGCTGCTGCGGTGGCCGACGACGGCAGCCGCGGCCCGGTCCTGGCCGTCGTCGGATCCCGCGGTGGCGCCGGGGCTTCCGTATTCGCCGCCGCCTTGGCGCAGACTGCCTCCGACGCCGGCCCGGCGCTCCTGGTCGACGCCGATCCGTGGAGCGGCGGCATCGATCTGGTGATGGGCACCGAGGACGTGCCCGGTCTGCGCTGGCCCGACCTGGCACTGCAGAGCGGCAGGCTGGCATTCCCGGCGCTGCGCGACGCCTTGCCGCGCCGCAATCAGGTCAGCGTATTGTCCAGCGGCAGAACGGGTGTCGAGATCGATGCGGGCCCGCTCGGTGCGGTGATCGACGCCGGATGCCGTGGCGGTGCGACGGTGGTGTGCGACGTACCGCGACGTTGTACCGCCGCGGTGGAGGCCGCGCTGGATGCTGCCGATCTCGTCGTCCTCGTGACGCCCGCCGACGTGCGGTCCTGCGCGGCGGCGACCGCGGCCCGCTCATGGCTGCTGGCCTGCAACCCGAATGCCGGTGTGGTGGTGCGTGGTCCGGCCCCAGGCGGGTTGCGGTCGGCCGAGGTGGCCCGCATCGTCGACCTGCCGCTGCTGGCCGCCATGCGGCCGGAGCCCGGCATCACCGAACGTCTCGAGCGCGGCGGCGTGCGGATGCGCCGGCGGGCACCGCTGGCCGGCGCGGCCCGCCGGGTGCTCACCGTGCTGGCCTCGCATCCCGCGGGGGCGGCGGCATGACCGCATCGCTGATCGAACGGGTCCGCGAGCGGTTGGCGACCGAAACGACCCCGCTGACGCCGGGCGTGGTCGCCGCGGCCATCCGGGCCGAATCCGGTGGGCTGCTGGGCGATACCGAGGTGCTGAGCAGCCTGCGGGTGCTGCAGACCGAACTGACCGGCGCAGGGTTGCTCGAACCGCTGCTGTCGGCCGACGGCACCACTGACGTGCTTGTCACCGCGCCGGACGCGGTGTGGGTGGATGACGGGAACGGCCTGCGCCGCACCACGGTCCGGTTCGCCGACGAGGCCGCGGTGCGCCGGCTGGCGCAACGACTGGCCCTGCTGGCCGGACGCCGCCTCGACGACGCACAGCCATGGGTCGACGGCCAGCTCACCGGGCCGGGCGCGGCCACCGTGCGCCTGCATGCGGTGCTGCCGCCGGTCGCGGTCGGCGGCACATGCCTGTCCCTGCGCGTCTTGCGGCCTGCCACCCAGGATCTGGCGTCCCTCACCGCATCCGGTGCCATCGCGCCCGACGCGGCCGAGCTGCTGCACGCGGTCATCGATGCCCGCCTGGCGTTCCTGATCTCCGGCGGAACCGGGTGTGGCAAGACGACGTTGCTTGCCGCTCTGCTCGGCGCGGTGCCTGTGAGCGAACGGATCGTCTGTGTGGAGGACGCCGCCGAACTCGCCCCGCCGCATCCGCATCTGGTCAAGCTGGTGGCCCGCGGCGCCAATGTCGAAGGGATCGGGGAGATCACGGTCCGCGATCTGGTGCGGCAGGCCCTGCGGATGCGACCGGACCGCATCGTCGTGGGCGAGGTGCGCGGGGCGGAGGTCGTCGACCTGCTTGGTGCTCTCAACACCGGCCACGACGGCGGTGCGGGCACGGTGCATGCCAACAGCCCCGCCGAGGTGCCTGCCCGGTTGGAGGCCCTCGGTGCGCTCGGCGGTCTCAGTGCGGCCGCGCTGCGCAGCCAGGTGGCAGCCGCGGTGCAGGTACTGCTCCATGTCGGCAGGGACCGGCACGGGCGGCGCAGGCTGGCGGAGATCGCGGTGCTGCAACGCGGTGTCGACGGTATTCTCGACGTGCGCACCGCATGGCACGCGGACGTCGGGTCTGCTTCCGGCGCAGGCGTTCTGCGCCGGATGCTCGTCGAGCGGGGTGTGTCGTGACCACCGCTGCGCTGGCACTCGCTGCGGCCCTGCTGGTGTGGCCCGCGGCACCCCGTCGGCTGCGGGCGTTGCCCCGCCCCCCACGGCGGCGTCCATGGGTATTGCTCGCGCCGGTGCTGATCGCGCTGGCGTGGCTGGTGCCGATCCCGGTCGCGGTGGCGGTGGGCGCGGTGGTGGGCACCGTGGCACTGCGCCGTCATCGCCGAACCATGCAGCGGCGCCGAGCCGCCGAATCTGTTGCGCTGCAATCTGCGCTGGAGGTGTTGGTCGGTGAATTGCGGGTCGGGGCGCACCCGGTTGCGGCGTTCACCGTGGCAGCGCAGGAGGTCTGCGGCCCAGTGGCCGACGGGATGCGTGCCGTGGCGGCGCGGGCGCGGCTGGGTGCCGATGTGGCGGCCGGACTCGACGATGTCGCGGTCGCGTCGCCGTTGCCGATGCACTGGCAGCGGCTCGCGGTGTGTTGGCGACTGGCGGAGGCCCGCGGTCTGGCTGTGGCCACGCTGATGCAGACCGCTGCGCAGGACATCGTTGAGCGGGAACGCTTTTCGGCTCGGGTCACCGCCGCCATGGCCGGTGCCCGCACCACCGCGGCCATGCTGGCCGGGCTGCCGGTTATCGGCATCGCGCTCGGGCAGTTGATCGGCGCGCAGCCCGTTGCGTTCCTGCTGGCCCCCGGTGTGGGCGGATGGCTGTTGGTCGTCGGAGTGCTGCTCGCGTGCGCCGGCCTGTTGTGGTCAGACCGGATCGTGGCCGGGGTGATGAAATGACTTGGGCAGCAATGTTTCTTGCGGTCGCGCTGCTGGTATCGGCGGATCGGCCCGCGACGCGGCTGCGGGTGCACCCGACGGCTGCGCCGCGACTGGCGGTGCGCTCGTCAGCCGACGACCCGCTGGCCGCTGCATCGACGTTCGAGTTGTTCGCCGCCTGCCTGTCCGCCGGGATGGCGGTGTCGAGCGCAGCGGCCGCCGCGGCGCCGTCGGCACCCGAACCACTCGCCGGGTTGCTCACCCGGTCCGCCGATCTACTCGCTCTGGGAGCGGACCCCGTGACGGCGTGGCCGAATGACGCTGGCCTGAAAGATCGCAATGCCGAAGCCCTGCTGCGGCTGGCCCGCAGGTCGGCATCGTCGGGCACGGCGCTGGCCCGGTCGGTCGCCGAATTGGCCGATCAGTCGCGACACGAAGCCGCCGCGGCGGCCGACGCGGCTGCCGAACGGGCCGGTGTGCTCATCGCCGGTCCGCTCGGGCTGTGCTACCTCCCGGCCTTTCTGTGTCTGGGGATCATCCCTGTCGTGGCGGGGCTCGCGGGAGACGTTCTGAGTTCGGGTTTGTGGTGACATCGGTACACATCGGGAGGAAACATCATGGCGGGCAATATGATTGCGCAGATCCAGACACGGTTGGCCGTGTTGGCGGTCGACGAGGACGGCATGTCGACGGTCGAATACGCCATCGGCACCATCGCCGCGGCAGCCTTCGGCGCGATTCTCTACACCGTGGTCACCGGCGACTCGATCGTCACGGCGTTGACCAACATCATCAGCCGGGCGCTGAGCACCAAGGTCTAGGTGATCGTGGTGCGGTCACTGTCGAGGCGGCGTTCGCGATCGCGGCCCTGGTGGTGGTTCTTGCGTTGTGTCTGGCCGGGCTCAGTGCGGTGTCGATGCAGGTGCGCTGTGTCGACGCGGCGAGGGAAGCGGCTCGGCTGGCCGCGCGCGGTGACGATCGCTCGGCCACCGAGGTGGCCCAGCGCATCGCCCCGCGAGATGCGGTGGTGCAGTTGCGGCGTGACGGCACCCTCGTGGTGGCGCGGGTCAGCGTGGCCGCGGCGCTGCCGGGGCTCACCGTCACCGCGGACGCCGCCGCGGCGATCGAGCCGGGTGTGCGGTGACGCCGGTTCGGCCAGTGTGCTGGCTGCCGCGATGATCGGTGTGCTCGTCACGTTCACGGCAGCGGGTGCGAGTCTCGGTGCGGCGGTGATCGCGCGGCATCGGGCCCAGGCCGCAGCGGATCTGGGTGCGCTCGCGGCGGCGGGAGCGCTGATCGCCGGACCGGATGCGGCGTGCCGCCAGGCGGCCACGGTCGCGTCGGCGATGCGCACCACGGTGGCGCAGTGCCGGGTGGACGGCCTCGATGTGGTGCTGACGGTGCACGCCGAGGTGCGGCTCGGGCGGTGGGGAATCGGTCCGGCGACGGCTGCCGCCCGGGCGGGACCGAGTGAAACGGCCTCGGCCGCTTAGCTATTCGATGAAATCCAGGTCAGCAGTGGCAATCTCGGCTTCGGTGGGCAGCCGCAGAGCCACCAGGCCGGCGAAGGTGCCCGGCTCGAGTTCGATCCGGTTGATCGTGATGTGGATCGGGTGCCAGCTGTCGTCGGCCGCGCGCATCCGCAGCACCGCGGCCGTCATACCGCCGGCGAATTCCGTTGTCATCCTGGTCATGTGGCGCGCATCGGCGGGATGTACGCGTGCGGGTCCGCCGTCGCTGCTGCGCCAGTCGAAGAAAGGAGCGGGCTCATCGAGCCATTTCAACAGCTTCCAGTTCTTGAGGTCGACCAGCGCGCGGTGCACGCCTGGCCGGGCGAGGCCGTCGAGGATGCGTTGTGCCAGGTAGTCGGCGGCGACCACGGTGCCCTCGCGCTCGCTGCGCCAGTTCATCGCCCGGCAGATCAGGTTGTCGGTGCCGTCGTCATCCGGCTCGAACGCCACGCGGGCCACGAATCCGACAGTGATCGGCTCGCCCCGGAAATCGGTGACATCCCACGTGGTGCAAAGGGTGTTGCCGGGTTCCGGTTTTATTGCCATCGACAACACTTTGGTTTCCCCGGCGTTGAGATCGCGGGTCGGCAGATCGTCGGCGAAGGCCCGTCCGTGGGTGGCCTCGGTTTCGGGATCCATACCGCTGTTACGTATGGATTCCGCAGTATCGGTCGCGACGCCATTGGTCAGGTCCCATTTCAGCGGGCCAGGAATGGGGCGTTGAGGTGGCTCGGCGTCGAGTGGACCGATCCAGACGTGCACGCCGTGGATCCGTCCGTCGGACATCTGCACCACTTCGGTGCGGATCACGCGGTCGTTCTTCGGGGTGATACTGCTGAGGCCCTGACCAGCCCGCACGGTTGCCCCGATGGCGCTTTGGATGGCCATCAAGTTGGGGTTGCGGCGCAGAAACACACTGATCGGAACGAGGTTCTTCGTCTGAGAACCTCGGGCGACCACGGCGGGCTCGTCACCCAGTGTCTCCACGAGCAGCCAGTCGTGGGTCATGGCGGGCATTTTACCGGTGGTTTGGTGGCCGGTTATCTGCTGAGCAACGACGGAATCCGTCGCGGTCGGCGCCGGAATGCGGCTACGGTTGCGTTTCCAGTGCGCGGGAGAGTTGCAAACATGAGTGGATTCAAGTACTTTGCCACTGCACCCGGCCTCCGGGATTGAGAACGGATCGCGTTGTCCGACCGTTCATTGCAACGTCTGTGTGTTCGGCGTGCCCGAACGTGGCAAAGAGATGTCGATCCGCGCAGTCGACCGTCGAGGGGTCGGTCGTCGTCGCGGTCGGGGGTCACGCTCAGGCATCATTCAGCGCGCCGAGCACCAGACGGAGTACCCGCACCGCGCCCGCTTTGTCGAGCGGATCGTTACCGTTGCCGCACTTCGGCGATTGGACGCACGAGGGGCAGCCGTGCGGGCACTCGCATGCCTCGATCGCCGCGGCCGTCGCGCCCCACCAAGTGCTCAACTGTCGGAATCCGCGGTCGGCGAATCCCGCCCCGCCCGGATAGCCGTCGTAGACGAAGATGGCGGGCAGCCCACCGACGCCGGAAGGCCCTACCGCCGTTGACACTCCGCCGATGTCGCCGCGGTCGCAACTGGCCACCAGCGGCAGCAGTCCGATCGCGGCGTGCTCGGCGGCATGCAAGGCGCCCGGTGTCGCCAACATGTCAATTCCGTACTCCTGCAACGCTTCCGGTGTGATGGTGCACATCACGGCCATGGTTTCCAGGGTGCTGGTGGGCATGTCGAGTTCGATGAAATCGATGACCTCGCCGTCCAGGCCGCGACGCAGATAGCCGACCACGCTGTTGCTCACCGAAACCGGCACCAGGCCGATGGTGACCGGCCCGTACGTGGACCGTTCGCCTGCTCCGGTGACGGCGATGTCGGTGATCTCGCGGGCGTAGGTGCGGTAATCGGGATCGGCGGCGTGCACAAACGCGATGCCGTCTTCGAAATCCAGTGAGTCGACGACATAACTGTCGCCCTGGTGCAGATAAACCGCACCCGGATGGATCGATGACGCCGCCTGCCCGGCGCCGGTGCTGCCCAGCATCCGGCCGGTGTCGGCCTCCAGGATGGCGATCTGTCCGCCGATGGAGCCGCGAATGTCCACTGCGGGATGCGGATCGGCGCCGGGGGCGGGGAAGTAGCTGCCTGCCCGGCGACGCAGCAAACCGTCGTCGACGAGTGTCGCGGCCACCGCGTCGGCGTCCCACCGGCGTACTTCAGCGTCGGTCAGCGGGAGTTCGACTGCGGCGCAGAGCAGTTGGGGACCGAGCACATATGGGTTGGTGGGGTCGATGACCACCCGCTCGATCGGCTTGTCCAACAGCGCGGCGGGATGGTGCACGAGGTAGGTGTCAAGCGGATCGTCGCGCGCGATCAACACGATCAGCGCACCCTGCCCGCGCCGCCCGGAGCGTCCGGCCTGCTGCCAGAACGACGTGACCGTCCCGGGAAAGCCGGCCAGCACCACAGCGTCCAGACCGGCTATGTCGATGCCGAGTTCGAGTGCGTTGGTGGTGGCCAGCCCGCGCAGCTGCCCGTCGGCCAACGCACGCTCGAGCTCGCGGCGGTCCTCGGCGAGGTATCCGGCGCGGTAGGACGCGACGCGCTCCGCCAGCTCCGGTGCGGTGTCGGCCAATCGGGTCCGTGCGCCAAGCGCGGTGAGCTCGGCGCCGCGGCGCGACCTTACGAACGTCAGCGTGCGGGCGCCCTCTTCGACCAGATCGGCCATCACCCGGGCGGCTTCGGCGCCCGCCGAGCGCCGTACCGGAGCGCCGTTCTCACCCGTCAGATCCGGCAGCAGTGCCGGCTCCCACAGCGCGATGGTGCGGGCGCCCTGCGGCGACGCGTCGTCGGTCACCGCGGTGACCGTTTGACCGATCAACTCCGCGGCCGTGTCGGCCGGGGCGGAGGTGGTGGCGCTCGCGAAGATCACCGTCGGTGCGACGGACTCGGTGCCACTGGGCGCATAGCGCTCGCACAGCCGTAGCAGCCGGCGCAGCACCATCGCCACATTCGACCCGAAAATGCCGCGGTAGTAGTGGCATTCGTCGACCACGATGAACCTCAGATTGCGCAGGAACACCGCCCAGCGGGCGTGGTTGCGCAGCAGCGACAGATGGATCATGTCGGGATTGGAGAAGATCCACCGCGACCGCTCGCGCGCGAACCGTCGCACCTCGGTGGGGCTGTCGCCGTCGTAGGACACCGGCGCGACATCCCGTAGCGCGGTGATGGTTTCGGTCAGCACGTGAGCAGTGCGCAGCTGATCGTGTCCGAGCGCTTTGGTGGGGGACAAGTACAGCACCCGGGCTCGTGGATCGGTGGCCAAGGCCGACAGGATCGGCAGCTGGTAGGCCAGCGACTTGCCCGACGCAGTACCCGTCGAGATGACCACGTGCCTGCCCTCGTGAGCCAGCTGGGCGGCGGCGAGCTGATGCGCCCACGGCGCGGTGATGCCCTGATCATGGAACGCCCGCACCACATCTGGATGAGCCCACGCCGGCCACTCGGATGGGTGTCCCTCGCGCGGGGGCAAGTCGGCGACGTGCCGCAGCGGATGCTCGTCGGCGGGTGTGCCGTCGACCGCGCAGGCAAGCAGTTCCCGCCCGAAGCCTCTGCCTGATTGCTCCTCACGGCCTCTGCCTGATTGCTCCTCACGTCCGCGGCCCAAATCCGACCCGCGATCCGACACTCCGTGACCTCCTGAAACGTCCCCCGGGGCTACCCACCCGGCTTTGTAAACGAATTGTTCACCACACAGTGCACGTCGAGACTGTCGCACCAGCGGAGAACGTGATTGACTAACGACGGTCGCAGCTTCTGTGTTTGTCACTCGCACTCGCAGGATCGTCGTTGCGATCGCGGTTCCTGCGAGGGTTGTAGGTCGGGTCAGTTCCGACGACTCCACGAAGGTATGGCGGTCGGAACGGGCCCGGTACGCCGGAAGTCGGTGGACCGCACCCGGTAAGAAGAGAAGGAAAGAACGAGAGATGCCACAGGGAACTGTGAAGTGGTTCAACGCGGAGAAGGGCTTCGGCTTCATCGCCCCCGAGGACGGCTCCGCCGACGTGTTTGTCCACTACACGGAAATCCAGGGTAGCGGCTTCCGCACCCTGGAGGAGAACCAGAAGGTTGAGTTCGAGGTCGGCCAGAGCCCCAAGGGGCCGCAGGCCACGGGTGTTCGGGCAGTCTGAGCCAACCCAACCCTGATAGGACACCCCCGCGACAGTCCCACACCGGACACCCGCGGGGGTGTTCTGCTTTCTGACGTCGGCTGGCCTACTGTCGATTTGTGAGCCAGCTGTCCTTTTTCTCGGCGGAGTCGGTGCCCCCTACGGTCACCGATCTCACCGGCTTGCTGGCCGGCCCGGGACAGATCGTGCTCGTGAACGTCGACGGGCAGCAGGCGGCCCGCATCTCCGTGGTGGTCGACGAGCCGTGGCGGGCGACTGCGCTGGCCGAGATGATGGGCCAGGCCGGATTGATGCCGGAGATCGCGCGTACCGACGAGAACACGCCGCTGGTGCGCACCGCGCTGGATCCTCAGCTGGTGCCGATCGCCCGGGAGTGGACCAGAGGCGCCGTCAAGACGGTCCCGGCGGCCTGGCTGCCCGGTGCTCGGGAGCTGCGGGCCTGGACGCTGGCGGCCGGGACGCCCGAGGCCGACGACCGCTACCTGCTTGGCCTCGACCCGCATGCACCCGATACGCACGCTGCGCTGGCAGCGGCGATGATGCGGGTGGGCATCGCCCCGACACTTATCGGAACCCGCGGCTCGCACCCGGCGTTGCGGGTCAGCGGCAGGCGAAGGTTATCGCGCCTGGTAGAAAACGTGGGGGAACCACCGCGGGAGCCTGCTGCGTTAGCGCACTGGCCACGTATTTAATGGTTGCCCATGGGGGAGCCAGTTTGCGTAGGCTCGCGCAGAATGCGAAATTGTCAGTTGCCCTGCACGTCGGGGCGTTGACAGAAGTGGAGCGTAGGCACAGTTGGCTGGCGACGACCCTAAAAGGGCCAGTAGCGGTAGGACCGGCAATGTCCGGCGACTCGTCATTGTCGAGTCGCCGACAAAAGCGCGCAAAATAGCCAGCTACCTGGGCTCCAACTATGTTGTGGAATCCTCGCGCGGCCATATTCGGGACCTGCCGCGCAACGCCGCGGACGTGCCGGCGAAGTACAAATCGGAGCCGTGGGCCCGCCTCGGGGTCAACGTCGACGACAACTTCGAGCCGCTTTACATCGTCAGCCCCGAGAAGAAGACCACGGTCGCCGAGCTCAAAGGCCTGCTCAAGGACGTCGACGAGCTCTATCTCGCGACGGACGGTGACCGCGAGGGTGAGGCGATCGCCTGGCACCTGCTGGAGACGCTGAAGCCGCGCGTCCCGGTCCGTCGGATGGTGTTCCACGAGATCACCGAGCCCGCCATCCGGGCCGCCGCCGAAAACCCGCGTGACCTGGATATTTCCCTCGTCGACGCGCAGGAGACCCGGCGCATCCTCGACCGGCTGTACGGCTACGAGGTCAGCCCGGTGCTGTGGAAGAAGGTCGCGCCGAAGCTGTCGGCGGGCCGCGTGCAGTCCGTGGCGACCCGCATCATCGTCAACCGCGAGCGGGAGCGCATGGCGTTCCGCAGCGCGGGGTACTGGGATGTGACCGCTGAGCTGGACGCCAGCGTGTCCGATCCGGAGGCCACACCGCCCAAGTTCACGGCCAAGCTCAACACCGTCGACGGCCGCCGGGTCGCGACCGGCCGCGATTTCGACTCGCTCGGCCAGGTCAAGAAGCCCGACGAGGTGCTCGTGCTTGACGAGGCCGGTGCGTCCGGTCTCGCGGCAGGCCTGCGCGGTGCCCAGCTGACCGTCAGCTCGGTCGAGCAGAAGCCGTACACCCGGCGCCCATACGCCCCGTTCATGACCTCGACGCTGCAGCAGGAGGCGGGGCGCAAGCTGCGGTTCTCCTCCGAGCGCACGATGAGCATCGCGCAGCGGCTGTACGAGAACGGCTACATCACCTACATGCGTACCGACTCGACCACGCTGTCGGAGTCGGCCATCAACGCAGCGCGTAACCAGGCCCGTCAGCTCTACGGCGACGAATATGTGCACCCGACGCCGCGGCAGTACACCCGCAAGGTGAAGAACGCCCAGGAAGCCCACGAGGCCATCCGTCCGGCCGGTGACGTCTTCCAGACCCCCGGTCAGCTGCACGCGCAGCTCGACACGGACGAGTTCCGGCTCTACGAGCTGATCTGGCAGCGCACCGTCGCCTCGCAGATGGCCGACGCCCGCGGTACGACGCTCAGCCTGCGGATCTCCGGGGTGGCCAGCACCGGCGAGCAGGTGGTGTTCAACGCCTCGGGCCGCACCATCACCTTCCCGGGCTTCCTCAAGGCCTACGTGGAGAGCATCGACGAGCTCGCCGGCGGCGAGTCCGACGACGCCGAGAGCCGGTTGCCCAACCTGACGCAGGGCCAGCGCGTCGACGCCGCCGGCCTGACCGCCGACGGCCACACCACGTCGCCGCCTGCGCGTTTCACCGAAGCCTCGTTGATCAAGGTGCTCGAAGAGCTGGGCATCGGTCGCCCGTCGACCTACAGCTCGATCATCAAGACCATCCAGGACCGCGGCTACGTGCAGAAGAAGGGCAGCGCCCTGGTGCCGTCGTGGGTGGCGTTCGCCGTCGTCGGCCTGCTCGAGCAGCACTTCGGCCGGCTGGTGGACTACGACTTCACCGCGGCCATGGAGGACGAGCTCGACGAGATCGCCAACGGCCAGGAGCGACGCACCAACTGGCTCAACAACTTCTACTTCGGCGGCGATCACGGCGTCGAGGGTTCGGTAGCCCGCGCGGGTGGGCTCAAGAAGCTCGTCGGCGTCAACCTCGAGGGCATCGACGCTCGGGAAGTCAACTCCATCAAGCTCTTTGACGATTCCGAGGGGCGTGCCATCAACGTCCGGGTGGGCCGTAACGGGGCGTACCTGGAGCGCATGGTCGACGACCCGGACAATCCCGGGGAACTCAAGCCGCAACGCGCCAACCTCAAGGACGAGCTGACGCCCGACGAGCTGACCCTGGAGCTCGCCGAAAAGCTTTTCGCCACACCGCAAGAGGGCCGCGTGCTGGGTGTCGACCCGGCGACCGGGCACGAGATCGTGGCCAAGGATGGCCGGTTCGGTCCGTACGTCACCGAGATCCTGCCCGAGCCTGAGGAACCCGACGACGGTGCCGCGGGCGCGACGGCGAAGAAGGGCAAGAAGCCGACCGGCCCCAAGCCGCGCACCGGATCGCTGCTGCGGTCGATGGACCTGGAGACGGTGACGCTCGACGACGCACTGAAGCTGTTGTCGCTGCCGCGTGTGGTCGGTGTCGACCCGTCGAACAACGAGGAGATCACCGCGCAGAACGGCCGCTACGGCCCGTACCTCAAGCGCGGCACGGACTCTCGGTCGTTGGCCAACGAGGAGCAGATGTTCACCATCACCCTCGAAGAGGCACTCAAGATCTATGCCGAGCCCAAACGCCGTGGCCGCCAGGCCGCGTCGGCTCCACCGCTGCGAGAACTGGGTAATGACCCCGCATCTGGCAAGCCGATGGTGATCAAGGACGGCCGGTTCGGCCCGTATGTCACCGACGGCGAGACCAACGCGAGCCTGCGCAAGGGTGACGAGGTCGCATCCATCACCGACGAGCGCGCTTCGGAGCTGTTGGCCGACCGCCGGGCCCGCGGCCCGGTCAAGAAGGCCGCCAAGAAGGCGCCCGCGAAGAAGGCGGCGGCCAAGAAGGCGCCGGCGAAAAAGGCTGCGGCCAAGAAGGTCTGACCGGGTTACTCCGACCGCCGGTTGCTCATGCCCCGGGTTCGGGCGAATTCTCCGATACGAGCTGGCGTTCGGCGTCCAGGTCGGCCGGCGTGACCAGGTTCACCGGGCGGGCCAGTTGGGTGGGCGCGGTGCGGCCGCGCAGTTCGACGATCTCGCACACGTCCCAGCACAGCGCCTCGGCGTCGAGCGCACCGCTGACGGCGATGGCCGAGGCCAGCACGTGGCCCTCCTCCATCTTGGCCAGCTCGGTCAGGCGGGCTGCCTCGTTGACCGGGTCGCCGATCACGGTGTACTCGAACCGGGCCTGCGCGCCGATGTGCCCGGCGATCGCCCGGCCGGCCGAGACACCGATGCCGAATTCGGTGTCGCTGCCGAGGACCGTGAGCAGTTCGTCATGCAGCTCGCGGGAGGCCGCCAGCGCGGCCCCGGAGGCGTCGGGATGCTCGATGGGGGCACCGAAGATGGCCAGCGCGGCGTCGCCCTGGAACTTATTGACGAAACCGCCGTGGCGGTTGACGGTGTCGACGATGACCCGGAAGAACTCGTTGAGCAGGTTCACGACTTCGGCGGCCGGAATGGTCGATGCCAGATGGGTGGATCCCACCAGGTCGACGAACAGCACCGCCACGTCGCGTTCCTGGCCGCCGAGCTCGGTGCCGCGTTCGAGCGCCCGCCGCGCCACGTCCTCACCGACGTAGCGACCGAACAGGTCGCGTAGGCGCTGCCGTTCGGCCAGGTCGCGCACCATGTCGTTGAACCCGGCCTGCAACAGGCCCAGCTCGCTGGCGTCGTAGATCTGCATGTGGGCGTTGTAGTTGCCGCGCTGCACCTCACCCAGCGCCCAGCGGAGCTGGCGCAGCGGGTCGGCGATCGACATGGCCACCAGCACGGTGCCGGCCAAGCCGATCACGAGCGCAGCGACAGCGAGCAGCAGCAACGGGGTGGTCAGCTGATCGGCCGTCGCCGTCAGGATCGAGAACTTGCTGGCGACCAGGGCCAGCACGATCGACAGCAGCGGCACCCCGGTGGACAACACCCAGGTGAGCACCTGGCGCAGGATGACGCCGGGAGCGTGGAAGTTCTCCGGCACGCCGCCTCGCAGTGCGGCGACCGCCACGGGGCGCAGCACGCGCTCGGATTGCAGGTAGCCGATGATGGCGGTGGCCGTGGCGCCCAGCGCGGTGGCCACCGCGACCACCGGTGCCGACCGGCTGGCCACCGGCCAGCTCGCCACGATGAACACGACCGAACCCAGGCACCAGTTGGTGACGCTGATCAGCGTTCGGTAGAACGGCATCCGCAGCGCGCGGGTGCGGGCCAGCTCGGTGATGGCCGGGTCGGCGTCGGTCATCAGGGTGTCGCGGCGTTGCCAGCGGATGACCGGCAGCAGCAATCGCAGGCTCAGGTAGGCGCCGACTGTGAACGCGATGAACAGGTAGCCGAGAAAGACCGCCAGGTTGGCGGCCGGCAGATCCTGAAGCTGGATGCGATCCTCGGGTGGCAGACCGAATCTGAGGAAGCCGAGAACGAACAGCGCGCCGATGATGTCGGACTGCAGCATGCCCAGCGTGAAGACCGGCCACGGGGTACGCGCGACCCATCGGACGAATGCGCTGATTCGCCCGATCGGGACCGCCCCCGTGCTCACCCGTTCACCGTATCGGTCCCGGGCGACGTTCAGCGCCGCTGTACGCCGGTTGTGTCGGCCCGGACCACTACTGTTGGCCGTGATGAGCGGTGTGTTTTCGCGGCTGGTGGGCCAGGACGCGGTTGAACAGGAGCTGGTGGCGGCCGCTGCGGCCGCGCGGGGTGATTCCGCGCACAACGGCGCCGCGACAGGATCCATGACACATGCCTGGCTGATCACCGGGCCTCCCGGCTCGGGCCGGTCGGTGGCGGCGCTGTGTTTTGCTGCCGCATTGCAGTGCACGTCGGACGGGACGCCCGGGTGCGGGCAGTGTCGCGCGTGCACGACGACGATGGCCGGTACCCACGCCGATGTGCGGCGCATCATCCCGGAGGGGCTGTCCATCGCGGTCAAGGAGATGCGCGAGATCGTCCAGATCGCCTCTCGGCGGCCCGGGACGGGACGCTGGCAGATCGTCGTCATCGAGGACGCGGACCGGCTCACCGAGGGCGCTGCCAATGCGCTGCTCAAGGTGGTGGAGGAACCGCCACCATCGACGGTGTTCCTGCTCTGCGCACCATCGGTGGACCCTGAGGACATCGCGATCACCCTGCGCTCGCGCTGCCGCCATGTGGCGTTGACGACGCCGGGAGCCGACGCCATCGCCGACGTGCTGATGACCGGCGACGGCCTGCCCGAGGAAGACGCCCGCTGGGCCGCCTCGGTCAGCGGTGGGCACGTCGGGCGGGCTCGGCGGCTCGCGACCGATCCAGAAGCCAGGGAGCGCCGGAAACGGGCCCTGGGGCTGGCCCGCGACGCGGCCACCCCGGCCCGGGCGTATGCGGCCGCCGAAGAGATGGTCGCCGTCGCCGAAGCCGAGGCGCTGGCCCTGACCGCGGGCCGCAACGAGAGCGAGACCGAGGAGCTCAAGACGGCGCTGGGGGCCGGCGGTACCGGCAAGGGCACCGCGGGCACCATGCGAGGCGCCGCGGGCGCGCTCAAAGAACTGGAGAAGCGGCAGAAGTCTCGGCAGACCAGGGCGTCGCGCGACGCGCTGGACCGCGCACTGATCGACCTCGCGACGTACTTCCGTGATGCGCTGCTGGTGTCGTCGGGGGCGACCGGTGTGACGGCCAACCACCCGGACATGGCCGACAAGGTTGCGGCGATGGCTGCGCACGCGTCACCGGACAAGTTACTGCGCTGTATCGAGGCGGTGCTGGAATGTCGCGAAGCCCTGGCCGTCAACGTCAAGCCGAAGTTCGCGGTCGACGCCATGGTCGCCACCGTCGGGCAGGCGCTGCGCGGCTGACGGCCGACGGGCAGGAGGGGAGCGACTTTGGAGCTGGCCCGGCCCTGTCGTAGACTCATGCCGCCCGTAGGGCACGCCACCTTAGCTCAGTCGGTAGAGCGATTCACTCGTAATGAATAGGTCAGGAGTTCGATTCTCCTAGGTGGCTCCATCCCGGACCGATGTGTGGTTCCGTCACCTGTCGTGCTCCTCTCCGCCTGAATCCACCCGCTTGTCCAAAAGGGCTGCCGTCAGGTCGATTTCGATGAGCTGCCCCGGGAATCCCAGCTGTGAAACGCCGAGCAGGGTGCTCGCGGTAGTGAATGCCGGGGCGATGGTCGAGCGGGTGAGCCGTTGCCACGCGGCGGCGAGAACTACGGAGTCGTCGCTCACCACGTAGACCACGGAGCGAACGACGTGGCCCGGCTGGGCCCCCACGGCCGCCAATGCGATCGCCGAGTTGGACACCACTTGGTCTATTTGGAGGTCGATGTCATCAGCGCCGACCAGTGCGCCGGAGACATCGAGCGGGCACTGCCCCGCCAGGAAGGCGGTGCGCCCGGACTCGGCGATCGTGATGTGGTGATAACCCGGTGGCTTGTGCAGTTGATCGGGGTTGATGCGAGTGATCCTCGGGGCCGGCGGACGTGAGGAGCGATCGAGGTCCATGGCGCCAAGCCTGCTCCAACCGCCGACCGGTGCGCGTCAAATATCCAGATGACTGCCCGGCCCTGGTGTGTGACGATTCGCCGGTGCCGAGTTCACTGATCGAGGTCCGCAAGCTATACACCGCAGCCGAAGAGGTGGCCCTCATCGATGCCGTGCACGCCGCGCTCGTCGCTGCCTTCCAGATTCCCGAGGAGGACAAGCACGTGCGGCTGGTATGCCATGAGCCGCATCGGTTCGCGTACTCGCCCAAGCTCGCGAACCCGGATCTGTACACGCTCGTCACCATCGACTGCTTCGTCGGCCGCTCGGTGCAGGCCAAGCGCAATCTCTACGGCGAGATCGTCAATCGCTTGGGCGCCTTCGAAATTCCGGCCGACCACATCACGATCCTGCTGCGCGAGAGTGCGCTCGAGAATTGGGGTGTGCGGGGCGGCCAGGCTGCCTGTGACGTTGATCTGGGCTTCGACATCAACGTCTGACCGGTAGCGGCTCACGGCATATGTCAGGCAGCGTCGAAGGTGACCAGGTCGATGCTGAGCTGGCCTTCGATGATGCTCACGGTTCGTACCGGGGGTCCGGGTAGGGGTGGGGCGGTGGATTGGTAGACGGCTCCGGTGGGGGTGGTGTATTCGGCGGTGTGTATGCCGTCGGTTTCTTGTGTGGTGACTGACCAGTCGGGTGCTTCTTTGGTGTAGCTGCAGGCTTCGCAGGTGCCGAGTCCGTTGAGGGCGCTCGTGGGGCCGCCGTGGTGTTTGGGTGTCGCGTGGTCGTGGTGGCGGATAGGGGCGTTGCAAAAGGGCGTGCGGCAGGTCTGGTCTCTGAGGTCAAGCAGGGTGGCCAGGCCTTTCGGAAAAAGCCGGGCCTGGGATTCCATGGCGACCAGCTGTCCGCTTCGGGGATGGCGGTACAGGCGCCGCAGCGTGGCTTTCACCTCGGCGGCGGTGGTGGTGTCGGTGACGAGGGTGCGGGCGAACCCGGCGGGGACGGGGCCGTAGTTGCCGACCCATGCCGGGGCGTCGTCGTCGCCGGCCAGGGTGGTGTCGGCCATCACCAGGTTCAGCTCGATCGGTACCGGCTGATCGGCGGGTCGGCCGGTGACGCGTTCGTAGACGGTATCGGCCATGATTTGTCCGCGGGTGCGCTCGTCGAAGGTGGTGTCGGCGGCGTGTTTGGCGGCGGCATACACCGCGACGCCTTGCTCGACCGGCAGCAGCACCGTCACATACGTCATGGTGTCGGGTGCGGGCCGGATGGTCACACACCGATCCTCGGCGGCCTTGGCCGAGCGTGCGACGACCGCGGCGGCGTCGAGTTTCGCGGCGATCTTCTTGGCTTCGGCCTGCACCCGGGCGTTGCCCCAGCCGTGCAGGCGGGAGGGGTCGGCGCACATTTCGGCATCCAACTGACGGCGGTGTTCGACGCTGAGGCAGGCCGATTCGCGCACGATCAGGGTGGCCCGCCAGTCCGACAACGCGCCACACTCCAGTGCGGCCAGGGTGTGGGGCATTTCGTGGACCAGGGCGTGGGCCATGCCCAGGTGGGTCCCACCGCAGACGGGGGCGTCGTGGCGGGCCAGGGCGACTTCGCTGGCCAGGCCGCGGCCGCGGCGGCTGGCGGGGATCCCGGCGGCGGTTTCGGCGGCGCGGCGTTTGGCGGCCCATAGGGCGGTGGCGCGGGCTTGTGCGGCGGCCGCTGCGGACTTCAGCCGTTCGAAGGTCTCGACCTGGGCGCGTAGCTCAGCTTCGCTCGCCTCGGCGTCCACTTCGAACATACTTTCGAACACACTCCCGATGCTACCCACCACCACCGACAAGTGCGGCTGCCATACCTACCTCGGTGCCAGGAATCCGACCGGCCCGGGGGAGATGCAGACCGACAGCGCGGCGGTGTTGGCCCGCACGAGAATTGCGTCGCCGGCACCGGGCAGGCGGACGAATACGCGGTTGAGCCCAGGCCGCACAGGCACTTTGACCTCGGGTCCTTCGGGCAGGGACATCGTCAGTGAGCCATCGCTGTTGGCGAGGTAGTTGATCTCGGCGGTCCAATCCGCAGGCAGCAGTGGGCCGTCGAGCGGCATACGCACGGGTGCATCGGGCTGGACCAGGAAGCCGCAATGTGGCGCAGGCCCTTCGGCGATGCTGCGCACCCAGGTCACCAGTGCGGGCAAGAGCTTGCCGGAGCGGTCGAACATGCGGAGTTCTGTTGTTGCTGAAGCGAATTCAGGACGAGCGCGGACGAGGGCGAACATGTGGCTGGCCAGGTTTTCCGGATATGCCACCCGTTGCAGGATCAGGGGGTCGACCTCTTGGTCCAACTGCGGTGCGGACGTCGCCATCGCGAGCCCGGCCTGCGCGTTGGCCAGGTAGGCCGGCACGGGGCTATCACGCCAGACCCGCAGGAACGTCGCGGTCGAGTAGAGGCTGCTGGCCACGAAAGTGATTGCCACGCCGACACATACGGCGGTGCGAGCCCGGGAGGCGTCGAGCGCAGGCGACACCCGGTTCGGAGCGCAGAAGCCCACCGCCGCCAGCAGGGCCAGCACCACCACGAGGTCAGGCAGGTAACGCAGGGTCTGCGCGAGCTCCAGTGCGGTGAACCGCGACGAGCGCATCAGATAGATGGGTATCTGGCAGGCAACCGCGTAGCCCAGGGCCACCACCAGCACCGGCCAGATGCGGGCTTTGCGACGAAGCACCACGGCCACCGCGGCGGCAAGAACCAGCCAGCCGAGCACCATCACGCTGACCGGGGGCGTCGCCCACGGCGACGCGGGCGCCCAGCGCTGCCACGCCCACGGCCCACCGGCCAGGCCCGGCACGATGCCGTGCGTGAACGACCGGCTCAGCAGATCCCACGTCATCGACAGGTCGAAGCTCCAGCGCTTCTGATTGACGACCAGCAGGTAGACGCCGATCCACGCGACGGTCAGCGCCAGGCACGCCGTCCACAGCCGCAACCCGCGCCGCCAGACGTCGCGGACACCGAACGACCCGGTGACATATCCCAGCAGAGCGACGACCGCGAACGCGACGAACGGGATCACAGCGGCCTTCTCGAAGAACAACAGCCCGCCGAAGTAGACCAGCGTCCCGATCACGGCGTGCCGCGGGGCCCCGGTGCGCACCAGCAGCACGGCTTCACCACACACCCAGGCCAGCGCGGCCAGCATCGGCAGCGAGTTCAGCGCCGCGGCCCACCAGGCGAACCCCGGCACGCCCAGCGGGGTGAACAGCGCGAACGTCAGCGGCACCAGCAGCACCGGCCGCCAGCCCAGGATGGCCCACAACGCCCGCAGCAGCGCCAAGGAGGCCAGGAGTTGCAGCACCACCAGGCTGATCGCGGGAAGAATCCAGTTCAGCGGTGCCAGCCGGGTGATCACGCCGGAGACCAGGAACGCGCCGGGCATCACGTGGCCGTCGTGATCGTCGAAAAGGTAGCCGGGGGACAGCAGGTTCTGGGTGCCGGCGCGGCCGACCAGGATGAGATCGTCCCAGTAGAAATAGCCACCGAAGGCCAGTACGCCACGGACCACGAGCTGCGCCACGATCAGTGCGGCTGCGGTGCGCGCGACCCGGTTCACTCTTGCCGACTGTACGGTGTCATCGTGCGAACACTGGTGACGGGCGCTGCGGGCTTTATCGGATCGACGCTGGTGGACCGGCTGCTGGCCGACGGCCACAGCGTCGTCGGTCTCGATGATCTGAGCAGCGGACGGGTCGAAAACCTGCAGGGTGCGGAGACCAGCGACGACTTCGAATTCGTGAAGGCCGACATCGTCGATGCCGATCTGGTCGCGTTGCTGGCCGAGTACCAGCCGGAGGTGGTTTTTCACCTGGCCGCGCAGATCTCGGTGAAGCGGTCGGTGGACGATCCGCAGCTCGATGCGACCGTGAACGTGGTCGGCACCGTCCGGCTCGCCGAGGCTGCGCGCAAGGCGCGCGTGCGCAAGGTGGTGCACACCTCGTCGGGCGGTTCCGTCTACGGCGTCCCGCCGACGTACCCCACCAGCGAAGAGATTCCGACGAATCCGGCTTCGCCGTACGCGGCGAGCAAGGTGGCCGGCGAGGTGTACCTCAACACGTTCCGCAATCTGTACAACCTGGACTGTTCGCACATCGCGCCGGCCAACGTCTACGGCCCGCGGCAGGATCCGCACGGCGAGGCGGGCGTGGTGGCCATCTTTGCGCAGGCCATGCTGGCGGGCAGGCCCACCAAGATCTTCGGTGATGGCACCGATACGCGTGACTACGTGTACGTCGACGATGTGGTCGACGCCTTCGTCAGGGCATCCGGCGTCGATGGCGGCGGGTTGCGGTTCAACGTCGGTACGGGCATCGAAACCTCGACGCGGCAGCTGCACACGGTGATCGCGAAAGCCGTCGGTGTCCCTGACGAGCCCGAGATGCATCCGCCGCGGTTGGGGGACCTGCGTCGCTCGAAGCTCGACATCAGCCGGGCGAAGAGCTTGCTCGGATGGGAGCCGCAGGTCGAGCTGGCGACCGGGGTGGAGCGCACCGTCGACTTTTTCCGGGTTCGGCAGAACGAGTCCACAAAAAGATTGTGAGTGCTCACTTTCTAAGCTAGCGTGACGTCATGTCCTACGACGTCATCGTTCGCAACGGTCTGTGGTTCGACGGCACGGGCGCGCCCCCGCAGGTCCGCACGCTGGGCATTCGCGACGGCATCGTCGCGACGGTGTCCGTCAAACCGCTCGACGAGACGGGTTGTCCCGACGTGATCGACGCGGCCGGCAAATGGGTCGTGCCCGGCTTCATCGACGTGCACACGCACTACGACGCCGAAGTCCTGCTCGACCCGGGCCTGCGTGAATCGGTGCGACACGGGGTCACGACGGTGCTGCTGGGCATGTGCTCGCTCTCGACCGTCTACGCGGACTCCGAGGACGCCGCCGACCTGTTCAGCCGCGTCGAGGCCGTGCCGCGCAAGTTCGTCCTCGGCGCGCTCGAACAGCACCGCACATGGTCGAATCCGAGCGAGTACATCGACGCCCTCGACAGCCTGCCGCTGGGCCCCAACATCGCCTCGATGCTGGGCCATTCCGATCTGCGGGCCTCGGTGCTCGGCCTGGACCGCGCCACCACCCGAGACGTCACCCCGACCGATGCCGAACTTGAGGCGATGGCGGCCAAGCTCGACGAGGCACTCGCCGCGGGCATGCTCGGCATGTCGGGCATGGACGCCGCGATCGACAAGCTCGACGGCGACCGGTTCCGGTCCCGGGCGCTGCCCTCGACATTCGCGACCTGGCGGGAACGCCGCAGACTCATCAAGGTGCTGCGCAAGCGCGGCCGGGTACTGCAGAGTGCGCCCAACGTCGCCAAGGCGCAGGAAGCGCTGAACTTCTTCCTGGAGAGCAGCGGCTGGTTCGGTCGTCGCCGCGGCGTGCGGGTCAGCCTGCTGGTCTCGGCAGACGCCAAATCTTCGCCGGGCGCAGTGCATGTGCTCGGGCCGGGGACACGACTGCTCAACCGGATCCTGGATGCCAAGGTGCGGTTCCAGCACCTGCCGGTGCCGTTCGAATTGTATTCGGACGGAATCGATCTGCCGGTGTTCGAGGAGTTCGGTGCGGGCACTGCGGCACTGCATCTGCGTGATCAGCTGGACCGCAACAAGCTGCTGGCCGACCCGGAGTACCGCCGCCGGTTCCGCAGGTCGTTCGACCGCCGCAAGCTCGGTCCGACGTTGTGGCACCGCGATTTCCACGACGCCACCATCGTCGAATGCCCCGACAAGACGTTGATCGGCAAGTCGTTCGGGCAGATCGCCGATGAGCGGGGTATCCATCCGCTCGACGCGTTCCTCGACGTGCTCGTCGAGAATGGTGAGCGCAATGTCCGGTGGACCACCATCGTGGCCAACGCCCGGCCCAAGCAACTCGACAAGCTGGCCAAGGAGCCCTCGGTGCACATGGGCTTCTCGGATGCCGGTGCGCACCTGCGGAACATGGCGTTCTACAACTACCCGCTGCGGTTGCTCAAGCGAGTTCGTGACGCCCAGTTGGCCGGTCGACCGTTCCTCACCACGACGCATGCCGTGCACCGGCTGACCTCCGAGGTCGCCGATTGGTTCGGTGTGGATGCAGGCACCCTGCGGCAAGGTGAGCGTGCCGACTTCGTGGTGATCGATCCGGCCGGTCTCAACGACCAGGTCGACGCGTACCACGAGGATTCGGTGCCGTTCTACGGCGGCCTGAGCCGGATGGTGAACCGCAACGACGACGCGGTCGTCGCGACAGCCGTCAACGGTGCCGTGGTGTACCGCAACGGGCAGTTCCGTGATGGCTACGGCGCCACGGTCAAGTCCGGTCGCTACCTGCGCGCTCGCGGCGCCGAACGACCTGTGGCACAAGCAGTTTGAGATGGCGAGAACCCAGCAGCAACGTCGTGAGGAGACCGTTGCCCGGCTGCTCGACGCCGGCATCGACACCATCGTCGAAGTGGGGTACGCACGGGCATCGGCTTCGGTGATCGCGCGGCGGGCCAACGTCTCCGACGGCGCGTTGTTCCGGCACTTTCCGACCATGACTGACTTCATGGCGGCGACCGCCCACGAGGTGGCGCGCAGGCAGTTGGAGTTGGGCAGCAAGCTCGTCGCGCAGATCCCGGCCGAGCAGCCGCCGCTGCACGCGGTGCTGACGATTCTGCGGGACATCGCGGGCAGCGACACCAACACCGTGTGGCACGAGCTGATGGTGGCCGCCCGCACCGACGAAAAGCTGCGGGCCACATTGCAAACGGTGCTCGCCGAGTACGTCGAGAACATCTACGAAACCGCCAAGAGCGCCCCGGGCGCCGAGCAGATCCCCGAGGATGCGCTGGCCGTGGTGCTCGCTGTCGTGCTCAATACCTTCGACGGCGCTGCCATCGTGCGCCGCGTGCTGCCGCAGCCCGAGCTCGAGGACGCCCGGATCGATCTGCTGGCGGAGCTGTTCAGTCGTCGTTAGGCACGCGCGCGTTTTGCAGGGCGACCGAGCGGGCCAGCCTGGCGTATTTGAGTTCGAGGTCTTTGAAGCGCAGGTACGCCGAGAGCGTGACGAAGACGAACGCGATGATCAGTACGTACTCCATGAGGTCCGTACCGCGTTTGACGCCAAGCCAATTCGCGACGACGGTGGTGTCGTCGGGCCGCAGGATCGCGTAGATGCCGGCCACCACGAACAGCACGAAACCGACCTTGACCCAGGCCTTGGACCGGGCACTGCGGCGCGAGTTCAGCAGATACATCAGCAGCGCGAGCACTGAGACGATCAGCAGTGCCTGAATCCAGTTCACCGGGACAACCTCCTGCGTAACAGCCCGTCGAAGACAATGTTGACCCCGTTGAGCAACGGCTGCCCCTTCGACTTCGAGTAGTCGGTGTAGAGAATCTCGACCGGCTCTTCGGCCACCCGCCACTGGTTTTCGTGGGCCAATGCGATGAACTCGCCTGCGTGGCTCATACCGCTCATCGTCAGGTTGAGCGAATCGGCCACTTTGCGATCGAACACCCGCAATCCGTTGTGTGCGTCGGTCAGGCCGAGTGCCCGGCTCTGGGGGCTCAGAAATGCCGCCGCGCGCAGGATGATCCGCTTGAGCGGCGGGGTGTGGGTGACCGCACCGGCGAAGCGGGTTCCGATGACCAGGTCGACATCGTCGGCGCTGAGCCGGTCGATCATCCGCACGACGTCCTTGACCTGGTGCTGACCGTCGGCGTCGAACGTCACGAACACCGCGGCACCGGGCTGGCGGCGGGCGTACTCCACCCCGGTCTGGATGGCGGCCCCCTGGCCCAGGTTCACCGGGTGCGGTACGACGTGCGCGCCCGCGGCGAAGGCCTGTTCGGCGGTGTCGTCGCGGCTGCCGTCGTCAACACAGACCACGTGAGGGAAAACGGAGCGAACGTCGGAGATGACGTCGCCGATGATGGTCGCCTCGTTGAAGGCGGGAATGACGATCCAGACGTCGTGGTAGCGCGTGTCGATGGGCACCAAACTACTACTCCTGCCCTGCCGATGCCCGGCCCAGCGCCACCAGATGCACGGCGATTCCTACCAGCGGTGCACAGAGCAGCGCGATCACGGTGCGGGTTTCCAGCCCGACAGGCAGCAGCAGCAGGGCCACCGCCGCCACCGTCGCGATGATCCAGCCCGCCGCGTAGGCCCGGTGCAGCGCCGCCGCGACGGCCGCCGCGCCGGTCAGCGTCAGCATCGCGATCGCGACGGCGCCCGCGGTCAACCAGGCCAGCAGCGCGCCGCCTGCGCGGTACTCGGGCCCGAACGCCACCTGCAGCAGCCAGGGGCCGAGGAGCCCCGCGGCCAGCACCCCGACCGCGCCCAGCCCCCCGACCACGGCGGCAGGCGCCAGCAGGGCCCGCAGCCGCGCGCTTCGCTGGTCAACGAAGTGCGCGATCAGATTGCCCTGCATCGCCGTCAGCGGCACCAGCAGCGGGGCCCGCGTCAGCGTCACCGCCAGGATCACCACGCCGCCGGCCGCACCGAGGTCCGCCGAGGTGGCCTTGAGCAGCACCGGGAAGCCCATCACCAGGATCGCGCTGGCACCCGCGGCGGCGATGGAGTGCGCGGCGCCCCGCAGGAACGTCCCGGGGCCGCCCGCCGTCACGAGTTCGGCCACGAGTCGGGTGGCGGGCGAGGCGATCAGCAGAATCAGCCACGCCACCGCGCCTGCCACGGTGGCCCACAGGAAACCGACCAGTTGCCAGCCCAGCGCCACGGTGGCCGCCGCGACGGCGACGCGGATGACGGCGTCGGTCACCATCAGCGCGCCGTACTGCGACCAGCGGTTCACCCCGGCGAGCATGCCCAGCAGCGTCGCGTGCATGCAGAACCCGGCGAGGCCCGCGCTGAGCAGCGCGACACTGAGGATGGGCGATTCGACGAACACGTGCGGCGCCCACAGCGGCGAGGTGCCTGCGATCACCAAGGCCGCGACGAGACCCACCAGCGCGGCCACCCGCAGGGGATGGGTGCGGGGACCCGGCCCGACGTAGGGGTTGACCGATACGGCCCGCACCTCGCGGGTGGCCTCCTGCAGCAGACCGTTGGCGGCTCCGGTGACCAGACCGAACGCGCCCCAGAACACGCTGAACACCGAGAAGCCCGCCGGTTCGAGAGCCCTGGCGGCCAGGTACAGCACGGCGTAGCCGCACAGCGCGGTGATGGCGGTCGCCGCCCCGACCGTGGCGACACTGCTGCGCGTGACCGGGCCTGGCGATGAGCCGCTTGCACGAAGAGGATCAAATGGCGATGAGCCGGTACCGCCGCCGTCGGTCACAGCGGTGGCAGGGCTTTCGAATACAGCCAGGCCTGCCACAGTGGCTGCAGCGACTCGTCGGTGTAGCGCGCGGCCAGCCCGGTGAAGTCGTCGGTGAACGCGGTGCTGTGCCGGTACTTCGTCGTCCAATCCTGCAGCAGCGCAAAGAAATTCTTGTCACCGATGCGGGTGCGCAGCACGTGCAGCGTCAATGCGCCGCGCTTGTACACGCGGTCGTCGAACATGTCTTCGGGGCCTGGATCGGACAACAGCAGATTCTGGGGCAGGTCCGCGAGCTTGCGGTGGTAGCGACTGGCCCACTCGGCAGCGCTCGGCCCGCCGCTGTTCTCCGACCACAACCATTCGGCGTAGCAGGCGAAGCCCTCGTGCAGCCAGATGTCGCGCCAGTGCCGCGCGGTCACCGAATTGCCGAACCACTGGTGGGCCAGCTCGTGGGCGATGAGCCGTTCGGCACCGCGGTGCCCGTCGCAGTGGTTGGCGCCGAAGATCGAAATACCTTGGGCCTCAAGGGGGATTTCCAGGTCGTCGTCGGTGACCACCACGGTGTAGCCGGTGGCGAGCGGATACGGCCCGAACAGTTTGACGAACAACTTCATCATCTGCGGCTGCCGGTCGAAGTCGTGGTCGAAGTCGCGTTTGAGCCGCGCCGGCAGCACAGCGTGCATCGGTACCGGGGACTTCGCCAGTCGGTGACGCTCGTACATGCCGATCTGCAGGGTCATCAGGTAGCTCGACGTCGGCTCGGCCTGCTCGTAGGTCCACACGGTGTGCCCGGCCCGCACCCTGCGAGAAACCAACTCGCCGTTGGCGATCGCGTAGTAGGGGCTGTCGGTGCTGATCTCGACGCGGTAGCTGGCCTTGGCGCTGGGATGGTCGTCGCACGGGAACCAGGTCGCGGCGCCGTTTGGCTGCCCGGCGACCAGGGCGCCATTGGAGAGTTCCTCGAATCCGACTTCGCCCCAATAGGTGTCGATGGGCCGCGGGTTGCCGCTGTAGCGGACCAGCACGGTCATCGCAGCGCCCGCGGGCAGCGGTGCGGACAACGTGATGAGCAGCTTTCCGTTGGAACATCGGAACTGGGCGGGCCTGCGGCCGTTCACCGAAACCCTCGACACGTTCATGGTGTTCGCGAGATCAAGGGTGAACGTGCGCAACTGGGCGAGTGTGACGGCGGTGATGGTGGCCGACCCGGCCAGCCGATTGGCCGACACCTTGTACTCGAGTTCGAGTTCGTAGCGCGACACCCGGTAGCCGAAGTTGCCGTTGCCCGGCAGGTACGGGTCGATGACGGGTGCGGGGGATGCCTTCTTGGCGGCTTTCTTGGCCGCCTTGGCGACTGCCTTGTCGGATCGCGTCACGCGGCGGTGTCCTCGGGGCTCTTGGACCCTTTGTCAGCCGTGCCGCCGCGCTTCTTGCCGAACAGGTTCCACGGCGCGATCGGGTTGCCCTGCCAGCGCGTCGACGCAGGAACCTCGTCTCCGCGCATCACCAGCGAGCCGGGGCCCACCGTGGCCCCGGCACCCAGCCGGGCCGCGGGCAGCGCCACGCAGTGCGGGCCGAGCGTCGCACCGTCTTCCAGCACCACACTGTCCAACCGCATGATGCGGTCGTGGAACAGGTGGGTCTGCACCACGCAGCCCCGGTTGACCGTGGCCGCGGTGCCCAGCGTGACCAGATCCGCCTCCGGCAGCCAATAGGTTTCGCACCACACGCCGTGTCCGATCGAGGCGCCGAGCCCGCGCAGCCACAGGTTCATGACGGGGGTGCCGCTGGCGGCGCGCGCGAACCACGGCGCCGCCACGGTTTCGACGAAGGTGTCCGAGACCTCGTTGCGCCACACGAACGACGACCACAGCGGGTGTTCGACGGCACGTATCCGCCCGATCACCAACCATTTCGCCACTACGGCGATGGCACCCGCGAGCGCGCCCGCGGCCAGCAGCACCAGACCGCTGGCCAGCGCGGTCCACAGGTAGCCGATGCGGATGGCCGAGGCCTGAAGGGCGCCGAGCACCGCGACCCCGATCGCGAACGTCACGATCACCGGGATGATGCGGCATGTCTCGACGGTGCCGCGCATGATCTTGAGGCGGTTCGACGGGTGGAACGTGCGCAACGCGTCGGCCGCAGTGGGATTGCGGCGCAACCGGACCGGTGGGCTGCCGAGCCACGACGATCCGGCCTTGGCCTTGTGCGGGGCGGCCGAGAGCACCGCGACCAGACCGTCGTCGGGCACTTTGCGGCCAGGCTGGGTGATGCCCGAGTTGCCGAGGAATGCGCGTTTGCCGATCGTGGCCTTCGCGACGTGGATCCAGCCGCCGCCGAGTTCGTAGGAGGCCACCATGGTGTCGTCGGCCAGGAACGCACCGTCCTGCACCTCGGTGAACTTCGGGGTGAACAGCGCTGTGGAGATCTCGGTGCCCTTGCCGACTTTCGCGCCGAGCAGTCGCAACCACCACGGTGTCAGCAGGCTGGCGTAGATGGGGAACAGGTAGTTGCGGGCCGCGTCCATCAGCCGTTCCGTGGCCCACAGCTGCCAACCCACGCGGCTGCGCACCGGGTGATAGCCCTCGGACAGGCGCAGTGACAGCAGTCGCACGCCGATCACGGTCAGCCCGGCATAGACGACCATCGCGACCATCGCGGCGACCGGCGTCCACGCCAGGGCAGGCAGGATCGCCTCCTTGGGGGATGCCGTTCCGCGCACGCCCCAGCCGACCACGGCGAGCCCGACGCCGAGTGCGGCCAGCGGCAGGCTACCCAGCAATACCGAGGTCACGCCGTAGACCGCCACCCACACCGGGGCGCGGCCCGGCCGGTGGTCGGGCCATGGATGACGGGCCTTGCCGGACTTCACCGCAGGCGAGCCCTTCCAGAACTGGCCGTTCTTCACCTTGCCGACCACTGCAGAACCGGGGGCCACATCGGCGTTCTTCCCGACCGTGGCCCCGGGCAGCAGCGTGGTGCGCGCGCCGATGGTGGCGTCGTTGCCGATCGACACCGGCCCGACGTGGAAGAGATCGCCGTCGATCCAGTGCCCGGTGAGGTCCACCTCGGGTTCGACGGAAGCGCGGTGGCCGATCTTGAGCATGCCGGTCACCGGCGGAGCAGAGTGCAGGTCGACGCCCTTGCCGACGCTGTTGCCCAGCGCCCGCGCGTAATAGACCATCCACGGCGCGCCTGCCAGGTTCTCCGCGCCGCTGGCATCGGCCAGCCGCTCCGCGATCCAGACCCGCAGGTGCACCGCGCCGCCACGGCGGTAGGTGCCCGGCTCCAGCCCGGACAGCAGCATCCGCGCGAACAGCACCGCGATGCCCATGCGGCCGACGGGCGTGATGAAGATCAGGAAGCCGGCCAGCAGCCACCACCAGTTCACGGGCGTGGCCCACGGCACGATTCCCGCTGCCGCGGCGATGTTGTTCAGCAGTGCCAGCCACACCACCCACTGCACACCGGTCAGCGTGGCCAACGGCAGGGACAACGCCACCTGAGCGGCCTGGGTGAGCCACGGCGTCGGTTTCACCACGCGGGTTTCCACCTGCGGAGGCGGCTTGAGTTCGTCGAGGTAGCCGGCGAGCGAACCGAGCCGTGGGTGGTCGTACAGGTCGGCGACGGTCACCTGTGGGTACTTCTGCCGCAGTGCGGCCACCAGCTGGGCGGCGGACAACGAGCCGCCGCCGAGCGCGATGAAATCGGCCTCCGGGCCGTCGACGGCGGTGCCGAGAACGTCGCGCCACAGCCCGGCCAGCCAACCCAGGGTGCCGCCGAGTTCGGGGGCGTCCTGCTCGGTCTCGCCGGGTGGCGGCCAGGGCAGTGCGTTGCGGTCCACCTTGCCCGACGTGCGGGTCGGCAAGTCGTCGAGCAGCACCAGCCGGGGCACCAGCGCGGCCGGCAGGGCCTCCGACAGCGCGGTCCTGGCGGCGGCGAGGTCGAAGTCCGGATCGGCGCTGGCGATGTAGCCGACCAGCAGCGGGGTGCCGCTGGCGGTCTTGCGGACCGCCGCCGCGCCGCCGCTGACGCCGGGCAGGTTGACCAGCGCGTTGTCGACCTCGCCGAGCTCGATGCGCCTGCCGCCGACCTTGACCTGATCGTCGGCCCGGCCCTGGAAGTAGAGGCCGTCCGGTTCCAGACGCACCAGGTCACCGCTGCGGTAGGCCCGGCTCCAGCCCAGCGTCGGCATGGCCGCGTACTTCTCGGCGTCCTTCTCCGGGTCCAGGTACCGGGCCAGCCCCACGCCGCCGATCACCAGTTCGCCGACCTCGCCGAACGCGACCTGCTGGCCCTTGGCGTCCACGACCGCCAGATCCCAACCGGGCAGCGGCAGACCGATGCTGACGGGCCCTTGCCCGTCCAGCTTGGCTCCGCACGCCACGACGGTGGCCTCGGTGGGCCCGTAGGTGTTCCACAGCTCGCGCCCGTCCACTGCGAGACGCTGCGCGAGCTCGGGTGGGCACGCCTCACCGCCGAAGATGAGCAGTCGCACGGCCTCCAGTGCCTCGGCGGGCCACAGCGCCGCCAGCGTCGGCACCGTCGACACGACGGTGATGTCGCGGCTCACCAGCCACGGGCCCAGATCCATACCGCTGCGCACCAGCGATCGGGGCGCCGGGACCAGGCAGGCCCCGTGCCGCCAGGCCAGCCACATCTCCTCGCACGACGCGTCGAACGCCACCGACAAACCGGCCAACACCCGGTCTCCAGGTCCGATTGGGTTGTCCTGCAGGAACATTCGTGCTTCAGCGTCGACGAACGCGGCCGCGCTGCGGTGCGTCACCGCCACACCCTTGGGTGTTCCCGTCGATCCGGAGGTGAAGATGATCCAGGCGTCGTCACGGACCAGCGGCGCCGCCGCACGCCAGCCCCGCGATGATCCGGGGCCCCGCACCAGGCCGGCCTCGGTGATCACGCCCACGACGTTGGCCTCGCCGAAAACCAGCTGGGCGCGTTCGTCGGGATCGTCGGCGTCCACCGGGACGTAGGCCGCGCCGGCGGCCAGGGTCGCCAGGATCGCGACGTAGAGCGCGTAGGTGCCCGAGGGCATCCGGATCCCGATCCGGTCGCCGCGGCCGATGCCGCGCGCCGCGAGCCAGGCGACGCTGTCTTCGACGTCGGTGATCAGTTCGGCGTAGGTGAGTTGCACCGACCCGTCGTCGAGCGCGGGCGCGTCGGGGAATCTGCGCGCGGTGT
The DNA here is from genome assembly GCF_001665685.1 of Mycobacterium sp. 852013-50091_SCH5140682. Lineage (GTDB taxonomy): Bacteria > Actinomycetota > Actinomycetes > Mycobacteriales > Mycobacteriaceae > Mycobacterium. The sequence continues at coordinate 83,112 of NZ_LZTB01000100.1, forward strand.
CGCGCAGGATGTCCACCAGCGTCCGCGGCTCGGGCGCCGCAGAGGACAGCACGTATTGCGCAGGGATCGCGTGCTCGGCGTGTGCTTCATCCGCAGCTGTCACGAGTACAAACTACTAAGCCGCGGTCCCGGTGGGCGGATCAAGCGCACGGCGTGGCACACTTGTCGGCGGAGGGGAGTATTCCTTCGCCGCAGTGTCGTCATCACATCGGCTGACATGAAGCCGATCGGTGCTGCGGGCCCGGCCGTAAGGCGGGTGGAAGAGACCTCCGGCGTTTTGTGACGGCCGGAGGATTCCTGATGCATGTAACCCAGCTCGAGTGGATTGTCACGCTGACCGTGACGATCGCTGTGCTCTTGTTCGACGTCGTGGTGATCGGCCGCAGGCCCCACGAGCCGACGACCCGCGAAACTGCGACGTACCTGTCGGTCTACGTCGGCTTGGCAGTGGCCTTCGGGGTGTGGGTGTGGTCCTTCCACGGCAGCCAGTTCGGGCTGGAGTTCTTCGCCGGGTGGCTCACCGAATACAGCCTGTCGGTGGACAACCTGTTCATCTTCCTGATCATCATGGCCAGCTTCAAAGTGCCCAGGATCTATCAGCAGCAGGCACTGCTCGTCGGCATCATCCTGGCGCTGATCTTCCGCGGCATCTTCATAGCGCTCGGTGCGGTCGCCATCGAGCAGTTCTCCTGGGTGTTCTACATCTTCGGGGCGTTCCTGCTGTACACCGCGATCAACCTGGTGCGCGACACCGAGCACGACGACGACGCCGACAACTTCGTGGTGCGGTTCGCGCAGCGGCACCTGCGGACCACGGACCGCTGGGACGGGCTGAGGTTGTGGGTCAACGAGAACGGGTCTCGGCTGATGACGCCGATGTTCCTGGTGATCGTCGCGCTGGGCACCACCGACCTGCTGTTCGCGCTGGATTCGATTCCCGCGATCTACGGTCTCACGCAACAGCCCTACCTGGTGTTCACCGCCAACGTGTTCGCGTTGATGGGCTTGCGCCAGCTGTACTTCCTGCTCGGCGATCTGCTCAAGCGCTTGGTGTACCTGTCGCAGGGCTTGGCCGTCATTCTCTTCTTCATCGGCGTGAAGCTCGTGCTGCACGCCTTGCACGAGAACGAGTTGCCGTTCATCAACGGCGGTGAGCCCGTGCCGGTGCCGGACATCCCCACGCTGGTCAGTCTCGGCGTGATCGTCGTGACCCTGGCGATAACCACGGTGGCGAGCCTCTACAAGACCCGGGTGCGTGACGCCCGGTAGTGTCGAGGAGTTGTCACTAAAGCAAATGGTCGGCGCGACCTGGGTGACCTCATTACATTAAGGATGTGATGGCCCATGCGCGCACCGACGGTGCCTGCAGAAAATGAGCAGCGGTTGTCGCTGCTACTCGTCGAGGACGACCGAGCCGATGCGCTGCTGGTCGAGGAGTTGATCGCCGACGCCGACGCCGACATCGAGTTTCGTTGGGCGCAGTCGCTTTCCGACGCCGAACAGGCACTGTCCGCCACCCGGCCGCATTGCGTGCTCCTCGATCTGAATCTGCCCGACGCCATCGGGATCGACGCCTTGCACCGGCTGGCCAAGCTGGATGCCGCCATCCCGATCGTGGTGCTTACGGGTTTGCACGACGAGCATTTCGGCGTTTCTGCCGTTGCGTCGGGCGCGCAGGATTACCTGGTCAAGGGCCGGGTGGAGCCGCAGGTGCTGGTGCGCGCGGTGCGCTACGCCATCGAGCGCAAACGTGCCGAACTCACCGCCGTGGCCCTGCACGCCAGTCACCTGCGGGCGCAAGAGAATGCGCGGCTCGAGCGCGGGCTGCTCCCGTCCCCGTTGCTGCTCGGGGACCCGGGCGTCGAAATCATCACGCAATCCCTGCCCAGCCGCCAGGACGCCCTGATCGGCGGGGATTTCTACGATGTGGTGCAGACCAACGACCGGACCGTCCACGTGATGATCGGAGATGTCGCCGGTCACGGCCCGGATGCCGCAGCGTTGGGGGTGGCGCTGCGGATCGGCTGGCGCGCGCTGACATTCGCGGGGTTGCGGGGAAATGAGCGGATGCGCCAACTGGACCGGATACTGACCACCGAACGCCCGGGGACCGGAGTGTTCGCAACGCTGCTGAGCTTGGCGATCGATCCTGACAGCGGTCGCTACACGGCGGTGCGGGCAGGGCACCCCGGGATGCTCGGCCACGGCAGAAACTCTGTCGAATGGATCGAGCCGCCGGCCGGCCCCGCCCTGGGACTCGGCGCCGAGGAGTGGCCCGTCAACCAACTGCAGCTGGCAGAAGGGCAGGGCCTGCTGTTGCTCACCGACGGCTTGTTCGAGGGCCATGTGGGGGCCGGCGACGAACGCCTCGGGGAAGCCGGCCTGCTCCGGGTGGCTCGCACCTTGGCGGGGTTGCCGGGACGGGAGTTCGTCGACGCCCTCATCGGCCAAGCCGAGACCTACGCTCAACCGCATGGGGGTCTCACCGACGACATCGCGGTGATCCGGGTCGAGCGGTCTCCCCGATGAAGCTCACCGTCCAGGGCTGGCTCAACGTGGTGCTGGCGGCCATGGGCGGCATCGTGCTCGCGGGGGCTGTGGCCGGGGGGCTCATGATCCGCTGGACCGACCAGGTTTCCGATGATCTGATCAACCACCTGCAGCCCGCCCGGGTGGCTGCCTACCGGCTGCAGGCGGCGCTGCGCGATCAGGAAACGGCCGTCCGCGGTTACGCCATCGCGGCAGACCGGCAGTTCCTGCAGCCTTATGACGAGGGACAGAGCGTCGCCACCGCGGCCGCCGCCGACATCCGATCACTGGTGGGGGACCGCGAGGAGCAACTGGCCGATCTCGACGCGATTCAGCGGGCGGCGGACAAGTGGCGCAGTACGTATGCCGCTCCGCTCATCGTCAGCGTCACACCGGGCAGGCCCGCTGTCGTCGATGAGCGGACCGCCGAGCGCGGGAAGACCGAATTCGACGGTATGAGGACACTTTTCGACGCCCAGAACGCGCACCTCGAGCAGGTCAGGAACACGGCGCGCGATGAGCTGAACCGCAGCCGGACTTGGCGCGACGGAATGCTGATCGCCGTGATCGTCGCATTCGTCGCCACCGCGCTGCTGCTGGCAGTCTGGGTGCGTGGTGCGGTGATACGTCCGCTGGACGCACTTGCCGCGGCGTGCCGAAGGATCACCCAGGGCAACTTCGCTGACCGCATCGTCCCCAAGGGGCCCAAGGACATTCGGGCCATCTCGGTCGATGTCGAGGATATGCGGCAGCGGATCGTCGATGAGCTCGACGCTTCGCAGTCCGCGAAGGCGTCACTGGATGAGCAGGCCGACGAGCTGAGGCGGTCGAATGCCGAGCTCGAGCAGTTCGCCTACGTGGCGTCACATGACCTGCAGGAGCCGCTCAGAAAGGTTGCCTCGTTCTGCCAGTTATTGGAGAAGCGGTACGGCGACAAGCTCGATGAGCGCGGAATCGAGTACATCGGTTTCGCGGTCGATGGGGCAAAACGCATGCAGATACTGATCAACGATCTGTTGACCTTTTCCCGGGTGGGGCGGTTGGGCACCACTCGCGCAGAGGTGGATCTTGGGGCGACGCTGGCGTCCGCGTTGACCAATCTGTCTGCTGCTGTGGAGGATTCGGGCGCGGACATCGTGCTTCCGGCCGAACCGCTGCCCCACGTCGATGGGGACCCGACACTGCTGACGATGGTGTGGCAGAACCTGATCGGTAACGCGGTAAAGTTCAGCCGGGACGGCTTCGTGCCCCACGTCGCGATCGAGTATCAGCCCGACGGCGAGGCCTGGCTGTTCGCCGTGTCGGACAACGGCATCGGTATCGGTGAAGAATTCGCCGACAAGGTCTTCGTCATCTTCCAGCGATTGCACGGCCGGGATTCTTACGGCGGAACGGGTATCGGGCTTGCGCTGTGCAAGAAGATCGTCGAATACCACGGTGGCAACATCTGGATAGACACGTCGTATTCGGGCGGGACCCGGATCAATTTCACCCTGCCCCGAATGGAAGGAAACCCGCAATGACATCAGGCGCGGAACCGCGTGCGATCGACATCCTGCTGGTCGAGGATGATCCCGGTGACGAGCTCATCACCCGGGAAGCGTTCGAGCACAACAAGATCGAGAACAATCTCTACGTCGCCCGCGACGGCGAGGAGGGGTTGGACTTTCTGTATCGCCGGGGTGCGTTCCAGAACGCCCCGACACCTGACCTCATCCTGCTCGACCTCAATCTGCCCAAGTACGACGGTCGCCAGCTCTTGGAGAAGGTCAAATCCGACGCAGAGCTCTGCCACATTCCCGTCGTCGTGCTGACCACCTCGTCGGCCGAAGAAGACATTCTGCGCAGCTACAAGTTGCACGCAAACGCCTACGTCACCAAACCCGTTGACCTGGACCAGTTCATGAACGCGGTTCGGCAGATCGACGAGTTCTTCGTACAGGTCGTGCGGCTGCCTCAGTCCTGACCGGTCACAAGGAGCCGGAGATGTGGTCCCACTGCAGCCGCACCTGCGTGCCGACCGGTGACGAGTCGATGATCGCGTGATCGCAGAGTGCGCGCATCAGAGGTATGCCGCGACCGCGCGCCGGATTGTTCGTCGGCGGCCGGACGGACCGCCAGATGCCTTGGTCGGCAACGGTAACGGTGAGTACTGCCGCAGTCGGATCGTAGTCGGCACGCAGATGCATGACGCCGGGCTGCGACGAGCTCACATAGGCGAATTCCGCGGCATTGGCCAGTGCCTCATTGACTGCCAACAGCACGTCGCTGGCCTTGACCGAGTCGAGCATGAGATGGCTGTGCAACCAGTCCGAGAACTCATGCCGAACCTGGGCGGCCGCTTCTGGCACGGCAGCGACATCAACCTTCGCGAAGCACGCTGGCTGTTGTTGGTCTGACATGGCAACGTGAATCTCGTTTAATTCCTCATCGCGGCCAGTGCGTCGTCGAGAGTCGCGAACAACTTCACGACGTCGTCGATGCCGACAAGTTTGAGAGGCCGGCTGGTGGCCGGACCGTCGGCCACCACTGCGAACCGCACCGCGGGCTGCAGCGCGTTGTGTGAGGCGACGAGCACACCCATCCCGGCGGAGGCGAGGAAATCAACAGCGCTCATGTCGACCACGACCGCCGACGGTGAGCTCTTCGTGGCAGAACGAATGGCTTCCTCGAGCCGAGGCGCAGTCAGCATGTCCACTGTGCCCGATACCACCACGACGCTGATCTCACCGTCGCGGCGTTCTTCGACTGCGCAGTTGACCGCCGCTGCGGCAGTGTTCGGGCCCTCGGTGGGGATTGGCTGGCTGGTCATAGGGTCACCTCCGACGTGTTCGTGCGCCTATGGCGACAGTACAAGGACAAGCGGCATCGCCGCCGCCGCGCCCTGCATACCCACAACGGGGCGAACTCACACCTGCCGTTGGTCATTTCCTTGTATTCGCCCTGAGTACAACCCTTCGGCTTCGCGTCCTGCGTCCGTAGCGTCGACTCCGTGCGGATCTTCGTGGCAGATGCGGATGACTGGACCGAATTGACCGACGGCGCCGAGCCGGTGGTGCGGATCTCGGCGCCCGACCTGGCGCGGGCCCGGCGGATCCGGGCCGGTGTCGACGGAGACGTGGCGGTGATCCTCGACGTCACGGTCGCAGTCGGCGCTGATTTCCGGTCAGCCCGGCGCGCGTTGCAGGTGGCGACGGACGAGTCCAACGTGCGTTACGTCGGTACGGTGCTTGGGCTGGCGGGTCTGATCGCCGACATCGAGGCCGCCGGTGTGGCCGACGGGGTGACGCTGGTCGCGGCCGCCCCGGGCCAGGATCTGCGGGCCGTCGGTGTCGATGTGCAGCGTCTGCTGACCTCGCGGGCTCAGGCCAGGGCTTCGTAGAACTGCGTCAGGTAACGGGCGGTGCGCTCGGAACCCTCGACGCCCGGCCCCATCCGGTTCATCACGTAGGCGAAGGTGGTGCGCTGGTCGGGGTTCATCGTCTCCCACGAGCCGCCCCAGCCGCCCCAGAAGCAGATCTTCCCGTCGGGGATGAACGGCACTGTCTCGCGTTGCGGTAGCCCGAAACCCAGACCCCAGCGCAGAGGATGGCCGAGCAGCACCATATCGGGGCCCTCGAGCTCCAATGTGAAGATCGAGTCGACGGTCTCGGGCCGCAGCAGTTGGACGCCGTCCACGGTGCCGCCCAACGAGATCGCCGACAGGATCTTCGCCAGGGAGCGGGCATTGCCGTGCCCGTTGGCCGCCCCGATGTCCGCGGCGCGCCAGGCGGCGGTGTTGGCGACCGTCGGTGGTGGTGCCCCGAGGAACGTCTTGACAGCCGGCTCGGACAGTTGGTCCATCGGGATGTCGAGCGGCTCGGTGGCGGGTATCACCTCGGCGATCCGGCCGGTGTCCTCGGGGCGCGCACCGATCTGGAAGTCGGCGCCGAGTGGGTCTGCGATCTCGTCGCGCACGAACTCTTTGAGCGTCGTACCCGTCACACGCCGCAGCACCTCGCCGATCAGGTGTCCGTGGGTCAGGGCGTGGTAGCCGGGTGCGGTGCCCGGCGGCCACCACGGGGCCTGAGCCGCCAGCGCGGCCGTCGACTTCTCCCAGTCATAGATGTCCTCGGCGCCGAACGGTGGTTCCCAGCCGGACAAGCCCGACGAGTGCGTGAGCAGGTGCCGGAACTCGACATCCTGCTTGCCGTTTGCGGCGAACTCCGGCCAATAGGTGGCCACCGGCGCGGCAGCCTCGACCAGTCCGCGGTCGATCAGCATCAGCGCGGCCAGCGCCGTCACGGTTTTGGTCGAGGACCACACGTTGACGATGGTGTCCGCGGTCCACGGGCGGGTCCCGGCGGCGTCGGCGTATCCGCCCCAGATGTCGACGACCAGTTCGCCGTCGACATCGATGGCTATCGCGGCGCCGGTTTCCTCCCCACCGGCGATGGCCTCTGCCAGCGCGTCGCGCACGGGCTGGAAACGGGCAGCACAGTGGCCGTGCACGACGTCGTCCATCGTCACATCATGCGGTATCGGTTCAGCGTTGGGCGAGGATTCCGGTGAGCATCGCGGAAAGTATTCGCGCGACGCGAGATTCGACGTCGACGACCGCGTGCGCGAGGCTGGGCTCGCTGCGGTAGAGCGCGGCGATCTCGGGGCCGGGCGTGGCCATCTGCCAGAACGCGCCCGACAGCGACGTCGCGGCGGCCACCAGGTCGACACCGTCCTCCTCGGTCAGGGCCGGCAGCAGCCTGCGCGTGGCGGCGACGATCGCGTCGACCTCGGTGAGCGTCGCGAGCTTGAATGTGCGCACCGCATCGACGGAGACATTGCGTTCGAGGTTCATCGGGGCCTGGGCGAGCAGATCGCAGAACATCCCCCGCTCGGCGAGCGTCGCGGCGAACGTGGAACCGACTGCAGCGGGGGATATCTCGTCGGCGGCGTCCAAGCGTGCGCGCAGCGCGGCCGACCATTCCCGCCAGCCGTCGGCGGTGAGTCGCAAGAAGATCTCCTCACGCGTCTCGAAGTACCGCAACATGGCGGACTTGTGCATGCCGACGGCCGTCGCGATGTCGGTGAGGGTGATCTGCCGTATACCCAGCTCGGCGGCCAACCGCCGTGCGGCCTCGAGGATCGCCTCTTCCCGGGCCTGTTTGGCCGCGGAACTGCGGGCGCGCTGGAAGTCGTGGGTCGGCACAGACCGAGTCTAGCGCAACACTGTTGCGTTATTAACGAAACAGTGTTTTACTAACGGTATGAGCAAAGTCTGGTTCGTCACCGGTTCATCCCGCGGCTTGGGCCGCGCCCTGGTTCGTGCGGCGCTACAGGCGGGTGATCGCGTGGCAGCCACCGCCCGCAGGCCCGAGCAACTCGCCGACCTCGCTGCCGAGTTCGGCGAACGGGTCTATCCGCTCGCGCTCGACGTGACCGACCCGGCCGCAGCGGCTGCGGCACTGGCCGCGGCCCGCGACCGGTTCGGCCGCCTCGACGTGATCGTCAACAACGCCGGATACGCGAATGTGTCACCCATCGAGACCACCGACGACGCCGATTTCCGCGAGCAGTTCGAAACCAATTTCTGGGGCGTCTACAACGTGTCCAAGGCGGCCATCCCGATCCTGCGGGAGCAGCAGGGCGGCCTGGTCATCCAGTTCTCGTCCATGGGCGGTCGGGTCGGTGGCTCACCCGGGATCGCGTCGTATCAGGCCGCCAAGTTCGCGATCGACGGATTCTCCCGGGTGTTGCAGGTCGAGACCGCCCCGTTCGGCGTGCGGGTGCTTGTCGTCGAGCCGAGCGGATTCCGCACCGACTGGGCCGGGGCTTCGATGACCGTCCACGAGGTGCCCGACGCCTACGCCGACACCGTCGGGGCCATGCGCGCCGCCGCGGGCGACAGCGGAGCCATCATGGCGGGCGACCCGCAGCGGGCAGCCGAGATCCTGGTGAAAATGACTCGGCGCCAGGATATTCCGTACCATCTGCCGCTTGGCGTCAACGCCGCGGAGGGTTCCATTGCCCTCGATGAGCAACTGCTCGCCGACGACCGCAAGTGGCGTGCGGTCAGCCGGTCCGCCGACTTCAGCGAGCCCTATCCGGTGCCGTTCCCGCCTGAGGAGATGTCGCAAACTGTGTGATTCATGGCCGAAAGGACACGGCTCGATCGGCGGCTTTCTCCGCAGACTTGCTGCATGACCAATACCGCCATCGAATCCATTGCCGACATCGTCATACCCGACACCCAGCTGGTGCGGGACATCACCGAATACATCCGTGAAGCGGAGAGCGATCTGCTGTTCGACCACTCGCGCCGGGTGTTTCTGTTCGGTGCGCTGCAGGGCCGTCGCCGCGGGCTGCAGCCTGACCTCGAATTGCTCTATGCCGGCGCGATGTTCCACGACATCGGGCTCACCAAGCCTTACCGCGACTCTCAGTTGCGGTTCGAGGTCGACGGTGCCAACGCGGCGCGGGAGTTCCTGCTGGCGCGTGGTGTCGACGAGGCCGACGCGCGAAAGGTGTGGCTGGGCATCGCATTGCACACCACGCCGGGCGTGCCCGAGTACCTCGAACCGGAAATCGCCTTGGTGACAGCTGGTGTCGAGACCGACGTGCTGGGGATCGGCCGCGACGATCTCTCAGCGGACGCGCTGGCCGCGGTCACCGCCGCGCACCCGCGGCCCGACTTCAAACGCCAAATCCTGCAGGCCTTCACCGACGGCAACAAGCACCGGCCGCGCAGCACGTTCGGCAATGTCAACGCCGATGTGCTTGAGCACTACGACCCGTCGTTCGTCCGGGACGATTTCGTCCAGATCATCCTCGACAACGGCTGGCCCGAGTAGCGACCGGTTGTCAAAACGGTGGATCGTTCGGACCGGGTGGAGGTGCCGGTGCTTCGCCCGGGCACGCTCGATGCGACGTGGGCGGCTCTCAAATCGGTCGCGGGCGAGCGGCTTTGGCTGCCGGCAGACGGGGCGGCCGAGACGCGGGAACAGATCTGCGTTGTGACCGTGGTGCTCTGTGCCGACGAGGTACCGCGCCGCAACGGATCTGAGCCGCTATCGCCCGCACCATCTATGGAGGGTGACCGGCAGGCGGTGCCGAACCATGTTGCACGACAACGGACTAAGCCACCGCTGACAGTTCACCGTATCGGCGCGACAACGGCAGTAGCGCAACGGGACTCGCAGCACCTATTTCGGCACGGGTGAAGGCATGCCGTGCAACACCGCTACTCACTGCGCGCTGAGACGGCCAGTTCTGTACCGCACAGGTGGAGTCTGCACAGGTAGTACCTCGATGCCATCGAGTGAAGCGATGACGATTCGATTGCTCGATGCCGAGCCGCCCGCCGAGCCAAGTCGGGCCGAGCCGCTACCTCACAGCACGGGATTCGCCACCATGCCACCATCTCGCTGGTCGCAGGATTCCCCGCTGAGCGCCATCCCGCATGGTCACCAGAGGGACTGTCCCGCAGGGGATCTCAGCACCACCATCCGGCATCGCCACCACCCCAGCAGTGGCACCATCCCGCGCACTGTCACCATCCCGAAAGGGACTGTCACACACGGAGTCTCGGACTCTGGCATTACGGTAAGGATATCCGACCATTCGACCGGCGCAGCAAGGGGGTGGCACCATCCCGTCCCCCGTGTCTCATGCGGCACATGGCCGAAACTGCTGATTCTGCTGCGTACGCCTTACCGAGCAGGCAATATGCCCGACTCGCACAGGTGGTTGTCCTCCCGTCCTGGTGGCCTTGGGGGCTGGCCTGGTGGTCGGTGACCGCGACTGCCACCGTGCCGTGCCGACTTTCAAGGAAGATTCCGCCCGTCTGTTCGACAATCGCGGCGAATGACATGGTGAGTGTGAACGAAGGGCGAGATGGGCCGGTGGAGGCGGAGGCGTGGCGCCGGAGAATCGTGCCGATCCGCTTAGCCAAGACGGCGCAATCACTCGACGACAGCCGTTTTGGGAAACAGGCCAATGCGACCTTCGTTGGGGTTGAGCGTGAAGGCAATGTGATTGATTGAGTCGTTAAGGTCCCCTGGCGGCGAGATATTTTCGATAACTATTAGCTGCACGTCGTCACGAGTCGCCAGATCCTCGTAGAACGCCTCTGACGTTGTTCGAGGGGCATTATCGGCCCATGCCGGGTCGTCCACATCTGGTTCCCGGTAAGTAACGAGTGGGGAATCAAGCACCACGAAACCTGGCGACGGAAGACTTCGGTCAGCGCAGTAACGGACCAGCGCCACACTAAATGCCGCATGTTGCAGTGCGCGCACCCCCTTGCCCCGGCTCTCCCGGGAACGACCCCCGATAATGAAGTCGCGAGATCGTCGGTCGTACCGTACTGGGCTCGCCCCTTGGACGTGCCACGCTTCGAGTGCAGATTGCATGTAAGAGCAGAACTCCGACAACGCCGCGGACGACGGCCTTTCGGCTGCGGAGGCAATCGCCTCTTGCTCGTCTGCGGCCACTTGGGCGCGTAAAGCATCCACTGCCTGAATGTGTTCGTGGATCGTCACAGCACGTTCCACGGAGGAGCGCTTGTTCAGCAATTCTTGGAGTTGCGCGCGATTCGGACGAAGCGCTGCGTCCAACTGGCGAAGCTGCGATGACAATGAATCCGATTCTCTTCTAAGAACTGTGAGTTGGCGCTGTGCCGAGCGAGCGCGGTCACGCACGTCCTGCAAGGTCTGACTGAGGTCAGCAGCGAGCCTCTCGATCTTTGTGCGCTCCGCGTCGACCGCCGCGCCGAGAGCCGTTAGCTCGGACTCTTGGTGGAACTCCCAGTGCTGATGTTCGGTAGCGGCGCCGCAGAGGACACAGACGTCCGGATTAGACAGCGCCAGTAGCGTTCCCGCTTCTCCGATCATCTCTAGCCGCTCAAGGTCGGAGGCGTACTGGACGGAAAGCAGTTGGAATCGATTGAAGAGATCGGACAACTCAACCAGGTCAGAGGTGGTCTGGTCGATCGTTTGGCTGACCGCCGCTCTGCGCTGAACGATCTCGTCTCGCTGCTGAAGTTGTTCCTCTAGCGACGCAGTCTCGGCGGTTACACTCTCGGCCAGTCGACCGAGTTGGGCGCGAAGTTCGGACAGTGGCGCGGCGGAGGGCGATTGATCACCAAGCACCGCGACGACGCTGTCCAGAAGGCGAGTTCGACTTTCCGATAGCCGCCTCTCCTCAGCCGAGGGGGCCGTCACTGTCAGGCCGGAAAAATCTTCGCCTTCAATCAGTACGCTGAAAACCGATTCTTCGACCGTTGCGGTTGCGAACTGATTTGTCGGAGTCACGGGGGAAACTTCGGACTGCATACTCGTCTCGTCAATAATTGCTAGATGCGCAAGGTCACGAAAACTCATTGTCCGCGTCACGTTTCGCGCGTTCCGACGGACCAGTGCGCCTGCGAGGCCGATACTGTCCAATAAGAAGTTAGACAAGTTGTCCAGGTTTCGGTGGTTATGGGTTTTCGATAAGAGGCGGGGCTCGTCGGCCGACCCTGTCGTATCGACATGACCATCTCGAAGTTCGTAATTGTCGCCGTCTATACGGCGCGCTATTGACAAATTACGAGAATCGGTCCCCGTAATGGTGATGTGCATTACCACGTAGTCATATGACTCTATTTCTGGGATCCGGCGACGAAGTGTCGACGAACCCAACATAAAGTTGATTAGATCGAGCACAAATGATTTGCCGCTATCGGACGGCCCAGACACGATATTTAATCCTGAGCGGAACTCTAGAATGGCGTCAACTGCTGACCGAGACTTTACGATCAACCGATCTATCTGGATCCCGGCGCTCATGACAAACCTTCTGGGTTAACATCGAACTCTTCGCTCCATGCACTGAATATTGCGGCCAAGCGGCTACGAATCTCGCTGTCGCTCAATCCATCGAATTCTTGAGTCACCCATGACGCGCGATCAGTCAGTTTCAGGGAGTATTCATTCGACATGCTACTTAGAAAACCATCAGCGTCTTCTGATGCGGCATACAGTATTCCGGATGTGTTCGCTAATACGTCAATCAAACCTGCTCGCCTTAAGATCGTTAGGCCTTGTTCGATCAAAGTTCTCTTGATACCCATCTCTCCTGATCGACCGGGAACCGCAGGATGAATGCTATCTGGCCCGCCTAGATCGAAGCTATGCAAAAGCGAGTAGTCGAACAGCACTAGTCGATTCATATCGAGAGCAGAGGGGAAGGCGGCGTTGAGCATGACGAGAATGCGGATGCCGACCTCGATTGGGCTGTTTAATGGCTCCATACGCTCACTCTTTGACCCAGTCAAGGCGATCCTCATTTGCAAGCTGGTGACAAATCCCCTTCTTGTCGACAGGCTTCGAAACTGTGATTAGCGCATTTCCGCTCAGCTGCACATTGCAGGCAGCGTTCAGAACGCTTGTTAGCCGGTCGAGACCGTCCTTGTGGGAGCTTTGTTCAACTTCGACAACTCCATCGTAAATCTCGTCCTGAAGGGATTCGAAAGTCCTTGGCGGGACTTTATCGCGTGCGAATGTGCGCAACGCTTCTGCACTGAAGAAACTTACTCGTTGCCGGGATAAATGGTTTTTGTACCACTCGATTGCCGCGACATCGGCCCACGTCATATCGAGCTTGCCTTCTCGTTCTCGATAGGCAGTCATGAGTTTCTCGACGTAAACCGCTTCTTCGCTGATGAATTCGTGCGGAGGACTTGGGGAGGGCGGCCGCTCTTCGAGTTGGCCACCGAAACGAAAAAGGTGGTAGGGACTATCACGGTGGATTTCAACTATATGGTCTAACTGCTCCACATCGAAGACCGATAGGTCGATGCTAGACAGTGCGTCGGCAACCGTGGCGCGGAATGCTTTTTCGGCTTGTTTTAATGCGCCGTCATCTTTGAGGGCATCCATTAAGGCTGTGTGCAATTGATCTGTATGTGAAAGCAGATGGCTTAATTTGGGGCCCGCGCCTTTGGGGGCGACGAAACGATAACGTCGCGGCATCGTGAAGATGCCTTCCGCTACACCGTGAATTATCTTGGCGATTTCGGGGTAGGCATCGGTTGGACGCAAGGCATGCTCGTAGTGCTTGCACTGAAAGCAATCCTATTCTCCCTTCAAGCCGTCGTCGGTCACGAATCCGACAACATCGCGCCCACGATCGCCTGAGCCGCTGAATCGTTTAACGCTTCTATATTCTGAAGTTAAGCAGTTCGCCCATTCAAGAATAAATTCCTCCCATTCGTCTGGGGGGTAGACCCGAAGTATCTGACTAGGTTTCAGTCGAGGTCCGGCGAGTTGCGAAGTTGTCAAAACCGGCTGTTCGGACGGCTGCAGCAGGTCATGGGGAGTGGCGTCCGCGATACCGCTCGAAGTCAATGGCCCTCACCCTCCGGGAAAATTTCCTGCCCAGTCGGCCAGCTTACGTGCAGCGCACAGCCAGTTCGTTGCAAACCAATAGGTGTGTTCATGCCACTCTGGGGCTCGGATGCCGCGCGGTTCGGATTGGGTCGCTTCGGATCATTCCCACCAGTCCGGAATCTGCTGCGAGTATTTCATTGTCCCGTAGATCAGCCCGTCCGAGTGGCGGGAGTACGAAGCCTTCATGTAGCGATCCGCGAAATGTAGTTTTAGCACGTCAATCTCGTCGTCGCCGATTTTGAGACCTGCTGGCATGAACGCGAGTGCTAGCTCCGGCTCGCCGACGCTGCGCTCGTCGTTTCGCAGGGTCAGATGGGCTAATGGGTTGGGCTTCCGACCAGTCTTGTGGGGCACGATGATTGGTTTACCGGCCAACGCGTCCAAGACTTGATTCAGGGTGTTCTCGGCGACGATCCCTGCGCAGAAGATCAGATACTCGCCCAGGTCCAGTTCGCCGCTCATTATCGAGGATGCGTTTAGGAGTGTGTTAGGTATCGTTCCGCTCATGTGTGAACCAAAGGTGTTGGCATACATCGAAATAACGCGTTCCCAGTTATTTACCCTTCTTGGAGTGCCTCCGCGCACCACCAACGCCGTCATGTCTGACCACTCGTTGAGGTTGACCAGGCGGGTTGCGATCTGGTGTGGGTGATCCTGGTCCTCCGGCGTCACCGGTATGGCTCCGGCCGAGAGAACGACCGAGGGGCCGTCGTGGGCGGCCCGCGTAACCAATACCTCGGGTATGGCAACACCCTTCCTTCTGCACAACCTTCGGATTACGTCATCACCCTGGCCTCTTACGATCAGGGTTCTTAGAACCGCCGCTACATCGGCGACTGCGCCCGCCGCGCCGTTCTCCAATGCGGAGAGATGACGAGTTAGCCTCTGACCCAACTCGATAGCACCGGCAACGAAGTCTTCGTCGCTGATTGCCTGCGGTGCGTACCTCTCACCTTGCGACTTCGATTGCCTTCCCTTTTTCGCCATGACTTGCCGTGGTTCCTGCTCAGAATGCCGAGAAGCCGTCAACGCTCACCGTCATTCCATGCCCAGTCGCATCATTCATGAAGGTGGTGCCCTCACTTGTCGGGGTGATCGTCCAACCAATAGCCCGGTATACCGTGCCGTAGGTCATCGTCACGTAGTCGGGGTCACCTGGATCTCCGTAGAGCCATTGCCATGCACCGCGTGAGGTGACGCCGACACCGGACGCGGGCATCCCGTTGTCGCTCGGCCCAAGCTGTCTGGTGAAGTGAACGTTGCACTGCACGTCACCAGCGGTCATCGCACAGACGGTCCGCCCGGAGACTGTTCGCACGTGCACGTTTCCGTAGCCGTCCATGGGCAGCGTGACGGGTGCAGGCGGCTGGCTCGGTGATGGTGGCGGCGTTGCTGGGGCCGGTGTCTCGGTCGGGGACGGAGGAGTCGTCGCGACCTCTGTGCTCGTCGGAGCCGCTGTCACCCCAGTTGGCGGTTCCGCCCGATGGCGCAGATACACGAATGCGATCACTACAGCGACCGCAACCAGCGCGACACTCGCGGCCACCACCAGAACGGTGATCCGCCCCGGCGTCAGCCGTCGCTGCGGCGGCCAGTCCTCGCCGTCATCGAGCGACCAGGCGGTGTGCGCCTCGGTCTCATTGATCGCTCCGCCTAGCTCGGTCGGTGCCACCCCCGTTGGGGCGTCGTCGTCGCGCGCTTCCCCCATGCACGGATGGTAGCGAGCTGAGACATGCTCTGAGCAGGTAATCATGGTCGTGCCGTCTGAGGCGCGACGCGCCGAAGGAATCACCAACAGTCCGTCGCGGGACAGGTCTACGGTGGCCCTTCTGATCCTCAGACGCATTTAGGAGAGCACCTGATGTCCGAAGACGAACAGGTGAAGATCATCCGACTGGACCTCACACCGCAGTCCATGAGCAAATGGCGAGAGGTCCACAATGAGCACCCCGTGCGCTATCCGGTGCTGCTTAAGCTGTCGCGCCCGCTGGACCCGTTCGAGCTTCATGCCTTAAAGTTCTTTCACAGCGACACATTCATCCCCGCTGAAAACGATGAGTCCTTGCTGATCATGTCTCAGACCACGTTAGAGGAAGTGCGGGAAGCGATTTCAGATCTGACCGAACAGATCAATTACGCAGTTCAGGTTGGGAAATCACGCAGAGACGCCGCTGCCAAGGAGGATTCACGGATGTTCGATCTGCTGAGCGAGATCAATCACGAACTTTCCGGCGACTAGGTGCGCTGCATGCTTCACTCGCGTGTGGGATGCCATGGCCCTCAACATTTGGCCGCCAGGCGGGCAGGCAGCTCAATAGTCTCTCACCCAGTCGCTAATGTTGTCGGCACAGGCATTTCAGGTTGGACGCGACGGTCAGCCCACCCGATGCCGGATCGGCATGATCGAACGGCACGGTGTGGTCGATGTCGCAGATCTCGGCAGAACGGCCGCAGCCCGGGAACCGGCAGGTCAGGTCACGGAAACGGACCCAGCGTTCGAGAGCTGTCCTGATACATCACAGGGCCCGACAAGTCCCGCCGGCTCAGCTACCAGTTGTAGAACCCGCCCTCAGGGCCCAGCATCCGTTCCAGCCGGGCCCGGTTGATCCGGGCCAGTTCGTTGCGGACCACCTTGCGTTCGGTCTCGGTGTCGTTGTGAAGGCGGTAGGTGATGCAGTCGAGCACCTCGGTCGGATCGCAGTTGGGCGTGCACATGACGAACCCGAAACCGAACCGGTCGCGATAGCGGACCAAGGCGTCGTCGAACTGCGCCGTCACGTCGGGCAGGTCGGGCCAGCGGCACCCGATCAGCGGGTAGGCCTGCAGCACAGCGTCGATGGAATCCTCGCCCAGGCTGAACAGCAGTTCGTCAGCCTTCTGGAACAGGCTCTCGTGGTCGGCGTACGGACGCGACCGGGCCAGGTCGGCGGACACCAGCACGCTGTAACAGCATTCGTAGGCCGCGTGCACCGCGCGCCGCATCGGCAATGCGTTGTACGCGTCAAGCCCCATGCCCTGATGCATCAACACACGACCATCATCGAATGCGCAGAGTACGGGGGTATTACCCCGTGTTACGGGGACGCTAAATCAGTGCTGGTTTGTGGGGACTAGTGTCCCTCGGCCTTGAACCGCTCGACCGATCGCTTCAACTCGGCCTCGGCCTCTTCGCGGCCGGCCCAGTCGGCGGCCTTGACGAACTTGCCCGGCTCCAGGTCCTTGTAGTGCACGAAGAAGTGCTTGATGGCGTCGAGTTCGAACTGCGACACGTCGCCGACGTCCTGGATGTGATCCCAGCGCGGGTCGCCGGCCGGGACACACAGCAGCTTGTCGTCGCCGCCTGCCTCGTCGGTCATCTTGAACATCGCGACCGGTCGCGCTTCGACGATGCAGCCCGGGAACACCGATTCGGTCAGCAGCACCAGCGCGTCCAGCGGGTCGCCGTCCTCACCGAGAGTGTTCTCGAAGAAGCCGTAGTCGGCGGGGTAGGCCATCGGCGTGAAGAGGTAGCGGTCGAGCTTGACCCGGCCCGTCTCGTGGTCAACCTCGTACTTGTTGCGTGAACCCTTCGGGATCTCGATGACGACGTCGAACTCCACCGTCGTGGCTCCTTCGCATCTGCGGATAAGTCATGGGTCGTCGGGCGACGACGCGGGTCAACCCTAATCCAGCGATAGGCTGGCGCAGCGGGGTGCCTGGTCCCCGTCGATGAATGAGCAGGAGAACTATGCGGCCCACTCGGTGGCGGCGTTCCACCCACGTGGCGGTGGGCGTCGTGGTTCTGGCGCTGGTTGCCGCCGTGGTCGCCGTTGCTGCCATTCTGACGGGGCGCCAATCCAGCGACGCTGCCGCAGCCAAACCCGCACCACCGGCCGCGACGGCCAGTCCGGAGATCACGCCGGTCGACATGTCGGCGCCGAGCCCCACCGTCGGTGGCCTGGCCGCCGCGCTGGCGCCCGCCCTGGCCAACCCCGACCTCGGCGAGATCACCGGCCGGGTGACCGACGCCGCCACGGGCGCCCAGCTGTGGGAGCAGGACGCTGACACCCCGATGCAGCCGGCGTCGGTCAACAAGGTGCTCACCACCGCGGCGGCGCTTCTCACGCTGGACCGGGGGGCTCGGCTGACCACCACCGTCGTGGCCTCCGATCAACAGCCCGGGCTGGTGGTGCTCAAAGGCGGCGGCGACACCACGCTTTCAGACGCCCCGGCCGGTACCGATACCTGGTACAAGGGCGCCGCCCGGATCAGCGATTTGGCGGATCAGATCCGGCAGAGCGGGGTGCGGGTCACCGCGGTCGCGGTCGACACCAGCGCCTACACGGGGCCGACGATGGCTCCGGGCTGGGATCCCGCCGACATCGGTGGCGGTGACATCGCGCCGATGGAACCCGTGATGCTCGACTGCGGCCGCATCCAACCGGCCACCGTCGATTCCCGACGCACCACCACCCCGGCTCTGGAGGCAGGCAAGGCCCTGGCCGTCGCACTGAGGGTCGATCCCTCGACGGTGACGGTGTCGGCCACCCGGCTGGCGCAGTTCGGCGGCAGGCAGATCGCGCAGGTGCAGTCGGCCCCGCTGATCGAGCGGCTGCGCCAGATGATGAACGAGTCGGACAACGTGATGGCCGAATCCATCGCGCGCGAGGTCGCCGATCAGCTGAATCACTCGCAGAGCTTCGACGGCGGCGTCCAATCTGTGCTCGGGCAGCTGCAGAGCGTCGGTATCGACACCAGCGGCGCCAAGCTCGTCGACTCCAGCGGACTGTCGGTGTTCGACCGGCTGACTGCGAGGACACTCGACGGCGTGGTCACCGCAGCCTCGGGCACCACCGAACCCAAGCTGCGGCCACTGGTCGACCTGCTCCCGGTGGCCGGTGGCAGCGGCACGCTGTCCAACCGTTACCTCGACACCGAATCCGGGCGGGCGGCAGCCGGATGGCTTCGCGCCAAGACCGGCTCACTCACCGGCACCAACGCGCTGGCCGGGATCGTCACCGACGCCAGCGGTCGGGTGCTGACGTTCGCATTGCTGTCCAACAACGCCGGAGCGACCGGCCGCATCGCCATCGACGCCGTGGCGGCCGTGCTGCGCTCCTGCGGGTGCGGCGCATGAGCCGCCCCTCCGCGCTGACCGCGGGCCGCGCCGTCGACTGGGAGTTCGCCGCGACGGTCGGCGCCAAGCTGGCCCGCCCGGCCCCGGCGTTCACCGATTACACGCGCAAGATCGCGATCGACCAGCTCTACGAGAGCGCTCGTTCCGCCGAGATGCCGGTGCGCGAGGTGACCGGGCTCAATGAGGGCGCGGAGGTTCCCGAGGCCCGCGTCGTCGACCGTCCTGACTGGATCCGCGCGGCCACCCGGTCGATGCGGGTGATGACGGGCGGGGCCGACGACCCGGAACACAAGCCCGGGTTCATCACCGGGCGCGTCACCGGCGCGCAGACCGGTGCGGTGCTGGCGTTCATCTCGTCGGGCATTCTCGGCCAGTACGACCCGTTCGCGCCCGATGGTGGCGAGCTACTGCTGGTGTATCCCAACGTGATCGCGGTGGAACGCGAATTACGCGTCACCCCAGCGGATTTCCGGCTGTGGGTGTGCCTGCACGAGGTCACGCACCGCGTGCAGTTCCGCGCCAACCCGTGGCTGACCACGCACATGTCCGACGCGCTGGCCGTGCTGACCCAGGATGCCGGCGACGATGTCGCCGCAGTGGCGGGGCGGCTGGCCACCTATGTCCGGAATCAACGCAACGGCGCTGCGCCCGAACCGGGTTCGACGGGTGTGCTCGGCCTGGTGCGGGCCGTGCAGGCCGAGCCGCAGCGCAAGGCGCTCGATCAGCTGCTGGTGCTGGGCACCCTGCTGGAGGGCCACGCCGATCACGTCATGGACGCCGTCGGCCCGGCGGTGGTGCCGTCGGTCAACATCATCCGGCGCCGCTTCGATGAGCGCAGGCAACGCAAGCAGCCGCCCGTGCAGCGGCTCGTGCGGGCGCTGCTCGGCTTCGACGCCAAGCTCAGCCAGTACACCCGCGGCAAGGCCTTCGTCGACCATGTGGTGTCCGCGGTCGGTATGGCCCGGTTCAACACCGTCTGGTCCAGCGCCGAAACCCTGCCGCTGCCAACAGAAATCGACGAACCGCAGCGATGGATCGATCGGGTGCTCTAGCTACGCTGCGGCGTGCGGTGGCAGCGGCCGGTGCGCACATCGACGGCGACCACTGGTGTGTGGCCCTCTCCGGTGGTCCGGACTCGTTGGCGCTCACCGCGATTGCCGCGACGCAGCGGCCCACCACTGCGCTGATCGTGGACCACGGCCTGCAGGCAGGCTCGGGGGAGGTGGCCGAGGCGGCGCGAGAGCAGGCGCTGCGAGCGGGTTGTGTTGCCGCACAGGTGTTTTCGGTTCAGGTGGGTACCGCGGGTGGGCCCGAGGCGGCAGCGCGGACGGCGCGCTACGCCGCCCTCGACACAGCTCGCGCCGGTGCGCCGGTGCTGCTCGGCCACACTCTCGACGATCAAGCCGAGACGGTGCTGCTGGGGCTGGGCCGAGGTTCGGGACCACGGTCGATCGCCGGGATGCGGCCACACGACCCGCCGTGGCATCGGCCGCTGTTGGAGGTTCGTCGCGCGCTGACCCACGCGGCGTGCGACGAACTCGGACTCACGCCGTGGCACGACCCGCACAACAGCGATGCGCGGTTCACGCGGTCGCGGTTGCGTCACGAGGTCATGCCGGTGCTCGAGGACGTGCTGGGCGGTGGGGTGGCCGAGGCGCTCGGCCGCACGGCCAGGGCGTTGCGCGAAGACTCCGATGCGCTCGACGAGCTGGCCCGGCACGCCCTCGACGACGCGGCCACCGGTGACGGCGGCCTGGACACCGCCCGCCTGGCCGCGCTGCCCGACGCGCTGCGCCGCCGCGTCATCCGCGGCTGGCTGATGTCGGGCGGGGCCAGCGGGCTCACCGACACCCAGATCCGCGCGGCGAACCGGTTGGTCACCGCGTGGCGAGGGCAGGGTGGCGTGGCTGTGGGCTCGGCCTTGCGCCGTCAAAGGTTGATCGCCGGCCGCCACGGCGGGGTGCTGAGGCTCCACATCGAACCCGTGTAGCTAGGCTGTTCCCCGTGGCCGTCGACTCTGCCGAACCGTATGCAGGAGACATCAAATCGGTGCTGTTGTCCGAGGAGCAGATCCGGACCCGCACTGCCGAACTGGCCGAGATGATTGCCGAGGAGTATCGCGACAACCTCGGCAGCGACGACCTGCTGCTGGTGACCGTGCTCAAGGGTGCGGTCATGTTCGTCACCGATCTGGCGCGTTCCATCCCGCTGCCCACCCAGCTGGAGTTCATGGCAGTCAGCTCCTACGGCTCGTCGACCTCGTCGTCGGGTGTGGTGCGCATCCTCAAGGACCTCGACCGCGACATCAACGACCGTGACGTGCTGATCGTCGAGGACATCATCGACTCCGGGCTCACGCTGTCGTGGCTGCTGCGCAACCTGGCCACCCGCCATCCGCGCTCACTGCGGGTCTGCACGCTGCTGCGCAAGCCCGAAGCCGTCAAGACCGAGCTCGATGTCGCGTATGTGGGCTTCGACATCCCCAACGAGTTCGTCGTCGGGTACGGCCTGGACTTCGCCGAGCGCTACCGGGACCTGCCCTACATCGGCACCCTCGAACCGAAGGTCTACGAGCAGCCCTAAGCGGGAGGCCTACCAAACGGCACTAAGCCGGAGGCTTATAAAACGGCACGGCGCCGGAGGCTTACCAAAGGGCATCCAGCGGCGCAGAATCGCACGCATGGCCGACACGAGCACCGCCCTGCGGATCTGCCCCTTCTGCGAGGCCACCTGTGGCCTGACCCTCACCATTTCCGACGGCCGGGTGACCGGCGCCCGCGGTGACCGCGACGACGTGTTCAGTGCCGGGTTCATCTGCCCGAAGGGCGCGAGCTTCGGGCAGCTGGACAACGATCCCGACCGGCTGACGCGCCCGCTGGTACGCCGCGACGGCGTGCTGACCGAGACCACCTGGGACGAGGCGTACGCCGTCGTCGCCGAGCGGCTCGGCGCGGTGATCGGCCGGCATGGCGGATCGTCCGTCGGCGTGTACCTCGGCAACCCGAATGCCCACACCATCGCGGGCAGCCTTTACGCGCCACTGATCATCCGCGGCCTGGGCACCCGGCAGGTGTTCAGCGCCAGCACGCTCGACCAGATGCCCAAGCACGTCTCGCTGGGCTTGATGTTCGGCAGCCCGGTCGCGTTCACCGTGCCGGATCTCGACCGCACCGACTATCTCGTCATCATCGGCGCGAACCCGCTGGTGTCCAACGGCAGCCTGGCCACCGCCGCCGACTTCCCCGGCAAGCTGCGGGCGTTGCGCAACCGCGGCGGCACGCTCGTCGTCATCGACCCGGCCCGCACCCGCACGGCCGAACTCGCCGACCGTCACCTCGCGCCGCGGCCCGGCACCGACGCCGCGCTGCTGTTCGCGATCGTGCACGTGCTCTTCGACGAAGACCTTGTCGACCTCGGCGACGTCGCCGAGCACGTGACCGGGGTCGAACAGGTGCGTGCGCTGGCCGACGAATTCTCCCCCGAGGCCGTCGAGCAGGCTTGCGGGGTGCCCGCCGCGGATATCCGCACGCTGGCCCGCGAACTCGCGGCGGCCCCGACCGCGGCCGTCTACGGCCGGATCGGCACGTCGACAGTCGAGTTCGGCACGATCGGCAGCTGGCTCGTCGACGTCATCAACGTCCTCACCGGCAACCTCGACCGTCCGGGCGGCGCGATGTTCCCGCTCGGTGCGACGGCTCCCGCCCCGCGCCCGCCGAAACCGGGCCGCGGGTTCAAGACCGGGCGCTGGGCCAGCCGCGTGTCCGGCTACCCCGAGGCACTCTCCGAGCTGCCCGCCGCCGCGCTCGCCGAGGAGATCGACACCGCGGGCGAAGGCCAGATCAAAGCGATGATCACGGTGGCCGGAAACCCCGTGCTCTCCGCACCCGACGGCGAGCGGCTCGAAAAGGCCTTGGACAGTGTCGAATTCATGCTTGCCGTCGACCCCTACCTCAACGAGACCACGCGGCACGCCGACGTCATCCTGCCGCCGCCACCCCCGGCGCAGAGCGCCCACTTCGACGTCGCACTCAACAACCTCGCTGTGCGCAACAACGTGCGCTACTCGTCGCCTGCGCTGCCGCTCGACGGGCGGCCCGCCGAGCCCGAGATCCTGTCCCGGCTCGCGCTCATCCTGTATGGCCTTGGGGCACAATCAGATCCAGCTCTGGTCGACGCGCAGGTGATCGCGACGACGCTGGCGAAGGAGACCGCCGACCCCGATTCGCCGGTGGCGGGACGCGATGTCGACGAGCTCACCGCGATGCTGTATCCGGGCCCGGGCTACGAACGCCGCCTGGACATGATGCTGCGGCTCGGGCCCTATGGCGACGCGTTCGGCGCCAAGCCCGACGGGCTCACGCTCGAACGGCTCAAGGCCCATCCGCACGGCATCGACCTCGGCCCGCTGCGCCCGCGGATACCCGAGGTGCTGCGAACCCCAAGCGGCCGAATCGAACTCGCGCCGGAGCCCATCGTTGCCGACGTGGCGCGGCTGCGTGACGCGCTGCACCGCACGGCAGGCGGTTTCCTGCTGATCGGGCGGCGGCATCTGCGGTCCAACAACAGCTGGATGCACAACCTGCCCGCACTCTCCGGTGGTTCCAACCGGTGCACGCTACAGATCCACCCCGACGACGCGGCCGAGCTGGGTCTCACCGACATCGCCGTCGTCAAGGGCCCTGGCGGTGAGCTGCTGGCCCCTGTCGAGGTGACCGACGGCATGCGCCGCGGTGTGGTCTCCCTGCCGCACGGTTGGAGCCCGGAGCGCGGTGTCAACGTCAACCAGCTCAACGACGGCACGCAGCTGGACCCGCTCTCTGGCACCGCGGTGCTCAACGGGATCCCCGTCGACATCGCGCCCGTCGCCGGCTGAGCCGGCAATCCAGCTCAGGCTAGCTCAGGTCAGTTCCCAGACGACTGTCACCGCGAAGTTGACGGTCTGCTGGCCCGGCTCCAACGGCACCGAGTCCATGGACATGCGGGGCATCGGGGCGGGCGTCGGCGGCGTGGGACCGGACTGCTCGGAGATCGAGATGACCTTGCCCAAGTCGAGCCCAGAGAGCTGGGCATACTGCTCCGCGCGGCTCTTGGCATCGTTGAACGCTTGCGCGCGAGCATCTTTGACCAGCTGAGAGTCGTCCTCGATCGAGTAGCTCACCGAGTTGATGCGCGTGGCGTCCCCGCCCGTGTTCGCGATGAGCGCCAGCAGCTGTGACGCCGCGGTGATGTCGCGGATCTTGACGTCGATGGCGTTGCTGGCCCGGTACGCGATCGTCGTGCCGTCGGCATTGGTCTGCGGTTGCACGCTGACGTGCGTGGTGCTGATGTCCTTGCGATCCACCTTGTTGCCCACCAGCGCGTCGATCACGGCCTGCTGGCGCTGGCTCGACTGGCTGAGCGCGGCGGTGACGTCCCCCGAGACCGACTCCATCGCCACGTTGGCGGTCAGCGTGTCGGGCGTGCCCTGCACCTTGCCGGAGCCGATGACGGTGACCTGCCGGGTGTCGGGTGAGCCGCTGCGGGCGTCGGGGCCGGACTTGGCGTCGCATGCCGACACCCCGGCGATCAGCAGAGCCGCCAGCACGGCGACGAGAGCACGGGTTCGCAACTTCGCATTCGCGGCGATCGCCATGCCACCGGACCCTACCGGCATGTCACAGCCCACTGAGGAACTCCAGCAGCACCGCGTTGATCTCGTCGGGCCGCTCCTGCTGCAACCAGTGCCCGGCGCCCTCGATCAGCACTTCGCGGTAATCCCCGCTGACCACGTCACGCACCCGGTCACGCGGGGTGAAACCGAGTACCGGGTCGGCGGTGCCCGCCACGAACAGCGTCGGCGCCGTGATGGTCGGGGCAGGCGTGTTCTCGGTCAGCTCCCAGTTGCGGTCGAAGTTGCGGTACCAGTTCAGCGGTCCGGTGAACCCCGTCTCGGTGAAAGCCTCGATGTAGTGCTCGAATTCGTCGGCGGTGACCCAGTCCGGCAGCGGTGGCAGGGGCCGGTTGCGCAGCGTGTCCGGGGGAGCGCTGATGCCCTCGAGCGTGATCAGCCGGCGCATCGATTCCCGGGGATCGACGGCAAGTTCGGCGTCGGCGACGCCGGGTTCCTGGAAGTACAGGATGTAGAAGAAATTGTCGCCGACCATCTTGCGCCAGATCTGCGTCGGCGGGGCCGATGCCCGGGGCACGGGAGGCACGCTCATCGCGACGACGGCGCGGACGCGCTCGGGATGGAAGAGCGCGAAGTTCGTCATCACCGGCGAGCCCCAGTCGTGGCCGACGAGCACGGCGCGGTCGGCTCCGACGGCGTCGAGCAGCCCGGCGATGTCGGAGGTGAGCGCGACGATGTCGTAATCCTCGATCGCGGGCGGCCGCGACGAGCCGCCGTAACCGCGCTGATCGGGCGCGAGCACGTGGTAGCCGGCCGCTGCCAGGACCGGGATCTGATGTCGCCACGAGTAGGCGAGTTCGGGGAAGCCGTGGGCGAGCACGACGACGGGATTGCCGGGCTCACCCGCCTCGGTCACCCGCAATGTCACGCCGTTGGTATCGACTGACCGTTCGGTCGGGATGGGCACGACCTCACCCAAGCATGGCCGGCGGCCGAGGGCTAGACCACCGTCGGGAACTGCCCGACGTTGGTCTAGCGGTAGCCTGAAAGCTCTCAACTGTGCACGTTGGAAGGACCGGGCCGAACTCGGCCGATTTTGATGAACCGGAAAAATGTGATCCGCACGCTGACCGCGATCGCGGTCGTGCTGCTGCTGGGCTGGTCGTTTCTCTATTTCAGCGACGACACCCGCGGTTACAAGCCCATCGACACCTCGGTGGCGATGGCCCAGATCAACGCTGACAACGTCAACAGCGCGCAGATCGACGACCGCGAGCAACAGTTGCGGCTGGACCTGAAGAACAGCAACGGCGACACCGAGAACAGCAACAAGATCATCACCAAGTTCCCGACGGGATACGCGGTGCACGTGGTCGACGCGCTGGTCGGCAAGAACGTCAAATACAACACCGTCGTCAACCAGGGCAGCTTCCTCGGGTCGCTGCTGATCTACATGTTGCCGGTGCTGCTGCTGGTCGGGCTGTTCGTGATGTTCTCCCGCATGCAGGGCGGCGGGCGCATGGGCTTCGGCTTCGGCAAGTCCAAAGCCAAGCAGCTGGGCAAGGACATGCCCAAGACCACGTTCGCCGACGTCGCAGGCGTGGACGAGGCGGTCGAGGAGCTCTACGAGATCAAGGACTTCCTGCAGAACCCCAGCCGCTATCAGGCGCTGGGCGCCAAGATCCCGCGCGGCGTGCTGCTCTACGGCCCGCCCGGTACCGGTAAGACCCTGCTGGCCCGTGCGGTCGCCGGGGAAGCCGGGGTGCCGTTCTTCACGATTTCGGGTTCGGACTTCGTCGAGATGTTCGTCGGCGTCGGCGCATCGCGCGTGCGCGACATGTTCGATCAGGCCAAGGCCAACAGCCCGTGCATCATCTTCGTCGACGAGATCGACGCCGTCGGGCGTCAGCGTGGCGCCGGTATGGGCGGCGGCCACGACGAGCGTGAGCAGACCCTGAACCAGCTGCTGGTCGAGATGGACGGCTTCGGCGACCGCCAGGGCGTCATCCTCATCGCCGCCACCAACCGGCCCGACATCCTGGACCCGGCGCTGCTGCGGCCGGGCCGCTTCGACCGCCAGATCCCGGTGTCCAACCCGGACCTCGCGGGCCGTCGCGCCGTGCTCAAGGTGCACTCGGCGGGCAAGCCCATCTCGCCCGACGCGGACCTGGACGGATTGGCCAAGCGCACCGTCGGCATGTCCGGCGCCGACCTGGCCAACGTCATCAACGAGGCCGCGCTGCTCACCGCGCGCGAGAACGGCACCGTCATCACCGGCCCCGCACTCGAGGAGGCCGTCGACCGCGTCGTCGGTGGTCCGCGCCGCAAGGGCCGCATCATCAGCGAGCAGGAAAAGAAGATCACCGCCTACCACGAGGGCGGACACACCCTGGCCGCGTGGGCGATGCCCGACATCGAGCCGATCTACAAAGTCACCATCCTGGCCCGGGGCCGCACCGGCGGCCATGCCGTCGCCGTCCCCGAGGACGACAAGGGCTTGATGACCCGCTCGGAGATGATCGCCCGGCTGGTGTTCGCCATGGGCGGACGCGCCGCAGAAGAGCTCGTGTTCCGTGAGCCCACCACCGGCGCGGTGTCCGATATCGAGCAGGCCACCAAGATCGCCCGCGCGATGGTCACCGAGTACGGCATGAGCAGCAAGCTGGGCGCCGTCCGCTACGGCACCGAGCACGGCGATCCGTTCCTCGGCCGCACGATGGGTACGCAGGCCGATTTCGGTCACGAGGTCGCCCGCGACATCGACGACGAGGTGCGCAAGCTCATCGAGGCCGCGCACACCGAGGCGTGGGAGATCCTCACCGAGTACCGCGACGTGCTCGACACGCTGGCCGGCGAACTGCTGGAGAAGGAAACCCTGCACCGCGCCGAGCTGGAGGCCATCTTCGGTGACGTGAAGAAGCGTCCCCGCCTGACCATGTTCGACGACTTCGGTGGCCGCGTGCCGTCGGACAAGCCGCCGATCAAGACCCCGGGCGAGATCGCGATCGAGCGCGGCGAGCCCTGGCCGCCGCCGGTTCCCGAGCCCGCGTTCAAGGCCGCCATCGCCGCCGCCAGCCGAGAGGCCGAGCGGCAGAACGGCGCCGGAGTCGCAGGCAACGGCGCACCCAATGGCCCCACCCAGCCTGATTACGGCGCCCCCGCCGGGTGGCATGCTCCGGGCTGGCCGCCGCCGCCACAGCAGCAGAACCAGCAGCAACCTGCGGGGTACCACCCGCAGCAGGGTTACTGGTATCCGCCGCCCCACCCGTCGGGGTGGCAACAGCCCCAGCCGTACCCGTATCAGCCCTATCCGCATCCTGGTCAGTCGGCGGCCGCGCCCGACCGGCCCGCGCCACCGAACTCGAATGAGGATTCAGGCCAGGACAAGGATCGCTGATCCGAGAACGGAGGACTTCGAATGACGAAGCCCGCGACGCGGTCGCCGAGCACCAACAACAACCATCGGGTGTTCGACCAACCGCGCGCCGAAGCTGCCGTGCGCGAGTTGCTCATCGCCATCGGTGAGGATCCGGACCGCCAGGGGCTTGTCGACACCCCGGCCCGGGTGGCGCGGGCCTACAAGGAGCTGATGGCCGGGCTGTACACGGATCCGGACGCGGTGCTCAACACCACCTTCGACGAGCAGCACGACGAGCTGGTGCTGGTCAAACAGATTCCGATGTACTCGACGTGCGAGCACCACCTGGTGTCGTTCCATGGGGTGGCTCACGTCGGCTACATCCCCGGCGAGGACGGGCGGGTGACCGGCCTTTCGAAGATCGCCCGGCTGGTCGACCTGTACTCCAAACGCCCGCAGGTGCAGGAACGGCTGACCGCGCAGATCGCCGACGCGCTGATGCGCAAGCTCGCACCGCGCGGGACGATCGTGGTCATCGAGGCCGAGCATCTGTGCATGGCCATGCGCGGGGTCCGCAAGCCGGGTGCCATCACGACGACTTCGGCGGTACGCGGACAGTTCAAGACCGACAAGGCATCTCGGGCCGAGGCGCTGGAACTTATCCTCCGTAAGTGAAGTCCACCCGTGTGCAGGTGATGGGGGTCGTCAACGTCACCGACGATTCCTTCTCCGACGGCGGAAAATTCATCGATTGCGACCGGGCGGTGGCGCACGGGTTGGCGTTGGCCGCCGCAGGCGCGGCCATCGTGGATGTCGGCGGTGAATCCACCCGCCCCGGCGCCACCCGGGTGGATCCCCGCGTCGAGGCCGCACGAGTTGCCCCGGTGATCGAAAAGCTTGCCGCGCATGGCATCACCGTCAGCATCGACACGATGCACGCCGACGTGGCGAGTACCGCGCTGGCGTGCGGAGCCACGATCGTCAACGACGTGTCCGGGGGACTGGCCGACCCCAACATGGCCGGTGTGGTGGCAGACGCGAAATGTGTGTGGGTGCTCATGCACTGGCGTTCGGTGCGGGCCGACCGTCCGCACCACGTTCCCGAATACCGCGACGTCGTCGCCGACGTGCGGGCCGAACTGCTCGCCCGGGTCGACGCCGCAGTGGCCGCCGGGATCGATGCCGACCGGCTGATCATCGATCCCGGGTTGGGATTCGCCAAGACGGGCCAACACAATTGGGCGCTTTTGCACGCGCTACCCGAACTGGTGGGCACCGGAATCCCGGTACTGGTCGGGGCGTCGCGCAAGCGTTTCCTCGGGGCATTGCTGGCAGGCCAGGACGGCGAACCCCGCCCCCCGGACGGCCGGGAGACCGCGACCGCGGTGATCTCGGCGCTCGCCGGCGCGCACGGGGCTTGGGGCGTGCGGGTGCATGATGTGACCGCTTCGGTCGACGCGTTGCGCGTGCTCGATGCGTGGGAATCGGGAGGGGTCGATGACTGATCGAATTGAGTTGCGCGGCTTGAAGGTTCGCGGCAACCACGGCGTGTTCGAGCATGAGCGGCGCGACGGCCAGGAATTCGTCGTCGACGTCACGGCCTGGCTCGACCTGCGGGCCGCGGCGGCCAGCGACGACCTCGGTGACACACTGGATTACGGTGCGCTGGCTCAGCGCGCGGCGGACATCGTCGCCGGGCCGCCGCGAAATCTGATCGAGACGGTTTCGGCGGAGATCGCCGACGCCATCATGACCGACGAGCGCCTGCACGCCGTCGAGGTCGTGGTGCACAAGCCCAGCGCGCCGATTCCGTTGACGTTCGACGACGTCGCTGTGGTGGCCAGGCGCTCGCGCCGCGGACGTGAGGAGCAGAACAGGGGTGCCGGCGCATGACCCGCATAGTGCTATCGATCGGGTCCAATCTCGGTGACCGGATGGCGCGGCTGCAATCGGTCCTCGACGGCTTGGGCCCCGCCGTGCGGGCCGTGTCCCCGGTATACGAAACCGATGCATGGGGCGGCGTCGAGCAGGGTCCATTCCTCAACGCGGTGCTCATCGCCGATGACCCGGCTGTCGACGGGCAGGGCTGGCTGCGGCGCGGACAGGAGCTGGAACAAGCCGCGGGCCGGGTTCGCGGTCAGCGGTGGGGTCCGCGCACCCTCGACGTCGACCTGATCGCCTGCTACGACGGCGACGTCGAGCTGAGCTCGCGTACCGACGGCCTGACGCTGCCGCACCCGCTGGCGCACCTGAGGGCGTTTGTGCTGATCCCGTGGCTTTCAGTGGACCCGGAAGCCACCCTGACCGTCGCAGGACAAACCCGTCCGGTGCAGCGCCTGCTGTCAGACATCGACTCGGCCGAACGCGACGGCGTACGGCCGACGGACCTGACCTTGACCCTGCGGACCGAACCCGCGCAGGACTGATCGATGGGGCCGACCCGCAAGCGTGACCTCGCAGGCACCATCGCCGCCGTGGCTGTCGCCGGCTATCTGCTGGTCGTCGTGCTCTATCGGTGGTTTCCGCCGATCACCGTCTGGACCGGGCTCTCCCTGCTGGCGGCGGCGATAGCCGAAGCCGGTTGGGCGTTCTATGTCCGATCGAAGATCAGCGCCGGGCAGATCGGCGTCGGCGGCGGGCGGCTGCATCCCCTCACGGTCGCCCGCGGTGTGGTCATCGCCAAGGCGTCCGCTTGGGTCGGGGCCATCGTGGCGGGCTGGTGGATCGGAGTTCTGGCCTACTTGCTGCCGCGTCGCGGTGAGTTGCGGGTGGCCGCCGAGGACACCAAGGGCGTCGTGGTTGCCGTCGGCAGCGCGCTGGCATTGGTGGTTGCCGCACTGTGGTTACAGCATTGCTGCAAGTCCCCGGAAGAACCTCCGGACGGCGGTGACACGGCGCCCGAGTGAACGGGCGCCGAAGCTTGATGGCCGAATCGCCGCCGCGGTCGACACGCTAGGTGACCTGTGACAGGTACAGTCGGCCCATGACCGTTCTGCCCCGCGGTGCTCGGCCACGGCGCGGCGGCCGAAGGCCAGGCTGGCTGCTCTTAACAGTGTTGCTGGTGCTCGCCATTTTGGCGAGTTCGGCGCTGGTGTTCACCGACCGCGTGGAGTTGCTGAAGTTAGCCGTCATCCTGGCGTTGTGGGCCGCCGTGGTGGCGGCGTTCGTCTCTGTCATCTACCGCCGCCAGAGTGATCTCGACCAGGCCAAGGCCCGCGATCTGAAACTGGTGTACGACCTCCAGCTCGATCGTGAGATCTCTGCGCGGCGTGAATACGAACTGACCGTGGAAAGCCAGCTGCGCCGCGAGCTGGCTTCGGAGCTGCGGGCCCAGGCCGCCGACGAGGTCGCCGCGCTGCGCGCCGAGTTGGCAGCGCTGCGGGCGAACCTCGAGATCCTGTTCGACGCCGACCTGTCGCACCGGCCGGCCATCGAGACCGACAAGAGCACCGTGCGGGCCGCGGGCCGCGTCACCGCCAGCAGGCTTGACGTGTCTCCCGTGGAGGACACCGACATTCGCAGCGTCCGGACCGAGGAAAGCCCCATAATCGACGTCCCGGCCGAACCGCAGCCGTCTGAGAACGACTGGGCCGCCGCCGCGGCGGCAGCGGCCGCCGGCGGCGCGCACCGGCTCTCCACCCAGGGCCCCGAGCAGCCGCGCCGCAGGCGCCGCATGGAAGAAGACCAGCAGGCTCGGCCGCCCCAGCAGGAACCGCCTCGTCCGGCGCCGCCGCAGCAGCCGCCGCCACGACAACAGCCGCCGCGCCCACAACAGCCGCCCTCGACCTGGGCGCCGCCACCGCCGCCGCCGACCATGCCGCCGATGGAGCCGTCTCCGACCCTCGACGTGCCACCACCCCCCCCCCCCCCCCCGCCGAGCAGCCCGTGGTCCCCGCCCGGCGCCCCGCCGCACCGGCTTCCCGAGCAGCCCACGGCCGGGTGGCAGCCCGCACCTGCCGAAGGGCAGTTCATACCCGCCGGGGCGCCGGGCAGCAACTGGGTCGCCCCGCCTGTCCCGGCGAACGGGGCGTCCAACGAGTACGTCGGCCGCCGCCGGGCTCCCGAGCAGGGCCCCGCCGAGCCGGTGATGTCTACCCAGCCGCCCGAACCGCCCCGCGGCCGTCACTCCGCCCTGTCCGAGGCGGGTGATCCCGGCCGTCCGGTGTTGGCCGCCGAACCCTCGCAGCCCCCGCCGCCACCGGAGCCGGAATCCGACGAAGACAATGGTCAGCACGCCGGTGGGCAGTCGGTGACCGAGTTGCTGGCGCGCTTCCAGTCGGCGCCCGCCCAAGGTGGCGGTCGCAGACGCCGAGACGAGTGAGCTAGTCTGTGGCAACCGTCCGGTACCCGCAACGCGGGACTGGAACGATGACAACTACTTCAACTTGTGAGGTCGTCTGCGATGGAGCAGTTCGACGGACTGCGTCCGGCGCGCCTCTCGGTCGGGATCATCTCGGCCGGTCGCGTCGGGACTGCACTCGGCTATGCCCTCGAGCGCGCCGAGCATGTCGT
This sequence comes from Mycobacterium sp. 852013-50091_SCH5140682, assembly GCF_001665685.1. Taxonomy (GTDB): domain Bacteria; phylum Actinomycetota; class Actinomycetes; order Mycobacteriales; family Mycobacteriaceae; genus Mycobacterium. Next base: position 115,640 of record NZ_LZTB01000100.1, read on the forward strand.
GGTGGCGTGCAGCGCCATCTCGGAGCCTTCTCGGCTACGGGCTCAGCGCAGGCTGCCTGATACGGCGATCCTGCCCGTCCACGAGGTCGCGGGACGCGCCGAACTGTTGTTGCTCACGGTTCCGGACGCGGAACTGGCGGCGCTGGTGGCCGGGCTGGCCGCCACAGGTGCGGTGCGGCCGGGCACCATCGTGGCGCACACCTCCGGTGCCAACGGGGTCGGCATCCTGGCACCGCTGACCGCACAAGGCTGCATCCCGCTGGCCATCCACCCCGCGATGACCTTCACCGGCTCCGACGAGGACATCGCGCGGCTGCCCGACACCTGCTTCGGCGTCACCGCCGACGATGAGGTGGGCTACGCGATCGGCCAGTCGCTCGTGCTGGAGATCGGCGGCGAGCCGTTCCGGGTGCGTGAAGACGCCAGGACGCAGTACCACGCCGCCCTGGCGCATGCCAGCAACCATCTGGTGACCCTGGTGCTCGACGCCGTGGACGTGCTGCGGGCCTCGCTGCGCGGTCAGGAGCTGCTCGGCCAGGAACTCGTCGGCGACGAACCCGGCGGCCTGGCCGAACGGGTGGTGGCCCCGCTGGCGCGAGCAGCACTCGAAAATGCCCTGCAGCGTGGTCAGTCCGCGCTGACCGGGCCGGTGGCACGCGGCGACGCCGCCGCGGTCGCCGCCCACCTGAAGACTCTGGAAGAACTGGATCCTCAACTGGCCCAGGCATATCGGGCCAACTCATTGCGTACTGCCCAGCGTGCCCACGCACCCGGAGACATCTTCGAGGTGCTGGCGGAAACGAGCCAACGATGAGCCTGGACACCCCACCGAAGTTCACCGCGGGGGAACTCAACGTCTACCGCGACCCTTCCGATGTCTCCGCGGTCACGCGCGCGCTGCGGGGCAGCGGGCGACGGGTGGCGCTGGTGCCAACGATGGGTGCGCTGCACGAAGGGCATCTGACTCTGGTCAAGGCCGCCAAGCGCGTGCCGGGATCGGTGGTGGTGGTGTCGATCTTCGTCAATCCGCTGCAGTTCGGAGCGGGAGAGGACCTCGACGCCTACCCACGCACCCTCGACGACGATCTGGCCGCGCTGCGCGCAGAAGGGGTCGACATCGCGTTCACCCCGACCGTCGCCGAGATCTACCCCGACGGGCCGCGCACCGAGGTGCATCCCGGCCCGCTCGGTGAGGAGCTCGAAGGGGCTTCGCGCCCAGGGCATTTCGCCGGTGTGCTGACAGTCGTGCTGAAGCTGCTGAACATCGTCCACCCCGACAAGGCTTACTTCGGGGAGAAGGACTACCAGCAGTTGGCGTTGATCCGGCAGATGGTCACCGATCTCAACGTCGACGCGCAGATCGTCGGCGTACCCACCGTGCGCGAATCCGACGGGCTGGCCCTGTCATCGCGTAACCGCTACCTCGACGCCGACGAGCGCGAGCAGGCCACCGCACTGTCGGCGGCGCTGCTGGCAGGCAAGTACGCCGCGGCAGGAGGCGCAAGCGCGGCCATCGATGCCGCCAGGGCCGTGCTCGACGAGGTGCCCGCCATCAATGTGGATTACCTGCAGGTCCGCGACCCCCGGTTGGGGCCCGCACCCGAGGAAGGCCAGGCCCGGTTGTTGGTCGCCGCGCGGCTCGGCCGGACCCGGCTGCTCGACAACATCGCCGTCGACATCGGCGCGTCCGCGGGTATCGACGGACACCCCCGCGTCGACGACAACCATGAACTGCCCTGGAGGAACTGATGCAACGCACGATGCTCAAATCGAAGATCCACCGGGCCACGGTTACCCAGGCCGACCTGCACTACGTCGGTTCGGTGACCATCGACGCCGACCTGATGGATGCGGCCGACCTGCTCGAGGGCGAGCAGGTGACCATCGTCGACATCGACAACGGCGCCCGGCTGGTGACCTATGCGATCACCGGCGAGCGGGGCACCGGGGTGATCGGGATCAACGGTGCCGCAGCGCATCTCATCCAGCCGGGGGATCTGGTGATCCTCATCGCGTACGGCGTGATGGAAGACGCCGAGGCGCGTGCGTACCGCCCGCGGATCGTCTTCGTCGACGCCGACAACAGGCAGATCGACCTCGGGCACGATCCCGCGTATGTGCCGCAGGACGCTTCCGAACTGATGTCACCTCGCTGATGCTGCTCGCGATAGACGTCCGCAACACCCACACCATCGTCGGGTTGATCTCCGGTTCGGGAGATCACGCGAAAGTGGTGCAGCAGTGGCGGATTCGTACCGAGTCCGAGGTGACGGCCGACGAACTGGCGCTGACCATCGACGGCCTGATCGGCGATGACGCCGACCAGTTGACCGGGGCGGCAGGCCTGTCGACCGTGCCGTCGGTGCTGCACGAGGTCCGGCTGATGCTCGAGCAGTACTGGCCCGCGATGCCACACGTGCTGATCGAGCCCGGTGTGCGCACGGGTATCCCGCTGCTGGTGGACAACCCCAAAGAGGTCGGCGCCGACCGCATCGTGAATTGCCTTGCCGCGTATCACAAATACGGAACGGCCGCGATCGTCGTGGACTTCGGCTCGTCCATCTGCGTCGACGTGGTATCGGCCAAGGGCGAGTTCCTCGGCGGGGCGATCGCGCCCGGTGTGCAGGTCTCGTCCGACGCCGCGGCGGCGCGTTCGGCCGCGCTGCGTCGCGTCGAGCTCACCCGGCCGCGCTCGGTGATCGGCAAGAACACCGTCGAGTGCATGCAGGCCGGTGCGGTCTTCGGATTCGCCGGTCTGGTCGACGGTCTCGTCAGCCGCATCCGCGCGGACGTCGACGGATTCTCGGGCAGCAATGTCGCCGTCGTGGCCACCGGATACACCGCTCCGCTGGTGCTGCCGGATCTGCGGACCGTCGAGCACTACGACCGGCATCTGACTCTCGACGGGCTGCGGCTGATCTTCGAACGCAACCGGGACTCACAGCGCGGACGGCTCAAGCCTGCGCGCTGACTAAGCTGGCATTTCGTGACCCAAGCCGATAGCCACGTAGCGTCCGAGTCCCAGGCCGACATCCCCGAGCAGTTCCGGATCCGTCAGGCCAAGCGGGAACGGTTGCTGGCCGAGGGGCGTGAACCGTATCCCGTCGTGGTGCCGCGCACCCACACGCTGGCCGAGCTGCGCAGCGCCTACCCCGACCTGGAAGCCGACACCCAGACCGGTCAGGTGGTCGGTGTCGCTGGCCGGGTGGTGTTCGCCCGTAACTCGGGCAAGCTGTGCTTCGCGACCCTGCAGGAAGGGGACGGGACCCAGCTGCAGGTGATGATCAGCCTGGCTCAGGTGGGCCAGGAATCGCTGGACAGCTGGAAGAGCGACGTCGACCTCGGCGACATCGTCTTCGTCCATGGTGAGGTGATCAGCTCCAAACGTGGCGAATTGTCGGTGTTGGCCGATTCCTGGCAGATGGCTGCCAAGGCGCTGCGACCGCTTCCGGTTGCTCATAAAGAAATGAGCGAAGAAATGCGGGTCCGGCAGCGTTATGTCGATCTCATTGTGCGTCCGGAGGCGCGCACCATCGCGCGACAACGCGTCGCGGTCGTGCGTGCGGTGCGCAACGCTCTGGAACGGCGCGGATTCCTCGAAGTCGAGACGCCGATGCTGCAGACCCAGGCCGGCGGTGCGGCTGCGCGTCCGTTCATTACGCACTCCAATGCGCTCGACGTCGATCTCTACCTGCGCATCGCGCCGGAACTGTTCCTGAAACGGTGTGCAGTCGGTGGTTTTGAGAAGGTCTTCGAGTTAAATCGGAACTTTCGCAACGAAGGCGTCGATTCCACGCACTCACCGGAATTCGCGATGTTGGAGACATATCAGGCCTACGGCGACTACAACGACTCGGCGACGGTCACCCGGGAAGTTATTCAGGAGGTCGCCGACGAAGCGCTGGGTACCAGACAAGTGCCATTGCCCGACGGCACAGTCTACGATCTTGACGGGGAATGGGATTCCGTCGAAATGTATCCGTCTCTGTCGCAAGCGCTCGGTGAAGAGATCACGCCCCAGACATCGGTGGAGCGGTTGTGGCAGATCGCCGATCAACTGGGTGCCGAGATTCCCCGCGACCGTGGCTATGGACACGGGAAATTGGTGGAAGAACTCTGGGAACACACCGTTGGCGACAAGTTGTGGGCGCCCACGTTCGTGCGGGACTTCCCGGTCGAGACCACGCCGCTGGTGCGCGCGCACCGAAGTATTGTCGGAGTCACAGAAAAATGGGATCTGTACATCCGTAACTTCGAACTCGCGACCGGTTACTCCGAGTTGATCGATCCGGTAATCCAACGCGAACGTTTCGCCGCCCAGGCGCGCGCGGCAGCTGCCGGAGATGACGAGGCAATGGTTCTCGACGAGGATTTTCTTGCCGCATTGGAGTACGCGATGCCGCCGACGACTGGTACCGGAATGGGTATCGACCGGCTGTTGATGGCATTGACGGGGCTTTCAATTCGGGAGACGGTTTTGTTCCCGATTGTCCGACGTCTCGGCAACTGAGTGAACTTCGAACCTGATCTGTTGTATTAGCGCGCGTCGGTGTGGCACATTGGTCAACGAGGCGGGATACTGGCAGCTACTCACCAATGCGTAGGCAGAAGGGTTCGGTGCGGGGTAATGGCAAAGAAAGTGACCGTCACGTTGGTTGACGATTTCGATGGTGCAGCCACCGCCGACGAGACGGTCGAATTCGGTCTCGACGGCGTCACCTATGAGATCGATCTTTCCTCCAAGAATGCGACCAAGCTTCGTAACGATCTCAAACAATGGGTCGAGGCCGGGCGTCGTGTCGGCGGCCGCAGACGCGGGCGCGCGGCGAGCCCGGCGGGCCGGGGCCGCGGGGCCATCGACCGGGAACAGAGCGCTGCCATCCGGGAATGGGCCCGCCGCAACGGGCACAATGTGTCGACCCGGGGCCGGATACCCGCCGACGTGATCGACGCATTCCACGCGGCAACGTAAAAGAGGATTGCCAGTACACGGATCGGCGGTTACCGACGGTCCGTGTTTTCGCTAGCGGCGAACCTTTCCCCCGCCCATTTGCGGAAACGTTTCGCGCACCAGCGGCGTTGATCCTCTGCAGCGTCGGGTACACGGGGTAAACGCGCAACCAAGCTCCGCACCCGAAGCTGCCGCCCACTAGAGTGGACGGTATGTACTACGTGCGGAGTGCTGCGCGTCAGTACCGCTATGCGACGGAGAGCAGGTAACCACCGATGTTTGAGAGATTCACCGACCGTGCCCGCAGGGTCGTCGTCCTGGCCCAAGAAGAAGCCCGGATGCTCAACCACAACTACATCGGCACCGAGCACATCCTCTTGGGCCTCATTCACGAAGGCGAAGGCGTCGCCGCCAAGTCGCTGGAATCCCTGGGTATCTCGCTGGAAGGCGTTCGCAGCCAGGTCGAGGAGATCATCGGCCAGGGGCAGCAGGCGCCGTCCGGCCACATCCCGTTCACCCCGCGCGCCAAGAAGGTGCTGGAGCTGAGCCTGCGCGAGGCGCTGCAGCTCGGCCACAACTACATCGGCACCGAGCACATCCTGCTCGGCCTGATCCGTGAGGGCGAGGGCGTCGCGGCCCAGGTGCTGGTGAAGCTCGGTGCGGAACTCACCCGGGTGCGCCAGCAGGTCATCCAGCTGCTGAGCGGCTACCAGGGCAAGGAGGCCGCCGAGGCGGGCACCGGTGGTCGCGGAGGCGAGTCGGGCAACCCCTCGACCTCGCTGGTTCTCGACCAGTTCGGCCGTAACCTGACCGCCGCCGCCATGGAAGGCAAGCTCGACCCGGTCATCGGCCGCGAGAAGGAAATCGAGCGGGTCATGCAGGTGCTGAGCCGCCGCACCAAGAACAACCCGGTGCTCATCGGCGAGCCCGGCGTCGGCAAGACCGCCGTCGTCGAGGGCCTGGCGCAGGCCATCGTCCACGGCGAGGTCCCCGAGACGCTCAAGGACAAGCAGCTCTACACCCTCGACCTGGGTTCGCTGGTCGCGGGCAGCCGCTACCGCGGTGACTTCGAGGAACGCCTCAAGAAGGTGCTCAAGGAGATCAACACCCGCGGCGACATCATCCTGTTCATCGACGAGCTGCACACGCTGGTCGGTGCGGGTGCCGCCGAAGGCGCCATCGACGCCGCTTCGATCCTGAAGCCGAAGCTGGCCCGCGGCGAGCTGCAGACCATCGGCGCGACCACCCTCGACGAGTACCGCAAGTACATCGAGAAGGACGCCGCCCTGGAGCGTCGCTTCCAGCCCGTCCAGGTCGGTGAGCCGACGGTCGAGCACACCATCGAGATCCTCAAGGGGCTGCGCGACCGCTACGAGGCGCACCACCGCGTCTCCATCACCGACAGCGCGATGGTGGCCGCCGCCACCCTGGCCGACCGGTACATCAACGACCGGTTCCTGCCGGACAAGGCCATCGACCTGATCGACGAGGCAGGCGCCCGGATGCGCATCCGCCGGATGACCGCTCCGCCAGACCTGCGCGAGTTCGACGAGAAGATCGCCGATGCCCGCCGGGAGAAGGAATCGGCCATCGACGCGCAGGACTTCGAGAAGGCCGCGCGGCTGCGCGATTCCGAGAAGCAGCTGGTGGCTCAGCGTGCCGAGCGGGAAAAGCAGTGGCGCTCAGGTGATCTCGACGTCGTGGCAGAGGTCGATGACGAGCAGATCGCCGAGGTGCTCGGCAACTGGACCGGAATCCCCGTGTTCAAGCTGACCGAGGAGGAGACGACTCGGCTGCTGCGCATGGAGGACGAGCTGCACAAGCGGATCATCGGCCAGGAGGACGCCGTCAAGGCCGTCTCCAAGGCCATCCGCCGCACCCGTGCCGGCCTGAAGGACCCCAAGCGTCCGTCCGGCTCGTTCATCTTCGCCGGGCCGTCCGGTGTCGGTAAGACCGAGCTGTCCAAGGCGCTGGCCAACTTCCTGTTCGGCGAGGACGACGCGCTCATCCAGATCGACATGGGCGAGTTCCACGACCGCTTCACCGCGTCGCGGCTGTTCGGTGCTCCCCCCGGATACGTCGGCTACGAAGAGGGCGGTCAGCTCACCGAGAAGGTGCGCCGCAAGCCGTTCAGCGTCGTGCTGTTCGACGAGATCGAGAAGGCCCACCAGGAGATCTACAACAGCCTCCTGCAGGTCCTCGAAGACGGTCGCCTGACCGACGGTCAGGGCCGCACGGTCGACTTCAAGAACACCGTGCTGATCTTCACCTCGAACCTCGGCACGTCCGACATCAGCAAGGCGGTTGGCCTCGGCTTCACCCAGGGTGGTGGCGAGAACAACTACGAGCGGATGAAGCAGAAGGTCAACGACGAGCTCAAGAAGCACTTCCGGCCTGAGTTCCTCAACCGTATCGACGACATCATCGTGTTCCACCAGCTGACGCAGGACGAGATCATCAAGATGGTCGACCTGATGATCAGCAGGGTCGGCAACCAGCTCAAGACCAAGGACATGGCCATGGAGCTGACGCCGAAGGCCAAGGCCCTGCTGGCCAAGCGTGGCTTCGATCCGGTGTTGGGTGCGCGGCCGCTGCGTCGCACCATCCAGCGCGAGATCGAGGACCAGCTGTCGGAGAAGATCCTGTTCGAGGAGGTCGGTCCAGGGCAGCTCGTCACGGTCGACGTCGAGGGCTGGGACGGCGAAGGCGCCGGCGAGGACGCGAAGTTCACCTTCGTGGGCAGCCCGAAGAGCGCCAGCCCCGATGGCCCCGATCTGGCCAAGGCCGCGGCCACTGCCGAATAGTCGCCTCCGGCGACGAAGCCGAATAAGCGCCAACAAAAATGCCCCCACCACGCGGTGGGGGCATTTTTGTTGTGCGCTAAGCGCCCAAGGCCGGTCCGATGGTGGTGTTCCAGGACTCCTGCATCTCCGATTCGAAAAGGCCCCACGTGTGCGAGCCCTCCGGCCGGGCCACGTAGTGCACCGGAACGCCGGCGGCCGCCGCCGCGTCGGCGAACGCCCTTGTGCTGTCGGAGACGATGCGCTCGATCAAGCCACCGGTGATGTTGGGTCCGAAGCCCTCGGGCAGCCGGTCGACGGCGCCTTCGCCACCGCTGGTCGAGGCTGCCGCGTAGACGGCGGTGCCCTTCAGCTTCGCGACGTTCTTGGTGGGATCGTGAGCGACCCACAGCGGACCACCGGCCGGGCCCCACATGTTGTCCGCGCTGAGCCCGCCACCGACGAGCGTCAGCGAGACCTGCTGGGCATTGTCGGAGGGGTTGAGCAGACCGCTGTAGGAGCCGACGGCCCGGAACAGCCCGGGTGCCTGCACGGCGTAGTCGACGGCGGTGCCGCCGGTGCTCGACAGACCGCCGACGGCGTTGCGCCCGTTGGTGTTGTACTGCGCGTTGATCACCGGCGGCAGTTCCCGGGTCATGTAGGTCTGGTACTGCTTGCTGCCGTCGTTGACCCAGTCTGTCCACCAGCTGAACTGCCCACCGAGCGGCGATACGACGTTGACGTTCTTGTTGGCGAAGAAGCCTTGGATGTCGGTCATCCCGAACCAACTCTTGGCGCCTGGCGCGAAGTTGCCACCGGGGTCGAGGTTGTCGCCGCCGTCGATGCCGGGCAGGAGGTAGAACGTCGGCGCGCCCGAGCGCGGGGCTTTGTACACGTCGTTGACGATCACCTGGTTCATGGCGGGCGAGTACACCGAGACCTTGTCCCAGCGATCGTTGACGTGCTCGATGCCGGTGATGTGCGCGCCGCCTTGCGGTGGGTCGGCTGCTGCCATCGGAATCGACAGGAACGGCATCACTACAGTCAGCGCTGCTGCAAACACGCGAACACGGCGAAGGAGTTGAGTCACGGCGTGATTATGTGGTGCAGGAAAGTCACAGGCAGTACATAGCAATGGGTTTCACTGATCGGTATTTGCGTTATCACACATCGGCAGCCACGAGGGAAGGGCTCTACCATGCTGATCGTCACCACCAACGACATTCCGGGCTGGGAAATTCAGCGGGTCTGCGGCGAGGTCTTCGGGCTGACAGTGCGGTCTCGAAACGCCTTCTCGCAGATGGGCGCCGGGTTCAAGAGCATGTTCGGCGGCGAGCTGCAGGGCATGACCAAGAACCTCGCGGAGAGTCGCAACGAGGCGATGAGCCGGCTGATGAACGAGGCTCGCGCGCGGGGCGGCAACGCGATCGTCGCGATGCGCTTCGACACCACCGAGCTCGGCGACACCTGGACCGAGATCTGCGCCTACGGCACCGCCGTGCAGGCGGTGCCCGTCACCGACGCGGCCAAGTACACCGCGCAGCAACTCGGGTATGGCGGCTGACACGGGGGATTCACAGGTTTACGATGCACCTGTAAAGACGGACGAAGGAATCTGGTGAGAATCCAGAACGGTCGCGCCACTGTAAACAGTCAGACCCTGAGCCCGTCACAGCTGCCACTGGGACGCGAACTCCCAGAAAGGACACCCAGATGACTTCTCCCGAGGCACGTAAGAGCCACGCGCCTGCGCTCGACCTCTCGGCAACCAAAGCTGTGCTGTGGCTCAGCCTCACGGCGTTCCTGGCGCTCGTCGTGCTGTACTTCGTCGGCGTCGACCAGGGGGCTACCTCGGTGTTCGGCGACAACATGTACATCCACGAGTTCGTCCACGACGCCCGGCACCTGCTCGGCTTCCCCTGCCACTGATTCTCCGGCGGCACAATCCAAGATGGAAAAACACATAATCGGGCGCGGCGTTCTCGCCGGCGCCCTTGCCGGGGTGCTCGCGTTCGTCTGGGCCAAGGTCTTCCTTGAGCCGATCATCGGCCGGGCCATCGAGTTCGAGGAACGCCAGTCGGCGGCGCATGAGGCGATGGAAGCCGCGGCAGGCCACGGCCACAGCCACGGTGAGGGCGTCGAACTGTTCACCCGCGGCGTGCAGTCCAACATCGGTATGGGGTTCGGGGTACTGGCCTTCGCGGTCGCGATGGGGGCGCTGTACGCCGTGGTGTTCTGCGTGGCCTACAACCGCGTCAGCGGTCTGTCTGTGCGCGCGTTGTCGGCATTGATCGCAGGCGCGATGTTGATCGCCCTGTGGGTGGTGCCTGCCCTCAAGTACGCGCCAAACCCTCCGGCGACCAGCTTGGAGGAGACCATCAGCCAGCGCGGGCTGCTCTACCTGCTGATGGTGGGATTGTCGGCGCTGCTGATGGTCTCCGCGGTGTATCTGGGTAGTCAGCTGGCACCCAAGCTCGGTGTCTGGAATGCGGCCCTGGCCGCAGCCGCGGCGTACATCGTCGCGGTCGGCGTGGTGATGCTGGTCCTGCCGGCCATCCACGAGACGCCGTCCGGCTTCCCGCCCGAAGACCTCTACGAGTTCAGGCTGTATTCGCTGGGCACACAGGTGGTCATCTGGGTGACGATCGGTTTGGTGTTCGGCGTGCTCGCCTCCCGGCTGCTCGAGGGCAGGCGCACGCAGCAGGACCGTCTGACCGCGTGAGTGAAGTCGTCCGGCTGTCGCTGGTGTCGCATGCCATGACCGATGCGGTGGCAGCCGGGCGATTCCCCATCGACGAACCACTGAATTCCCTGGGTCACCGTCAGGTCGATGCGGCGATCGAGCTCGGCCCGGTGGACCAGTCCTACTGCGGCCCGGAGAAGCGGGTGCGGCAGACCGCTGAGTTGCTCGGCCTGCGCGCCGAGGTCGAGCCCCTGCTGGCCGATCTGGATTGCGGGCTGTGGCGAGGCGATGTGCTCTCCGGAGTGCGCCCCGCCGACCTGGCCATCTGGTTGACCGATCCGGGCAAGGCGCCGCATGGCGGTGAATCCGTCGTGGAGCTGATCGCCCGGGTGCGGCGGTGGATGGACACGGTGACCGCCAAGCGGGGCAGGCTCGTGGCCGTCACGCATCCGGCGGTGGTCCGCGCCGCCGTCCTGATCGCGTTGGATGCGCCGCCGAAATCGTTCTGGCGCATCGACATTGCGCCGGTGAGCCGCACGGTGCTGCACTTCCGCGGCCACGCCTGGACGCTGCGCAGCAACTGAGCTAACCGATGGGCGCCATCGCGAAGGCCCGCTTGGCGATCGACCACAGCCAGCCGGCGGCCGTTTGGCTGCGGAACTGCTGCCAGTTCAGCTGGAAGCTCACCACCCATGGTTGCCCGGTGTGGTCGACGGCGTACCAGCTGTAGGTGAGGTCGCCGGGCAGATTGCCACCCTTGGCGCCGACGTAGGTCCACTTCGCCGGGTCGAGGTCGATGCCGGGTAGCGCGGACAGGATCTGTTTGACGGGGGCCGCCTCGCCGACGGCCGAGGCCTGCAACGCGGCGTGCACGCGGCAGATGTCCTCGGCGCTGGCGAACCATTCCAGGCCGTCGTTGGACGCCGGAGTGTGGGTGCGCATCGGATCCGGTTCGTAGGGGCGGGAATTGGTCTGCTGCAATAGCTGGACGCGGTCCTTCGGAGAGGCCTGCTTCCACTGCTCGCGCAGGTTCGGCTCACCCCAGCCGACCGAGAACACCTCGTGCATGGTCGGGAACGGTGTCATGCTGGCCGGGTCGTGGTGGCCGCCGGTGACCAGGGCGCGTTCCACCGCGCCGGTCCCCACCCGCCCGATCAACAGGTCGGTGGCCATGTTGTCGCTCGCCGAGATCATCTGCTGGGCAGCGGTCCGCACGGTGATCTGGGCGCCCGGGGGCATCTTGTCCAGCCCTGCCGATCCGAGTTTCTTGCCCTCTTTGGTGATGGTCAGCAGATCGTCCCAGTGCACCGTCCCGGCCTTGATCGCATCGGAGACGGCAAGCAGCACATAGAGTTTGAAGATCGAGGCCAGCGGCAAGGACAGATCGGTGTTGGTCCCTGCCACCTTGACGCACTTGCCGTCGGTCACCTTGGCGACCTGGTAGGAGTAGCGCGCGCCCGATTTGGTCAGCTCGGTGTCGATGTCCGCCCACGAGTTGATCACGGGCGGGACGAGGTTGACGTCGAATCGGTCGACCAGCCCGGCGTCGTTGGTGCGCAGCTCGATGTCCTGCGCGACGTTGTATGACGTCAACACGTGCAGCGTGGCCTGGCCTGCGCCGATGTCCACCGAGGACACCCGGAACGGGCGGTCCCACCAGATCCGGTCCATCTTGGTGCCGACGTCGTCGACCTTGTCCGGGCTGGCCAGTGTGCGCACTCCGACCGGGCCGATGGGCCAGTCGGAGTTCAGCATGTCCATGGTCTGCTTGGCCCGCAGACCAGGCGGGGTGTTGGTGTCGATGTGGGCGCCGTAGGAGATCTCGGCCGCCGGTGCGGCGCCCTGCGAACAACCGGAAGCCAGGGCAGCCGCGAGCGCGACGACAGCCGTCAGGCTTATCGTCCGCCGTACCACCCCGCTCCGGCTATGCCGAAGCGCCGGGCCCCGCAACGTCCAACACAACCTCGAACTCCAGCAGCGACGCCCCGGTTGCCACGGGGTTCTTGTGTTCACCCTTGTGTGCCTCGACGGCCGGGCCCTGTGCCCACGCCTGGAATGCCTCTTCGGTTTCCCACTGCGTCACGACGAAGTAGCGGTCCTCACCCTTGACCGGACGCAGCAGCTGGAAGCCCAGGAACCCCGGCTGGTTGTCGACGGCGTGTGCACGGTGCGCGAACCGCTTCTCCAGTTCCGGGCCTGCGTTGGGCGGGACCTCGATGGCGTTGATTTTCACGACGGGCATGAGAATCAGGCTACCGCGACCGCGCGGCAAGATAACGGCATGGTCACAGAACTCCTCGCCCACCACGGTGGTCACGGTGCGCCCATCGTGCTGGTGCACGGGCTGATGGGCCGCGGCAGCACGTGGACCCGTCAACTTCCGTGGCTGACCGAGTTGGGCGCGGTGTACACCTACGACGCGCCATGGCATCGCGGCCGCGATGTGCCCGACCCGTTCCCGATCAGCACCGAGCGGTTCGTCGCGGATCTGGCCGACGCGGTCGTGGAATTGGGGGAGCCGGCGCGACTGGTCGGTCATTCGATGGGTGGGCTGCATTCGTGGTGTCTGGCCGCGGCCAGGCCGGAGCTGGTGACGTCGGTTGTCGTCGAGGACATGGCGCCGGATTTTCTCGGGCGCACCACCGGGCCGTGGGAGCCGTGGGTACATGCGTTGCCGGTGGAGTTCGGCTCGGCGCAGGAGGTGTACCAGGAATTCGGCCCGGTGGCCGGCCGGTACTTCCTGGAGGCGTTCGACCGCACCGCCACCGGGTGGCGATTGCACGGCCGGCCGCAGTGGTGGCTCGACATCGCCGCCGAGTGGGGGACGAGGGAGTACTGGCAGCAGTGGCGCGCGGTACGCGTACCGACGCTGCTGATCGAGGCGGGGACTTCGGTGGCCCCTCCGGGGCAGATGCGGAAGATGGCCGAGATCGGTTACCGGACAACGTATTTGCATGTTCCTGAGGCGGGCCACCTGATTCATGACGAGCAGCCGCAGGTGTACCGCGACGCCGTCGAGAAGTTTCTAGCGTCGCTCACCTAGGGCTCCGGCGGTCGGCCAGGCCGGACTCTGCTCGAAGCGGGTGCGCACGGCATCGAGATCGTGCTCGGCCCGGTTCGCGTCGTAGTCCGCCAGCCAACCCGCGAGTGGCGCATAGGTGCGGAACTGGTCCAGGTGGATCCGCAGGATGCCGCTGCGGTGCGCTGCCCAGCTCAGGGCTGCAGCGACCAGGAACGGCGAGGCCATGATCAGGAGAGCGAGTGCATAGGTCATGGCAGTAATTCTTGTTAAGCCAATATCCAGCCAACAAGTGGCCGCACTGACACCTTTCGGTAAGATACTGCCATGATCAGAAGCGTCTCCGCGCTGGTGCTCGACGGCCTCGCGGTTTTCGAGTTCGGGGTGATCTGCGAGGTTTTCGGGATCGATCGCTCGGCCGACGGGGTGCCCAACTTCGACTTCAAGGTGTGCGGCCCCGAGCCGGGCAAGCCGGTGCGCACCTCGATCGGTGCCACGCTGACACCCGACCACGGTCTCGATGCCCTCATCGGGGCGGATCTGGTCGCGATCCCGGCGATCGCGGGTAGCGACTACCTGCCCGAAGCGCTGGCTGCGGTGCGCACCGCAGCGGACGCCGGATCGATCATCCTGACGGTGTGCTCGGGGGCCTTCCTGGCAGGCGCGGCCGGGTTGCTCGACGGACGGCCGTGCACCACGCACTGGATGCATGCCGACGAGCTGGCGCGCATGTATCCGACCGCACGTGTCGACCGCAACGTGTTGTTCGTCGACGACGGCAACCTGATCACCAGCGCGGGCACCGCAGCCGGTATCGACGCCTGCCTGCATCTGGTGCGGCGTGAACTCGGCAGCGAGGTGACCAACAAGATCGCCCGCCGGATGGTGGTCCCGCCGCAGCGCGACGGCGGGCAGCGCCAGTTCATCGACCAGCCGATCCCGGTGCGATGTTCGGATGGCTTTGCCCCGCACCTGGATTGGATCATCGGCAACCTGGACAAGCCGCATACCGTCGGCACCCTGGCCAAGCGGGCGGCGATGTCTACGCGGACCTTCGCGCGGCGCTTCGTCGAGGAGACCGGCACGACGCCCATGCAGTGGATCACCGATCAGCGGGTGCTGTACGCGCGCCGCTTGCTCGAGGAGACCGACCTCGACATCGACTGGATCGCCGGGCAGGCCGGATTCGGCACCGCGACCCTGCTACGGCATCACTTCCGCCGCGTCATCGGGGTGACGCCATCGGACTACCGGCGCAGGTTCGCTTGCGGCGCAGGAGGATCCGTATGCGACGACGGCGAAGCCGTCGCCACGGCCTAACCGTCGGGCTGGCACGACACGTTCACGTACACGGTGGTGTGCTGCGACGGGTCGATGCGGTGTCCGGAGTCGTCGATGTTGGAGTCGGCCAGGCCGTGCACACCCGTCACCTTGCACAACGAAAGGCTGGTGTTCGCATTGGAATTGACCTGGACGTGGTAGCCGCGACCCTGTAAATCGCGCACGGTGTCCTCGGCCGATCCGGTGCCGCTGGGTGCGGCCGCCGCGGGGGCAGCCAGGCCCAGCGCGAGAGCTGTTGTGGTACAGAGCAGTAGCGTCAGCTTCGTCATGACTCCGTTGTATGTGCCGAAGCGGCGTCACGGTGTCCTGCGACGGGTATTCAGGCCATCCTCATGTATTTTCGCCCTCGCCGGCCAGTGCGAACCGGCCGTCGGGGGTCTGTTCCACCAGGCCGTCGACCAGCAGTGAGTCCAGCGCTCGGTCGCGCTGCGCGGTATCGCTGAGCCAGGCCACGTCGAGTTGTGCCCTGGTGACGGGAAAACTGTTGGTGCGCAGGACATCCAGGAGCTTGCCGCGGGCCTGACGGTCGGTGCCCGCGTAGCGCTGCACCTTGCGGGCCGGGCCGGTCGGCGCCGGGTAACCAGCCGTGCGCCACAGGCACGAACTCAGCGGACAGATGCCACACCGCGGGTTGCGCGAGGTGCACACCGTCGCGCCGAGTTCCATCAGCGCGGCCGAGAACACCGGTGCCGCATCGGAGTCCGGCAGCAGCGCGGACACGTCCTGCAGATCGCGCACGCTGGCAGGCGAATCGGCGCGGCCGTGCACCGCGCGCGCCACCACCCGGCGCACGTTGGTGTCCACGACGGGCACCCTGGCGGCATATGCGAAACATGCGACCGCCCGCGCGGTGTACGCCCCGACACCCGGCAGCGTCAGCAGCGTGTCGACGTCGGCGGGCACCACATCGCCGTGCTCGGCGGCGATCGTGACGGCGCATTCGTGCAGGCGCTTGGCCCGGCGCGGATAGCCGAGCTTGCCCCACGCCCGCAGCACCTCGCCGACCCCGGCCGCCGCGGTCGCCGACGGCGTTGGCCACCGCGCGATCCAGTCCAGCCAGATCGGCTCGACCCGGGACACCGGCGTCTGCTGCAGCATGAACTCGCTGACCAGGATCTGCCAGGCGGTGACGCCGGGCCTGCGCCACGGCAGGTCGCGGTGGAATTCCCGGTACCACCCGGTGAGCTCGTCGGAATCGATGCTCATCAGGGCGTCATGCGTCCATGGCGATAGGCTGATCGCCATGCCCAATTCGAATCCTGTGTCGGCGTGGAAGGCACTCAAGGACGGTAACGCGCGCTTCGTCGCGGGCGAGCCGCAGCATCCGAGCCAGGACATCGCTCGGCGCGCCAGTCTCACCCACGCCCAGAGGCCGACCGCGGTGGTGTTCGGGTGCGGTGACAGTCGCGTCGCCGCCGAGATTCTGTTCGATCAGGGCTTGGGCGATATGTTCGTCGTCCGCACCGCCGGCCATGTGATCGACAACGCGGTGCTCGGCTCCATCGAGTACGCCGTCTCCATCCTTGGCGTGCCGCTGATCGTGGTGCTGGGGCATGACAGCTGCGGCGCAGTCCAGGCCGCCATCAATGCGCTCGACGACGGCCAGGTGCCCGGCGGGTTCGTGCGCGACATCGTCGAGCGGGTGACGCCGTCGATCCTCATGGGCCGCCATGCCGGGCTCGAGCGCGTCGACGAATTCGAGGCGCATCACGTCAAAGAGACGGTGACGCAGCTGCAGATGCGCTCCGCGGCCATCGCCCAGGGCATCGCGGCGGGCACCCAGGCCATCGTCGGCGCGACCTATCACCTGACCGACGGCCGGGTCGAGTTGCGGCATCACGTGGGCGATATCGGTCACGCCTGACGGCGACACGCCGGGCCGCCTCGGGCAACTGGGGATGACCTGGGCTTACCGTGAAGGTCGTGTTGGATCTGGAACCACGGGGCCCCCTGCCTGCGGAGATTTACCGGCGGCGCCGAGCGCTGGCGATCGGGATCGGGGTGGTCGTCGTCGCGGTGGTCGTCGCGATCATCGTGGCCGTCGTGAGCAACAGCTCAGGCGCCGAATCCAAGTCCGCCCAACAGTCGACTCCCTCCCCGACTGCGGCCGCGCCGACTCCGCTGCCGGGCGAGAACCCCGAGGTCAAAACCCCGGTGGTGCCCCCGGCGCAGCATGCTCCGCCGCCGACGGCAACCCCGACCGCGGCGGTGACGCCGCCGCCGGTGCTCAAGGAGGGTGACGACTGCCCGGATTCGACACTGGCCGTCAAGGGCATCACGAGCCAGCCGCAGTACGTCGTCGGTGATCAGCCGAAGTTCACCATGGTCGTCACCAACATCGGCCTGGTGGCCTGCAAGCGTGACGTCGGCGCAGCCGTGCTGGCCGCCTACGTCTACTCGTTGGACAACACTCGGCTTTGGTCCAACCTGGACTGCGCGCCGTCCAACGAAACACTGGTCAAGACCTTCAACCCGGGCGAGCAGGTGACCACCGAGGTGACCTGGACCGGGATGAGCTCAGCACCCCAGTGCCCGCTGCCTCGGCAACCGATCGGGCCCGGTACCTACAACCTGATGGTCCAACTGGGCAACCTGAGATCTGCGCCGGTGCCGTTCATCCTCGCGCCCGCGCAGCAGGCACCGCCGCCGGCCGAGGGCGCCCCGCCTGCGGCACCCGCGCCTGCCCCCGCGCCCGGCAACTGAGCCGGTCAGGCCAACCGGTCGGCGATCGTCGACTCGGCCAGCAGGGAGAGCCCTTCCCTGATGTGCCGGGCCCACATGGACCCGATGCCTTCGACCGACTGCAGATCGTCGGCGCTGGCGGCCAAGAGCCCCTGTAGGGAGCCGAACGAGCGGACCAGCAGGTCGACATGGGCGAACTGCAACCGTGGGATGCCTGCCATGGCCCGGTATCCCCGTGAACTCATCGCCGAGTCCTGCGCCTCGGCAGTCGTCGGATAGCCGAAGACCCGCGCGAGCGCGGTGAAGTCCAGCAGCTCGTTGTCGGTGAGGGCATCCAGATCTTCGAGGGTGGCGCTGACCTGTGCCGCGGTCGGCGGGTCGGGGTTGGCGTGATAGTCCCGCACGATCAGTTCGCGGGCCGTTTCGTTGTCCCCGACGAGTTCGTCGAGCTGCAGTTTGAGCTGGCGGCCGTCGGTGCCGAGTTCGACGACGTCGGCGTCGATCTCCAGGCTGATCCGGCGCACCATTTCGAGACGCTGCACCACTGTCATGACGTCGCGCAATGTCACGAAGTCCTCGATCTCGGCGGTCGAGAGCTGCTTGCTCACCTCGTCGAGCCTGCCCTTGTAGCGCTCCAGGGTGGCGACGGTCTGGTTGGCCCGCGACAGGATGGTCGCCGAGTCGGGGACGACGTGCCGTTCCCCGGCCACGTAGACCGTCACGATGCTCATCGAGTGGCTCACCGACACCACGGGGTAGCCCGTCTGGACCGCGGTGCGCTCGGCTGAGCGGTGCCGCGTGCCGGATTCGTCGGTGGGGATCGACGGATCCGGCACCAACTGCACGTTGGCCCGCAGGATGTGGCTGGCGTCGCTGGAGAGCACGACCGCGCCGTCCATCTTGGACAGCTCACGCAGCCGGGTCGGCGCGTAGCGGATGTCGAGCTCGAAACCGCCGTCGCAGATGGCCTCGACGCTCTCGTCGTAACCGAGCACGATCAGCGCGCCCGTCTTGCCGCGCAGGATGCGTTCCAGCCCGTCGCGCAGCGGGGTCCCGGGCGCCAGCCGGCCCAAGGTCTCGCGCAGCGTCGGGCGGGCCAGGTGCACCACGTTGCGGCCGGCTCTGCCACCGGTCTTAACGGCCATCGGTCCTCCTAGGATCGGCCGTTATTCTCCGCGATCTCCCGGACCGCCCGCAACGCGGTTGCGATGTTGTCCGACGCGATGACCCGCATCCCGGCCGGGGTGTCGGTGATCCCGGCAGGCACCACCGCGGTGTTGAAGCCCAGCCGGGCGGCCTCGGCCAGCCGCCGTTCCAGCCCGCTGACCCGGCGCAGGTCACCGGCCAGCCCCACCTCGCCGATGGCGACGGCGTCCATCGGCAACGGCAACTGGTGGCAGGACGACATGATGGCCATCGCGACCGCGAGATCCGCCGACGGGTCGGTGAGCCGCATACCGCCGACGGTCGCCACATACAGGTCGCTGCGCGCCAGAGGCAGGCCGCTGTGCCGTTCCAGCACTGCGCTGATCATGGCGGCGCGCGCCGAATCGATGCCGCTGACGGTCCGTCGGGCCGGCGCATCTGTCGGGTTCCACAGCGCCTGCACCTCACCGATCATCGGGCGCTTGCCGTCCAGCGTGACGGTCACGGCGGTTCCGGCGACCGCGGCCGTGCGCTGGTCGAGGAACAACCCGGACGGGTCGCTGACGCATTCAATTCCGTTGTCGTGCATCAGAAAACAGCCGACCTCGTCGGCGGGGCCGAACCGGTTCTTGACGCCGCGCACCATCCGCAGCGACGACGCGCGGTCGCCCTCGAAGTGCAGCACCACGTCGACCAGATGCTCAAGTGACCGCGGGCCGGCGATGGCGCCGTCCTTGGTGACATGGCCGACCAGGATCAACGCCACCGAATGGCCCTGTGCGGTGGATTTCGCGTAGCCGGTCAGCGCCGTGGTCACCGCCCGCACCTGTGTCACGCCACCGGTCACGCCGTCCGCCTCGGTGGTGGACATGGTCTGCACCGAGTCGACGATCACGAGGCTGGGCCGCACCTGGTCGATGTGGCCCAGCGCGATCTGCAGATCGGACTCGGATGCCAGGTACATCTCGTCGTGGGTGCAGCCGGTGCGCTCGGCCCGCAGCCGGATCTGTCCGGCGGATTCCTCGCCGGACACATAGAGCACCCGGCGGCCTTCGTGGGCCCAGCGATTGGCGACTTCGAGCAGCAGCGTGGATTTACCGACACCGGGATCACCGGCCAGCAGTGTCACCGAACCCGCCACCAGGCCACCGCCGAGCACCCGGTCGAGCTCACTGACCCCGGTGGGGCAGTGCCGTGTCGCGCCAGGGTCGATGGCGGTGATCGGAACGGCGGGGGACGCCGGCGCTACCGACCGGCGGGCCGCGCCGCCGATCGCGGACAGCGTGGCCACCTCGTCAACGGTGCCCCAAGTGCCGCAGTTCGCACAGCGTCCCACCCATTTCGGGGTGACATGCGCGCATTCCGAGCACCGGTATTGCGAACGTGCTTTCGAACCGGCCACGCCGTGACCCTAGCGGCTGTCACCGACATCCAGCGGGACCAGCGCGGCGAAAACCTAGTGGTGTTCGCCTGATTCGCCGGATCCACCCGCGGCCTGGTCCGAGTCGCCGGTCTTGTCGCGGCGCGGTGCGTCGCCTGCCGAGATCGGAACGGCCACAGTGGTCTGGCCGTTCTCGAAGTTGAACGTGAAGTTGTACAGCAGGCCGTTGGTGATCTGCTTGGTCAACGTCACCTTCGCGGCGACGGCGTCGGCAGACTCGACCTTCTCCAGCGGCGCGATCTGCCCGTCGGGTTCGCCGACCACCAGCACGCCGTTGGCGGGCACCGTGGTGTCGCCGGTCAGTGTCACGTCACCGATGTCGGAGGTGATCGACTTCAGCTTGTTGTTCTCGTCGGCCGAGGTGTTCGCGGCGACGAACAGCAACTCGGCGGGAGACCCCGGCTGCACATAGTCGGAATCCTGCGGGGCCCGCAAGTGGACGTTACGCAGCGAGACCGGTCCGGCCTGCGCGTTGACGCCGTTGACGGCGGGCTCCTGAGTGGACGTCTGGGAGACCTGCCCGGCGCCACATCCGGTGAGTGCGACTGCGGCGGCCAGGCCGCACGCGGCCATACCGACCGAGGCGCGCAATGTGAAGCGGTTCACTCAAGCCTCCTGAATTGGGTCGCCCTACTTCGACTATGCAGAGTAGTAGGTCGCGGTTGCGTGTGGAACGGCGAGGGTTGAGATCGGCCGAATCAGGTGTGGCAGCGGGTGTTTGGTTGCACGATTTCGTCACCCTGTCAACCCCTACTCTTCACCTGCGGTGCCCCTGACCTGCACTGTTGATCGGCGTGTGATCAAGGCCCGTGTTAGGATAGGGGGGCGAAAGGGGCTCGAATCAGATGATTTTTAAGGTCGGAGACACCGTTGTCTATCCACACCACGGTGCTGCGTTGATCGAGGCGATCGAAACCCGAACCATCAAAGGCGAGCAGAAAGAATATCTCGTCCTGAAGGTCGCCCAGGGGGACCTGACCGTTCGAGTACCTGCAGAAAATGCCGAGTACGTCGGCGTGCGTGACGTAGTCGGGCAGGAAGGCCTTGACAAGGTGTTCCAGGTGCTGCGTGCGCCGCACACCGAGGAGCCGACCAACTGGTCGCGCCGCTACAAGGCCAATCTGGAGAAGCTTGCTTCGGGGGATGTCAACAAGGTTGCCGAGGTCGTCCGCGACCTGTGGCGCCGGGATCAGGAACGCGGCCTGTCCGCGGGCGAGAAGCGGATGCTGGCCAAGGCCCGGCAGATCCTGGTCGGCGAACTCGCGTTGGCGGAGAACACCGACGACGCCAAGGCCGAGACCATGCTCGACGAGGTTCTGGCCGCCGCGTCCTGACGCGTAGTGACAACGGTAGCCGTCGTCCCGGCCGCCGGCTCGGGTGAGCGGCTGGGTGCGGGTAGGCCGAAAGCCTTCGTCAAATTGGCCGGTAGGCCGTTGCTGGAACATGCTCTCGACGGTTTGCGCGCGTCGGGCGTCATCGACGCTGTCGTGGTCGCGGTGCCGCCCGGGCTGACCGACGAGGCCAAGCTGATCTTCGGTGGTGCCGCCGAGATCGTGGCGGGCGGTGCCGACCGTACCGAGTCGGTCCGGCTGGCCCTGCAGGCCGTCGGTGACGCCGAATTCGTGTTGGTGCACGACGCGGCAAGGGCGCTGACTCCCGCCGCGCTCATCGTCCGTGTCGTCAAGGCTCTCGAGGCTGGGCACAGTGCCGTGGTCCCGGGCCTTCCGCTGGCCGACACGATCAAGGCGGTCGACGCCAACGGCGTGGTGCTCGGGACACCGGAACGGGCCGGGCTGCGGGCCGTTCAAACACCCCAGGGCTTCCGTGTCGACGTGCTGCGGCGCGCGTATCAGCGCGAGCCTGGGTCCGATTCGCTCGTCGTGTCCGCGGTGGCCGGTTTCACCGACGACGCCTCGCTCGTCGAGCAGAGCGGTACGCCGGTACAGGTCGTCGACGGCGACCCGATGGCATTCAAGATCACCACTCCCATGGATTTGTTGCTGGCTGAGGCCGTGCTGGCGCGCGGCGGATCGGGCGCCTCGTGACGATTCCGCGGATCGGTTTGGGCACCGATGTCCATCCCGTCGAGTCCGGGCGGCCCTGCTGGCTGCTGGGGCTGCTTTTCGACGGCGCCGACGGCTGCGCCGGGCATTCCGACGGTGACGTCGCGGCCCACGCGTTGTGTGACGCGCTGCTCAGCGCGGCGGGTCTCGGCGACATCGGCGGCGTTTTCGGTACCGACCAGCCACAGTGGCGCGGCGTCAGCGGCGCCGACATGCTTCGGCACGTTCGCGGTTTGCTGGCCGACGCCGGCTTCACGGTGGGCAATGCGGCCGTCCAGGTGATCGGCAACCGGCCCAAGATCGGGCCCCGCCGCGACGAGGCTCAGCGGCTGCTGGGGGAGCTGGTGGGGGCGCCGGTGTCGGTTTCGGCGACAACCACGGACGGTCTCGGACTGACCGGCCGCGGCGAGGGTTTGGCGGCCATAGCCACCGCGTTGGTGGTAAAGGCCGAATAGCCCGGTAAGCTGGCCCGTCGTGACCGAACTGCGGCTGTACGACACCATGGCTGGTGCCGTACGTGATTTCGTGCCGTTGCGCCCCGGGCACGCGTCCATCTACCTGTGCGGTGCCACGGTGCAGGGCCTGCCCCACATCGGGCACGTCCGCAGCGGCGTCGCCTTCGATGTGCTGCGTCGCTGGCTGACCGCGAAAGGCTACGACGTCGCGTTCATCCGCAACGTCACCGACATCGACGACAAAATCCTCAACAAGGCTGCCGACGCAGGCCGGCCGTGGTGGGAATGGGCCGCGACCTTCGAGCGGGCGTTCGCCGCCGCCTACGACGCGCTGGGGGTGCTCCCGCCGTCGGCCGAGCCGCGGGCCACCGGACACATCACGCAGATGGTCGAGCTCATCGAGCGGTTGGTCGACAAGGGTCATGCCTATGCCGCCGACGGCGACGTGTACTTCGACGTGCTGAGCCTGCCGGACTACGGCAAGCTGTCCGGTCACCGCATCGACGACGTCCATCAGGGCGAGGGGGTCGCTACCGGCAAGCGCGATCAGCGTGACTTCACGTTGTGGAAGGGCGCCAAACCCGGTGAGCCGTCCTGGCCGACACCGTTCGGGCGGGGCCGCCCCGGCTGGCACACCGAGTGTGTCGCGATGTGCGAGTCCTATCTCGGCGCCGAGTTCGACATCCACGCGGGCGGTATGGATCTGGTGTTCCCGCACCATGAGAACGAGATCGCGCAGGCCAACGCTGCAGGCGACGGTTTCGCGCGGTACTGGCTGCACAACGGCTGGGTCACCATGGGCGGCGAGAAGATGAGCAAGTCGCTCGGCAACGTCCTGTCGATTCCCGCTGTGCTGCAACGGGTTCGGGCTGCCGAGCTGCGCTACTACCTGGGCAGTGCGCACTACCGGTCCATGCTCGAGTTCTCCGAGACCGCTCTGCAGGACGCGGTCAAGGCCTACAGCGGCATCGAGGATTTCCTGCATCGCGTGCACAACCGGGTCGGCGAGGTGACCGTCGGCGAGTGGACGCCGAAATTCGCGGCCGCGCTCGACGACGACCTTTCGGTGCCGATCGCGCTCGCCGAGGTGCACGCCGCGCGTGCTGAGGGCAACCGCGCGCTGGACACCGGGGATCACGATGGCGCGATGGCGCAGGCTCGGTCCATCCGGGCGATGACGGGAATCCTCGGTTGCGATCCGCTCGACGAGCGGTGGGAGTCGCGCGACGAGACGTCGGCTGCGCTGGCCGCCGTGGATGTACTGGTGCAGTGGGCTTTGACGAGCCGGACCGAAGCGCGCGAACGGCGGGACTGGGCCGCCGCCGACGCGATCCGGGACCGGTTGAAGGAGGCCGGTATCGAGGTCACCGATACCGCCGACGGACCGCAATGGTCCTTGTTGAATGGGACGAAGTAATGGCTGGGCGAGCGAAGCGACGGGGAATGTAGTGGCTGGGCGAGCGAAGCGACGGGGAATGTAGTGGCCGGCAATTCACAGCGGCGCGGGGCCATC
This sequence comes from Mycobacterium sp. 852013-50091_SCH5140682, assembly GCF_001665685.1. Taxonomy (GTDB): domain Bacteria; phylum Actinomycetota; class Actinomycetes; order Mycobacteriales; family Mycobacteriaceae; genus Mycobacterium. The sequence continues at coordinate 139,714 of NZ_LZTB01000100.1, forward strand.
CGCAAGGCAGGCACCAAGAAGGGCCCGACCGTCGGGTCCGGCGGCGTACGCAGGCGCGGCCTCGAGGGCCGTGGCGCGACGCCGCCCGCCCACATGCGGCCCAACCATCCGGCTGCCAAGAAGGCCGCGAAGGTGGCCCGCCAGCAGCAGGGCAGGCACAAGAAGACCGACGACACCGAACTGGTGCTCGGCCGCAACCCGGTTGTGGAATGCCTGCGCGCGAAGGTCCCTGCCACCGCGCTGTTCATCGCGCTGGGCACCGAGGCCGACGAGCGGCTCACCGAGTCGGTGCAGATCGCCGCCGACCGTGGTATCTCGATCCTCGAGGTGCCGCGCACCGACCTGGACCGGATGAGTTCCAATGGGCTGCACCAGGGTTTGGCCCTGCAGGTCCCGCCGTACAACTATGCCCATCCCGACGATCTGTTGGCGACGGCGAAGAACGAGGGTTCGCCCGCACTGCTGGTGGCGCTGGACAACATCTCCGACCCGCGTAACCTCGGTGCGATCGTGCGGTCGGTGTCCGCATTCGGCGGCCACGGTGTGGTGATCCCGCAGCGGCGCTCGGCGTCGGTGACGGCGGTCGCCTGGCGTACCAGCGCCGGTGCGGCGGCTCGGCTGAAGGTGGCCCGGGCCACGAATCTCACTCGTACGCTGACCAGTTGGGCCGATGCCGGTCTGCAGGTGGTCGGCCTGGACGCCGGTGGGGACACCACGCTGGACCAGTTGGACGGCTCCGGACCGATGGTCGTGGTGGTGGGCTCCGAAGGCAAGGGCCTGTCGCGGTTGGTGCGGGAGACCTGTGATGCGGTGGTGTCGATCCCGATGGCGGGGCCGACGGAATCGCTGAACGCATCGGTGGCCGCCGGTGTGGTGCTGGCCGAGATCGCCCGCCAGCGCCGCGGCTGATCCCCTCAGCCCCTGCGGGGCTTGCGCAGGCTGAACCGGTCCACCGGGGTCATCGTGCCAAGCGGACCCGTTATTGCGAAATACGTTGCTTCTATTGATGTTTCGCCGCCAGGCTGACCCGGGTCGACGTCGAACATGACGAACCCGTACGGGTTGTCGCGGTCGCGGAACGCCGACCATGCCGCGGGCTCGTCGACATAGCGTGGTGTCCGTTTCTTGAGTACGGGGTCCACCCCGTCGACGCCCATGAGCACCTGGCAGCGGGGTTCGTCGAAGAGCATCCGGTTGGACGGTATCGAGGTTCCACCCCCGCCGATCACCAGATGCACTGTGCCGTGCTCGGTTACGGCCGGGGTCAGGGTGTCGGTCGGCAGGGTGCCGTGGATGGGATGCGTGCGCTCGTAGTGGTGTTCGTGCCCGCACACCACCAGGTCGACGCCGTAGCGGTCGAACAGCGGCAGCCAGTTCTGCCGGATACCCAGATCGGCGCCGTTGGTCTTGTGGCCGGTCGACACGGCGGTCTGGTGCATGCAGACCACCACCCAGTCGATGGCAGGGTGGGTGCTTGTGCGTTCCAATTCGCTTTCGAGCCAACGTCTCTGGGCCCCACCCGAGTAGCCGTGCACGTAGGAGTTGCCGCCGTCCTGATAGCACACGTCGTCGTTGTTGAGGCTGATCACCCGTACCGCGCCCGCGGTGAATGCGTACCACAGGCCGCGCAGCTCGGTGTCCGAGCCGGAATCGGGCAGCGCGAAATAGGTTTGGTAGGCGCCGAACCCGATCGGGCCGTTGCCCAGCTCGTTCTCGTGATTGCCCGCCGCGGGCATCCACGGCCGGTGCCGCGCCGAGCGGGAGTTGTTGTCGAACCAGTCCGACCAGGTGCGGATGCGGTTGCCGGACAGGTTGGCGTAGCACAGGTCACCGTTGACGAGGTTGAACAGCGGCGCGGTCTGCTCGACGGCGGCGGTGATGTCGCCCGCAGCGGGCGAGCCGCGGTTGTCGCTGCCGAACGCGTTGGCCACCATCGCATCCAGCGTCGGGGTGGACTGATCGCCGAAGCTTGTGAAGCGCAACGCCGCTCGTCCCCGTGGCGCGGTGTGCACGCTACCCAGTTCGGGACTGGCGCCGTCGTGAACGGCGGCGTACACGTAGTCGGTGTCGGGCAGCAACCCGGTCAACCGGGCGTGGTGCACCCGGACTTCGGTGCCGGACTGCGCGTCTCGGTAGGTGACGGTGTCGGCGGCAACGGTGTCCCCGAGGCCGCCCGCGGGTGTGCCGAACGTGACCCGAGGATTGTTCACCGCGCCGGTCGTGTGCCATGACACCGCCACCTCGGTCGCGGCGTCGGCGCCGAACTGCAGGTGCACCCCGGAAACCGGCGGTGCACCGCTGCGGTCCGTGCGTGGCCACAGGTCGGGGCCGGTGGCCTTCGGCCGCAGCAGTTCGGTGGCCGCGCCTCCGGCCCCTGCGCCAAGGAGCGCGGTGGTGCCACCGACCAGCAGGAGTTTGCGGCGGCTGACGCCAACGTTGTCGCTCACCCCTGCCGTGCTACCGGGTCAACGCGAACAGCGCCAGACGCGCAGGTGAACGGTGTCGCTCAGAGCCCGAAGACGCGAAGCCCGGCCCACAGGCCGAGCACTGCGGCCACGAGCGTCAGCGGCACGGTCCACAAGCCGACCCGGCTGAACTCACTGAACCGGGCGGTCAGACCATATTGATGAACCACGTTGCGCCACAGCAGGTTCGACAGGGATCCGACGTAGCTCAGGTTGGGCCCGACGTTGACGCCGATCAACACGGCCAGCACCGCGGCAGGCCCCGATGCCGCCACCAGCGGCAGCAGCACCAGCACGGCAGGCAGATTGTTGACCAGGTTCGCCAGTATCGCGGCCGCCACGGCAAAGCCGAGCAGCGCCGGAAGCGAGTCGCCGACGGGCAGCAGCCCGCGCATGACATCGCCGAGACCGTTATGGACGACGGCGTCGACCACAACACCCAGGCACAGCACGAACGCGAGGAACGGCACGTTGATCGCCCGCACGATGCCACCGACCGTGCTGCGTCGCTGGGCCAGGCTGCGCACACCGAGCACGAGCGCCCCGGCCAGCGCGGCCCAGGCCGGGGAAAGGTCGAACAACGAGGTGACCACGAAACCCGCCAACGTCAAACCCAGCACCACGAGCACGAACACCGGAACTTCGGGTGGCGGGGGCGTCACCTCGGCGGCCGGACGACTCAGCTCGCGACGGAAAAGCAACCGCAAGACGACGTATTCGACCGCGACGGCGGCCAGCCACGGCAGCGCCATCACCGCGCTGAACTGGGTGAAGGACAGTCCGGCTACTGCGAAGGCCAGCAGGTTGGTCAGGTTGGACACCGGGAACACCAGCGACGCGGTGTTGGCCAGGTGCGCTGTGGCGTAGGCGTGCGGCCGCGGCGTGATGTCCAGCGTGCGGGCCGTGGTCAGCACCACCGGGGTGAGCAGCACGACGGTCGCGTCGAGGCTCAGCACGGCTGTGGTGGTGGCGCCGATGAGGAACACGCGGGTGAGCAGTCGGCGCGGGTCACCTGTGCTCGCCCGGGCCATGAGGGTGCCCGCGGCGTGGAACAGGCCTTCGTCGTCGCACAGGTGTGCCAGCACCAGCACTGCGGCCAGAAACCCGACCACGGGCAGCAGCCGGTTCACTTCGGCCAGTGCGTCGTGCGGCGAGATGACGCCGACGGCGATCAGCAGTCCGGCGGCCGGGACCGCCACGACAGCCTCGGGCCAGCCTTCCGGCTTTGCGAGCGCGAACACCAGCACGACGGCCAGCAGCAGCAGTGCTAGGCCCACGGGTCTGCAGGTTCCCACAGGGTGGGCAGGTGCAGGCTGACGCCGTCAGCGGCGGCCAGCTGAGTCAGTACCCGCATCGAGACATCCAGGTCATCACCCGCATATGGCAATGCCCGCAACGGTTTGTGCAGGGGCCGGAAGAAATCGTCCCAGTGGATGAGCACCACCCGGCGGGCGCCGACGGCCTGCACGGTCTCGGCCCAATAGTCGAGCAGATACCGCTTGGGTTGCAGCCCGAGTTGCCCGATGCCGAGGTACACGACGTCGGCGCGTTGCCCGGCAAGCGCCCCGGGTATGGCGCCGGCGCTGCCGACAATCAGCATCCGGCGATCGGTGGCGCGGTGGTGCAGCAGGGTCGACCAGGCCTCCCCGCACTTGTAGGCCGATGCCTTCACCGGTGGTACGACCGGCTCAGTGATGGTGCCGGGGAATCGGTCGGGTGGGCAGTGCTCGGAAGTGAACAGGGTGACGTCGAACGCGCCGAGCGGCAGCGGCAGGCCCGGGGTGGCGATGACGATCCGGTCGGAGGCCAGCCCGTGCCCGTGGCCGATCTGCGCCGCGGAGGATCCCCCGACCAGCGCGGCCCCGGTGCGATCGGCCACCACCGCGGAGTCCATGGCGTGGTCGAAATGGGTGTGCACGGGCAGCACGGCATCGAGCCGGTCGATACCGAGCCGGGCCAGGCAGCCGTCGATGCGCGGCAGGGATGGTTCGAGCCGGCCAAGGCCGACGGTCAACAGCGGCGGCCGGGAGAAGAACCCGTCGGTCAGCACGGCCGATGAACCGTCGTGGACCAGCAGCGTCGTCACCCCGGCCCAGATGACCCGCACTGGCGACTGCGGCGTGGCCGGTGGGACATCGAAAAACCGCGCGTAATCGGCGAGGTCGGGCCTGCCGGGCTTGAGCCGCATGGTCCCACCCTATGGGGCGGGCTATCCGTAGCGGCGGCGGAACTTCTCCAGCTGGCCTGCCGAATCGATGTGGCGTTGCGAGCCGGTCCAGAAGGGATGCGAGTCCGAGCTGACGTCGACCACGATCAGCGGGTAGGTCTGGGTGCCCTGCGCCGTGGTCCACTCGACGGTCCGCTCACTGGTGGCGGTGGACCGCGTCAAGAACCGCGTGCCGGTCGCGGCGTCTTGAAAGACCACCGGGTGGTAGTCGGGGTGGATATCGGCTTTCATCGCGCTTCTCCTTCGTCGTGTCCGGGTCGGACGGTTTCCTCGGTGGGCGGCTGGCACGGCTCCTCGTGCCAGTCGCCGAACGGGTCGGGGTAGTCGGCCCAGTCCTCGGGCCGGGTGAGTTCGGCGTCGGTGAGCAGGGCACCGCGCAGGGCGTCGAGGATGTCCTCGGGTGCCGCGCCGCACACCAGCACCGCCAGGGAGATGTGTCGGTCCCCGAACAGCTGGTCCCACACCACGGCGGCCAGTGCCCGGCGCTGCGGGTCGACGTAGGAGCGTTCGCTGGAATCCATTGCCGCCAGCCATTTTCCGGCGTTGCTGAACCGCAGCCCGCCGCCCGCGGATTCGATGTACATGACCTCGCCCGGGCGGTTGGCCAGCCACGCGCGGCCGCGGGTGCGCACCACGCCGTCGAGCAGCAGGTCCAGCGCGGCGTGCAGGCGTACGGGGTGGAAGGGGCGTCGCGCGGTGAATTCGACGATGCCGACTTGGCCGTCGCGGTCCAGCGGCGGTTCGCCGGAGAGCAGTGGGTCGTGCGGGGCGATGGCCCGACCGCGCCGGCTGTCCGGTTCCAGGTGGGCGAGCGCCAGTTCGATGCGTTCGGGTCCGACGGTGATGCGGGCCCGGGGAGTGAGCCTGCGCAGCACGGCCAGTGTCGTCGCTTCGGGTTCGGTGAGCACCAGCACGTCGGCGAATTCGGCCTGGCCGACGACGACCTGGGCGGCGGTGCGCCCGTCGTCGAGCTCGTCTTCGCCGACGGCCTGCTGCAGCCAGACCGCGGCGTCGAGACATGTGACGACGCCGTCGATGTGGACGTCGCGGGCCGCCGGTCCGTCGATGTAGCCGGGGCCGACGTGCACGCGGATGTTCTCGATCGCCCAGCACACCGGTTCGGGTTCCAGCCAGGCCATCAACTGCACCACGATGCGTCGGACGTCGCCGCGCCGGTGCAGGCGGCGCAGCAGCACCAGCAGATCGTCGCGCACCGTGCAGGTGACGCAGCCGTGTGCGAGTTCGAGGGCCCAGTCCGATGCTCCGGTGTGGGTGCTGACCTGGCGCAGCACCACGTGTCCGTCGAAGGTGTGCCGGACCACCACGGTGCCGGGACTGCGGCTCAGTTCCGCGACGACGTCATCGGTGCCGCCCTGACCGGCGACGAGTACCACGGGGGTTCGCATGGAGCTCCTGATTCGCAATTGAAAACGATTGTCATTATGCTTAAGCCAGGTTACCCCACGATCGAGGAGGCTCATGTCGGCCCACTGCCAAGTCACCGGGCGCTCACCCGGCTTCGGCAACACCGTGTCGCACTCGCACCGCCGCAGTCGCAGGCGGTGGAACCCGAACATCCAGAACAAGACCTACTACCTGCCATCTGAGGGCCGCCGGATCCGCCTGCGGGTCAGTGCCAAGGGCATCAAGGTGATCGACCGCGACGGCATCGAAGCGGTAGTGGCCCAGCTCCGCAGCCGTGGCGAGAAAATCTGATGGCCCGCACCGATATTCGGCCGATCGTGAAGCTGAGGTCCACCGCGGGTACCGGCTACACCTACGTCACCCGCAAGAACCGCCGCAACGACCCCGACCGGATCGTCCTGCGCAAGTACGACCCGGTGATCCGCAGGCACGTCGACTTCCGGGAGGAGCGCTGATGGCCAAGGCGTCCAAGATCGTGAAGAACGAGCAGCGCCGAAAGCTGGTGGAGCGCTACGCCGAACGCCGGGCTGAGCTCAAGGAGATCATCCGCGATCCGGCCAGCTCGCGTGACGCGCGGGCCGCCGCGGTCTCCGCGCTGCAACGCCTGCCTCGCGACTCCAGCCCGGTGCGGCTGCGCAACCGCGACGCGGTCGACGGCAGGCCGCGCGGGCATCTGCGCAAGTTCGGCCTGTCCCGGGTACGGGTCCGAGAATTGGCGCACCGTGGCGAGTTGCCCGGCGTACGGAAGTCGAGCTGGTGATGGCCGCAAAGTCCGGAAAGAACACGAAAAAGCGGGCTCCGGCAACGGATCTCAAGAAGCCCAAGCGCAATCAGTTGCAGGCGCTCGGCGTCACCCGCGTCGACTACAAAGATGTCCAGCTCCTGCGCACCTTCATCAGCGAACGTGGCAAGATCCGGTCGCGCCGCGTGACGGGCCTGACGCCACAGCAGCAGCGGCAGGTTGCGGCGGCGATCAAGAACGCGCGCGAGATGGCGCTGTTGCCTGCGGCGGGCCCACGCTGATGTGACACCATCGAGCGCGATGGACATATCCGCGGCGCTGGCCGAATCGCAATCGTACGGTGGATTTTTCGCGATCACCGTGGGCGGCGATGCCGACGGCTGGCTCCCGGTCCGGCAGTGCTACGACGACGGATGCGCTGACCTGATCGACAAGGCCGCGGCGGGATATGGCACGACGGAGCTGCGGATCGCGGCGTCGATGATCCAGTTCAGCCACGCCTCACGGCTCTGGTCGCCGGTGCTGGCGTGCGTGGCGGGCGCCGCCGTCGTGCCGGATCTGGCTGGGCTGCAACGATTTCACTCCGGCACGGCGCTGCGACTGCCGGTCCCGGACGGGCGATCTGTCGGCGACGGCGAGGCGCTGGCCGAGCTGCTCTACGGCATGGTCGTCGAAGAGCATCTGGACCGGCTGGCCGCGGGTCTTCAGGTCAAAGTCGCGGCAGGCCTGCTCTACGGCAACGCCGCCGCGGCACTGGTCGGGGCGGCACGTGCGCTGGTCGGTGTCCGTCCCGACGTGCGGCAGCCGGTGACAGCGCTCACCCACGCGCTGCTGAGCACCGGGGGGCTGGCCGGGACGATGACGGGGCCGCGGCTGCGGCGTCGGAGCTGCTGTCTGTTCTACCGCGTGCCGGGCGGTTCCTACTGTGGTGATTGCGCCCTGGGTCAGTAGGCGTACTGGTGTGGCGGCGGATCCGTGCGCGCCGCGGTACGTACGGTCAGGTTGGGGATGGTCCGCCGCCCCGAATCGCTCTGTCCCGCAGGCACACTGCCTTCAACGGTGATCCAGGTGTTCTCCGGGTAGCCCGCAAGGTCGGCGGCGGCGGGTCCGGTGAGACCGATGCGGGCCAACTGCGCATCCGCCGCGCAGCAGATGATGACGATGCGGGCCAGGTAGGTGTGCTCGCCGTCGTGCATGGTGAAGCCGGTGATTTTGATGGTGCGGTTGTCGAGTGTGCCCGCGGTGTCCTGGGCGATGCGGATCAGCACGTCCGGCAGTGAGAGCTCCGGGGTTCCGCCGGGCAGCGGCGGGAAAGCTCGCTTGAGCACATCGGTGGACACCGGGGTGACCGACGCCGCGTCGGGCCGGATCGCGGGCGGTACCACGAAGGCCAGCAAGGCGATCGGGATGAGCAGCAGCCAGGCCGTGCCGCGCACGTGGGCGTGTTCGTGTTCGTGTTCGTCGGTCGGGCCGTGCCGGATGTCGCGCACGATCGCTGCCAGGGCCAGCACGATGAGCAGCACAGCCGTGGCGACGAGGTACGGCAACAGGGTGGGCTTGACGTAACGCGTGAAGGTGCCGGTGGCGACGATGATGGCGGTGCTGACCCCGATCAGCAGCAACAGGGCGTTTTCGGTTTCGCGGCTCATTGCGGCCCCAGCACCAGCAGTCCGACGCCGGTCGCGACCAGGGTGGCCACCACGAACGTCGCGGGCGCGAAACGGACCGCGAACGGCCGGCCGAACATTCCGGCCTGCATCGCAAACAACTTGAGGTCGACCGCGGGCCCGACCACCAGGAACACCAGCCGGGGCAACAACGGCAGCATGGTCAGGCTGGCCGCGACGAAGGCGTCCGCTTCCGAACACAACGCCAGCACCACCGCGAGCAACGCCATGGTGATGATGCCCAGCGCCAGTTGCCCGGCCAGGTGCTCGTACACCCAGGCCGGGACCAGTACGTGCAGCGCACCCGCGGCCGCCGCGCCGATGACCAGATAGGCACATGCGGTCAGGAAGTCGTGGCGTGCCGCCTCGACGAACACCGCCCACTTCGAGTCGCCGTCGTGGTGAGTCCTGGGCAGGCGCTTGGTGATCCACTCCGGCTTGCCGAACCGCGACCACACCGCACCCATGACCAGCGCCGTCAGCAGCGAGGCCGCGCAGCGCGCGACCACCATGTCGGGGTGGCCGGGGAACGCGACGGCCGTCGCGACCAGCACAACCGGGTTGATCGCAGGAGCGGCCAACATGAACGTCAACGCGGCCGCTCCTGCGGCGCCGTCGCTGAACAGTCTGCGCGCCACCGGGACAGACCCGCATTCACAGCCGGGCAGCGCGGCGCCACCCACACCGGCGGCCAGGATCGCCACACTGGTGCGCCGGGGGAGCCACCTCGCCAGCCGGTCGGGTGTGACGAAAACCGCGATGAGCCCGCTGATCACGACACCGAGCGCAAGGAAGGGCAGGGCCTGCACGAACACGCCGCAGAACACCGTCGCGGCCGTCGCCACCTTCGGGGTGCGTTCGACGAAATCTCGTGCCGGGCCGCCCAGGAGAGCCAGTGCGATGATGCCGATGACGAGGATGGGCATGGACCCCAAGCGCTTTCGCGTCGTCACCGACTTCACAGCCACGGCGGCCATCATGCCAGCTCTGGCTGGTGGTCAGCTGAACGCACTGAGTTCCACTCCCGCGCCCGTCAACCGGTCTCGCACAGCGTGGGCGATCTGCACGGCACCCGGTGAATCGCCGTGTACACAAACGGATTCCACGGTGACGGGGATGGTCGACCCGTCGATTGCCCGCACTTGGCCTGCGGTGACCATGCTCAGTACCCGCTCGGCGATCGCCGCCGGATCGTGCAGCACCGCGCCGGGTTCGCGACGTGACACCAGCGTGCCGTCGGGCTGGTAGGCCCGATCGGCGAAGGCCTCGGCGACGGTCCGCAGTCCCAGTTGTCCCGACGCCGTGAAGAACGCCGACCCGGACAGACCGAGCACCGGCAGCGCGGGATCGACGGCGTGCACGGCAGCCGCGACTGCCGCCGCCTGATCGGTGTGGTGCACGATCGTGTTGTACAGCGCGCCATGGGGTTTGACGTAGCTCACCGTGGTACCTGCTGCGTGCGCGATGGCCTGTAACGCACCGATCTGATAGATCACGTCGGCCGTCAGGTCCTCGGGTGTGACGTCGATGAACCGTCTGCCGAACCCGGCCAGGTCGCGGTAGCCGACCTGCGCTCCGACGCGCACGCCGGCATCGGCGGCCGCGCGGCACGCTCGCAGCAGCAGTGCCGGATCCCCGGCGTGGAAGCCGCAGGCCAGGTTGGCGCTCGTGACGACCGCGAGCATGGCTTCGTCGTCGCCGAGCTGCCACACCGCAAAGCCCTCGCCCAGATCGGCGTTGAGGTCGACGGTCGGGCTCACGGCTTCAGCCTAGAGCGAGGTCTCGGTGAGCCAGCTGTTCTCCGAGACGAATTCCGGCAGCGGGCGGCCCGTCGTCCAGTGCTCGATCTCCAGCATCGGCCGGTCCGGGAAGTCCGGCACGGGTCCGAGACACAGGATGGCGATCGGTTCGGCTTCGGCGGGCATGCCGAGTAATCGAGCCAGCGGCGTCGGCTCGAAGATCGACACCCAGCCCATGCCGAGCCCTTCGGCGCGCGCGGCCAACCACATGTTCTGGATGGCGCATGACACCGAGGCCAGGTCCATGTGCGGCATGGTGCGTCGGCCGAACACGTGCCGCTCGCGGTCGTCGGCCAGCGCGATCACGAACAGCTCGGCGCAGTCCAGGATGCCTTCGACCTTCAGTGCGAGGAACTCGGCTGCGCGGGGCCCGAGCGCGTCGGCGGTGCGTATGCGCTCCTCGTCGACCAGCGCGTGGATCTTGCGTCGCAGCGCGGTCTCGGTGATGCGGATGAACCGCCATGGCTGCATGAGGCCGACGCTGGGTGCGGCGTGCGCGGCCTGCAGCAGCCTGGCGAGGACGTCGTCGGTCACCGAACTGTCCGGCACGAACCGGCGCATGTCGCGGCGCTCGGTGATGGCGCGGTAGACGGCCTTTCGTTCGGGCGGGCTGAAGGCATGCTCGGGCACGCATCGAGCCTAAGGGGCGTGCACATGGGTGACGTTCCACTCCGGCAGTGGGTCGGGGTACCGCAGCCAGGCCTGTTCACCGGAGGCCAGCTCGTCGTCGGTCAGCAGGGCGTCGCGCAGCAGCGCCTCGAGCCCGTCGCGGTCGATCCGCACGCCGATGAACACGATTTCCTGGCCGGGCGTCACCTCGGTGCGTGACCAGAACTGCGCGGGTTCGATGACGAGATTCGGTCCGGCCTGCGACCAGATCGCGGCGATCGACGGCCGGCTGGCGATCCAGCAGAACCCCTTGCTGCGCAGAAGACCGGTGATCTGGTCGAGTGCGGCGGCCAGCCGGTGGGGGTGAAACGGCCGGTCGGCGCGAAACGTCATCGACCCGATCCCGTACTCCTCGGTCTCGGGTGTGTGCCCGGAGGCGATCTCCTCGTCCCAGCCGGGTGCTGCTGCCGCGGCGACGGGGTCGAAGCGGCCGGTGTCGAGCACCTCGCCAAGGTCGACGACGCCGTGGTCGGTGTGGATCAGTGTGGCCGTCGGATTGAGCCGCCGCACCACGGCCTCGACCGCGCCGAGCCGCTGTTCGCCGACCAGATCGGTCTTGTTGAGCAGGATGACGTCAGCGAATTCGACTTGGTCGACGAGCAGGTCGGCGACGCTGCGCGCATCTCCCGGGCCTGCCGTCATGTCGCGGTCGGCGAGTGCCTCGCCGCGGGCGAGTTCGGTCAGGAACGTCGAGGCGTCGACGACGGTCACCAGGGTGTCGAGGCGGGCCGCTGTTCCGAGGCTGAATCCGTCCTCGAATTCCCAGCTGAAGGTCGCCGCGACAGGCATCGGCTCGGAGATCCCGGTGGACTCGATGACGAGCTGGTCGAATCGGTTCTGCCGGGCCAGTTCGCCGACGGCGTCGATGAGGTCTTCGCGCAATGTGCAGCAGATGCAGCCGTTGGTGAGCTCGACGAGCTTCTCCTGCGTCCGGTCGAGGTGGCCCTGCCCGGCGATCAGGGCGGCGTCGATGTTGACCTCGCTCATGTCGTTGACGATGACTGCGACGCGTCTGCCGTCGCGGTTGGCAAGGATGTGGTTGAGCAGGGTGGTCTTGCCTGCGCCGAGGAAGCCGGACAGGACGGTGACGGGCAGAAGATCGGACATCGGGCTCCTTATTGGAAACGATTTTCAATAAGCATCCTCCCCGGTGTGCATCGTTTAATGCAAACGGTTATCGTTATCGTCGTGATCCGCCCCGTGAACCTCAAGCTCCGCACCCTGGCCGCAGGCCTGGTGCTCGCCGTCCCCTTCGCCCTCGCCGCATGCGGCTCGGAGAAGACCGCTCCCAACGACCACGCCACTGGGGACTGCCCGGCGACGCCTCTCAACGTCGTGGTCAGCGTCGACCAGTGGGGCGACATCGTCTCCGACCTGGGTGGGGCATGCGCGAAGGTCACCACGGTGCTGGCCAGCTCGTCGGTCGACCCGCACGACTACGAACCGTCCCCGTCGGATGCGGCCAAGTTCGCAGGCGCCCAACTGGTGGTCATCAACGGCGGCCACTACGACGAGTGGGCGGCCAAGCTCGCCGCGAGCTCGGCATCGAGCGCGCCCGTCATCAACGCGCTGGATCTCGACAAAGCCCAGGGCGGCGGCACCAACCCGCACGCCTGGTACCGGCCTGCCACGGTGACCGCGCTGGCAGACGCCGTCACCGCCAAGCTCGGTGACCTGTCCCCGCAGGCCAAGGACTACTTCGCGGGCAGGCGCGCGGCGTTCACCGACGAGATGAAGCCCTACAACCAGCTCATCGACACCATCAAGGCCAAGGCTGCGGGCAAGACCTACGCGGCCACCGAAACCGTCTTCGACGACATGGCGGCCGCGGTGGGCCTGAGCGACCGCACTCCCGCGGGCTACCAGGCGGCGACGTCGAACGAGAGTGACCCCTCGCCGGCCGATCTGGACGCGTTCCTGCGCCTGCTCGGTGGTAAGGGTGTGGATGTGCTCATCTACAACACCCAGACCGAGGGTTCGGTCCCTGAGCAGATCCGTGCCGCCGCGGAGAAAGCCGGCGTTCCGGTGGTCGAAGTCACCGAAACGGTGGCGCCGGGAGCGAAGACGTTCGAGGCTTGGCAGGTGGACCAACTCACCGCACTGGCCAAGGCACTTGGTGTCCAGTCATAACGATGAACCCGCACTGGTCTTCGACGATGTCAGCGTGGTGCGCGGCGGACGGCTGATCTGGTCGGAAGGCACCTTCACGATCCCGGCCGGCGGCATCGTCGCGCTGATCGGATCCAACGGCTCCGGCAAGTCGACCATGCTGCAGGTCGTGCTTGGCCTGCTGCCGATGGCATCCGGATCGGTGCGGGTCCTGGGCGGCAGACCCGGGGAGAACAACGATCTGATCGGGTACGTGCCGCAGGACTACGTCGCCGGGGCAGGTGAGGCGGTCCGTGCTCGCGACGCGGTGACGCTGGGTCTCACCGGTCGGCGTTGGGGACTGCGCCGCACCACCCGGGCCGACAGAGCCCGGGTTGACGAGGCGCTCGACTGGGTCGAGGCGACCGAGTTCGGCGACCGGCGCTTGTCGCAGCTCTCCGGTGGACAGCGCCAGCGCATCGCGCTGGCCAACGCCCTTGTGGGCCATCCGGAGATGCTGATCCTCGACGAACCGCTGGCCGCGCTTGACCTGCGCAACCAGCATGAGATCGTGCGCCTGCTGGCCCGGTTGAACGCCGAGCTCGGTGTCACGATTCTCGTCGTCGCCCATGACCTCAACCCGCTGTTGGAGGTTCTGGGCAGTGCCATCTACCTGCTCGACGGGCATGCTCACTACGCTGCGATCGACGAGGTGGTCGACGCCGACCTGCTGACCCACCTCTACGGAACAAAGGTTCAGGTGGCCAACACGCTGCAGGGCAAGCTGTACATGAGGAGCGGGTAGTGACCATTGTCGCGATGGGCTACCAGCAGAACTGGTGGCAGATCCTCACGTCAGCGTTCATGCGCAATGCCCTCATCGGCGGCACGCTGGTGGCGTTGGCCGCCGGGCTGATCGGCTACTTCATCATCGTGCGCAACACCGCGTTCGCCGCGCACGCGCTGGCCCACATCGGGCTGCCCGGAGCCACCGGGGCGTTCCTATTGGGGCTGCCGGTCGGGTTCGGGCTCGGGGTGTTCTGTGTCGGCGGAGCGCTGGTCATCGGGGCGCTCGGGAAACGCGCGGGCGACCGAGAGGTCGCGACCGGCACAGTGCTGGCCCTGGCCACCGGTTTCGGGCTCTTCTTCAATTCACTGGCCACCAAGAACTCGTCGACCATGACCAATGTGCTGTTCGGCAACCTGCTGGCGATCACCGGTGATCAGCTCTCGACCTTCACCGCGTTGCTCGCGGTGCTGGCCGCCACGATGGCGTTCATCTACCGGCCGCTGCTGTTCGCGTCGGTCAACGCGCCGGTCGCCGAGGCCAAAGGGGTTCCGGTGAAAGCGTTGTCGATCGTGTTCATGGCGCTGCTGGGAGTCGCGGTCACGATGGCGGTGCAAGCCGTCGGCACGTTGTTGTTGTTCGCGCTCGTGGTCACCCCGGCGGCGACGGCGATCATGCTGACCGCAAGACCGTTGCTTGCCATGGCGATCTCGACCGGGATCAGCTTGGTGTCGGTGTGGGTGGGATTGGCGGTGTCGGCGGTGTTCAACATGCCGCCGAGCTTCCTGATCGTCACCATCGCGTGCGTCTTCTGGTTGGCGGTATGGCTGGCGGCGCGTGCCGCACGCGAGACTGGCGCATTGATCGGCTAGCCTCAGAAAGCATGCCCAGGAGCCCCCATCCGCCGCGGCGGGCAACCCTGGCCTCACTGGCCGCGGAGCTCAACGTCTCTCGGACCACGATCTCCAATGCCTACAACCGTCCGGACCAGTTGTCGGCGGATCTGCGGGAGCGCATCTTCGATGCCGCCAAGCGGCTCGGCTACGCCGGGCCCGACCCGGTGGCGCGGTCGCTGCGGACCCGCAAGGCCGGGGCGGTGGGGCTGGTGATCACCGAACCGCTCAACTATTCGTTCAGAGATCCGGCCGCGCTCGATTTCGTTGCCGGACTGGCCGAATCGTGTGAGGCGGTCGGGCAGGGCCTGTTATTGGTCGCGGTCGGGCCGAATCGCAGCTTCGAAGAGGGTTCGGCCGCGGTGCTTTCCGCGGGTGTCGACGGCTTCGTGGTGTACTCGGCCTCCGACGACGACCCGTATCTGCCCGTGGTGGAGCAGCGGCACCTGCCGATGGTGGTGGTGGACCAACCCAAGGATGAGCCCGCGGTGTCACGTGTCGGCATCGATGATCGGGGTGCCATGCGCCGGTTGGCCGAGCATGTCCTGGAACTGGGCCACCGCGATATCGGTCTCCTCACCATGCGGTTGGGGCGCGACTGGCCGCACCCGAGCGGCAAACCGGCAGTGGCGCAGCCGGATCGGGTGCAGAGCCCGCACTTTCACGTGCAGCGTGAGCGTATCCACGGGGTGTACGACGCGATGAGCGCCGCCGGGCTGAACCCGGAATCGTTGACGGTGGTGGAGAGCTACGAGCACCTGCCGACCTCGGGAGGCTTGGCCGCCGAGGTGGCGCTGGCCGCCAATCCGTTGATCACCGCGCTGATGTGCACGGCTGACGTGCTCGCCCTGTCGGCGATGGATTACCTACGCGCGCACGGGGTTTACGTGCCCGGGCAGATGACGGTCACCGGGTTCGACGGCATTCCCGATGCGGTGCGCCGCGGCCTGACCACGGTGGTGCAGTCCAGTGTGGAGAAGGGGCGTCGCGCGGGTCAGTTGCTGCACAACCCGCCTCGCTCTGGGCTTCCCGTGGTCGAGGTGCTCGACACCGAGGTGGTGCGCGGCCGTACCTCGGGCCCGCCTGCCTAGCCGCGGCGCGCGTCGAGCAGGTATTTCAGGGCTGCGGCAACGTCTTCCGGTTGCTGCACGCGGTAGCCGGCCAGCGTGTCACCGGGGCCCACCTTGACTCCGATATCGGCCGTCCCGAGCCGGCGGAACGCCTTCTCGTCGGTGACGTCGTCGCCGAAGTACACCACCGCCGACGCGTCGAACTCCTTGCGCAGGATGTCGATCGCCTCGCCCTTGTCCGTCGAGATCACCGCGAATTCGACCACGGCCTTGCCTTCGGTCAGCTCGGCGGGCCACGCCTTCGCCGCCGTGCGGGCCTGGGCCAGAGCGGCTTCGGCATCGGCAGGCGCGGCGTTGCGCACGTGCAGGGCGACGCTCGCGGGTTTGGTCTCGACGGCGACGCCGGGCCGGTCGGCGGCGATGGCCCGAAGCTCGGCGGTGATGGTGGCCAGCAGTTCGGTGTCGATCCGGTGGGCGAAGCCGGTGTCGAACTCGGCGCCGTGGCTGCCGATCATGTGCACCGTCGGGGGCATCCCTGACAGCTCACGCAGCACGCTCAGCGCCCGCCCGGAGATCAGTGCCGTGGCGGTGCCGGGCAGTTCGGCGAGCGCGACGAGGGTGGCCGCGGCGTCGGGCAGCGGCCGCGCGTCGGCCGGGTTGTTGACGATGGGGGAGAGCGTGCCGTCGAAATCGGAGGTGATCAGCAGCCGGTCGGCGCGAGCCGCGGCCGCGAGTGCTTGCTGCAGGTCGGCCGGTAACGCGCTCACCCGTCAGATCTTAGGTTGGTCCCCGTCACCGATCAGCAGTCGCACCGCGAGGTCCAGCCGCTTGCCGACATCGGTCGCCGAGGCCCGCCGGGTCAGCCAGGCGAGCAGGTTGGACAGCCACACGTCGGAGATCACGCGGGCGATGTGGTACTGGTCCTCGGTCGGCTCGCCGTCGCTCATGGCGCGCGCGAACATCGAGTCCATGAGCTTGCCCACGTGGTCCACCTCGCCTGCCGCTGACGCGTCGGCGAAGACGAACGCCCTGGTCATGGCCTCGGTGAGCAGGGGATTGCGCTGCATGGCGCGGTTCAGCTTGCCGACCATGAAGTTCAGCCGCTGATACGGTGTGCCGCCTGACAGCGCGGCGCGGTCGGTCTTGGCGTCGATGCGCTCGAATTCGCGGCCCAGCGCGGAGACCAGCAGATGGACCTTCGACGGG
The DNA here is from genome assembly GCF_001665685.1 of Mycobacterium sp. 852013-50091_SCH5140682. Taxonomy (GTDB): domain Bacteria; phylum Actinomycetota; class Actinomycetes; order Mycobacteriales; family Mycobacteriaceae; genus Mycobacterium. The sequence continues at coordinate 156,752 of NZ_LZTB01000100.1, forward strand.
AAGTAGCGGTACAGCGTGCCGACCGCGACGTCGGCGCGTTCGGCGACCGCCCGCATCTGGACGGCCTCGTACCCGCCCTTGGATGCGATGGCCAGGGTGGCGTCGAGGATGCGCTTGCGACGCTCGCGCTGTGCTTCGGAGCCCAGTTCGGACTCGGCGAGGACCGCCACGGTCATGACCTCACGCGGGCGCGAGTCCGCCCCGGCGGACTGCTCGTTGCGTGCTGGCTGAGATAAGCCGGACATGTTGTTGGCGACTCCTTCGTACCGCGTACTCCATCGGAAACGATACGCACGCCGGTCTCCTTTTTCTCACGTCTTTGTCGGTTGGACATCGACGTGTCCTGCTGCAATGCCGGTCGACTTGACGGTCGAACACTGTCACTATTAGAACACGTTCTAGTGAGAAGCGTGGACTTCTCGCACTACCGGTAGGAGCCGACCGTGTCAGCCACTGTCACCGACGAGCAGTTTGCCGCCCGCGACCTGGTTCGAAGCTGGGCCGCGGCGTCCGGCTCGATCGCCGCTGTACGTGACGGCGAACACGATCTGAACGCGTGGCGCGCGCCGTATCGGCGGTTCGCCGAACTAGGGATCTTCGGCGTCGCCGTCGGAGAAGAATACGGCGGTGCCGGCGGCAGCGTCGAGGACCTGTGCGCGATGCTCGAGGAGGCCGCCGCGGCGCTTGTTCCCGGGCCCGTAGCAACCACGGCGCTGGTAACCCTGCTCGTCACCGACGAGGCGGTCCTGGGGGCACTGGTGGCGGGGGAGCGCACCGCGGGTGTCGCGCTGACGACTGATGTGCGCCTCGACGGGGATCGCGTATCCGGTACGGCCGACTTTGTGCTGGGCGCCGACGGCGCCGGGCTGCTGGTGCTGTCCGCGGGCGAGCAGGTGGTGCTGATCGATGCGGCGGCCGCGGGTGTGACGGTCGAACCGGTGCCTGCCACCGACTTCTCGATCCCGCTGGCGCGCGTGGTGCTGGACTCCGCCCCCGCCGCGGTGCTTGCGGTGTCTCGGCAGCGGTTCGAGGATCTGGCCGCGACCGTGTTGGCCGCCGAGGCGGCCGGGCTGGCCCGCTGGGCGCTGCAGACCGCGACCGAATACGCCAAGGTGCGCGAGCAGTTCGGAAAGCCGATCGGCAGTTTCCAGGCCATCAAGCACATGTGTGCCGAGATGCTGCTGCGCTCCGAGCAAGCTGCCGTGGCGGCCGCCGACGCCGCAACGGCCGCCGCGGAGGACGATGAGCGGCAGCTGTCGATCGCCGCTGCGGTCGCCGCGACCGCGGGCATCGATGCCGCGGTGGCCAACGCCAAGGACTGCATCCAGGTGCTGGGCGGTATCGGCATCACCTGGGAACACGACGCGCACCTGTATCTGCGTCGCGCATATGGCATATCGCACGCGCTGGGCGGCCACCGCCGATGGCTGCGTCGGGTCGGCGCGCTGACGCGGCAGGGGATCCGGCGCGAGCTGCGTATCGATCTGGAGTCGGTGGCCGGTCTGCGTCCGCAGATCGCGGCTGCGGTCGCCGAGGTGGCCGCCCTGCCCGTCGAGCAGCGGCAGGCCGCGCTGGCCGACTCCGGGCTGTTGGCCCCGCATTGGCCACGTCCCTACGGCCGCAACGCATCTCCGGCCGAGCAGTTGCTGATCGACCAGGAGCTGGCCGCGGCGTCGGTCGACCGCCCCGATCTCGTGATCGGGTGGTGGGCGGTGCCCACGATCCTCGAGCACGGCAGCCCCGCACAGATCGAGCAGTTCGTCCCGCCGACGCTGCGCGGTGAGCTGACGTGGTGCCAGTTGTTCTCCGAGCCGGGCGCCGGTTCGGATCTGGCCGCGCTGCGCACCAAAGCCGTTCGCGCACAAGGCCCCAACGGTGAGCCGGGATGGAAGCTGACCGGGCAGAAGGTGTGGACCTCGGCAGCGCAGAAGGCACACTGGGGCGTCTGCCTGGCCAGAACGGACGCCGACGCGCCGAAACACAAGGGCATCACCTACTTCCTGGTCGACATGAAGACGCCCGGCATCGTGATCCGACCGCTGCGGGAGATCACCGGCGACGAACTGTTCAACGAGGTGTTCTTCGACGACGTGTTCGTGCCCGACGAGATGGTGGTCGGGACCGTCAACGACGGCTGGCGGCTGGCGCGCACGACACTGGCCAACGAGCGCGTCGCCATGGCAGGCGGTACGGCACTGGGCAATCCGATGGAGGAGCTGCTCCGTACACTCGCCACGCTCGACGTCGACCCGGCCGACGAGGACCGGCTGGGCGGCCTGATCCTGGCGGCCCAGGTGGGTTCCCTGCTGGATCAGCGCATCGCGGTGCTGGCCGTCGGCGGACAGGATCCGGGCCCGCAGGCCAGTGCCCGCAAGCTCATCGGGGTGCGCTACCGGCAGGCGCTGGCCGAGTTCCGGATGGAACTGTCCGACGGCGGCGGTGCGGTGATCAACCGCGAGGTGCACGACTTCCTCAACACCCGCTGCCTGACCATCGCCGGTGGCACCGAACAGATCCTGCTGACCCTGGCCGGCGAGCGGCTGCTGGGGCTGCCGCGCTGACCGCGGGTCAGAACCCGGTCTGCGCGCAGGCGGTCGGCGGCGCGAGGTTCACGCCGCCGAAGACCACCTGGATGTCGGAGCACGCGATGAAGGACGCCTTGGTGTTCGGCTGGCCGGTCGCCCAGTCGGTGGGTGTCGACTCACCGTCGACCTGGAAGCGCTCGATCGGCCCGCCGCCGAAGGTGGTCACCGAGATCTCGGAGTTGTTGATCGACTTGAGCTGCTTGGACAGCACGTTGTCGTGGTTGGCGCCCTTGATCTCGCGCGGCGTGCCCGACGGCGCGCTGTAGGAGACCTCCTGCCAGACGTTGCGGTCCGTGCTGCGCAGCGTGATGGTCTGCCGTGCCCACGCGTCGCCGGGGAAGCCGATGGGCCCGTCCGGCGTCAGCAGGTTGGCCTGCGTGCTGAACGTGCACACCGTTCCCGCGCAGTTGGCGGTGACGTGCATCTCGATGTTGCCCTGTGGACTGGGGATGGAGGTGACGGCCGAGTTCGACGCCGCTGTGGCCGATGCGGGAAACACCAGTGCCGCCGCGGTCAGCACGGTGGCCGCACTCGCTGCGGTGAGCCTGTTCGTGGTCATCGTCAAGAAAGGTATCCGCTCGCTACTCGTCGTATGTGACTTCGACCGAATCGGACACCGGCGTGGCCTGGCATCCGAGGATCAGACCTTCTTCGAGATCGGATGGCTCCAGCACATCGTTGACCTCCATCTCGACGTCCCCGGACTTCTTGAGCACCGCACACGCACCGCAGTGTCCCTCCCGGCAGGAGAACGGCGCGTCGAGGCCCTTGTCCAGCAGCACGTCGAGCAGCTTTGCCGAACGCGGCCAACGGATTTCGTGTGTCGTGCCGTCGAGTGTGACGATCGCGGTGGCGGGGCCCTGGTCGCTGTCATCTTCGGTGATCACCACGCGGGCGAACGGGTCGGAGTCCAGCGATTTGAACACCTCGATGTGGATGCGCTCGTCGGGGACACCGGCCTGGCGCAGGGCCTCCTCGGCGGCGGACATGAACGGTCCCGGCCCGCAGATGAAGGCGTCGCTACCGGTGAAGGGCGTTGCGAGGCCCGCCAGCGCGGCCGCGCTCGGCAATCCCTGCACGGATTCCAGCCAGTGCACGACGGTGAGCCGGTCGGGGTACTTGGCGGCCAGCTCCCGCAGGGTGGCGGCGAAGATGACCGAGTTCTCGTCCCGGTTGGCATAGATCAGCACCACTTTGCCGGTGCCTTCGGCCAGTGCCGACTTGCAGATCGCCATCATCGGAGTGATGCCGCTGCCTGCCGCGAGCAGGAGCAGATCGGCGTTGAGATCCTTGGGTACGAAGGTGCCCGACGGCGCGAGCACATGCATCCGCATGCCGGCGTGGGCGTTGTCGCAGAGCCAGTTCGAGGCGTACCCGTCGACGGTGCGCTTGACGGTGACGGTCAGCTGATCGTCGGTGATCGGCGAGCTGGACAGTGAGTAGCAGCGGGCCACCGAGCCGGTGCGGTCGCTGGGGACGCGCAGGGTGAGGAACTGGCCGGGGGCGTACCGCAGCCGTTCGGCAGGCATGTCCGACCCAGCGGGCACCGCGAACACCAGGGAGCGCGCGTCGGTCGTCTCCTCGATGACCGCGGCAACCTGCAATTCGAGCACGTGGCTGCCCAGCGGCTCATCCGTCACCGGTGCCTCTCTTCCTTCACTCATAACTAGAACAGGTTACAAAAATATCGGTGCCCTGGTCCAGCGTCTGCAGCTCGGCGCTGCTCGACACAAATTAAAACGTGTTCTAATCTCTGTCTAGTTGTGGATCTCGATCCAGGAGGCAATTCAGTGACGTCCATTGAACAGCGCGACGTGCAGGCGGTCCTCGCCGGCATCGATGACCTGTTGCCCGCGCTGCGGGAGCGGGCGCAGGCCACAGAGGACCTGCGGAAGATTCCGCAGGAGTCGATCGACGCGCTCGAAGAGATCGGGTTCTTCAAGCTGCTCCAGCCTGAGCAATGGGGCGGTCTGCAGTGCGACCCGACGGTGTTCTACGAGGCGGTACGCCGCCTGGCCAGCGCTTGCGGCTCCACCGGCTGGGTCAGCTCGATCATCGGCGTGCACAACTGGCACCTGGCCCTGTTCGACCAGCGGGCACAGGAAGAGGTGTGGGGCGAGGACACCTCGGTCCGGGTGTCCTCCTCATACGCGCCGATGGGTGCCGGTGTGGTCACCGAGGCCGGCGACGGCTACCTCGTCAACGGCTCGTGGAACTGGTCCTCAGGCTGCGACCACGCCACCTGGGCCTTCCTGGGTGGCCCGGTGATCAAGGACGGCCGTCCCGTCGACTTCGGCAGCTTCCTGATCCCGATCAGTGACTACCGGATCGACGACGTCTGGCATGTGGTCGGCCTGCGCGGCACCGGCAGCAACACCATCGTCGTCAAGGACGTTTTCGTGCCCAAGCACCGGTTCCTGTCCTACAAGTCGATGAACGACGGCACTGCGGGCGGCTACCAGACCAACACCGCCGCGGTCTACAAGATGCCGTGGGGCACAGTGCATCCCACCACCATCTCGGCTCCCATCGTGGGGATGGCCTACGGCGCGTACGCCGCTCACGTCGAGCACCAGGGCAAGCGCGTGCGCGCGGCGTTCGCCGGTGAGAAGGGCAAGGACGACCCGTTCGCCAAGGTGCGCATCGCCGAGGCCGCCAGCGATATCGACGCCGCGTGGCGTCAGTTGATCGGCAACGTGGGCGATGAGTACGCCCTGCTGCAGGCGGGCAACGAGATTCCGTTCGAGCTGCGCACCCGCGCCCGCCGCGATCAGGTGCGGGCCACCGGCCGTGCCATCGCGTCTATCGACCGGCTCTTCGAATCGGCGGGTGCCACCGCCCTGGCCAACACCGCTCCGCTGCAACGCTTCTGGCGTGATGCGCATGCGGGCCGGGTGCACGCCGCCAACGATCCCGAGCGGGCGTACATGATCTTCGGCAACAACGAGTTCGGACTGCCGCCCGCGGACACGATGGTCTGATATGACTGCCACACAAGAGATCACCTTCGAATCGACGTCGCGCTACGCCAAGGTCAAGGCAGGCGATCTGGACCTGCAGTTGCACTACCACGAAGCCGGTGACCCGTCGGCTCAGACCATCGTGCTGCTGCACGGTGGCGGGCCGGGTGCGTCGAGCTGGTCGAATTTCGGCCGCAACATCGCGGTGCTGGCCGAGCGGTTCCATGTGCTGGCCGTCGACCAGCCGGGCTACGGGCATTCGGACAAGCTCACCGAGCACGAGCAGTACAACCGCTACAGCGCCAAGGCGCTGCTGGGGTTGTTCGAGCACCTCGGTCTGCAGGGCCGGATTCCGCTGCTGGGCAACTCACTCGGTGGTGGCACCGCGGTGCGGTTCGCGCTGGACTACCCGGACCGGGCGGGCAAGCTCGTGCTGATGGGCCCGGGTGGCCTTTCGGTCAACCTGTTCGCGCCTGATCCCACCGAGGGCGTCAAGCTGCTCGGCAAGTTCACCGCCGACCCGACGCGCGAGAACATGGAGCGGTTCCTGCGCATCATGGTTTTCGACCAGAAGCTCGTCACGCCCGAGCTGATCGACGAGCGGTTCGAGATCGCGAGCAGGCCCGAGTCGCTGGCCGCGGCACGTGCGATGGGAAAGTCGTTCGCCGGACCGGATTTCGAGCTCGGCATGATGTGGCGCGAGGTTTACAAGCTGCGTCAGCCCGTCCTGCTGATCTGGGGTCGCGAGGACCGGGTCAATCCGCTCGACGGCGCGCTCGTTGCGGTCAAGCAGATTCCGCGCGTGCAATTGCACGTTTTCGGGCAGTGTGGACACTGGGCACAGGTGGAGAAGTTCGACGAGTTCAACAAGCTCACCATCGATTTCCTTGGAGGCTAGCCCATGAGCATCAAATCGCTGGGGTACCTGCGCATCGAGGCCACCGACATCGCGGCCTGGCGGGAGTACGGCCTGAAGGTGCTCGGCATGGTCGAGGGCAAGGGCCAGACCGAGGGTGCGCTCTATCTGCGGATGGACGAGTTCCCCGCGCGGCTGATCATCGTCCCCGGTGACCATGACCGGCTGCTGGAGTCCGGCTGGGAAACCGCGAATGCCGCTGAGCTGCAGGACATCCGCAATCGGCTCGAGGCAAATGGCGTCCCCTACAAGGAAGCCACCGCAACCGAGCTGGCCGACCGCCGCGTCGACGAGATGATCGTGTTCGACGACCCGTCGGGCAACACCCTCGAGGTGTTCCACGGGGTCGCACTCGAGCACCGCCGCGTGGTCAGCCCGTACGGGCACAAGTTCGTCACCGAGGAACAGGGGCTCGGCCACGTCGTGCTGACCACCAAGGACGACGCCGAAACCCTGCGGTTCTACCGGGACGTGCTCGGCTTCCACCTTCGGGACTCGATGCGGTTGCCGCCGCAGTTGGTGGGCAGGCCCGCCGACGGGGAGCCGGCCTGGCTGCGGTTCCTCGGGGTCAACCCGCGCCACCACAGCCTGGCGTTCATGCCGGGCCAGACACCCAGCGGAATCGTGCATCTGATGGTCGAGGTCGGCGAAGCCGACGACGTGGGCCTGTGCCTTGACCGTGCGCTGCGCCGCAAGGTGAAGATGTCGGCGACCCTCGGCCGCCACGTCAACGACAAGATGCTGTCCTTCTATATGAAGACTCCGGGTGGCTTCGACGTCGAATTCGGTTGTGAGGGCCTCGAAGTCGACGACGATGATTGGGTGGCCAGGGAATCGACGGCGGTGAGCCTGTGGGGGCACGACTTCAGCGTCGGCTTCAAGTAGCCATGAGCACCGCCATCGACCCCCGCACATTCCGCAATGTGCTCGGTCAGTTCTGCACGGGCATCACGATCATCACCACCGTCTACGAGGACGTCCCGATCGGGTTCGCCTGTCAGTCGTTCGCGGCGTTGTCGCTGGATCCGCCCCTGGTGCTCTTTTGCCCGACCAAGGTGTCCCGGTCGTGGCAGGCCATCGAGGCCAGCGGCCGATTCTGCGTCAACATGCTGCACGAGGATCAGCAGCACGTCTCGGCGCGCTTCGGTTCCAAGGAGTCCGACAAGTTCGCCGGGATCGATTGGCAGCCTTCAGAACTCGGATCTCCGATCATCGACGGCTCGCTGGCCCACATCGACTGCACCGTCTCGTCGGTGCATGACGGCGGTGACCATTTCGTGGTGTTCGGTGCGGTGCACGGCATGTCCGAGGTGCCCAAACGAAAGCCCCGGCCGCTGCTGTTCTACCGCGGGGAGTACACCGGGATAGAGCCGGACAAGAACACCCCGGCCACGTGGCGCAACGATCTGGAAGCGTTCCTCACCGCCACGACCAACGACACCTGGCTGTAGCCAACGCAACCGGGCCCCGACATGTCGGGGCCCGGTTGGTGTTTGTGCGCTCAGGAATCGGACTTGACGGTCGCCCTCAGCTGGTCACGCCGTCCCGGCGGTGGAGCGCGTCGGTGTCCCGGTCAATCCCTTATCGGTCGATCAAAACAAGCCTTGACAGTGCAATCGGCGGGTGTAAAGGTTTGATCGACTGATCAAACCGACGAAAGGTTGACGATGGCGGGACGGGTCGAGGGCAAGATCGCCTTCATCACGGGCGCGGCGCGGGGCCAGGGCCGCAGTCACGCGGTGCGCCTGGCGCAGGAGGGCGCGGACATCATCGCGGTCGACGTCTGTCGGCCGGTCAGCAGTAACAGCGTGATCCCGGCGTCGACGCCCGACGACCTGGCCCATACGGCGGAACTGGTCAAAGGGCTCAACCGCCGGATCGTCACCGCCGAGGTCGACGTGCGCGACTTCGACGCCCTCAACGCTGCGGTGGCCGGCGGTGTCGAACAGCTCGGCGGCCTCGACATCATCGTGGCCAACGCCGGTATCGGCAACGGCGGTGAGACGCTGGACAAGACCAGCGAACAGGACTGGGACGACATGATCGGAGTCAACCTGTCCGGAGTCTGGAAGACCGTGAAAGCCGGTGTACCGCATTTGCTTTCGCAAGGCCGCGGCGGGTCGATCATTCTGACGAGCTCGGTCGGCGGGCTCAAGGCCTACCCGAACACCGGCCACTACATCGCGGCCAAGCACGGCGTGGTCGGCTTGATGCGGACCTTCGCAATCGAACTGGGGCAACACTCTATTCGGGTCAATTCGGTGCACCCCACCAACGTCAACACCCCGATGTTCATGAACGACGGCACCATGAAACTGTTTCGCCCTGACCTGGAGAACCCGGGCCCCGACGACATGGCTGTGGTCGCCAAGTTGATGCACGTGCTGCCGGTGGGCTGGGTGGAACCGGTCGACATCAGCAACGCCGTGCTGTTCCTTGCTTCCGACGAGTCGCGTTACGTCACAGGCCTACCGGTGACCGTCGATGCCGGCAGCATGCTCAAGTAGTTGCGGCCGAGCCGAACCGGTGCAGCATCCGTTCGACGAAGGCGCGGAATTCGTCGTGCCCCTGCGTCACCCCGACCGCATCCTCGTAGCAGATGCCGCGCGCGGTCTGGGTCAGCAGCATCGACATCACCACCGGCGGATACTCCTCCATGTCGATCCCGTGCGTGCGCAAAACCATGGCCATGGCCGCGGTTTCGATGTCGCGGACCCGCTCGGAGAAGCCCTTGAGTTCGGCGCCGATCACCTTGCGGTGGTTGGCAAGAGCCATGAACTCGAGATTGAGCCCGGTCAACCGGGAGTCGGTGTTGATCAACCACAGTGCCCGCAACGGGTCGGGGTCGGTGAGCGCCTCGCGCATGCGGGCCAGCGCGGCGTCGGCCCCGCTGCGCAGCACCGCGAGGTACAGGTCGTCCATGGTGGCGAAGTAGTAGTACACCAGCGCCGATTTCACCCCGACCTTGGCGGCCACGTGCCGGGACGTCGCAGCAGCATAGCCGTCATCGCGCATGATCTGGGCTGTCGCCTCGATCAAGCGCCTACGAGTGCCGGCATCGGAGTCTCTGGCCTCACGAGGCATGAGCCACCCTAGCAGTTTGATCGGTCGATTAAATTATGGAGTTGATCCGATGTCGGAGGAATCGAGAAGTATCAGGGTGCGGGTCGACCCGGACCTCTGCGAAGGGCATGCGCTGTGCATCGAACTGGCGGCCGAGGTGTTCGACCTCGGCGACGACGACGTCGCCACCTGTGCGGCGGCCATTCCGGACACGTTGCAGGACAAGGTGAAAGCCGCCGTCGACGCATGCCCCCGGCAGGCCATCTCGCTCGAACCCCCTCCCACGAAAGGCCATTGACATGACCGACCTCGCAGCCATCGACTACTTCTCGGATCCGGTTGTCGCGCAGGATCCTTACGAGTACTACGAGTACTTGCGCAGCCAGGGCCCGGTGTTCACCGAGCCGCACCACGGGGTCGTGGCCGTCACCGGATATCAGGAGGTGATGGCGGCGTTCAAGGACACCGACTCGTTCTCGGCGGTCAACGCGATCGGTGGCCCGTTTCCGCCGCTGCCGTTCGAGCCGGAGGGTGACGACATCACAGAGCAGATCGAGGCGCACCGGCACGAGTTCCCGATCTTCGAGCACATGGTGGTGATGGACCCGCCGCAGCACGAGCGAGCCCGTTCGTTGCTCTCCAAGCTGCTGACCCCGCGGCGGCTCAAGGAGAACGAGGACTACATGTGGCAGCTGGCCGACCACCAGCTCGACGAGTTCATCGCCAACGGACGTTGCGAATTCCTGTCGGAGTACGCCAAGCCCTTCGCGACACTGGCCATCACCGACCTGCTCGGCGTCCCCGAAGAAGACCGCGCCGAGTTCCGGCTCGCGCTGGGTGCAGGCAAGCAGCCGGGCAGCCGCGTCGGCGCACTCGACGGAGAGCCCGTGGGGCTCAACCCGTTGCAGTATCTCGACGACAAGTTCAGCGGCTACATCGCCGAACGGCGACGGGAGCCTCGCGCAGACGTGCTGGGCGGCATGGCATCTGCGACGTATCCGGACGGATCTGTCCCGGAACTGCTCGAAGTGGTGCGCCCGGCGACGTTCCTGTTCGCAGCAGGCCAGGAGACCGTCACCAAGCTGCTCAGCGCTGCGGTACAGACGCTGGGCGACCATCCCGAATTTCAGCAGCGGCTGCGCGAAAACCCTGACCAGATCCCGGCTTTCATCGAAGAGGCCCTGCGTATCCAGAGCCCCACCAAGATCGACTTCCGGCTGGCCCGCAAGACCACCACCCTCGGTGGCGTTCCGATCAAGGCAGGCACGGTTCTGATGCTGTGCCTCGGCGCGGCGAACCGGGACCCGCGAAAGTTCTCCGAACCCGACCAGTTCCGCATCGACCGGCCAAATGTCCGCGAGCACATCGCCTTCGGCCGGGGCATCCATACCTGTGCGGGCGCGCCGCTGGCCCGGGTGGAGGGCCAGATCACCGTCCGTCGTCTGCTTGACCGCATGCGTGACATCGCCATCAGTGAGGCCGCGCACGGCCCGGCGGGCAACCGGAACTACCGCTACGAACCGACGTTCCTGCTGCGCGGCCTCACCGAACTGCACATCGAGTTCACAACGACAGGGTGACGGTGCCGCCGTGCGGATCGGCTGCGCGCAGAATGCTCGAAGGGACCCGGAACACGCGTCCCGGTGACGCCGGCCACGGCAGCGTCTTCTGCCCGATCACCCGGCCATCTTGGCGCGCAACCACTTTGGGGAAGCGGACCAGCGCATCGGTCCACAGCAGCAGCCGGCCACGCGCCGGTGCCGGGTCCCCTGGGCGAAGCAGGGTGGGGGCCACCCACCGCAGCGGTGCGTCGGCTTCGATGCGGACGCCGTCCTGCGGCGGCCGGTGACCGCTGAGATAGCGGCGCACCTGGGCGGCCACGTGGCGCCCGTCGAGGGCGGCGATGTCGGCGGTGTCGACCGGGTGCAGCAGGTTGCCGATCGCGAAGACACCGTCGCGGCTGGTGCGCAGGGCGGTGTCGACGACGGGCCCCAGCGTGCCCGGGTCGATGTCCAGGCCGCCGGATCTGGCGAGCTCGTGGTCGGGGATCCAGTCGCCGGTGAAAACCACGGTGTCACAGTCGATCACGCGGCGCTCCCCGGTATCGATGTTCTCGATCTCGACGCCCTCGAGCGCGGGCTTGCCGATGATGCGGGTGATCCGGGTGCGGGTGGCGATGTCGACACCGAGCAGCGGGGTTCGGCCTGCGAGGTTGAACACCGCGTACGACTCGGGGCTGGCGTATTCGGTGGTCATCAGCGCGGTCTGGCATCCCGCATGCTTGAGGGTGAGCACCGCGGAGTAGCTGACCAGTTCGGCACCGACCACCACTGCGCGGCGACCGACCTTGCCGTGCTTGAGATGTACGACGTTCTGCAGGTGCCCGGTGGTGTACACGCCGGAAGGCCGGTCGCCAGGGATCATTCGCGCGGGCCTCGGACGTTCCCGTGCCCCGGTGGCCAGAATGACCGCGCCTGCGTCCAGGCGTTCCCGCCCGGCGGGCGACGTGAGGTCCAGCGACCGGTCGCCGGCCCAGCCGGTGACCATGGTGTTGGTGCGGATGGTGGCTCCCGCGCCGACGGCGCCCGCGACGAGGCGACGCGCGTAGGCCGGGCCGCTGATGAACGTCTTCATGTCGCGCATGCCGTAGCCGGGGTGATCGCTGTGCCTCGGTATCCCGCCTGCCGCCGATTCACGTTCCAGCACAACGATATTGAGTGTTGTATCGGCTGCCAGTGCGGCGGCCGCCGTCAGCCCGGCGGGGCCGCCTCCGATGATCGCGACGTCGGTGCTGCTCATGAGTTCTGCTCCAGTTGCTGCTCAAAAATGGACTTCACTTCGGCGCCGCAGAAGAACGCCTGGCAGCGTCCGTTCATGGCGCGGGTGCGACGGCGTAACCCGTCCAGGCCTGCGGGCGGGACGACCGCGTGGCAGGCGTCGCGCAGCTCGCCCTCGGTGACGCGTTCGCAGAAGCACACGATCCGGCCGTACGCGGGGTCGGCCTCGATTTTCTCGGTCTGCTGATAGGGCCGGGGAAAGGCCTCGCCGAGGTTGGGCATCTCCGGAGGATCCGGCAGGGTGGTCCGCGCCGTCAGCTCGAGCCCGGCCGAGATCAGTTGGCCACGAACATGTTCGGCGATGGCCATGCCTGCGGTCAGGCCGGTGGAGCGGATGCCGCCGACCAGCAGGTAGTGCTGCTGCGGGTCTGCCTCGATGAGGTAGTCGCCGTGGTCGATGGCTGCGCGCAGACCGGCATAGGTGGCGGTGACCTCCTCGTCGAGCAGGCGTGGCATCAGGGCACGCCCCTTTTCGAGCAGGAATTCGAAACCCCCCTCGGAGGTTCCCGTCGCGGTGCGGTCCTGAAGGTCCTCGGATGTGGGTCCGAGCATGACGTTGCCGTAGATGGTGGGACTGACCAGCACGCCCTTGCCGCGGGCCGTGGGGACCGGCAGCACGATCTTGTCGACGAGCGGGCGGGCCAACTTGTCGTAGACGATCAGTTCGCCGCGACGCGGGGTGACCGTGAAGCGGTTGTGACCGAACAGGCCGTCGATCACGTCGGCACCGAGTCCGGCGGCGTTGATCACCCAGCGGGCGCTGACCGGTCCTGCGGTGGTGTGCAGGGTCGAGCCGTCGGGCGTGACGTCCACCCGTTCCACGCGATGGCCGCGCAGCAGCGCCGTGCCGCGGTTGACGGCGTCGGTCGCGAGCGCGAGGTTGACGGTCCACGTGCAGATGATCGATTCGTCGGGCACTGTCAGGCCGCCCAACGCACCTGGACCGAGGTTGGGAACGGCCGCGTATACGGCTGCCGCGTCGACGATTTCGCATCGGTCATAGCCGTTGGCGACGGCCTTGTCCCGCAGGCCGGGCAGCGCGTCGAGTTGCTCGGAATCCCACGCCACCAGGATGGCGCCGGTGTGCTCGACCGGGATGCCGGTGTGCTTGGCGTATTCGGAGAGCAGTTGGTAGCCGCGGCTGACCATCGCTGATTCCAGTGTGCCGGGTTTGGCGTCGAAACCGGTGTGCAGGATCGCGGTGTTGGCCTTGCTGGTGCCGTCACCGACGTCGTCGCGGGCTTCGAGCAGGGCGACCGATAGCCGGTATCCGGCGAGCTCCCGGGCGATCGCCGCTCCGACGATGCCGCCGCCGATGACCACGATGTCGTAGTCGGTGTTCATGAAGTCTCCTGGGAAAAAGTGGTGGCCGCCAATGTGCGCCACGCGGAACGGAATTCGTCGGCGCGGGCGGCTTGCCAGCTCGGCTCGTAAGTCGCCGAAGGGGTCCATGGCGACACGACGTCACGCACCGACCGGCCGGGTTGCAGGCTCAGCCCCGCCAGCGCCGCGGCGCCCAGTGCGGTGGCATGGGCCGACGGGTAGACGTCCACGGGCACCTGCAGGATGTCGGCGACCGCCTGCATGAGCACCTTGGACTGGGTGAGTCCGCCGTCGGCGCGCAGCCGGGTCAGCGCTGTGGAGTCGGTGTCGATCGCCGACGCGAGTTCGGCGACCTGTGCGGCGATGCCCTGCAGCACCGCCAGCACGATGTGGCCGCGACCGGTGGACAGGGTCATCCCCGAGATCGTCGCGGTGGCTTGGGATTTCCACCACGGCGCGGCCAGACCGGCCAGGGCGGGGACACACAGCACCCCGCCTGCGTCGTCGGCGGCGACCGAATCCATCTCCGCCGCACCGCTGATGATGCCCAGCGAGGACAGCCATTTGACCGCCGAGGCCGCGGTATAGACCTGCCCGTCGACGCAGAAGGTGTCCGTGCCGCCGGTCCGCCACGCCACCGACGAGGTCAGTCCTGCCGTGGAGTGCACCGGGGTGTCGCCGGTGTTGGCGAGTAGGAAGGCGCCGGTTCCGAAGGTGCACTTGGCCATACCCGGGTCGAGACAGCCTTCGGCGAGCAGGGCTGCCTGCTGGTCGACGACGATGCCGCCGACGGGGGTTTCTGCGCCGAATGCGGTTGTGGTGCCGATGATCTCGTCGTTGCCGACGATGGTGGGCAGCCGTTCGCCGTCGAGGCCGAACAGCCCGAGCAGCTCATGGCTCCAATCCCGGGCGCCGAGTTCGACGGCCAGCGACCGGCTGGCGGTCGTGGCGTCGGTGACGAAGGCCCCGGTGAGCTGATGCAGGAGCCAGGTGTCCGATGTGGTGACCACGCCGCCGGTTTCGACGTTGCGGCGCAGCCAGGCCATCTTCGGTGCCGAGAAGTAGGAGTCGAGCACCAAACCGGTACGGGCGGCGAACAACTCGCGGTGCTCGCCGAGCGCCGAGCACAGTGGCTCGGCGCGGCGGTCCTGCCACACGATCGCCGCGGTGAGCGGGCGCCCGCTGTCGGGGTCCCACGCGAGGACGGTTTCACCCTGGTTGGCCAGAGACACCGCCTCGATGGGCCGGCCCGCCTGCTCGGTCGCGGCGCGGCCGGCCGTCAGGACGGATTCGAGGAGCTCGCCCGGGTCCTGCTCGACACCGCCTCCGTCGAGGTAGCGCGGGTTCACCGCGACCTCGGCGAGTCCGACGACTCCATCGACCGGGTCGACGACGACGGCCTTGGTGCCCGACGTGCCTTGGTCGATCGCCAGGACGGTCATTACGCCGCATCCTCGAATTCGGCGTCGATCGAGGACATCTCTGGCATTTTCAGACCCTGCCTGCCCCGGGTGACCAGCAGGTAGCACAGGTAGATCGCGCCGAGCGCCACCATGACCACCGCATACAGCCAAGGATCCCGGAATGAGGCGTCACGGAAGAGGGAAAGTACGAAAACCAGCCACAGCGCCGCGACCACCAGAACCGGCGTCTCCCAGCGGCCCAGGGTGAATCCCTTGCTCGGTGGAAGCTTGTGGCGGGTGGCGATGTACAGAGTCACCGTGATGGCGTAGATGATGGCGGGCAGCAGGGTGGCCGCCGAGAACAGCTTGAACAGGGCGTCGGTGCTCGTGGAGAACAGGCCGAGGATGACCGCCGAGATCACCGTCATCGTGACGGTGGCGTTGAGCGGTGTCTTGAACCGCGGTGAGATCTTGTGCAGCAGCTGCCAACCGGGGAACCGCTGATCCCGTGACATCGCCCAGACCAGCCGCACTCCGCTCATCAGGATGACCAGGCCGCACGCGAAGATCGCGATGGCCACCAGCACCAGCAGCGCGGTGCCCACGAACGATCCGAGAATGTCCCGGATGACGTCGGCGATGGGGGTGCCGGACTGGGCCAGCGCTTTCGGATCGTTGACTGCTGCGGTGACCACCAGCAGGAACAGGAAGCCGAGCACGCCCGATGCCAGCACCGCTTGCCACATGGCCCGGGGCACGACGATTTCGGGCTTCTTGGTCTCCTCGGCGAGGTTGGCCGCGGATTCGAAGCCGACGATGGTGAATGCGCCCAGCAGGAAGCCCAGCATCCACGGCCCGGCGGAGGTCGCGGTACCGAAGCTCCAGTACCCGGCATCCGGGATATCGCTGTGGGAGAACAGGTTTCCGACCGAGAGCTTATGGGCGATGACACCGACGATGAACAGCAGCACTACAAGGGCCACCATGCCGATGAGTTCTGCGGTGACGGCGAAGTTGTTGACGCGTTCGGTCCACTTCGTGGAGAGGCCGACCAGCAGGCCCTGCAGCACGAGGATCCCTGCGGTGATCAGGAAGGCCGTCGCGGGTGTGCCGGTGAAATCGAACAGGGCGGGTACCACGGTGGCGGCCACGGTGTAGTCCACGGCCACCACGACGATGGCCAGGAAGGTGAACGAGATCCAGCCGGTGATCCAGCCCAGCACGGGGTTGGCCAGCCGGGACACCCACTGGTAGGCGTAGCCGGTGACGGGGATGCGGGCGGCCAGTGAACCGATCAGCAACGCGACGGCCAGCTGGCCGACGATCACGATGGGCCAGGTCCAGATTCCCATCGGTCCGGAGCTGGTGAGAACACTGCCGTAGGTGGTGAAGATGCCGGTGGCGATCGAGACGAAGGCGAACGCCACGGCGAAGGATGCGAACCGTCCCGTCGACCGTTCGAGGGACTCGGTGTAGCCGAAACCTACCTGGCCGTCGCCAGGTGATGTGGAAGAATCTGTCATCGGATCGGGCTTTCTGACTGGAATTGACTGTTTCGGGAGGGGTTCGGTCCGCGGGCGGCGCTGCAACGCCGCCCGCACCCGTTTCAGGCGCTGGGGCCCGAGGTGAGCACGACACCCCCCGTCTCCTCGATGGCTGCTGCAACAGCCGGTGCGGTGTTCTGATCGGTGATGAGACCGTTGACGGCGGAGAGCTCGCACACCCGGTATGGCGCCACCTGCCCGAGTTTGGACGAGTCGGCCAGGATGTAGCTCGATGCGCTGTTGGCGATGATGGTCCGCCGGACGTCGATCTCGTCGAGATGGAAGTCGGTCAGCCCGGCCGTGGCGTCGACCCCACCGGAGCCGAGCAGTGCGATGTCGGCGTAGACATCGGCGAAGAATGCCTTGGTCTGGGCATTCGAGCAGGCCAGATCGCCTGCGCGCACGCGCCCGCCTGCCAGCAGCACCTCGATGCCGGGACGGTCGGCGAGCTCGACGGCGACCGGTAGCGACGGGGTGATCACGGTTCCGGTGAAGCCGCGGGGGATGGCGTGGGCGACCGCGACGACGGTGGTGCCGATGTCGAGGATGACGGTCTGCCCGTCCTTGAGCAGCCCGACGGCGGTGCGTGCCAGTTGTGCCTTGGCCTCGTGCCGGATGATCGACCGCTCGGTGAACGACGGTTCGATTCCGCGCCTCTCGGTGACGGCGGCGGCCCCGCCGTGCACGCGTCGCACGGCCCCGCGCTCCTCCAGAAAGGCCAGGTCACGGCGGATGGTCTCGGCGGATACCCCCAGTCGGCGGACCAGCTCGTCGGTGCTTACGGCCTGAGCGCTGCCCACCGCGTCGATGATCGCCTCGTGCCGCTCAACGGGAAGCACGATCGACCACTTCTGTGGGTTTCTGACCGTTCATGACGGTAATTGTGGAGTGTTGTGTGGCTCACGTCAACACTGCGCCCGAAATTCAGGTCATGCCGATACGGATGTTCTTCACTTGGAGGAATTCGTAGAGACCGTCGAGGCCGCCCGTGCGACCGAACCCGCTGTGCTTGTATCCGCCGTACGGACCCTGCGGGGACATCGCACTGAACTGGTTGATCCACACCGATCCGGCCTGCAGCTGCCGCGCCACCCGATGGGCGCGCGTGAGGTCGCGGGTGTGTACGAAGGCGTTCAGGCCGTAGACCGTGTTGTTGGCGATGTCGACGGCCTCGGCGTCGTCGGCGAACGGCATCACCGAGACCACCGGACCAAAGGTCTCGATCTGGGCCAGCGCCGAGGCGTTGTCGACTCCGCCGAACACCGTGGGCTCGAGATAGAAGCCCTCCCGGTCGATCCGGCGCCCACCAGTGATCAACCGGCCTGCGCCGTCGGCCTCACTTGTTTCGATGACGTCGAGGATGCGCTCGACGGCACCTTGACTGATGACTGGTCCGAATCTCACGGACGGGTCGAAAGGGTCGCCCACAGTGGCGGATTCGATGACCGCCACGAATCGCTCCACAAAGTCGGCGTACACCGACTCGTGCACCAGCACCCGGCTCGCGCAGGCGCAACTCTGCCCGGACTGCATCAATGGGCCCTGATGCGCCGACAGTTGCACGGCCCGGTCCAGGTCCGCGTCGGCGAAGACGATGTTGGCCGATTTACCGCCGAGTTCGGCGACGACCGGCGTGAGATTGGTTGCGGCCGCGGCGATGACGGCTCGTGCGGTGGCGCCGCCACCGGTGAAGTGAAGCTTGCGGATACCTGGATGACGCACCAGGGCATCTCCGCCGTCGGGCCCCGACGGCACGACATTGACCAGGCCGGCGGGCAACCCGGCATCGATGCACAGTTCGCCGAACCGCAGCGCGGCCAGCGGCGCCAGCTCGGATGGCTTGAGTACGACGGCATTTCCGGCGGCCAGGGCCGGCGCGACACACGATCCGGCCACCACCAGCGAACCGTTCCATGGTGCGATCACTCCGACGGCCCCGTAGGGTTCGCGTTCGACGATGTTGACGTCGAACGACCCGGCGACCGGGGTGCTGGCACCGTGCGGCTTGTCGGCATATCCGGCGAAGTGCCTCAGAAAGCGTTCCAGCAGAACCGCGGTGCCCGCGTAGGAGATCGGCACGGCGTAGTCCTGCACATTGAGTGCCGCGAATTCGTCGAGGTTCTCGTGCACTGCGTCGGCGAGGTCGATCAGCAGGTCGCGCCGGCGGTCGCAGGTCAGCGCCACCCATTCCCGTTGCGCATCCGCGGCCGACCGCACGGCTCGGTCGATCTCGTCGGCACCGGCCAGTGCGACGGTGGCATTCGGCCGCCCGGTGGCCGGGTAGATGTGCTGGTGCTCACCGCCGCTGGAGGTGCTGATGCGGTCGCCGCCGATGATCATGCTTCGGCCAGCCACTCGTCGAGCACCCGCTGTTTCTGCTCGCCGATCACCTGATTGAGGTGGGAAGCTTTGGGCCAGCCGTAGTACGCAGCGAAATGCAGCGCCACCTCATCCATTTCCTCGAACGACACGTCACGGCTCTTCAGCGCGGCGTAGACGTGGCTGAGGATGGGCACCGGCGCATCCTGGAAGGCCACGCACGCCACTGTGACCAGCCGACGTTCCTTCATGCCGAGCCCGGGGCGCAACCACATCTCGCCGAAGACGAAGTTCAGGATGCCCGCGCCGGAGTACGGGTTGTCGCGGATCGGGGCGTACGGCATGCAGTTGATGTCCTTGAAGGACTGCTCTCCACCGGCAAGTCGGAGTTCGGGATCGCTCGCGGTGGGCAACGGCAACAGAGGGTCTGGCGCGGGCGGCTGCTGTCCGCGTTCGCGGTGGATGCGGTCCCACTGCTCGTCGACCGTGATGTTGAATCGGGATGCCTTGGGCCAGCCGCCGTACACCGCGAAATGCAGTACCGTTTCCCGCATTTCGGTGATGCTGAGGTCGCCACTGTTCAGCGCTGCGTAGACGTGGTCGCGCAGCGGGCCTTCGGCATCCGCGGCCGCGACGCACGGCAGCGTGACGAAGCGGCGGTCCCGGCGGCTCAATGCGGGCCGCGGCCACACCTCGCCGAAGACGAAGTCGATCAATGCGGACGCGGCAGCCGTGTTGTCCGGCGGCGGTGCGAACGTCATCACTTCCGTGAACTCGCGGACGCCGCGCTCGCTGCGGCTCATCGGATCGTCACGCCCGCATCGACCTTGAATTCCAGTCCGGTGACATACCGGGATTCATCGGACACCAGGAACAGCACGGCATTGCTGATGTCGACGGCCTCGGCCATCACGATGGGCAGGGCGTTGCCGAACAGCGGGGCCAGATCGGGCCGCCGGTCGATCAGCAGGCTGTGCAGGGAATCCGGGCGCATCCCGGTCTCGACGCCGGTGGGATGCACGGTGTTGACCCGGACATGCTGCGCGGCAAGCTCATTGGCCAAGGCCCGGCTCATGCCGACCACGCCGTGCTTGGACGCGGTGTAGGGGGTGTGCAGCGGTGTCCCCTTGATACCCGCGGCGGAACTGATGTTGACCAGGCTGCCGCCGCGCTCGACCAGATGGGGCAGTGCTGCCGCGCAGGTGTTCCACGTCCCGATCAGGTTGACGTCGACCACCGTGCGCCACTGCTCGGCCGTTGTGGTGTCCCAGGTTCCTGCGGTGAGTACTCCGGCATTGGCGACCGCGGCGTCGAGCCCGCCGAGTTGTGCCACCCCGTCGTCGACTGCTGCCGAGAGGGCCGCGCCGTCCCGGACGTCCACCACCGCGGTGACGGCCGTGCTGCCGTATTCGGTTACCAGGCGCGCTGTTTCGTCGAGATCCTCAGTTGTGGCGAGCGGGTATTCGACCTCGGGGAGGGATGCGCAGATATCCACGAGGATCAGGTTGGCGCCCTCTTCGGCGAGCCGTAGCGCGTGGCTGCGGCCCATCCCGCGGGCCGCGCCGGTGATCAATACCCGCTTGCCGGCGACACGTCCGCTCATAGCTTGTTGCAGAATCCGGCGTCGACCGGGAAGGTGACCCCGGTGACGTACTGGGCGGCGTCGGAGACCAGGTACGCGATCGCGGCGCTGATGTCCTCGGGTTCCAGCAGCGCGACCGGCATCGGGTTTTGGAGATGGGGCCCGCCGTCGGGGTAGTTCTCCAGGAATGCCGTCATCGCGGGGTTCACCGCCATCATCGTGTTGACCGCGGTGGGATGCACGGTGTTGACCCGGATACTGTGCGGGGCAAGCGCATTGGCCAGCGTGCGCATGAGGCCGACGATGCCGTGCTTGGACGCGGCGTATCCGAGGCCGCCGCCCTGTAATCCGCCGAAGCCGCGCAGTCCGGCCGTCGAGCTGGTGAACACGATCGATCCGCCGCGACCGCCTGCGACCAGATGGCCGATGGCGGCCTTGGCGGTGTGGAACGCCCCGACAAGGTTCACGTCGAGGACGTCGGTCCACATCTGCAGGTCTTCCTCGATGCTCAGCTCGCGAAAGGCCATGGCGGCGATACCTGCGTTGGCGCACACGATGTCGAGCCTGCCGAAGTGCTCGACCCCGTCATCGAGTGCGGTCTTGAGGGCGGCGAAGTCGCGGACGTCGGCCACTGCGCCGATCATCTTGCCGCCGTTGGCCTCGACGAGTGCGACGGTCTCCTCGAGCTCGTCGCGACTTGCCATCGGGTACCCGTTGGATGCGATGTCGGCACAGATGTCCACGCCGATGATGTCGGCGCCGTCGGCGGCGAGTCGCAGCGCATGGCTGCGGCCCTGACCGCGGGCCACGCCCGTGATGAACGCGACCTTTCCGTCCAAAGAACCCATTCATCCTCGCTTCGTCGCGGTGAGTAACCTCGTTACACCCGGTACGGTAACTGGGTTACTACCGGACGGCAAGGGGATGCACGTGGCAACTGACCGGATCCTCGACATCGTCGTCGAGCTTCTCGAAACCGACGGCTACGACGCGGTGCAGCTGCGCGAGGTGGCCAGGCGAGCCCGGACGTCACTGGCCACCATCTACAAGCACTACGCCAACCGCGACGAGTTGATCCTCGCCGCGCTCGACGCCTGGATGACGGAGAACCGGTACTCCCCGCTGGCCAATCAGACCCGCGATGCGGACGAGTCTCTCTACGGCGGGCTGATGCGCATGCTGCGCACCATCTTCGAGCCGTGGGAGAAGCACCCGGCCATGCTCATGGCCTACTTCCGGGCCCGCTCGGCGCCGGGCGGGGAGCGTCTCGTGCGCCGCGGGCTCGATGCCGTCGTGCCTGCCGGGATGCAGATCCTCGCCGGGGTCGACGAGCATTTCATCGCCGATCTCGACAGCATCCTGTCCAGCCTGGTGTTCGGGCTGACCGGACGGTTCGCGGCGGGCGAGATCGCCATCACCGAGATCCTGCCGAGTCTCGACCGCACGGTGCAGTGGCTGACCGCGGGCTACGAGGCGTCGCGCGTCACAGCGCCGCGTCGATGAAATTCACCGCCGCGCTGGCCACCTCTCGGTGCACCGACTCGTTGAGCAGGTCGTGGCGGGCGTCCGGAAACTCCTTGAGCTGCAAGTGCTCTACCTGATCGGCATAGGCGCGCACGCCTGCGACTGGGGCGATCGGATCGGCCGAGCCGTGCAGGGCCAGCGTCGGCACGGCTAGTGCCGGTAGCTCGGTGCCGAACCGGTCCCACGCCTTGTCGAGTTCGCGGGCCAGGGTTGCGCCGTCGGCGTCGACGAAGGCCAGCGGATCGTTTTCCAGCGCATCCAGATAGAACGGGTCGGACGACAGCCAGCCCGGGTCGAGCTCGAATGCGCTGTCGGAGCCCAGCTCCGGGATCGGGGTAAGTGGCGCCCCGGACACGATGCCGGCCCGGTAACGGCCGGGCTGGTCGAGCAGCCGGAACAAGGTGACCACCGATCCGAACGAATGTCCTTGGGCCACAAGGGGCAAGCCGGGATAATCGGCCTCGGCCAGCTCGGTGAGCGACTCGGCCAGCGCCGAGCTCTCGTCGACCGATCCGAAATCACCGCGCACACCCGGCGTCAGCCCGTGGCCGAACTGATCGACCGCCCACAGGTCGATGCCTGCGGCGTTGAGGGCGAAGCCGTACCGGTGGTACAGCGCGGTGTGCTCCCCGAAGCCGTGCAGGAAGATGACGGCCGCGCGCGGCTCCGCCGCGGCCCAGTGACGGTAGTAGGCGCGTCCGCGAGCATGCTCGATGAAAGGCATGCCCACTACTGCAGCAATATCCGGCGCGGGCCGCAAGCGTTCGAATCACCCTGGCGGGTAAGCCTTGCCGCCGAGCAACATGTCGCGCTGATCCTCCATGCGGGCGCGGATGGCGTCGACCACGGCAGCCACGACCGGCCTGCGCAGCGTCTCGGCCCGGGCCACCAGCCAGTAGCTCAACTGCGCCGAGACGGCATCGGGCAGTACCCGGACCAGATCGTCGTGCCGGTCGGCCATGAAGCACGGGAGCAGGCCGAGGCCCGCAGCGGCCCGGGTGGCCTCGACATGGACGAAGACGTTGGTGGAAGTCACCGATTCCCGCATGGCGGGGACGGAAGCGGCCGCGATGTCGAGATCGTCCACCTGCAGCATCGAATCGATGAAGTACACCAGGGGATGAGCGGCGAGCGCGTCGACCGATTCGGGTGCCCCGTGCTCGGCGAGATACTCGCGGGATGCGTAGAGCCCGAGGCGGTAGTCACCGAGCCGGATCGCCTCGGCGCGACGCACCTGCGGTGCTCCCACGACGATCTCGAGGTCCAGGCTGGAACGCTGCAGCGACGCGCGCCGCGTGGTCGCGACGATTTCGACGGTCACGCGCGGGTGCCTGCGTTGGACGTGCGCGGCGGCGGGCGCCGCGATGTAGGCGCTGAAACCGTCTGTCGCCGAGACGCGCACCACGCCCTCAAGTTGCCGCATCCCGGTGGCGGTGACCGAGCGGACCGCCGATTCCACGGTCTCGGCCGCAGCGAGCGCCTCGCGGCCCAGGTCGGTCAGTTCCCAGCCGCTGCCTGCGCGGGTCAGCACGCGGCCACCGATCGCCTGCTCGAGCGCGGCGATGCGCCGCGAGATCGTGGTGTGGTTGATGCCGAGCTCGTCTGCAGCCGTGGTGTAGCGGCCGGACCGACCCACGGCCAGCAGCACCAGGAGATCGTCGGCGCTGGGTGGCCGGGCTGCCCTGTCGCTCACATCTGCATTTTTGCAGAGACAAGCTGCAGATCTGGTCATTGCGGCCGAACATACCTGCATGAATACTCACCGGGAACTGTAAGACCCGTCACACTGGGTACAGGTATTGATCCACGTCATGAGGAGTCGCCGATGAGCGCGCCCATTCCCGCTGGACTGCGACGCGTCGTCGTCGCCTCGATGGCAGGCACGGTGGTGGAGTGGTACGAGTTCTTCCTCTACGGAACCGCGGCCACGCTCGTCTTCAACAAGGTGTTCTTCGCGCAGGGCGGCAATGATCTCGACGCCATCCTGGCCGCGTTCGTCACCTATGCCGTCGGCTTCATCGCCCGCCCGCTGGGCGGCATCGTGTTCGGTCATTACGGCGACAAATATGGTCGCAAGAAACTGCTGCAGTTCAGCCTCGTGCTCGTGGGTGTGTCGACCTTCCTGATGGGCTGCCTGCCCACATTCGGCCAGATCGGCTATCTGGCCCCCACTCTGCTGGTGGTCCTGCGGTTCCTGCAGGGCTTCGCCGTCGGCGGCGAATGGGGCGGTGCGGTGCTGCTGGTCGCCGAGCACAGTCCCAACCGCACCCGCGGGTTCTGGGCGAGCTGGCCGCAGGCCGGTGTCCCGGTGGGAAACATCCTGGCCACGGTCGTGCTGCTGGTGCTCTACGGCGGGCTGTCGCATGCCGACTTCCTGTCGTGGGGTTGGCGCGTGGCGTTCTGGCTGTCGGCCGTCGTGGTGCTGGTCGGTTACTACATCCGCACCAAGGTCTCCGACGCTCCGATCTTCCTTGCGGCGCAACAGGAAGCCGAGCAGATCAAGGAAAGCTCGTTCAGCGCCATCGAGGTGCTCAAGCGGTACCCGCGGGGGGTGCTGACCGCGATGGGCCTGCGCTTCGGCGAGAACATCATGTATTACCTGGTGGTCACCTTCTCCATCACCTATCTCAAGGAACAGGTGCACTCCGACACCAGCGACATCCTGTGGTGGCTGCTCATCGCGCACACGGCGCATCTGGTGGCGATCCCGACGGTCGGGCGGCTCTCGGATCGGTACGGGCGGCGGCCCGTGTACTTCATCGGGGCGGCCGCGGCGGTGGGCTGGGGCTTCGTCGCCTACCCCATGATGGACACCGGCAAGTATCTGCCTATTGTCGCGGCCGTGACGCTCGGGCTGGTGATCCACGCCTTCATGTACGCGCCACAGCCGGCGATCATGGCCGAGATGTTCCCCACCCGGATGCGTTATTCCGGTGTGTCCCTTGGCTATCAGGTGACGGCCATTGTGGCCGGGTCGTTGGCACCCATCATCGCGGTGTGGCTGCTGCGCCAGTATGACTCCTGGGTGCCGATCGCCGGGTACCTGGCCGCGGCCGCGCTCATCACCCTGGTTTCGGTGGTGTTCGCTCGGGAGACCAAGGGAATCGACCTGGTCGACATCGACGCAGCCGACGCGGAAAGGGCGCTGACATGAGCGATCTGAAGGGGCGCACCGCGCTGGTCACCGGCGCGGCGAGTGGGATCGGTGCGGCGTGCGTGCATGCGCTCGCCGCGCGCGGCGCGACGGTGACGGTCGCCGACATCGACGCGGCCGGAGCCTCCGCCGTGGCGGCCAAGGTCCGTGGGAAGTCCTGGGCGGTAGATCTTCTCAACGTCCGGGCGCTCGAAGGCCTGCGGTTGGACTGCGACATTCTGGTCAACAACGCGGGGGTGCAGAGCATCAACCCGATCGACGCGTTTCCGCCGGACAAGTTCCGGACGCTGCTCGCGCTGATGGTCGAAGCCCCGTTTCTGCTCATCCGCGCTGCGTTGCCGCACATGTACGCGGGCGGGTTCGGCCGGATCATCAACATCTCCTCCGTGCACGGGCTGCGCGCCTCGGAATTCAAGGCCGGCTACGTCACCGCCAAGCACGCGCTGGAGGGCCTGTCGAAGGTGACCGCGCTGGAAGGCGGACCGCACGGCGTCACCAGCAACTGCGTCAACCCCGGCTATGTGCGGACACCGCTGGTGGCCAAGCAGATCGCCGACCAGGCCCGCATCCACGGCATCCCCGAGGATGAGGTGGTGGCCAAGGTCCTGCTGAAGGAGAGCGCCATCAAGGAGCTGGTCGAGCCCGAAGAGGTTGGCTCATTGGTAGGTTGGCTCGCGTCGCCCGACGCCAGGATGGTGACCGGGGCGTCGTACACGATGGATGGTGGATGGACCGCACGATGAGCACCAAATGAATCGCGCACGCGAGGAGCACTAAGTGAGTACAGCGCCTCAGTGGGAGCCGACGCAGGCCGACATCGACAACGCGCAAGTCACGGATTTCGCGCGGTTCGTGGCGGCGCGGGCAGGCCGCGAACTGGCCGACTACCACGATCTGTGGCAGTGGTCGGTCGACGATCCCGCCGAGTTCTGGGGTGCCCTGTGGGACTACTTCGAACTCGGCGAGCGGCCTGCCGAGGTACTCACCGGTGAGTCGATGCCGGGGGCGCGCTGGTTTCCGGGCGCGCGGCTCAACTACGTCGATCAGATTCTCCGCAACGCTCGCACCGACCGTCCCGCGATCCTGACGGTCGCCGAGGGCGGCGCCGTCACCGAGCTGCCCTGGTCCGAATTGCTCGCGCGCACAGCGACGTTCGCGCAGACCCTGCAGAAGCTGGGGGTGCAGCCGGGGGATCGGGTGGTCGGCTACCTGCCGAACATCGCCGAGGCCGTCGTCGCGTTTCTCGCCACCGCGAGCATCGGGGCGATCTGGAGTGCGTGCGGGCAGGACTACACCGCGAAGGCCGCCCTGGACCGGCTCGGCCAGCTGGAGCCGACGGTGCTGGTGACCGCGGACGGCTACCGGTTCGCCGGTAAGGACTACGACAAGAGCGAAGACATCGCCGCCCTGCGCGCCGGGTTGCCGACGCTCAAGGCGGCCGTGCTGGTGTCGCGGCTGGGTCCGGCCCGCAGCGAGTGGGTGGATTGGGAGTCGGCGAGCGCCCCCGGCGATGCCGACGTGGTCACCACCGCAGTCGATTTCGACCATCCGCTGTGGGTCCTGTACTCGTCGGGAACCACCGGACTGCCCAAAGGCATCGTGCACGGCCATGGCGGGGTGCTCGTCGAGCATCTCAAAGCCGTTGCCTTGCAGAGCGATATCGGTCGCGATGACACGTTCTTCTGGTACACCAGCCCCAGTTGGATGATGTGGAACTTCCAGGTGGCCGGGCTGCTGGTGGGCGCAACCATCGTCTGTTACGACGGCAGCCCCACCTATCCGCAGGCCGATGCGCTGTGGAGCATCGCGGCCACGGTCGGCGCGACCGTGCTCGGTACCAGCCCCGGCTACGTGCTGGCCTGCGCGAAAGCCGGTGCGGTACCACGCAAGCAGCATGATCTGTCGGCGCTGCGCAGTGTCGGTATCACCGGGTCGTCCTTGCCGCCGTCCTCGGCATTGTGGTTGCGGGATAACGTCGGCGAGCGGGTTCAGGTCAACTCGATCAGCGGCGGCACCGACGTGGTGTCGGCGTTCATCGGTGGCGTCCCGACCGTGCCGGTATGGCCGGGGGAGCTCTCGGCGCCGTTCCTCGGGGTGGCACTCGATGCCTGGGATGAGGCAGGCAATCCCGTGCGCGGCGAAGTCGGCGAATTGGTGATCACCAAACCGATGCCGTCCATGCCGATCTTTTTCTGGCACGATGCCGACGGATCCCGTTACCGGGACGCCTATTTCGAGATGTTTCCGGGGGTGTGGCGGCACGGCGACTGGATCACCATCACCGACCACGGCAGCATCGTCGTGCACGGCCGCTCCGACTCGACGCTGAACCGGCACGGCATCCGGATGGGCAGTGCCGACATCTATCAGTCGGTGGAGGGGCTGCCCGAGATCGTCGAGTCCCTCGTGATCGGTGCCGAACAACCCGACGGCGGCTACTGGATGCCGCTGTTCGTCGTGCTGGCCGACGGGATCGAGCTCACCGACGATCTGCGCGACCGCATCAAGCAGACCATTCGCACCGAGGTCTCCCCGCGCCACGTGCCCGACGAGATCATCGTCGCCCCAGGCGTTCCGCATACCCGCACCGGCAAGAAGCTCGAAGTTCCGATCAAGAAACTGTTCCAGGGTGCCGACCCGGACAAGGTGGTCGAGCGCAGCGCCGTCGACAATCCGGATCTGCTGGATTGGTATGCGGGTATCAAGCGATAGGTCCGCCGCGATGGGCCCGCCCGCGATGGGCCCGCCCGCGATGGGCCCGCCGAGACTACGGGTTTTGCTGCGAAATCGCTGATTTCCCGTCAAAAGCCGTAGTCTCGGCGCGGGCTCAGCGCTGCAGCCACGGCCCGATCCGACGCACCGCCTCTTCGACGTCGCGCGTCGGCCCCGCGAATGACAGCCGGACGTAGGAATCGCCGCGGACCGTGTCGAAGTCGACCCCGGGTGCGATGGCAACACCGGTGTCGGCCAACAACTTCGAGCAGAACGACAGTGAGTCGTCAGTCAGGTCGCTGACATCGGCGTACACGTAGAACGCGCCGTCCGTCGGAGCCAGCCGGTCAATCCCGATATCGCGTAACCCGTCGAGCAGCAGCCTGCGATTGTCGGCATAGTGGGCCAGCAGCCCGTCGGCCTCGGCCAGCGACTCCGGGGTGAACGCGGCGACCGCGGCATGCTGCGCGAGAGCAGGTGGGCAGATGGTGAAGTTGCCGGTGAGGCAGTCCACCGCGCGGCGCAGTTCCTCGGGCACCAGCAGCCAGCCGAGCCGCCAGCCCGTCATCGCAAAGTACTTCGAAAAACTGTTGACCACCACGGCATCTCGGGAGGTCTCCCACGCGCAGCTGGTCGCGGGGGCGCCCTCGTACACCAGACCGTGGTATACCTCATCGCTGATCAGTCGCACGCCCGAGGCCTCACACCACGAAGCGATCGCGGAGAGCTCGTCGGGCGCGATGACGGTTCCCGTCGGGTTCGCCGGGCTGGCCACGATCACGCCCGCCACCGGCGGATCCAACTCTTCGAGCATGGTGAGCGTGGGCTGGAACCGGGTCTGCGGGCCGCACGGGATCTCGACGACTTCGCAGCCGAGCGCGGTAAGGATGTTGCGGTAACACGGGTAGCCGGGGCTGGCGATCGCCACCCGATCGCCGACGTCGAAACAGGCCAGGAACGTCAGCAGGAATCCGCCGGACGATCCCGTGGTGAGCACGACGTCGTCGACGCCGACCTCGACGCCGTACTTGCGGTACGACGCGGCGATCTGGGCGCGCAGCTCCGGGATGCCCAGAGCGACGGTGTAGCCGAGCTGGTTGCCGTGGATCGCTGCGACCGCAGCCTCGCGCACGGCGGTCGGTGGCCCGGCGCTGGGCTGCCCTGCCGACAGATTCACCAGATCGCCGTGCGTGCGCTGACGTTCAGCGGCGGCCAGCCACACATCCATCACGTGAAACGGTGGGATACCTGCGCGCAACGAGACGTCCATCTCGCCAGGCTAGTCACCTCTGGAAGGCGAGTTGCCCGTTGACGTAGGTCTGTGAGACGCGAACCGCGTGTAGATCGTCGTCGGCAACGTCACTGAGCGGCCGTTCAAGCACGATCAGATCGGCTTCGAGTCCGGGTGAGATCGCGCCGCGTACGGACTCCTGGCGCGATGCGTAAGCGCTGCCGGCAGTCGCCGCAAGCAAGGCTTCGCGACGCGTCAGCCGTTCATCGGGGAAGAACGTTTCACCTGAACCGGGATAATTGCGATTCACCGCTACGTGGATCTGGTCGAAGGGGTTCGGGCTTGAGACCGGCCAATCGCTCCCGTTTGCCAGCTGCACGCCGTGGCGCGCCATAGTGGCAAATTCGTACTGGTGCGCGAAGAGTTCCGCGGGTAGGTACGGCAACGCCATATCGGTCATCTGGTCGTCGTTCTGAGCCCAGAAAGGTTGGATGTTGGCAATGATGCCCTTGTCAGCCATCCGTCTTATCAGCTCGGAGTTCGTCAGCTGAAGATGCGCGATCTGATGACGGCGGCCTGCTCGTTCGGTCGCTTCGAGCATTTCGACGGAGTCCGCGACGGCCCGGTCACCGATGGCGTGGAAATGGATGTCGAACCCGGCTCGATCGAGGGCCACGACCACCGGCTGCAGTTCATCTTTGTCGAAGAAGGTGATACCGGTCGGATATTCGGTGTCGATGCGGTACGGCTGGCCCACCGCGGCGGTGAACGTCTCGCACACGCCGTCGTACATGATCTTGGCGCCGGTCAGCTGAAATCGGGACGACGAGGGAACATCCGCGCGCAGGCTGACGAAAGCGTCGACGCAGTCTGCGAATCCGGTGCGGGGAACCCAGAGGTTCCCTGTCACTCGGGCCCGCAGCTCACCGGTGTCGGCTGCGTGGCGATACACGTCCAGGACGTCGGTGGTGGGCACGAACTCACCGACGATCGCTTCCTGCCAGCCGGTCACCCCAAGGGACAGCAGGCGGGTCTGCGCGGCGAGAAGCCCTGCCATCCTGGTCCGGTCATCGAGCGCGGGTAGCAGATCAGAAACCAACTGCATCGCGGATTCGTGCAGGAGCCCGGCGGGTGAACCGTCGGCGAGGCGTTCTATCCGGCCGCCCTGAGGGTCGGGGGTGTCGGCTGTGATGCCGGCTAGTTGCAGTGCCGCTGAATTGACCCAAGCGCTGTGACCGTCGCGGTTGGCAAGGTATGTGGGTCGGTTCCCGGTGACGCGGTCGAGGTCGCCCAGCATGGTGCCGGTGTGCCGGAAATGGCTCAATGACCAGCCCCGCCCCACGATCCAGTTCGCGCCGGGGTGGTCGTCCACGTATCGGGCGATCGTTGCCATGGCGTCGTCGCAGCTGTCGGTGCCCGCGAGATCGCACCGCATCAACTCGACACCGGATTCGACCGCGTGGACATGCGCGTCCGTCATCCCTGGCAGGACCGCCGCACCGGCGACGTCCACGACGCGTGCACCCAAGGTCGGCGGAAGGTCGGTCATCGGTACGACCGCCGAAATGTGACTGCCCTCGACCACGATGCCCCAGTGGGCGGCGGTCTCGGCCAGGGGAAGCTCGGCATTGACGAAGACAGTTTGCCCAGCATTCGACATCGGTTTCATCCTTTTCTTGCGAGCCGGTCGGCGATCCGCAGGTACGTCACTTGCCCAGTGGGCCCGCGCCCGTACTCGATGACGCCGCCGGCGTCAGCTGCCGGGGCCACGACCAACAGTGTGTTGTCGGAGATCCGCACAGCGCGTTGAGGCGCGAATGGCACCAGCCGGTACTGCCCGTCCTCGACGGGGCGTTCATGTGCCTCGATCCGGAGTTCGTCGGCGCCGACGCCGGTCACGCGGATGGTGCCGTAGATTCCGGCGTCGTAATCGCCTTCGAATTCGCCAGGCCGGATCGGTAGGCGAGTTGGCAGTCGCCAGGGATCAATCCCGGTAACCGCTTGTGCGACAGCCCGGTCGAGCGCCCGATGCAGGGCTTCCCCTTCAGTTGAATTCGTGAGCACCACCACGCACAGCTGCTGATCGAGCATCAACGTCATGCGTGCGCAGTAGCCGGTGGTGAGACCGTCGTGCCAGGCGATACGTTGTCCGCCAACATCATCGAGATACCATGCCAGCGCAAAGTGGTGTCCTGCTTGCCCTCTGTAGAACTGCGGACTCAGCAAGATTGCGGGCTCACTACCGGACAGCAGGTGGTGTCCATAGCTGACCATGTCGTGTGCGGTGCTGGCGATTCCGCCGCCGGGAACATCCCAGCCCGGTAGTTGCCAGTGCCGTTGCCACCCCGCATTGCGCAGCACCCGTGCGTCTGCGTGCGGGGCGGCTACGCGATGGGTGATGGCCTCGTCCGCCGATGTGAACGAGCGGTACATACCCAAGGGGCGCAGGATTCGTTCAGACAGCAGATCGGGGTATCGCCGCCCTTCGATCCGCTCGATCAGGGCTGCCGCCAACATGATCCCTGCATTGCTGTACGACCACGCGGTGCCTGGCGCGAAGTCTAAAGGACGTCCGCTGAGCTCCCGCAGCGCGACTGCGAGTCCATCATCGGCGTTGTTCGCGAGCAACCGAGGAGCATTCGCGATCATCGGGTCTCCGGACACGCCCGAAGAGTGAGTGAGCAGATGCCTGACGGTGATCCTCGGGTCGACGGCGACATCGTCGAGGACATCGGCAACCGACCGGTCGAGTGTCAATCGCCCGGAATCGACCAGTCGGGCGATGAGCAGTGCCACGAAAGTCTTTGAAATAGAACCGATCTGAAAGATCGTGTGCTCGGTTACCGGTAGGGGATCCTCCAGGCTCGTCACCCCGCATCCGAGGAAGGTGCTGTCCCCGCGCAGGCTGATGCCCACGGCGATACCCGGAACCGCACGGCCGGCATCTCCCGCGACCACGTCCGCGATGGCGTCACGCAGCTGCGGCAGCGTGACAGGTCGACCGCGGGTCATCGGTCGAGTGCGGCGACCGCTTCGGGCCGCCATCCGGGGCGCGGTACCGAGTCGAGAAGGACCTGGGTATACGGATGCGTCGGGCGTGCCAGAACGTCGTCGACCGGACCACTCTCGACTACTTCGCCACGGCTCATCACGTGCACGTGATCGCACACCTGGCGGACGACGCCCAGGTCGTGAGTGATGAACAGGAACGCCAGTCCGCGCTCGGCGCGAATCATGTTGAGCAGATTGAGAATCTGCGCTTGCACCGACACGTCCAGTGCAGACACCGCCTCGTCGAGCACCAGTAGGTCCGGTCCTGCCGCGAGGGCTCGCGCGATCGCGACCCGCTGCCGCTGGCCTCCGGACAGCGAGCCTGGTTTGAGTTCGGACATATCGGGTTGCAACCCGACCGAGGTCAAAAGGTCGGCGATTCGATCCCTGCGTTCTTTCTCGGGCAGGCCGAGGTGGAAACGGATGACCTCGTGCAGCGCTGATCCGACCGTCTGCATGGGATCCAACGATGAATATGGGTTCTGGAACACCATCTGTATCCGGCGGGCGCGTCGTGCAACGTCGCTGCGGCCTTTACGAACCGGCTGGCCGTCGAGCAGCACGGAACCACTCGTGGCCGTCTCAAGTCCCATCACAATGCGGGCCAGAGTCGATTTGCCCGAGCCGGATTCGCCCACGAGTGCTACGGCGTCGCCGGTGTGAACGTCGAGTGATACGCCGCGCAGTGCCTGTACCGCTGCTGCGCCGCGGCGGGCACGGAACGTCTTGGTCAAATCCCGGACCTCCAGCGACACGCTATGCGGCATCATGAACTCCGTTCGGGGTCGTCCCCGGTGTCATCGGATGGACGCAGGCATAGCCGAGTCGTTCGTCTTCGGCTGTCCAGGAGGGCAGCTCGCCGCATGCATCGGTGGCACGTGGGCAGCGCTCGCGAAATACGCATCCGGTGAGTGACTGGGTCAGAGCGGGTGGCTGTCCCGCGATGACCGGCAGCGTTTCATGGCGCCGCGAAACATCGGGCTGGCACCGCAGCAACGCATTGGTGTATGGATGGTGACCGCCGCGCGCCACGGTGCGGGTATCGCCGATCTCGACGATGCGGCCCGCGTATGCCACAGCGATGCGGTCACAAAAGGCAAGTGCCAGTTCGAGGTTGTGGGTGATGAACACCGTCGACACCTGCCGTTCTCGACGTGCTCGGTCCAGGAGGGCGATCACCAGCGCCTGGGTGGTGTTGTCGAGCGCAGTGGTCGGTTCATCGGCGATCAGCAGGTCGGGATCGGACAACAGAGCTGCAGCGATGCAGATGCGCTGAAGCTGCCCGCCGGAGAACTCGTGCGGGTAACGATCGAGCAAGGCGCGCGGGTCGCTCAGC
This sequence comes from Mycobacterium sp. 852013-50091_SCH5140682, assembly GCF_001665685.1. GTDB lineage: Bacteria > Actinomycetota > Actinomycetes > Mycobacteriales > Mycobacteriaceae > Mycobacterium. Next base: position 190,292 of record NZ_LZTB01000100.1, read on the forward strand.
CCCATCGAGGTGAGCATCTCCGCGGCCTTCCGCAGAGCTTCTCTGCGAGGCATCCGCCGCTCATAGACCAGCACCTCGGTGAGGTAGTCGCCCACCGTGCGGGTCGGATCCATGACCGAGGCAGGGTCCTGGAAGATCACTCCGACGTGCTTGGATCGCCAGCGCCGCATGGTCTCGGCATCGGTGACGTCATAAGTGTGGGAACCGAATCCGATCGTGCCGCTGGCGAACATACCGGCGGGCGGTATGCCCAGTATGGACCTCGCCGTGACGGACTTGCCGCTGCCGGACTCGCCGACCACACCCAGACACTCGCCGGGGGCGAGCGCGAACGACACGTCAGCGACGACGGGACGTGCCGCTGACGGCAGGTAAACCGAGAGACCGTCGACGGTCAGGAGGGATTCAGACATGGAAGCGCTTTCCGAGATGGTCGCCGATGATGTTGAACGCGAAGACCGTGAGGAAGATCGCCAGCCCCGCGTACAGCGACTCCTGCGGGAAGCCGCGGACGATGCTCGATTGTCCGGCTGAAATCATTGTGCCCCAGTCTGATTGCGGAGGTTGCACCCCGAGCCCGAGATAGGACACGGCGGCCATGTCGATGATGGCGTACCCGAACAGCACCGTGACCTGCGCCGTGATCAGACCGGCGAGATTCGGCAGCAGATGCAGACCGACCACGCGGGCAGGCTGGAATCCCTGCAGGCGTAACGCGGAGATATACGGTTGCGCAACTTGCTGTAGCGCCGCCGAGCGGGTGATGCGCCCGACGTAGGGAACGTACGCGACGGCCAGGGCGATGGCGGCCGCGGTGAGCCCGGCTCCGAACAATGCTGTCGCAGCCAGGGCCAGCAGCAGCGCCGGTAGCACCAGAACGGTGTCGAAAACGCGCGAGACGATGCCGTCGGCGCGTCGTTGCCAGGCCCCGGTCAGGGCAAGTGACACACCGACCACCGTTGCCAGTCCGACGATCAGCGTCGCACCGAACATCGTTGTGCGGGCACCGAAGACGAGACGCGAGAGGATGTCCCTGCCCGAGGCGTCGGTGCCGAGCAGGTGGTCGGCGCTGAACCCGAGATAGGCTCCGCCCAATGAGCCTGCATCGGGGTCGTGCGGTGCGATCACCGGGGCCGCCACGGCCATCAGTACGACCAGCAGGAGAAATCCGGAAGCCAGGCGGACTGTCCAAGGCGACGAGAATCGTGCGGCGGTGTTACGCAAGAAGCTGTAACGTCCCGCTGTTACGGCAGCAGTCATGATGCGACAAGTCCTTCGGCTATCCGAGGATCGAGCAGCCCGTAGATGATGTCGACGACCGTGCTCAGCAGGATGAACACGACGATCAGGATCAACACGATGGCCTGTGCCAGAGCAAAGTCGTTCTGTGAGATCGCCTGCACCAGAAGTGATCCGATCCCATCGAGGCCGAAGGCGGTCTCAACGACAACCGTCCCAGCGATCAGCCCTGCCATACTGAGCCCACCGACGGTGACGACCGGCAACAGCCCGTTGCGCATCGTGTGGCGCATCGTCACAGTTCGGCGACGGATCCCCCGCGCGCTGGCAGCCCAGACGAAATCGAGTGACTTGGTCTGATTGATCGAAGCTCTGGTGACCTTCCCGATATAGGCGACATTCGACAACGCCAGTGCGATCGCGGGCAGTGTCAGAGAGTAGACCCGAGAGCCGAAGTCACTGCCAGAGCCGTACGCGGGGAAGATCGGGAACTGCACGGCGAAGGTCGATATCAAGACTGTTGCAGCGACGAAGGCCGGGATCGCGATGCCTGCCGAATAGCAGAACCTGAGCACACCGTCCAACCATCCGGACCGCAGCGCCGCGAGGGCGCCAGTGCTGACGCCGACAGTCAGAATGAGGATCCCCGCGTACACGACGAGGAATGCCGTAGTGGTCAGGTGATTGCCCAACAGGCTGCTGACACTGTCGCGGTAGAGAAACGAGGTGCCGAAATCGCCACGCAGCGAGCTGCTCAGCCAGTGCCAGTACTGCCCGAGCAGTCCCTCGTCGAGGTGGTACTGCTGGCGTACGCGAGCGATCTGCTCGGGTGAGACGTTGCGCCCGCCGAGCAGCAGCGACAGCGAGCTCGTTGGCGAAAAGTACATCGCCGCATACACCAGGAAACTCGCCACCGCCGCTGTCACCGCCGCGAACACAAGACGCTTGAGGATGAACCCCACATATCTCATCGGAGTCAGCGCGCGCCCAACAAGGCCGCCCACGGATAGGACAGCTGCACGAAAGACACGGGCGCACCGGTGACCCGCTTGTTCATGAAGAGGGTGTTGGCTTCCTCGGCAACCGGGATCCACGGCAGATCCGCCATGATCTGCTGCTGTCCCTTTGTGACGAGTTGCGCGCGGGCGGTGTCGTCGGACGTGGCCTTGGCCTCGGTGAGCGACGAGTTCACGGTCGGGTTGTCGTAGCCGAAGGTCAGGCTGCTCGCACCCTTGACGAACATGCCGTACCAGGAAAGCGGATCGTTCAGGTCGGGATACCAGTCGGTCTCGAACGCGTCGACGCCCTTCTGCAGACTCGCATCCCCGAAGATCGAGTTGTACGTCTTCACCGGGATGGGCTTCAGGGTGATATTGAGCCCGATCTGCTTGCCGGTCTGCTGAATGGAGTCGAAGATCGTTGCGACATACTGCGATGCGCCTCCCGCGTACGCAAGCACGATCTCGTCTTTCGGGGAGCCGGCTTCGGCGACCAGCTTCTTGGCCTCATCGAGGTTCTGCGTCAAGGCCGGTAGATCGTCGTATGCCTTCGAATAGACGTCCTTGGCGTAGGTCCAGGTCTGAGGTGTCGCCAATGCCTTGACCGGTAGGGCTGCGCCCGCGAACGCATTGGAGATGATCCCGTCCCGGTCAAGTGAAAGTGCCAGTGCACGACGGATTTTCGGGTCTTTGAGTGGCCCGGACTCGGCCGAGATGATCAGCGAGAACACGATCGGGCTGCGCGCGTAGTAGACAGAACCTACCGACGAGCTGGACAGTCGGCCCAAGCCGTCCCAGGGCAGCTGGTAGCTGCCGTCCACCTGCCCGCTGAGCAGGGCGTTGGCCAGCGTGGCCCCGTCGCCGATGAAGGTGAACGTGACGTTGTCGACCTTCGGCGCCAACGAGTTGTCCCAGTAGTTCGGGTTGCGTTGGATCGTCAAGTCCTTGCCTGGCGTCCAACTGCCGAACCTGAACGGTCCCGAACACATTGCTCCGCCCGTCGGGCTGCCGTACTTGTCACCCTGCGCCTGGACATAGGCCTGCTTCACGACGGTGCCGGCGGGGCTGGCCATCGCGCGATTGAATTCGGCGTTGGGGGAGTTCAGGTGCACCGTGATCTGGTGATCGCCGGTCTTGTCGATGGACTTCACCTGCGTGAAGGCCTCCGCGTAGTACGAGTTGAGCGACGTGTCGCTATTCCGCATGAGGCTGAAGATGACGTCTTCGGGCGTCACCGCCGTACCGTCCCAGAACTTCGCCGCGGGATTGAGGTCGTAAACCCATTCTGTTGGGGTCGGGTTGCTTGCCTTGGTGGCCAGCGCCGGGTCGATCTTCGACGCGTCCGTCGGTGGCACCCGAAGCAAGGTGTCGCAAAGGTTGGCGATGACTTGGTTTTCGGCGTAGTTGCCGGAGTGGACAGGGTCGAGACTGGACGGCTCGTATTGCAGATTCCAGGTCACCTTGTCGAGATGACCCGTGGCCGCAGGGCTTGTGGTCGTGTAATCGATCTGCCCTGGTCCTGCCTGGGGGCGCTGGCCACTCGAGCAACTGGCCAACAGCGCCACAGTGGTGACACCGGCGAGCGTCGTGAGAATTCGCTTGTGCATCTGTCCATCCCAGGTGGGTAGTCGAGGCGTGCGGTCTGCGACAACCGCGCTAAAATTAATGACAGTAATTTTTAAGAGAGTCAGTAGACTCTGTCAAGGATCAAATTTGGGTTGGAGGCGCAGGTCCGGCATGCGAGAGGCGAAGCGCCCGGCTGGTAGGCCACGAACCAAACTGCTTGACCGTGAGAAGATCACGGCCGCGGCCTTCGAGTTGTTCTCGGGCGGCGAAGACTTCACGATGGCTCAGCTGGCCGAGAAACTAGGTGTGCGCCCGCCGGCCTTGTACAACCACGTGCGGGACCGGCGCGCCCTCGTCAATCTCGTTCGCACCGAAGTTGCCGCGCGCATCGACACCAGCTCGTTCGCCGACCACGAATGGGACGCTGCGATCGTGCCGTGGGCGCGGTCGTATCGCACCGCGTTCGCCACGAGCCCGCAACTGATCGCTCAACTCGCGGTGGTCCCGATCGACGGGACGGAAGCCTCGCTTCAGGGATACGAGACCATCACGCGATGCATGCTGCGGGGTGGCTGGCCGGAGGCGGCGATAGTGCCGGTGATCGTTGCGCTCGAATCCTTCATCATCGGTTCATCACTCGACGTGCTGGCCGCGCCCGGCAACCTTGATCCCGTCGGCGACGAGGAGCGCGTGCCCGCCTTCGCCGCCGCGCTGGCGGCATCACGCGACAGCGCGACGGTCATGGCCGACGCTGCCTTCGAGGTCGGCCTCGCGGCGCTCATCGCGGGCTTGCGGCTCAGCCTGGCCGACTTCAAGGCCGGCTAGTCGCCGGAATCCGTCACCAACCGGCCCAGGTGATCCAGCAGCTCTTCGGCTGCGGCCAGATCGCCGCGCAGGTCGCGGTCCTGGTCGTTCCACGGCAGCACCGAGGCCAGGGTGAGCGCCTCGCCGAGCACCCCGGTGAATCGCTCGTGCAGTCCGCGCTGCCGGAGCAGTCGCAGCGCGCCGACCAACTCGCAGGCCAGCAGCACGCGGTACGCGGCGACCGACCGCTCGAGTTGCTGCGTGCCTTGAGACGCGAACGTGGCGTCCTCCTCGGCACCGCGGGACAGGACGAGAGTGCCGACCGATGCGGGCTGCGCCGCCGCGCGGATCTCGGCGATCGCGCCCGCGGCGACGTATTCGACCATCATCAGCCCCGATGACCCGTCTTCGCTGGTGGCGAGAAAAGCGTTCTGGCCGTTGGTCTCCGGGTCGTTGAGCATCCGGATGCGCGAATGCGTGATGGGTGCGGTGAGCGCCAATGCCAGAGTGGCGCCGTCGAGCTCGAGCGACAACGACGCCTGATAGAACGCGCCGTGGTGGACGACCGCGTCGCCCTCGATGTCGAAAAGGGGATTCTCCTGGGCGGCGTTGAGGGTCCGCTCCAGTTGCTGCCCAAGCGAATCCAGGGAATTGACGACGCTGGCGTGCGCGACCGGGTACACCCGCAGGCCGTACGGATCCTGGATGCGGCGCGGCTCGCGATCGTCTCGCCCGTCACCCATGGACAGCGACCGCAAGCGTCCGGCGACCGTATCGACGTGCGGAGCCGCCGCGGCGCGGGCGGCGGTAACCGAGAAGGTGGACGGATTACCGTCGAGCGCAAGGAAACTGAGCATGTAGATGACGCTGGACGCCCGCTCCAACCGCTGCAGCTCGTCCAGGGCGAGGCAGGTGCGTCCGACGGTGAGGGCACTGCTGCTCATGAACGGCAGCGCGCTGTCGGCACCCCACGGCTGCATCGGCGTCAGGGGAGTTTTGGCGGGCCGCTCGCCGATCAACGTCAGGGCGGTGCCTGCCAGTGCGGCGAGGTCGCCGGTGCCGATCGACGCGTACTGAAGGACTTCGGGCAGGGCGTCGTCGTTGAGCATCCGCACCAGCGCGGACAGGATCTTCGGGTCGAGCCCCGCGCCCGGTGCGCACAGCTGGATCAGGCGCACGGCGAGCATCGCCCTGACGGTTCTGTCGGCGAGGGGATCGCCGGCATCGACGGCGTGGCTGCGCAGCAGCCGCATCCCGTAGTCCTTGTCATCGGCAAGAACCTGGGTGGTCCGGTTCGCACCGACCCCGGTGGTGCGCCCGTAGGTGGGGAAGCGTGTGCTCAGATCGGCTGCGCGTTGGTAGGCCTGGTCGACGCCTGCGAGGACGTCTGCGGAGATCGACACCTGTTCGCGGCCGTCTGCGAGCGTCACGACGTCGGCAATCGTGCCCGTCCCGTTCAGCACAACCATGTAATTCTCCTCAATCTCTACCGCTGGCGCGTGACACGACCTATCATCGCTCCAACCTAAAAATTCCGCTAGATGGCAATCGAATTCCAGCCACTAGAAATGGCGCGGCCAGAGAGGAGTGGCGAGTTGGCTGAAGCATCCACCCGAACCGTGGAGCGGGCACTCGCCCTGCTCGCCACGATCTGCGAGCGCGGCAGCGTGAACCTTGCTGACAGCGCCAGGGATTGCGATCTGGCGCCGAGTACCGCGCTGCGGCTGCTACGAACGTTGGAGTCCACGGGTTTCGTCGCCAAGGACGAGGCAGGCATCTACCGTCCGGGCGGCCGCATGATCCAGCTGGGCGCCGCCGCGCTCAGCAGCGAGTCATTGACCGACCTGGCCAAGCCGGTGATGGAGAAACTCGTCGCGCAGACCGGCGAGTCGGTCTATCTGTCGGTCGAATGGCACAGCGACCTCGCCATCTACATCGGCATCATGCAGGGCACTCACTCTGTGCGTCACACCAGTTGGGTGGGCCGGACCATTCCACTGGATATCTCCGCCGCGGGGCACGCGCTTCGCGGTGACGTCAACAGCGACGGGTACGTCGTTGTCGAACGCGGCGTCGAGCCCGACGTAACCGCGATCGCGTGCCCGGTGTACTCCGAAGCACGCATCGTCGCAGCGCTGAGTTTCGTGATCCCGAGTTATCGGGTTACCGAATCCGAAGCGTCCCGGTGCGGCGAACTGCTGGTCTCGGCTGCGGCGGAGTTGTCCGCCCAGCTGAGCCGTTCCCCCAAGTCGGACTCCGAAGAAAGACAGTCATGATCACATTCGACAACGTCTCCAAGGTGTACCCGGACGGCACGGTCGCCGTGGACAGCCTGACGTTGACCGCGCCAAACGGAAAGATCACCACTCTGGTCGGCCCATCCGGGTGTGGCAAGACGACCTCGATGCGGATGATCAACCGGCTCATCGAACCCAGCTCGGGCACGATCGAACTCGACGGAGTCGACACCCAGTCGCTGGACCGGGTGTCCCTGCGACGACGCATCGGTTACGTCATCCAGAACGCGGGCCTGTTTCCTCATCGCACGGTCGTCGACAACGTGGCCGCGCTGCCGCGGTTGCTCGGGGGCAGTAAGAAGGAAACCCGTTCCAAGGCAATGGAACTACTCGAACGTGTCGGACTCGATGCCAAGTTCGCCCGCCGGTATCCCTGGCAACTCTCCGGCGGTCAGCAACAGCGAGTCGGCGTGGCCCGCGCGCTGGCCACCGATCCGCCATTCCTGTTGATGGACGAGCCTTTCAGCGCAGTCGACCCGATCGTCCGCAGCCAGTTGCAGGACGGGTTCCTGCGACTGCAGGCCGACATCTCCAAAACCATCGTGATGGTCACCCACGACATCGACGAGGCCCTCAAACTGGGCGATCAGGTCGTGGTGCTGCGCCAGGGCGGAACGCTGGCGCAGGCCGCGTCGCCCGCCGAACTGTTGGCAGCCCCCAACGACTCGTTCGTCGCCGACTTCGTCGGCTCCGCCCGCGGCTACCAGGCGCTGGGGTTCCACACCGCCGACGACCGGCTGCGCCTCAACGACGAGCCGACAGTGACGGTCGGGCAACCGGTTTCGGACATCCCGGTGGTCGAGGGTAAGTGGATCCTGGCAATCGACGACAACCATGCGCCGGTCGGCTGGGTCGATACCGCGAACCTGTCCGGCGACACCGTCGTCGACCGCGACGTCAATCTGTGCGGCACCACCGCGCGACGCTCAGACCCGCTGCGCGAGCTCCTCAACTCCGCGCTGTCGAGCCCGAGTGGGCGCTGCGTGGTCACCGACGACGCCGGCAAGTTGCTCGGCACCGTCACCGATCACGACATCGTCGAGGCCATCCGGCGCGCGAAGGACTCCCGATCGTGAACTGGATCTCGTCGAACCTCGACCGCATCGTGAGCCTCACCATCAGTCACACCTGGCTGACGGTGATTCCCACGGTGCTGGGTCTGCTGCTCGCGCTGCCGCTGGGATGGTGGGCGCACCGGTCGAAACGGGGCTATGCGGCCATCGTCGGTGTGGCCGGCCTGCTCTACACCATTCCGTCGCTGGCCCTGTTCATCCTGCTGCCGGTTCTGCTCGGGACGAAGATCCTCGACCCCATCAACATCATTGTGGCGCTTACCTGTTACACGCTGGCCCTGCTGGTACGGGTCGTCGCCGACGGGTTGAGCTCGGTGCCGCACGACACCGTGGCCGCCGCAGAGGCCATGGGCTACCGGGGCTGGCAGCGACTGCTGCTGGTGGAACTGCCCGTCGCGGTGCCGGTGATCGCCGCAGGCCTGCGGGTGGCGGTGGTGTCCAACGTCAGCATCGTGACCATGGCTGCGCTGCTGGGCATTCCGCAGCTGGGGTCACTGTTCACCCAGGGCTTCCAGCTGCGGCTGTTCGTACCGCTCGTCACCGGCGTGGTGATGTGCGTCGTGCTGGCCGTGGTCCTCGACGGACTGATCATCGTGGCGAACAAACTACTCACCCCATGGCGGCAACGGACGGTCACCTCATGAACATCATCGGCTGGTTCACCGATCCTGCGCATTGGAGCGGTTCGGGCAGCATCCCCATGCAGGTCGGCTACCACCTGCTGTACTCGGCGATCGCACTGCTGGTGGCCTTGGCCATCGGCGTCCCGCTGGGAATCCTGATCGGCTACACCGGTCGCGGTGAGACCCTGGTCGCCGGGCTCGCCAATGCGCTGCGTGCGCTGCCGAGCCTGGGCCTGCTGGTGCTGCTGTTCCTGCTCTTCGCACCCGTCGTCGCAGGCAAGCTGGTCTATGTTCTGCCCACCATCGTGGTGCTGGTGCTGCTGGCGGTGCCGCCGATCCTCACCGGCACGTACGCCGGGATCCAAACCGCCGACCCCGACGCGGTGGGTGCGGCCCGCGGCATCGGGTTCACGAAGCGGCAGATCCTGGTGCACGTTCAGTTGCCGTGCGCGCTGCCGCTGCTGATCTCGGGCATCCGCAGCTCGACACTGCAGATCGTCTCGACCGCGACCATCGCCGCCTACCTGGGCCTGCAGGGTCTTGGCCGGTTCATCCTCGACGGCCGGGCGCAGGCGAACTACAGCGAAATGGCAGGCGGTGCAATCCTTGTCGCCTTGGTCGCCATCGCGTTGGAACTCGGCTTTGCCTGGCTGGGCCGAGTGGTGGTATCGCCCGGCCTGCGCCGGGTAGCTGCCAAAACGTCCCCTCTTGACACTGCCGTACCGATGGAGGTCTGAAAATGATCAGACGAAAATTCTTGTCCGCCTTGGCCACCGCGGCTGCTGCGACGCTGACGCTGTCGGCCTGCGGCCTGAACAGTGACCCGCTGTCCTCCGACAATGCCGCCGGCTCGGCGGGCTCCCAGGTGATCATCGGGTCGGCCGACTTCACCGAGAGCCAGCTGATCGCCAGCATCTATTCGCAGGCGTTGCAGGCCAAGGGAATCCAGGTCAAGGAGCAGTTCAACATCGGCAGCCGTGAGGTGTACATGGCAGCGTTGAAGGACGGCTCCATCGATCTGGTTCCCGAGTACTCGGGCGCCCTGCTCAGCTATCTCAACCCTGAATCGACCGCCTCCACCACCGAGGCAGTCGTCACCGGCCTGGTCAGCAGGATGCCCGCCGGGATCACGCTGCTCGCGCCGTCGCCCGCCCAGGACAAGGACGTCGTCGCCGTCACACAGGCCACCGCCGACAAGTACAAGCTGCACAAGATCTCCGACCTCGCACCGGTCGCAGGGGAAATGGTGCTCGGCGGTCCGCCGGAGTGGAAGACCCGGGTGCAGGGTGTCGTCGGACTACACGACGTGTACGGGCTCAACTTCAAGGACTTCGTCAGCCTGGACGCCGGCGGAACGCTGACGATGACGGCGCTGACCAACGGCCAGATTCAGGCCGGGGACCTCTTCAGCACCGATCCCGGACTCAAGGCCAACAACCTTGTCGCCCTTGACGATGACAAGAACCTGTTCGCCGCCGAGAACGTCATCCCGCTGGTCAAGTCGTCCAAACAATCTCAAGCTCTCACCAACGCGCTCAACGACGTGTCGGCGAAACTGACCACCAACGACCTCATCGACATGAATGCCGAGGCCGCCAAGGGCACCAACCTCTCCGACATCGCCAAGAAGTGGCTCGCGCAAGCGGGGTTGATCAGCCGCTAGAACACTTCGGCGGCGAGCCGCCTAGAACACTTCGGCGGCGAGCCGCCTAGAACACTTCGGCTTCGAGCCGCCGCAGCTGCTCTCGCGGCGGCCCGAGCAGTTGTGCACTACCGTGCGCGCGCTTGAAGTACAGCTGGATGTCGCTCTCCCAGGTGATCGCGATGCCGCCGTGCAGCTGAATGGCTTCGGCGGTCACCGCGGACAGCGTCTCGCAGGCCATGAACCGGGCCAGTGCCGCCGCGGTCGGTGTCGGAGAGGCGATGGCATCGTTGACCACAGCGCGGGTCGAGGACACCTTGACGTACAGATCGGCCATCCGATGCTTGAGTGCCTGGAAGCTACCGATCGGCCGGCCGAACTGCACCCGGTCCTTTGTATAGGCGACCGTGAGATCCAGACAGCGCGCCGCCGCGCCGACCTGTTCGGCGGCCATCAGCAGCGCCGCGGTGTCGGCCAGACCCGGATCCGCGCCGAGCACCGCTGTCTCGCCGGGTGTGACCGCGGCCAAGCGTCGGGTCAGATCCATGGTGGTCTTGGCCTGTGCGGTGAAAGTGGTCCAGCGGGTGAGGTTTTGCCCGTCGGCGGCGATCACCACATCGGCCGTGTCGCCGTTGATGACGTACTCGGCATCGAACACCACCGTGCCGATGGACGTGCCCTCGGCCAACGCCTCGAGCGGCTCATGGTCACCGGCGGCGAGCAGGGCCAGCTCGGCGAGCGTCGTACCCAGCAGGGGAGTGGGCACCAGAGCCTTGCCCAGCTCTTCGAGAACCACTGCGGCATCGCCGAGTTCGCCGCCGGCACCGCCGAGCTCTTCGGGCACTACCAGGGCCGCGGCGCCGACCTGCTCGCACAGCAGGCTCCACAGCTTCTCGTCATAGCCGCGGTCTGATTCCATCGCCGCGCGCACGGCTTCGGGGGAGGCGTGCTTGTCCACCAGGGCTGCAACGGTTTCCCGCAGCAGCTCGCGTTCCTCATTCACAAGACCTCCAGGAGCCGACGACGGTGCAGCGTGGGATCGCCCCAGGCCGAGCGTAAGGCCTGAACTCGGAGCAACAGCAGAGACAGGTCGTGCTCCTGCGTGAAGCCGATGGCGCCGTGGGTCTGCAGTGACGAGCGCGCCGCCAGCAGGGCCGCGTCGGCCGCGGCGACCTTGGCGGCGCTGACGTCGCGCGCCGTATCGGGTGAGCGTTCCGCGAGCGACAGCGCCGCCCCGTAGACGAGCGGACGGGCCAGTTCGACAGCGATGTGGACATCCGCGAGCTTGTGCTTGATGGCCTGGTACGAGCCGATCACCCGGCCGAACTGCGTGCGCTGCTTGGCGTATTCGACCGAATGATCGAGCATGGCCTGCCCGGCGCCGACCAGTTGTGCGGCGGTCGCCAGCACACCGAACTCGTAGGCCCGCGCGGTGTCAGCAGCCTGGGGAGCGCCAGTTACGTCGACATCGAACAGTTTTCGCACCGGATCGACGGAATCGTGCGCTGTGCCGGCGGTGGCGTCGGCCACGTGGCCGTCGGCGGCCACCAGGACGAGGCCGGCGACATCGGCGTTGACGGCGCGCGGTACCTGCGGCGGCATGGCGACGGTGGCGATCAGCTCACCCGCCGCGAGCTGCCCGGACCGCTCGTCCTCGGAGAGCAACACCGGTGCGACGGCGATGGATTCGGTGACCGGGCCGGGCACCGCCCAGTAGCCCAAGCGCTCCAGTGCCACGATGAGATCCACCGGGTGGGCGTCGATGCCGTCGAACTTCTCCGGCACCAGCAACGCCGTCACACCGAGGTCGGCGAGCTGCGTCCACACCTTGCGGCCGGGCGCGGTGTCGCCGGCAGCCCAGGCCCGCACGGCGGCGGGCACGTCGGCAGCAGCCAGTGCAGCGTCGATGCTCGACGCGAAATCGCGCTGCTGTTCGTCTATCTCGAAGTTCACTTGGGCTTCCCCCCAGAAATCTCCCGCGGCAAGCCGAGGAGTCGCTCGGCGATGATGTTGCGCTGAATCTCGTTGGTGCCGGCGTAGATCGGGCCACCGAGCGCGAACAGCAGGCCTTCGGTCCAGTGACCGGTGAGCTCGGCATCCGCACCCTGCATATCCAGGGCCGTCTGGTGCAGCGCGACATCGAGATCCGACCAGAACACCTTGGTCACCGAGGACTCGGCGCCCAGCTCACCGCCGCTCGCGAGTCTGGTCACCGTGCCGAACGTGTGCAGCCGATAGGCCTGGGCCTTGATCCACGCATCGGCCACCCGGTCGGTGAACACCGGGTCGGGATGGGATTTCCACTGTTGGACAAGCCGTTCGGCAGGCGCGAGGAAACGGGCCGGGCTGCGCAGCGACATGCCGCGCTCATTGCTTGACGTGCTCATCGCCGCCCGCCAGCCGTCGTGCACGCCACCGATGACGTCGTGATCGGGCACGAACACGTCATCGAGGAAGATCTCGCCGAAGCCGGTGTCCCCGCCGAGCTGGGCGATGGGCCGTACCGTGATCCCGGGAGCCTTGAGGTCGAACATGAAGTAGGTGAGGCCCTTGTGTCGCTGGGCTTCCGGGTCGGAACGGAACAATCCGAATCCGCGCTCACCGAACGGGGCCCGCGAACTCCAGATCTTCTGTCCGTTGAGCTTCCAGCCGCCGTCGGTACGCGTCGCGATCGAGCGCAGCGAGGCGAGATCACTGCCCGACTCAGGTTCGGACCAGGCCTGAGCCCAGATCTCTTCACCGCTGGCCATTTTCGGCAGCACGCGGTCCAGCTGCTCCTCGGTACCGTGTGCGAACAGTGTCGGTGCCAGCATCGAGGTGCCGTTGGCACTGGCCCGCCCGGGCGCACCGGCCCGGAAGTACTCCTCTTCGAACACCACCCACTGCAGCAGTGTGGCGTCGCGGCCGCCATATTTCTTGGGCCACGCGATCACCGACAGCCCGGCATCGAAGAGCACCTTGTCCCAACGCCGGTGCTGTTCGAAACCTTCGAGCGTGTCGTATGACTTCGTCGGGAACGAGCCGCGGTTGGCCGTCAGGAATTCGCGCACCTCGGCCCGAAAGGCCTCGGTCTCGTCGTCGAAATTCAGGTCCATTGCACCCCTTCTCGGGTCCCTCTGCTGCGCAGCACGGGTTTGATCACCTTGCCGCCCGGATTTCGCGGCAACACGTCGAGAAACTCCACCGACCGCGGCGCCTTGAAGTTCGCCAGATGTTCACGCGCATAGGCGATCACAGTGGCCTCATCGAGCGAAGCGCCCGGTTTGAGCACCACATAGGCCTTACCGACCTCGCCGAGGCGCTCGTCGGGCACGCCGATCACCGCGGACTCGGCGACCCCGTCCAACCTGGCGAGCACCTGCTCGATCTCGGCCGGGTACACATTGAACCCACCGCTGATGTACATGTCTTTAAGCCGGTCGGTGATGGTCAGATTGCCTGCGGCATCGAGCTTTCCGACGTCGCCGGTGTGCAGCCAGCCGTCGGCGTCGATGGCCGCCGCGGTAGCCTCGGGGTCATCGAGATAGCCGAGCATGACGTTGGGGCCACGCAGCAGCACCTCGCCGGTGGGCTCGTCGATGCGCAGCTCGAAATCAGCGATCGGTCGGCCGCAGGTGGTGGCCACCGTGACGGCATCGTCGGTCGGGCGGCACATGGTGCCGAAACCGGCGCCCTCGGTGAGACCGTAAGCCGTGAGCACGATGTCGATGTCGAGCTCGTTCTGCATGCGCTCGATGAGCACGACGGGTACTGTGGCGGCGCCGGTGACCGCGAAGCGCAGCGAGCTCAGGTCATAATCGGCGCGCTTCGGGTGATCCAGCAGGGTCTGATAGATGGTCGGCGGACCGGGCAACACTGTGATGTGCTGCTCCGCAACCGTTTTCATGGCCTGCTCGGGGTTGAACGTCAACAGCGGAACGAGCGTGGCGCCGGTCTGCAGGCACGCCAGGATGCCGGCCTTATAGCCGAAATTGTGGAAGAACGGGTTGATGCACAGGTAGCGGTCGGCGCTGGTCACCTCGCCGCACGCCGCCCACGCCGCTGAGCCGTCCAGGGACTGCCGGTGTGCGCACCGCACGCCCTTGCTGCGGCCCGTCGTTCCGGAGGTGAACAGGATGTCGGAGACGTCATCCGGTGACACTGCGGCGGCGCGGGCGTCGACCGCGTCGAGGTCTGTACCCCTGGCCACGAACTCGTCCCAGGTTCCGTCGTTCCCTTCGATCGGGACCCGCACTACGTGGCGCAGCGCAGGCAGCGCATCGCGGTCCAGTTCTGACGCCCGGTCCGAGCCGAGGAACTGGCCCGCGGCGACCAACAGGGGCGCCTCGGTGCGCGCGAGGATGTCGGTGGCCTCGCTGGCGGTGTAGCGGGTGTTCAGCGGCACCATCACGCCGCCGGCGTAGTGCGTGGCCAGGCACGCCACCACCCAGTGCCAGGTGTTCGGTGACCAGATGGCAACGCGGTCGCCGGGTTGGATGCCGAGCGCGATCATCGCGGCGGCAGCCTGGCGTACCTCGTCGCGCAGTTCCCGGTAGGTCAGTCGCCGATCGGGACTCACCAGGGCCTCATGGTCGGAAAACTGCACGGCAATCCGGTCCAGGACCCCCGGGACGGTCCTCGGGTCGGTGGTCATTGATGCTCCTCTAACAAAGCAAGTGCTTGGTAGGTTAGCCTACAGGGGTGATAGAGGTCCAGGAGTTCCGGGCCGAGGTCCGGCAGTGGCTCGCAGACAATCTCGTCGGTGAATATGCCGCGCTCAAGGGCCTGGGCGGACCGGGTCGTGAGCATGAGGCGTTCGAAGAGCGGCGGGCATGGAATCAACACCTCGCCGCAGCCGGGTTGACCTGCCTGGGTTGGCCCGTTGAACACGGTGGACGCGGACTGTCCGTCGCGCACCGGGTCGCGTTCTACGAGGAGTACGCCCGCGCGAACGCGCCCGACAAGGTCAACCACCTGGGCGAGGAGCTGCTCGGGCCGACCCTCATCGAGTACGGCACCCCCGAACAGCAGCAGCGGTTTCTGCCCAAGATCCTCGATGTCACCGAGCTGTGGAGCCAGGGTTACTCCGAGCCCAACGCGGGCAGCGACCTGGCCAATGTCGCGACGACGGCCGAGCTGGTCGGCGACGAATGGGTGATCAACGGACAGAAGGTGTGGACGTCGCTGGCCCACTGGGCGCAGTGGTGTTTCGTGGTGGCCCGCACCGAGAAGGGCTCGAAGCGCCACGCCGGGCTGTCGTATCTGCTGGTGCCGCTCGATCAGCCGGGCGTCGAGATCCGGCCGATCATCCAGCTCACCGGCGACTCCGAGTTCAACGAGGTGTTCTTCGACGACGCCCGCACTGACGCCTCGCTGGTGGTCGGGGCTCCCGGCGACGGCTGGCGCGTGGCGATGGGCACGCTGACCTTCGAGCGCGGGGTCTCGACGCTGGGGCAGCAGATCCGCTATGCCCGTGAGCATTCCAACCTCGTCGAGCTCGCCAAGCGGACCGGCGCGGCCGACGACCCGCTGATCCGCGAACGACTGACGCGATCCTGGACGGGCCTGCAGGCCATGCGGTCCTATGCGTTGGCGACCATGGACGCCGAACAGCCTGGCCAAGACTCAGTGTCGAAGCTGTTGTGGGCCAACTGGCATCGTGAACTCGGCGAGATCGCCATGGACGTGCAGGGCATGGCCGGGCTGACGCTGGATGACGGCGAGTTCGACGAATGGCAACGGCTGTACCTGTTCTCACGCTCGGACACCATCTACGGCGGGTCCAACGAAATTCAGCGCAACATCATCGCCGAGCGGGTGCTCGGCCTACCCCGAGAGGCTAAGGGATGAGCGATCTCTCCACAGCGCCCGAAGAGGTTGAGGGCCACGGTCTGCTGAAGGACAAGGTGGTCCTGGTGACCGCCGCCGCGGGAACCGGCATCGGCTCGTCCACCGCACGGCGCGCCCTGCTGGAGGGCGCCGATGTCGTGGTGTCCGATTACCACGAGCGGCGCCTCAAGGAGACCCAGGAGCAGCTGGCTTCGTTGGGTTTGGGCCGGGTCGAGGCCGTGGTCTGCGACGTCACCTCCACCGAAGCGGTCGACGCTCTGATCACGTCAGCGGTCGAAAAGATGGGCCGCCTGGACGTTTTGGTCAACAATGCCGGCCTCGGCGGCGAGACCCCGCTGGTCGACATGACCGACGACGAGTGGGACCGCGTGCTGAACGTGACGCTGAACTCGGTCATGCGGGCCACGCGGGCGGCGCTGCGGTACTTCCGCGGGGTCGAGCACGGCGGCGTCATCGTCAACAACGCGAGCGTGCTGGGTTGGCGAGCGCAGCACTCACAGTCGCATTACGCCGCGGCCAAGGCCGGCGTGATGGCGCTGACCCGGTGCAGCGCAATCGAAGCCGTCGAATACGGGGTGCGGATCAACGCGGTGTCGCCGAGCATCGCACGGCACAAGTTCCTGGAGAAGTCGGCCAGTGCCGAACTGCTGGACCGGCTGTCCTCCGACGAGGCGTTCGGCCGCGCCGCCGAGCCGTGGGAGATCGCGTCGACCATCGCGTTCCTGGCCAGCGACTACTCCAGTTACCTCACGGGCGAAGTCATCTCGGTGTCGAGTCAGCGGGCCTAGTTTTCCGCCACCACGTTACGCACGCGATGTGAATCACCGATTTCGACGCCAGGGTCGCGCTTCGTTGATCGCAACAGCCCTGATGTCAAAATCGGCGGCATGCGACTAGTCCTATTCCATCCCACGCTGCGCGAGCCCGGTTCGGTCCGCCCAGCCGCGGATGTCGCCCTTGGTGATGGCCAGCGCCAGCAGTTCGGGAAAGGCATCGGGCGTGCACGCGAACGCGGGGATCTCCATGGCGGCCAGGTCGGCGGCGATCTCGCGGTCGAATGATGGTGCGCCCGAATCGGACAGCGCAAGCAGCACGACGACCTGCACGCCCGCGTCGACGAGTTGTTTGACCCGAGCCAGCATCTCGTCGCGCACGCCGCCCTCGTAGAGGTCGGAGATCAAGACGAAGATGCTGTCGGCCGGCCGGGTGATGAGCGTCTGGCAGTACGCGATGGCCCGGTTGATGTCGGTGCCGCCACCGAGCTGAGTGCCGAACAGCACGTCGACAGGATCGTCGAGCAGCTCGGTGAGGTCGACGACTTCGGTGTCGAACACCACGAGCGACGTGCGCAGCGAGCGCATCGACGCGATGACTGCGCCGAAAACCGCTGAGTACACGATCGATTCGGCCATCGATCCGGACTGGTCGATGGCCAGCACGATGTCCTTGGTGACCGAGCGGCCGGCGCGACGGAATCCGACGAGTCGTTCGGGGATGATCGTGTTCAGGTCAGGCTGAAAGGTTTTCAGGTTCCGAGCGATGGTGCGATTCCAGTCGATGTCGGAGGCCATCGGCCGGTTGGTGCGGGCATTGCGGGACAGTGCCCCGCGAAGGGTGGCGCGTGTACCGTCGGCGATGCGGCGCTCGATGTCCGCGACGACCTTGCGGACCAGGGCCCGCGCGGAGGCTTTCGACTCGTCGGGGATGGCCTCGCCGAGAGTGATCAGCGTGGTGGCCAGCGACAGGTCCGGCACGACGCTGTCCATCATCTCCGGTTCGAGCAACAGCATGCGCAGATTGAGCCGCTCGATGGCGTCTTGCTGCATCACCTGAACCACGGTGCTGGGAAAGTACTTTCGGATATCGCCCAGCCACCGTGCCACCCGAGGTGCCGAGCCACCGAGCCCACCTTTGCGGTCGTACAACGCAGACAGTGCCTTGTCCATTTCGACGTCCCCGCCTTGCAGGCTCGGCAATGACTCCGCGTCAGACCCCAGCACCAGCCGCCACCGGCGGTCGCGTTCGTCGGGGACAGTTTCGTCAGCCATGGGCGATACCTCGTGCGAAGATGGCCGCCGCCGCGATCACCGCGGGGCGGGCGCGGGCGGCTTCGATGTCGAATTCGGTGTGGACGGTGGCGCCTGCCGTGGCGACCGCGTGGCCGATGTTGCGCTTGATGCCGGCGTCAAACGTGCTGAAAGTACGACGCACCAGAGGCAGGACGTCGGTGAATTCGGTTGCCGTCAGACCGATCAGCCATTCGTCGATCACAGCCAGCAGCTCCGTGTCGTGCACCAGCAGCAGCCCGCTGCCGGAGAGGAAACCCTCGATCCAGGCCGACTTCTCGTCGGCGGGTGCGCCGACGCTCAGGGCGCGGCGCATGCGTCGCGCCGCCTCGGTCGTGGTGAACACGGCTCCGTCGACACCGATACGGACGAACCGGCCGACCAGGCTGCCGTGCAGATCGTCGCGATCGGCCAGGCGTGCGATGGTGGCGAGCCATTCACCGCGAACGTCGGCATCCAGCAGATCGACAGTGTCGGTGACGGCGTTGACATGTGCGAGCATCTCAGCGGCAGCGTCGGCCCCCAGGCCGGTCAGCGTCGCGGGCAGCCCGACGTTGACGCGGCGCAGCAGCGATGTGGTGACCACGCCGAGCGCACCGGCATCGGTGCGGCGCACATCGCCGTAGCGCAGCGACCGGGCCAGTGCGGGAAGGGCCGCCATCAGCTCGGTCAGGTCACGGTCGACCGCGGCCTTGTTCTCCAGGATGGTCAGCAGCGGCGAGACCGCCTCGTCGACGCCGCCGAGCAGCGCCGCCTCGATGGCCGCGGTGACCTCACCCAGATGCGTGGCGTTCGCAGCAGTATCGGCCAGTTTGGCCTTGCAGGCGCGGTACACGGTGTTGCCCCACACCGATGACACCACGACCTTCACCGCGAACTCCGGCAGCCACTGCAGTGTCCAGGCTTCCTTGAATGTGCCCTGCCCACTGATCATCTCGGGCTCGCCCCACGGAATGTCGAGGACCGCGAGCCGATGCAGCAGATGGGACTTGGCGAGGTCGTTGGGCTTACGCAGGTCGAGGGTGACCTGCTTGGCGGTCGGGTCGGGCTTGAGCCGCAACGACTTCTGCTGCTTGGTGATGTCGGCAAGCAGCGGCACCATCGGCAGGTGTTCGGGAATGCTGCCCAGCCGTTCGCCGATGACCAGCTCGCGCACGATCAGGCCGAACCGGGTGTCAGAGCCCTCGCACAGCACGGCCTCGGAGGCCTCGTTGACCTCACTCAAACCGGGATGGGCCCGGCCCCGCATCGCGGCCAGCGCCTTGGCCAGCCGGACTCCTTCGATGACATGCGCCGACGAGACGAAGATGTCATGCTCGCGTAAAGCTCTGGCCGCCATCGTGAGCCAGGTTTCCACCGGGCGGTCCCGCTCGAGGAACGCGTGCTGATACCAACCCGGCGAGCGGATGCCCGCACCGTATCCCGAAGCCGCGGAGAGCCGCGAATGTGTCCACGGCACCCACACCGTCGCGCACTTCACTTTCGGCAGCCCGCGCAGCAACGCGGAATCCGCGCTCGCGGCAGGCAATTTCCCATCGCGCACGCGAGGAGCACCAGATAACTGGAGCGCCGGCGCATGCCACGCTCCGCACACCACGACGACCGTCGCGAACTCCTTGACGGCCTTGCGGATCACCTGACGCATATGTGCTTCGCGCTGCTGCTCGGTCGGATCTTCTTCGCCGGGCTCGAGTTCCCGCACGGTCCGCATGGCATCGGTGATCGCGTCGAACCCAGTGCCGTCCGTACGCGATTCAACGACGTCATCCCACCAGCGTTCCGGATCGTCGTACTCGGCGGCCTCGGCCAGCGCTGCGATCGGGTCGACCCGTACCCGCGACACCTCCTCGTGCCGCTCGTCACGCTGGGCCAGCACGGTGGCGGCGGGAAGATCGCAGAACCGCACCGGCACCTGGTTGCGCGCGGCCCATAGCAGCGCCTGCCATTCGGGGGAGAAGCCGCCGAACGGCCAAAACGCCGACACCGCAGGATCATCGACGGCATACGCCATGATCGCCACCGGCGGCACCATGTCGGCGTGGTCGACATCGGTGGTGAGCGGGTTCGCATCGGCTGGGCCTTCGATGACCACGACGTCGGGCCTGATCCGGTCCAGCTCGGACATCACGGCACGCGCAGATCCGGGTCCGTGATGCCGTATGCCAAGGACGTGGGTGGTCACGAGTTGAGCACGTCCCGCGAAGCCCGGTAGAAGTCGGCCCAGCCGTCGCGTTCCCGCACTACGGCCTCGAGGTATTCCAGCCACACCACCGCGTCGTTGACCGGATCCTTCACCACCGCGCCGACGATGCCCGCCGCGGTGTCGGCGGGTCGCAGTACCCCGTCGCCGAAGTGCGCCGACATCGCGATGCCCTGCGTCACAACGGAGATCGCCTCCGCCGTGGACAGTGTGCCCGACGGTTGCTTGAGTTTGTTGCGGCCATCCGCGGTCAGGCCTGAGCGCAGCTCGCGGAAAACCGTGACCACGCGCCGGATTTCGTCGGCCGATGTCGGTACTTCAGGGAGTTGTAGCGATCCGCTGATATCGGCCACGCGGCGCGTCACGATCTCCACCTCGTCGTCGAGGCTCGCGGGCAGGGGAAGCACCACGGTGTTGAACCGGCGCCGCAGTGCCGACGACAGATCATTGACACCGCGGTCGCGGTCGTTGGCCGTCGCGATCACGTTGAAGCCCTGCTTCGCCTGTACCTCGGTGCCGAGTTCCGGTATGGGCAAGGTCTTTTCGGATAGCACCGTGATGAGCGCATCCTGTACTTCAGACGGGATGCGGGTGAGTTCTTCGAGGCGGGCGATCTTGCCGTCCCGCATCGCGGTCATGATGGGTGACGGGACCAGAGCCTGCTCCGACGGGCCTTCCGCGATCAGCCGGGCATAGTTCCAGCCGTACCGCACGGCCTCCTCGACGGTGCCCGCGGTGCCTTGCACCAGCAGCGTCGAATCCCCGGTCACCGCCGCCGCCAGATGCTCCGACACCCACGTCTTGGCGGTACCGGGAACCCCGAGCAGCAGCAAGGCGCGGTCGGTCGCGAGCGTCGCGACAGCCACCTCCACGAGGCGCCGCGGGCCGATGTATTTCGGGGTGATCTCCACGCCCTCAACGGTTTCCCCGCCGAGCAGGTACCTCACGACGGCGTGCGGCGACATTGACCAGTTCGGCGGCACCGGCAAGGTATCGGCGGCGCGCAGCGCGGCGAGTTCTGCGGCGAACAACTGCTCGGCGTGCGGGCGCAGCAGGGTCGGGTTCATGGCAGTTCCTTTGCAATGTCGGATCGCAGGGTGAGCAGTTCGAACACGGTGGCATAGAACTTGTGCAGTTCTTCGTCGGTCGTGCGGTCGACCAGTGCGGCGAAACGCGGCAGCCAGTCCAGCGGATATCCGGCTGCCAAGTGTGCGGCGGCCTCCCGACGCTGACGCGCGGTTCCCCAACCGGCCCCGGCCAAGGACCCGAAGAGTGCGTCGGCCACCTCACGGGTGAACGGCCGCGGCAGGCCCGCCGCGAGGCGCAGCAGGGGCGCGGACTCCGCAGTGTTGGTGAGAGCGCGGATCATCTCGGCAGAGATCGCCGGGTGTGCGGTGGCAGGATCGTAGAAGGTCCCGTAATCGCTTGGCAGACAATGCTGCAACAGGGCAACTGCCCATTTGGGGTCATTGCCGCGCAGCGCACTGAGCGTCAGCGCCGCGAGCACGGTCTCTGGCAGCGCGCGGGCCACCTTCTCCGGTGCCACCGCGGCGAAGACCTCGGCCCAGAAGGTGATCGGGGTGCGCGCGATGACGGGTTCGGGTTTGGTGGTGCTCAGCCCGTCGCGGACAGCGGCGGTGTCGGGTCCGGGCAGGGGATGGACGGTGATCTTCACGCCGAGCATCGATTTCTTGACCGAGAAGATCTGAGCGGCACGTTCTTTCATGCGGTCGAGGTACCGGCTGCGGGACCGCCGGTCGAGCACGGCCACAGCGGCACTGCGTACGGTGACGGCACGATCGTCGAGCGCGGCCTCCAGGAACGGCTCATCGGCGTCGTGCTCGGGATACCCGAACGCCGCCAAGAGCGTCGCCCGCGACTCGGCATCCTCGGAAGCCCAGTGCGCCGCCACGACGTCGCGAGCCCGGTCAGGGGCGAGCGCGCGGGCCGCGGTGAGCCACTCGAGTCGTTTGGCGATGTCGCCGTGGGTGTAGTCGGTCTCCTTGGGCCAGTCGGTAGTGTCCGCCCGCAGCACGTTGCGCAGCGCGCGGTGCCCGCGTCCGTAGTGCTCGACGGCGTACCACTGGCCGGCAGTCCCGACAGCGTCCCAAAGTGATTGCGTCACAACACTGCTCTGTTGGAGCCGCAACAGTTCGGGGATGAGCCGGGGCGGCAGCCGCAGACCGGCCGCCGCGATATCGCCGAGCACGCCATCGAGGATGGGCCTGATGGTGAGTGCCCGCTCGATCAGGAACGCGTGCGCACCGGTGATCAGCGGCCGGGTTTCAGCCGGTGCGGGCGCCGTGGCCGGCTCGACCGATGACGGCAATTGCCCGGCCCGGCGGGCGACGGCATAGAGGCCGGCCACCCGAAGCACCGACCCGACGGAATCGTCGGCGTCGCACACCGCGGCGACGCTGCCGTCGACGGGAGCATCGAATGTGCCTGCCGGAAACGGTTTCGCGCCGAATCCCACCGTCGCGGCAGAGATCATCCGCTGGTAGTCGCTCATAATGCGGTCACCGCCGGTCCGGTCAGGCGCGACGGCGGTGCATCGCTCAGCAGCGACAGCGGATCGATCCCGGCTGTGGTGATCTCAACCAGGATCGGATGTAGCCGGCCGCCGCTTGCGGCCTGCAACCGCGCCCAGCGGTCGTCGTCGCAGATCGCCGGTAACGCATTGCCGTCCGCGTCGACCAGCTGGCGGCGTTTGGGCTTGCTGTGCTGCAGGGGCCGGGCGGTGACGATGGCGGGGTAGCGCAGCAGCCACGGGTCGACGGCCAGAGCGCGAGCCCGCCCAGCCAGCGCCGTGGCGATGCCCGTGCCGGTGACCGCCAGCTGCCCGATCGGCGTCGTCGGCACGTCGCCGTCGGGGATCGCGACACGGAAGCTCGACGGGCCGCCGGGATACAGATACACGTCACCGGTGAATTCGCGTCCCGGTGTGAGCCGGTTGTCGAAACTGGCGCCGCTCGGCGCGGTGGACTGCACGTTGACCAGCAGCCCCGTACTGTTGCCGCTCAACCACATTCGCCGCGTGGTGTAGCGATCTTCCAAAGTCTCCGCGTAGCCGAGAACCTGCCAGGTGTCGGTCACCGGATCAGTCGCCAGCACCTCGGCCCGCGCCACCGTGAACCCGATGTGGCGGCGTACCGCCGCGGCCGTCTCGTCGGACAGGGTGTCGATGGTGCGGTAGGCGTCGATGAGCAGCTGCATCAACCCGAGATCCTCGATGATCATGCGCGGCCAGTCGTCGTGCGTGAGATAGCCGGGCAGGTTGCGCAACCAGCCCGCCAGGCCGGGCGCCTTGGCGTCGACCATGCGTTTGGCGATCGGTTCGCTCCACCCGGCGTACGGATCGGTGCTGATCCCGGCGATACCGTTGTGGATCTGATCATGGATCCACCGGTCGAGCTGTTCCAAACCCTCGGCGACGCTGCGCTGCCGCGCCTCGATGGCTTTCTCGCTGATTTCGCGCGGCGCCTTCGGAGCGGCGGGCGCCGCCAACGTGCTCGCCGGGGCTTCGGATGCATCCACGCCGCCGCCGCACCAGCGCAGCACCAGACCGACCACATGCTTGCAGGGGAACTGCCGCGACGGGCACGAGCACTTGTACGTCGGGCCCACCAAGTTGACCTGCACGCGGTACGGCGTCCGCCCGCTGCCCTGAAAGTCGCCCCACAACAGGGTCTGGGTGGCACCCGTGTTGGACCAGCCCGCAGCGCCTGCCAGCTTCTGGCCCGCGGCGTAGGCCTTCCCGGCAAACTGACGCACCTCGTCCGTGGACCATGCCGCGTTCTGGTCCACCCCGATGCCCCTCCTGACATGTCCTGACCCAGGCCAGCGTAGCCAGAACGGCCGACACGGTCTCCACAGGATCTTCACAATCGCTGCCCGTGGCCACCACAACCTGCACCTAGAGTCGGATTCGTGAAGCGAATCCTGGTGGTCGACGACGAGCCGACCATCCTGTCCGCCGTGGCCACCAGGCTGCGCGCCGAGGCGTTCGAGGTCGAGACCGCTGCCGACGGACCGTCGGCGGTAGCAACCGCTGCGGCGATCCAGCCTGATCTGGTGGTGCTCGACGTGATGCTGCCCGGCTTCGACGGACTCGAGGTGTGCCGACGGATCCAGGCCGACCGCGCGGTGCCGGTGCTGATGCTGACTGCCCGCACCGACGAGACCGACATGCTCATCGGCCTGGGCATCGGCGCCGACGACTATCTGACCAAGCCGTTCAGCATGCGCGAGCTGGTGGCCCGGGTGAGGGTGCTGCTGCGGCGGGTGGACCGGGCGTCCGGCGACCAGCCGCTGTCGGTGGGGGAGTACCGCATCGATCTGGCCGAGCGTCGGGTGCATCAGGGCCCTGTCGAAATCCACCTGACCCGAACGGAATTCGACTTGCTGGCCTTCCTCGCCGGCCGACCGCGCGCCGCGGTGGCCCGGGAGACGCTGCTGGAACACGTGTGGGGCTGGACCTCCGACGTCGAGAGCCGAACCGTGGACAGCCACGTCAAAGCACTGCGCCGCAAACTCGGGTCCGAGCTCATCCGGACCGTGCATGGTGTGGGGTACGCCCTCGAGGTTCCGCGGTGAATTCGATAGGCGAGCTGTGGGACCGGCTGCCCCGCCCGCTGGATCCGTTCGCGTCCTTCAAGGTCAAGACCGGTCTGCTGGTCGGTGGGGCGATCCTGTTGGCCTCGTTCACGTTCTGGATCGGTGCGAGCTGGCAGTTCCGCTATGCGCTGCTGGCCGCCCTGGCGGCGTCACTGGCGTTGACGCAGTTCCTGGCCCACGGTATGACCTCACCACTGCGGCAGATGACCGCGGCGGCGCTGGCCATGGCCCGCGGCGACTACAGCATCCGGGTGCGCGCGACGTCGCGTGATGAAATAGGCCAGCTGGCAACCGCATTCAACCAGATGGCGGCCGACCTGGAAGCTGCCGACGATTACCGACGCGGACTGATCGGCAACGTGTCGCACGAATTACGCACGCCCATAACGGCGTTGCGGGCGGTGTTGGAGAACATCGTAGACGGGGTGGTCGAACCCGACGCTGACACCATGCGGATGGCACTGTCGCAGACCGAGCGCCTCGGCGAGTTGGTGACCGATCTGCTCGATCTCTCCCGAATCGAAGGTGGGGCAATACCGTTGCAGATCAGCCGGTTCGACGTCGACGAGTTTCTGCGCGATGCCGTCGAACACGTCTCGGTGTCGGCGAGCACGGTGCCGGTGGACATCCGGGTGTCCCCGCCGGATCTCAAGGCCGCAGCCGACCCGGCACGGCTGCGGCAGGTGGTGATCAATCTGGTGGACAACGCGATTCGGCACAGTCCGGCCGGTGCCCGCGTCACGGTACGGGCCAGCCGAGGGGCATCGGGCCTCCGGCTGGAGGTGACCGACCAGGGCCCCGGCATCGCACCCACCGAGCGGGAGCGGGTCTTCGAGCGGTTCACGCGCGGCGCCACCACCGACGGCGGGACAGGGCTGGGCCTGGCGATCGCACGGTGGGCAGTCGAATTGCACGGCGGGGTCATCGAAGTGATGGACCCCGGGGTGGGTTGCCGGATCAGGGTGAGCATCCCGGAATCGAAGGAGGAATCGGCGTGACGACGTTGACGGCAGGAGCCCCGGGGCAGCCGATCATGCCCCCGCTGATCGGCCCGGCGCTGCCACGCTCCGGGGAGCCCGGATGGACGGTGTGGTCACGGAGGGTATGGCCGATCGACCCGTTGGCGTCGATATCGCGACGGCTGCTGATGCTCGCCGTGGTGGCGGGCCTGGTGGGAACAGCGGTATGGCGACCGTCGGTGCTCAGCATCGGCTACCTGGCCGTGGGCGCCATGGTGTTCGGCGTGGTCTACGGCACCGCCGAGCGCCGGCCCACTCGCACCGAATGGGCCGGCATCACGCTCACCCTGGCGCTGCTCGCGGTACCGGCGCTGCTGGCCGCCGGCTGGCTGGGCGTGCTGTGCATCATGGCGGCCTGGATCGTCGGCTGGTGCACGCTGTTCGGCGGGCGCACCTGGACCTCGGTGTTCACCGGGCCGTTTCTGCCGTGGGTGTTGCCTGCCCGCGTGAGCGGATGGGTGCGGCGCGGACTGCCCAGCCGGGTGGGTGTCGCCAACCCGGCTCGCGTCGCCATCGTCATCGGCCTGACCGTGCTGCTGGCCGTGGTGTTCGGCGCGTTGTTCGCCTCGGCGGACGCGGCATTTGCACACATGGCAGGCAATCTCGTGCCGGCCTTCGACGGTGTCGACATCGCCGCGCGCGTCGTCGTCTTCGGCATCGTCGTGTCCTTCGTCCTCGGCGGGGCCTACCTGACCCGCTTCCCGCCCCGGCTCGACGCGTTGGCCCCCGCGCCGATGCGGCCCGTGCCGCGCTGGGAGTGGGCGCTGCCGCTGGGAGCGCTCGACGTTCTGTTCATCGCGTTCGTGGTGGTGCAGGCCGCGGTGTTGTTCGGTGGTGACACCCATGTCCTGGAAACCGAAGGGCTGACGTACGCCGAATACGCCCGGCAGGGGTTCTGGCAGCTGCTGTGGGTGTCGGCACTGACCTTGCTGGTGCTCAGTGTGGCGATCCGGGTCGCCGGGCGCGCCAGCGCCACCGACCGCCGGGTGTTGCGGATCCTGGTCGGAATCCTTTGTGCCACATCGGTTGTCGTCGTCATCTCGGCCATCCACCGCATGTGGCTCTACCAGCAGGCGTACGGCTTCAGCACCGATCGGCTCATGGTCGTCACGATCGAACTGTGGCTGGGTGTGGTCTTCCTGCTCGTCGCCGCGGCCGGGGTGCGGATGTCAGGGCGTTGGCTGCCGCACGCGGTACTGGTGGCAGGCGTGGTGGCGCTGCTCGGGCTGGCGGCGCTCAATCCCGAGCGGCTCGTCGCCGACCGCAACATCGACCGCTACGAGCAGACCGGCCAGCTCGACGCCGAGTATCTATCCAGGCTGTCGTCTGACATCGACCCGGCACTGCACCGGCTACCCGAGCACATCCGCGCGTGCGTGCGATCCGACGGGCCGCATTCGGACCCCTGGTACCTGTTCAACCTGTCGCGGTCACTCGCCGACCGCCCCGTGGTGAGCGATCTGCCGGACTCCTGCTCGCCGTACTGGTCGTACGACTACCGGTAAGCCATCCAGAATCGCGTCGATTCAAAGACTGTGAACCAGGCCCCAGGCGGTCGAAGGTATCGGGTGTGACCGCACTCGCCGTCAACGGCTCACCTCAGACCACTCCGCTCGAACCGGTTGCGCTGGACCCCGAGGCACTGGGATATCCGGCCGACAACCGAGCCGCCATCCCGCCGCTGGCCAAGCAGTGGGAGCAGCTCGACTTCCGCGAGATCCTTTCCCGGCCGGCCGCATTCCTGTCGATCAGCCAATCCAACTCGCTGTACAAACCGGGTGGGGTGCAGTACGCCGAAGGGCATGCGTTCCGCGGCAGCCTGGAGGCGACGGTGAAGGTGGCCAGAGCGGCGCGGTCGGCGCCGAACTTCGTGTCGTTCAACTGGATCGGGTTCTCGGTGTTTCGTGGCGACTACCCGCAGACAGATTTCGACAAGGCGCAGTACGACGGGTGGACCGGGCACATCGACGCCACCGCCGACCAGATCGCTTGGGACAACGAACTTGTCGGCGAACTGCGCGAGCTGGTCGAGCCCGGCGACAACGAACTCTACGAGAAGGCGCTGCAGACGGCGTTCGTCGGTACCGATCTGCCGCTGGCGTTGAGTCGGCAGCGGGTGGAGGTGTTGGTACTCACCGGGATACACCTCGACTGGTGCGTCGAAGGCAACGCCCGGGCGGCCCGCGATCACGGCCTGCTGCCGATCGTCATCGGCGATGCGACGGGCGCGGCCCACCCGGATCAGGAGCGGGCAGCGTTCGAGCGCATCAACAACTTTTTCGCGCCCGTCATCACCTCTGAGCAATTCGTGGAATGGGTGGGGCGCTGATGGGAAACGTCGGACTGCTGCTCGTCGGTGTGGCGCTGTTCGTCAACGGGCTGGTGTCGGTCGGCGTCGTGGACGCCCGCGGGGCCGCGCCGCTGAACCTGTTTGTCGGGGCCGCCCAGGTGGTGCTGCCGACGCTCGTGCTGTTCCAGTCCGAAGGCAATCCGGGCATCGTGAACGCGACCTGGCCGAGTTATCTGTTCGGGTTCACCTATCTGTGGTTCGGGTTCATCCAGATCTTCGACATCGACCCGCGCGGGTTCGGCTGGTACAGCTCGTTCGTCGCGGCCATCGCGGTGTACTACGCGATCAAGAGCGTCGGCACCGATCCGATGTTCGCGGTGATCTGGGCGACGTGGGCCGCCATGTGGACGTTGTTCTTCGTGCTGCTGGGTCTGGGAGTGACCAGGGTGGGCCGCCTGGACCTGGGGCATTTCACTGGATGGTTCCTGGTGCTGCTCGGCGTCCCGACCTGCACGGTGCCGGCGATCCTGCTGCTCAACGGGCTGTGGCCCACCTCGGTGGTGGCCGGGCTCGCCGCCTTGGTGGTGCTGCTGTTCGGTGGGGCACTGTCCGTGGTGCTGGCGCGCCGCAGCTCGCCTCCCGTCGAGGATGTGGTGACGGTTGCGCGCGTCAGCGAGGGCGTGCCGCAGCCAGCGTGACGCTCGGTGGCTCGGCTGCGCGAGCGTGCGTGTTTGTTGACCGACACGCCGTGTTTGACCAGCACTTTGCGCACGCTCGTGGGGCGGTGGGGCTGGGGGCGGTGCCGAGTGGCCACGTGTGCACGCATTTGGCGTGTCTGACGTACGTAACTGGCCACTCGCCCGGGGCATGGACTTCGAGCCCGTCACCCCGTCACCCCGTCACCCCGCGACGCCGAGTGGCCACTTGTGTACGCATCTGACGCGTCTGACGTACGTAACTGGCCACTCGACCTGGTGAACCCAACTCCGGCGTGACCTAGCAAGCGCTTGGTTGCTATGCTGTCGGCATGGCGCCGGAAACGTCGAGCCAGCCGGCAAGCAGGCGGGACGAACTCCTCGAACTCGCTGCGACGATGTTCGCCGAACGCGGTCTGAAAGCAACGACGGTCCGCGATATCGCCGACTCCGCAGGAATCCTCTCGGGAAGTCTGTACCACCACTTCAAATCCAAAGAACAAATGGTCGAAGAGGTGCTGCGGGACTTCCTGGACTGGCTGTTCGCGCGCTATCAACAGATCGTCGACCAGGAAGCCGCCCCGCTGGAGCGGCTCAAAGGCCTTTTCATGGCGTCCTTCGAGGCCATCGAGCATCGGCACGCCCAGGTGGTGATCTACCAGGACGAGGCCAAACGGCTCTCCGCGCAGCCGCAGTTCGCCTTCGTCGAGGCCCGCAACAAAGAGCAGCGCAAGATGTGGGTCGACATCTTGCAGCAGGGTATCGCCGACGGATCGTTCCGGCCCGACCTCGACGTCGACCTCGTGTACCGCTTCATCCGGGACACCACCTGGGTTTCGGTCCGCTGGTATCAACCCGGCGGACCGCTCTCGGCCGAGCAGGTCGGCCGGCAATACCTCGCCATTGTCCTCGGCGGAATCACCGCCGACGGCACCACTGTCAAAGGAGACCAGTAATGCCTGAGGCCTATGTCGTCGACGCGGTGCGCACCCCTATCGGTAAGAAGAAGGGGGCGTTGGCCGATGTGCATCCAATCGATTTGGGAGTACACGCTTTTCGGGCCATCTTTGACCGCAACGACGTAGATCCCGGGGTCGTCGACGACGTCATCGTCGGCTGTGTCGACGCCATCGGGGGACAGGCAGGCAACATCGGCCGACTGGCCTGGCTCGCCGCCGGATACCCGGAGGCCGTCCCCGGCGTCACGGTGGACCGGCAGTGCGGATCGTCGCAGCAGGCGATTTCCTTTGGCGCACAGGCGATCATGTCTGGCACGGCCGACGTCATCCTGGCCGGCGGCATGCAGAACATGAGCTGGGTGCCGATCTCCTCGGCCATGGTGGTCGGCAATCAATTCGGATTCACCTCCCCCACAAACGAATCCAAGAACTGGCTGCACCGCTACGGTGACCAGGAGATCTCGCAGTTCCGCGGTTCGGAGATGATCGCCGAGAAGTGGGACATCTCCCGCGAAGAGATGGAGCAGTTCGCCTACAACAGCCATCAGCGCGCGTTCGCCGCGATCCGGGCAGGCCATTTCGACAACGAGATCGTCCCGGTCGGGGAGTTCGGCGTCGACGAGGGGCCGCGCGAGACCACGCTGGAGAAGATGGCCGCCCTGCAGCCGCTGGTCGAGGGCGGCCGGCTGACTGCCGCACTGGCCAGCCAGATCTCCGACGGCGCATCGGCTGTGCTGCTGGCATCGGAAGAGGCCGTCAACAAGTACAACCTGAAGCCGCGGGCGCGCATCCACCACATCAGCGCGCGTGGTGACGATCCGGTGATGATGCTGACCGGTCCCATCCCGGCCACCCAGTACGCGCTGGAGAAGACGGGACTGTCGATCGACGACATCGACACCGTCGAGATCAACGAGGCTTTCGCGCCCGTCGTGCTGGCGTGGCTCAAGGAGACCAAGGCAGATCCCGAGAAGGTGAACCCGAATGGTGGCGCCATCGCGCTGGGCCATCCGCTCGGCGCAACCGGTGCCAAGCTCTTCGCGACCATGCTCAACACCCTGGAGCGCACCGGCGGCCGCTACGGTCTGCAGACCATGTGCGAAGGCGGCGGCACCGCGAACGTCACCATCATCGAGCGCCTCTAGTCCGACCGCTCGGCGGGTCGTTTAACGCGCGGGCAACGGGGAATCCCGCGAAGATGATGAAGCCCATCGCTGTTGCTGCGGTCGTCGCCGTCTCTGTCATCGGTGCAAGTGCGTGCTCGAACCAGTCCTCCACCGGGGGTGGCGAATCGGGGATCCCGCAAACCACCGGTGCCGCAGGCGGCGCATTGAAGACGGACTTGAAGACCTCCGACGGGACCACCGTCGCCAACGCGTCGATCGAATTCGCCAACGGTTATGCCACGATCACGGTGCAGTCGGCGGGAACCGGGCTGCTCAGCCCAGGCTTCCACGGCTTGCAGATCCACTCGGTCGGCACGTGCGACTTCTCCTCGCCGGGAAGTCCGCTACAGGTCAGCGGGCACAACACCTATTCGGCCAGCGGTGACCTCGCCGATCTGCAGGTGCGTCCCGACGGCGGGGCCAAGCTCGTGACGACGTCGGCGGATTTCACCGCGGCTGATCTGCAGAGCGGTCAAGGCGCCTCGCTCGTCCTCGACGCCGGGCCGACCAATCGCAGTGGCGCTGCGTCCGCGTCCCCGTCCGGCAAACCGCTGGCCTGCGGCGTCCTCGCGGCAGGCACGGCCACCTCGACATCGACCTCGACGGTGACCACAACGGTCATCGCGCCGGGCGCCCCGGCGGCCACGACCACGTCGCCCACGTCCCCGACGACCCCGTCCCCGACGACGGGCACCACCACGACCAGCCCGAGCACCAGCACGGTCACGGTGACGGTGTCACCGACCACCGTCACGTCACCGCAGGTGCCCAACGTTCCTGGCCAGCCCGCCGGCTGAGCCGTCAGGCGGCCCGGTGCCCCAACAGCGCGGCGATGGCCTGCTCGGCCTGGGTGATCTCAAGTGGCTCGCCGGTGATGATGTCGGCGTACAGGAACGATTCGACGATGCGCACGACGAGGTAGGCCAGGTCGCGCGGCGGAAGCGACGATTCCAGGTGGCCCTTGCTGATCTCGTCGTTGAGCAGCTGCTCGATGGCCGCGGCCAGGCGGGATTGCACGCTGCCCGCGCGCGTGGTGAGGATGCGCAGCGCGCGTTCGGGTTCTCGACGTAGAAACTCCTGGAAGAACCCGGCCTGGTCGATCAGGGTGGCGAAGCGGCCGACGGCGTGGGAGATGCGTTCGGCGCCATGTCCGGGTGAGGCTTCGATGGCCGCGGTCAGTGTCGGCTCGGCCAGCGACCACAGGATTTCGGCCAACAGCTCGTCGCGGCCGCCGACCCACCGGAACAGCGTGGCCCGGTTGACGCCGAGTTCGGTTGCCAGTTCCCCCATCTCGATGCGGCGGCCGCCCAGGAACCAGCCGCGGGCAATCCGGAACGCGTCCAGAGGGTCTGGCTTGCGGTCGGTCGACGCGAGCATGCGTCCCAACGGTGTCTCGGCGATGATGCCCTCCTCATCCACTTGGCGACATCCTATCAATCGCTGCATCAGTGATATATGTCTCCATACGTCTCGACTATGCAACATATCCGGATATGATGCATGGGTGACCCACGCTGACTCGGCTTCGATCCTCGATCTTTTCCGCCTCGACGGCCGCGTCGCGGTCGTGACCGGGGCGTCCAGCGGCCTCGGAGTCGGATTCGCGCAGGCGCTGGCCCAGGCGGGCGCCGACGTCGCGCTCGGTGCGCGGCGTGAGGACCGCCTGGCCGGTACCCGGCAACTGGTCGAAGCCGCAGGCCGCAAGGCCGTCGCGGTGCGGACCGACGTCACCGATCCGGCGGACTGCCGGGCCCTCGTGCAAGCGGCCGTCGACACGTTCGGGCGCGTCGACATCCTGGTCAACAACGCCGGCGTCGGCACGGCCGTCCCCGCGACGCGGGAGACGCCAGACCAGTTCCGCTCCGTCATCGATCTCAACCTCAACGGCTGCTACTGGATGGCGCAGGCCTGCGCGGCCCACATGAAGCCGGGCAGCTCGATCATCAACATCAGCAGCGTGCTCGGACTGACGACCGCGGGCCTGCCGCAGGCCGCGTACGCCTCGTCGAAAGCCGGCCTCATCGGCCTCACACGTGACCTCGCCCAGCAGTGGACCGGGCGAAAAGGCATCCGGGTCAACGCATTGGCTCCGGGTTACTTCGAATCCGAGATGACCGACCAATTCGAGAACAACTACTTCGAACAGGCCATCCTGCCCCGTACCCTGGTCGGACGGCTCGGTCACGCACACGAACTCAGTGCCGCACTGGTCTTCCTGGCCAGTGACGCCAGCAGCTACATCACCGGCGTCACCCTGCCCGTCGAAGGCGGCATGCTCACCAGCTGAGCGCACCACCCCACAAGAATCGAGAAGAGAAGGATCCGTGAAGCAGCTCAGCGGCCTCGACGCCACATTCCTCTACCTGGAGACCCCGACAACCTTCGGGCACGTCACCGGGCTGATGATCTTCGAACGCCCCAACGAGGAGTTCGACCCGTACGCCGCGGTG
This sequence comes from Mycobacterium sp. 852013-50091_SCH5140682, assembly GCF_001665685.1. Lineage (GTDB taxonomy): Bacteria > Actinomycetota > Actinomycetes > Mycobacteriales > Mycobacteriaceae > Mycobacterium. The sequence continues at coordinate 223,825 of NZ_LZTB01000100.1, forward strand.
TACGCCAAGTACGCGTCGCTGATCGGTGAGCTCGAACCGCTGCGTCGGCGGTTGGTCGAGGTGCCGCTCGGCCTCGACCATCCGTACTGGGTCGACGATCCCAACTTCGACCTCGACTTCCACATCCGTGAAATCCATTTGGCTCGACCGGGAATGGCCGACCAACTGGCCGACCAGGTGTCGCGCATCGTCGGGCGCGCCATGGATCGCAGCCGGCCACTGTGGGAGGTCTACGTCATCGACGGCCTGCACAGCGGTCGCTGGGCCCTGTTGACCAAATACCACCACGCCACCGTCGACGGTGCCGCCGGACAACTGATGCTCAACATCATCACCGACACCGAACCGGACGCCACGCCGCCCGGACCGGGCCCGGCCTGGCAACCCGAAGAGCTGCCGAGCACCGTCGAACTGCTGCGCAAAACGGCCGTCAACCTCGCCGGTCACCCCGTCAAGGCCCTGCGGGTTCAGACTCGCCTGGTGCGCCAGCTCGCCGACGCCGCAGGCATCGACAGCGTCAGCAGCGCGGCAAGCAAGACCGGATCGGCAATCAAATCCCTTGCGCGACTGGGCAAAGACGATGGGCCGAAGATTCCGCTGCCGACCTCACCTGCGCCGCCGACCCCGTGGAACAAGCCCATCACCGGACATCGGCGCTTCGCGATGCGGACCACCTCGCTGGAGAACATCAAGCGGCTCAAGAACGCGACCGGCGGCACGGTGAACGACATCGTCATGGCGATCTGCGCAGGCGGGTTGCGCCAGTATCTGCTCGCCCACGACGCGCTGCCCGACCGTCCGCTGCGGGCCATGGTGCCGGTCTCGATCCGTACCGGTGACGAAGAGGATCCGTGGACCAACCGCGTGTCGGCGATCTTCCCCGAATTGCCGACGGACTGCGAAGACCCGCTTGAGCGGGTGGCCCGCTGCCGCGCGGCGATGCTCGACGCGAAGCGGCTGCTGGATCTGATGCCCGCCGATCAGCTCGGCGACCTGGCCCAGTTCTCGGCGCCCGTGCTCTCGACCTCCGCGATGCGATTGGCGTCGCGGTTCGGGTTGGCTCACCGCATCGCGGCCACGCCGTTCAACCTGGTGATCTCCAACGTGCCCGGACCTCGTCAACCCGTGTACTTCGCCGGTGCCCAACTGCGCCATCAGTTCCCGGTGTCGATCGTCACCGAGGGACAGGGGCTCAACATCACCGTGGTGAGCTACCTGGACCGCCTCGATCTGGGCTTTGTCGTCGACCGCGAACTCGTGCCCGATGTGTGGGACCTGGTCGACATGCACATCGACGAAATCGGCAGGCTGTTCGCGGCGACCGGGGCGGAGTGGGCCGAGGAGCCGCAGCCCGCGCATCCGCGCCGGGGCCGGATCAGGATTGCGCAGCCCGACGAGATCTGCTGACCGCACGCCATATTCGCGCCGGTGTCATCGGCAACCGGTGCAGGCGCACGCCGCAGGCCCGGCCGATGGCATTGGCCAACGCGGGCGCCACCGGGTTGTACGGTGACTCGCTCATCGTTTTCGCGCCGAGTGGCCCGAGCTCGTCGTAGGTGTCGGCGAAGTAGACCTCGGTCACCGGAACGTCGGCCAACTGCGGAATGTGATAGTTGCGTAGCGTCTGGGTCAGCACCGTGCCGTCCGGTCCGATCTGGATCTCCTCGAACAATGCCGACCCGATCGCTTGTGCCACACCGCCTTCCACCTGCCCTCGGCACTGCTCGGGGTTGATCACCACGCCGGCGTCGGCAGCGTGCACCGATTGCGGGATCCGCACCTCGCCGGTCTCGGGGTTGACCGCGACGCGAAACGCCTGCACGTTGAAGGCGACCGAACGCGGTGTGCCGTCATGGCGTCCGCGGCCGGTCAACGATGAGGGTAGAGCGCCGAAATCGACCAGGCTCTCGGCACACTGCACGCCATTGCGCTCCAGCGTGCACTGCGCTGGTGATATCCCGGTGACCTCGCCTGCGGACCTCTCCAGCGCTGTGCGCAACTGGCGGCACGCCTGCACCGTCGCGCGGCCGGCCACCACCGTGCCGGCCGAACCGAACGCACCGGTGTCGTAACCTGTTGTCGCCGTGTTGGATTGATGAATCACGATCCGATCGGTGACGGTGTTGAGTTCGTGGGCGGCGAGCTGTGCGTGCACCGTGGTGGTGCCATTGCCGAACTCCTCCGTCCCCACGCACAAGGTGTACACGCCGTCGGCGTCGACCGACACCGTGGCCTCGGCGACATGCCCACGCGGCGGAATCGTCGCGATCATCGCCACCGCCATGCCCTCGCCCACGGACCATCCTTCGGGCGCGACGGCCCCGTTGCCCCGCCGCAGCGCCTGCTCGGCGAGATCCAGGCATTGATCCAGCCCGTAGCTGCCGAAGGTGAGGTCATCGTCGAGCACGTGCGAATCCACGAACGGATCTCCGGGCGTGATGACATTGCGCCGCCGGAATTCGAACGGATCGATGCCGAGGCGCTGCGCCAGCTCGTCCATCGCGGACTCGATCGCGAACATGATCTGCCCCAGCCCATAGCCGCGGAATGCGCCCGACGGCAAATTGTTGGTGTAAACGGCTTGAGCGTCAACCCTTTTGTTCGGACACCGGTACACCGCGACCGATTCACTGCAGCCGTGGAACATCACGCCCGGGCTGTGATTGCCGTACGCGCCGGCATCGACCAGAGCATCGACCGCCAGGGCGGTCAGATCGCCCGACGCGTCCGCGGCCACGGTCACGTCAACGCGGAACGGATGCCGGCACGGCGCCACGGTGAACTGATCGCTGCGGCTGAACTCATAGCGCACCGGTACGCCCAGCCGCAGCACGGCCAGCGCCACGAGATCCTCCACCAGCATTTCCTGCTTGCCGCCGAAGCCCCCACCGACCCGCTTGGCGAACACGTGGACATCATCGCGGGCCAGCCCGAAGATGTGGCACAGTTCGTCACGGACCAGGAAGGGGACCTGAGAACTGGTACGAATCACCAACCGGCGGCGGGCAGGTGAATCGAGCGCAGGATCTCGGGAGGTAGGCGTGCCGCGCTCGCGGTGAATGTTCATCAGCGCAATCCAGCGCGACATCTCTATGAAACGCAAAGAGTTTCGATCAGTCGGCCAAGGCCGCGGCGCACTTGGCATCGCGATGGGCAAAGACCTCGGGTAGCACCTAGAGCACTTTGAGTTCCTCTGCGACCTGGGTGACGGACTTCTTCGCGTCGCCGAACAGCATCGTCGTTCCCTCCGCGTAGAACAGCGGGTTGTCGATGCCGGCGAACCCGGAGTTCATCGAGCGCTTGAGCACGATGACCGATTTGGATCTGTCGACGTTGAGGATGGGCATGCCGTGAATCGGTGAGCTCGGGTCGTTTCGTGCTGCCGGGTTGGTGACGTCGTTGGCGCCGATGACGATCGTGACGTCGGTGCGGGAGAAGTCGTCGTTGATGTCGTCCATTTCTTTCATCGCGTCGTACTCGACGTCCGCCTCGGCCAGCAGGACGTTCATGTGGCCGGGCATCCGGCCGGCCACCGGGTGGATGGCGTATTTCACCGGCACCCCGCGCTGTTCGAGCATCGCAGCCAGGTCTTTGACGGCATGCTGGGCCTGCGCCACGGCCAATCCGTAGCCGGGGACGACGATGACCTGGTTGGCGTAGGCCATCTGGATCGCCGCATCGGCCGCCGAGGTCGCCTTGACGACCTTGTCGACTTCGCTGTCGCTGGACGCCGCCCCGCCGCCGCCACCGAATCCACCGGCGACGATCGCGGGGATGGAGCGGTTCATCGCTTTGGCCATCAGGTTGGTCAGGATCGAACCAGACGCGCCGACGATCATGCCCGCGACGATCATCGCGGTGTTGTTGAGTGCCAATCCAGCTGCGGCAGCCGACAATCCGGTCAGGGCGTTGAGCAACGAGATGACGACGGGCATGTCGGCGCCGCCGATCGGCAGCACCACCATCAACCCGAGCACCCCGGCCGCGAACAGCAGCCCGATCATCCACCACACAGAGGACCCGCCGCCGGGGTGCGCGCCCAGCCCGATCGTCACGGCGGCCGTGATCGCGCCGGCGAACAACACCAGGTTCAGCGGCTGTTGCAGTTTTCCGATGCCGATGGGGCGGCCCGGCAGGACTTCCTGAAGTTTCCCGAACGCGATGATCGATCCCCAGAACGAGATCGATCCGATGATCGCTGCGGACAGCGACGCCACCACGATGTGCACGGTCGGCGACTCATTGTGCTGGAACGCCGAGAAGCCGGATGTGTCAATGAATTCCGACAGTGCGATCAGCGCGACAGTGCCGCCGCCCACCCCGTTGAACAGTGCGACGAGTTGCGGCATGGCGGTCATCTTGGTCAACCGGGCCGGCGGCACACCCAGCACCACGCCGAGCAGGAGGCCTGCGATGATCAATCCCCAGTTGTGCGTGTGGCGGACGGCGAGCAGGGTGGCGATCACCGCGATCGCCATGCCCGCTGCGGCGATCCAGTTGCCGCGCACCGCGGTCTTCGGTCCGGTCAGACCCATCAGGCCGTAGATGAACATCGCGAACGCGATGATGTACAGCACTGTGACGAGATAGTTCATCGCGCTTGCCCATTCGTTTGCGCGGCGGGGGCCGCCTGGTCGGCCGCCGTGCTGACGGACTTTTTGCCTTTGAACATGCCGAGCATGCGGTCGGTGACCACGAAGCCGCCCACCACGTTGAGTGTTCCGAACACCACCGCGACGAACAGGATGACCTGCTCGGCCGGCGACGGATGTTCGACGCGGCCCAGCACCACCAGCGCGCCGATGAGCACGATGCCGTGAATCGCGTTGGTGCCCGACATCAACGGCGTGTGCAGGGTGTTGGGGACCTTGGAGATCACCGCGAACCCGACGAATCCCGACAAGACCACAATGGCCAGGTTTCCCAGCAACTGGTCATACATCTCAGTTGTTCCTCTCGCGGGTGATGCACGATTCGGCGATCACCTCATCATCGAAATCCGGTGCCACCGCGCCGTCTTTGATCAGCAGATCCAGCAGCGCGGTGATGTTCTTGGCGTACAGCTCGCTGGAGTGCTCGGGCATCGTGGCGGGCAGATTGAGCGGCGAGGCGATGGTCACGTCGTGTTTGACCACCGTGCGGCCGGGTTCGGTCAACTCGCAGTTGCCGCCAGTCTCACCGGCGAGGTCCACCACCACGCTGCCGGGTTTCATGCCCTCGACCGCTGCTGCGGTGACCAGGCGTGGTGCGGGTCGGCCCGGCACCAGCGCGGTGGTGATGACGACGTCGAAGCCGGTAATCGCGTGCTCGAGCTTCTTCTGCTGCTCGGCGCGCTCCTCGTCGGTCAGTTCGCGGGCATAGCCGCCCTCACCGGCCGCGTCGATACCGATGTCGAGCCACTGCGCGCCCACCGAGCGGACCTGGTCTGCCACCTCGGGGCGGACGTCGTAGCCGGACGTGCGGGCACCGAGGCGCTTGGCGGTCGCAAGGGCCTGCAGGCCGGCCACTCCGACGCCCAACACGAGGACACTGGCGGGCTTCACCGTGCCAGCGGCGGTGGTCAGCATCGGGAAGAACCGCGTCGCTTCCGACGCCGCGGTGAGTACTGCCTTGTAACCCGCCACATTGGCCTGCGATGACAACGCATCCATGATCTGAGCCCGCGAGATTCGTGGGATCGCCTCGACGGCGAACCCGGTGACACCTGCGAGGCGCAGCGCCTCGGCCAGCTCGGGGCGGGTGCGTGGTGCGAGGAAGCCGACGATGGTGGATTCCGGCTTCAACAGGCTGATCTCGTCGGTGGTGGGCGGATTCACCTTGACCACGATGTCGGCGGGCCAGGGGTCACCGATGGTGGCTCCGGCCTGTTCATAGTGTTCGTCGGGGATCAGTGCGCCGGCACCGGCGCCGGTCTCGACGACGACGGACAGGCCGGTGGAACACAGTCGTTCAACGACTTTGGGAACCAGCGCGACGCGGCGTTCGCCCGCGGCGGTCTCCCTGGGCACTCCGATGAGCGTCATATTCCTCTTCCTGGCTAGGGCAGGGCAGAAAGTCTGCGCGCACACGGCGACTGCCCAGACGTGACCGTTGCCACACTAGAGCAAATCGCATACTGTATGCAACTGAGACGAGGTTCGTGCGGCGGGCCGGCAGGGCAGTACACGGCAGCCACCTCTCTACAACCAACCTTCGAGGAGTCGCGGTGAAGATTGCAGTCGTGGGCGCTGGAGCGATCGGCGCATATTGGGGTGCGGCATTGCACCGAGGCGGTGCGGAAGTGCACCTGGTCGCACGCAACGAGCACCTTCGGGCGATGCGCGAAAACGGTGTGCAAGTTCTCAGTCCACGTGGAGATTTCGTCGCCAATCCGCACGCCACGGACGACCCGCGGGAGATCGGCCCCGTCGACTTCGTGTTCCTCGGCCTCAAGGCGCACAGCTACCCGTCGTGTGGGCCACTCGTCGAACCGCTGCTCGGCGAGCACACTGCGGTATTGCCCGCGCAGAACGGGATCCCGTGGTGGTACTTCCACCAACTGCCCGGGCCTTATCAAGGACGCCGCATCGAGGCGGTCGATCCCGGCGGCGCCACCAGCGCCGTGCTCTCACCGGAGCGGGCGATCGGGTGTGTGGTGTACCCGGCCACCACGATCGAGGCGCCCGGTGTGATCCGCCATCTCGAGGGCACCCGGTTCTCGATCGGGGAGCCGTCGGGTGAGATCTCGCAACGCTGTAAGGCGTTGAGCGAGGCGATGATTGCCGGTGGCTTGAAGGCGCCGGTCGAGGCCGACCTGCGCAATGACATCTGGATCAAGCTCATGGGCAACGTCGCGTTCAATCCGCTCAGTGCCCTCACCAGGGCGACGATGGTCGAGATCTGTCAGAACCCGCACACCCGCCAGATCGTCGTCCAGCTGATGGAGGAGACCCTCGACATCGCCGCGAGAGTAGGTTGCACGCCGGATATTTCGATCGAGAAGCGGCTGCGCGGGGCGGAGAATGTGGGCCACCACAAGACGTCGATGTTGCAGGACCTCGAAGCGGGCAAGCAGCTGGAACTCGATGCGATCGTCACCGCGGTGGTGGAGATGGCGGACCTCACCGGTGCGGCCGCACCGACGCTGCGGACCGTCTACGCCGCTGCCGACCTCCTGGCCCAGACCGGTATGTCCGGCACCGGTAACGCCGGCACGACCCCGGAGCGGCACCCTCAGCCCGCTCTGCGTTGAAAGTAGGAACACAATGAACCGACGCGCGAAGATCGTCTGCACCCTGGGGCCGGCAACGGCGACCGCATCGACACTTGCCGAACTCATCGATGCCGGAATGGATGTGGCGCGGCTCAATTTCAGTCACAGCACGCAAGCCGAGCATTCGGCGGTCTACGAGATGGTGCGCCGGATCGCTGCCGAGCGCGACCGCGCCGTCGGCGTTCTCGCGGATCTTCAGGGCCCCAAGATCCGGCTCGGCCGGTTCGCCGCGGGGCCGGTGGTATGGGCCACCGGCGAGTCGGTCGTGATCACGACGGCGCCCTGCGAAGGTAGTCATGACAGGGTGTCGACGACGTACGACGGGTTGGCCGGCGACGTGCGGTCGGGCGATCGACTGCTCATCGACGACGGCAAGGTCGAGCTGCGCGTCTGCGACCTCGACGGTGACGACGTCAGATGCGAGGTTCTGCAGGGTGGCCCGGTCAGCAACCACAAGGGCATATCGCTACCCGGTGTGGCCGTCAGCGTTCCGCCCCTGTCCGGCAAGGACATCGAGGATCTCACATTCGCACTCGAACTCGGTGTCGACATGGTGGCCATGTCGTTCGTCCGGCGCCCGAGGAGATCAAGCTCGCGCACACCGTGATGGATCAGGTGGGCAGGCGGGTGCCGGTGATGGTGAAACTGGAGAAACCCGAGGCGGTTTCCGATCTGGAGGCGATCGTCGACGCCTTCGACGGCCTCATGGTGGCCCGCGGCGACCTGGGCGTGGAGATGCCACTGGAGCAGGTTCCGCTGGTGCAGAAGCGGGCGATCAGTCTGTGCCGGCAGGCGGGGAAGCCGGTGATCGTGGCGACCCAGATGCTGGATTCGATGATCTCCGATCCACGACCCACGCGGGCTGAGGTCTCCGATGTGGCGAACGCGGTCTACGACGGTACCGATGCGGTGATGCTGTCGGCGGAGACGAGCGTCGGAGCTTACCCGGCACACACGGTGTCGACCATGGGGCGCATCGTCGAGGCCGCCGAGGATTCGTTGGCCCACAACGGAATCCCGGAGTGGTTCACCGAAGACGAGGCGGCCGGGGTCAGCGATGCGGTGGCAGCGGCCGCGTGCGAACTCGGGCGGCGTATCGGCGCGTCGGCCTTGTGCTGCTTCACCCGTACCGGGGAAACCGCGTTGCGACTGGCCCGCCAGCGGTCACCGCTACCGCTGGTGGCCTTCGCTCACGACGAGTCGGTGCGGGCCAGGTTGGCCTTCTCTTGGGGTATCGAGTCCGCGGTGTTGGCCCCGGCGACGACTGCCGAGACGCTGCCTGCCGAGGTGCGCAAGGGTCTCACCGCGATGGGCATGTGCCGACCGGGCAGCAGGATCGTCGTGGTGTCCGGCAGTCGCACCGGGGTTGCGGGCTACACCGACTCTGTGCGGGTTCTGCGGATCGAATGAGGAATGACGAGCGGGGGGCGGGTCAGCCCTGCCCCGCCCCCCGCTCGAGTTCCGCAAGCCTGGTGCGCAGCGCCTTCTCGGCCTCACGGCGTTCGGTGACGTCGCGCATGACTGCCGAGATTCCGACGATCCGCCCGGCGTCGTCGCGCAACAGCGCGACGCTGAACTCGATCGACAACCGGTGCCCGTCGCGATGGGTCGCGGGCACGCTCAACAGCTTGTCGCCGTAGCGGGTCTGGCCGGTGGCCATCGTCTGGAAGTAGCCCTTCCAGTGCCGCTCGCGCAGCTTCTCCGGGATGATCACGTCCAGGCTCTGCCCGATCGCCTCGGTGGGGGAGTAGCCGAACATCCGGGCTGCCCCGTCGTTCCACAGTCGGATCGCGCCGGCCGGGTCGGTGACGACGATCGCCTCGGGGGATTCCTTGACGACCGCGCCTGCCAGCCATTCCTCGGTCAGCGTAGCCATCTCCGGCCCGGCCTCGGTCATCGTGCTGCCGTTCTCACTCACGTCACGCTCCGTTCTCTCGATCCGATCGAGCTCTGGACATCCCACGCTACGGGTGGTTAGCATACGCAATATAGAATACTGAATACAATCTGCGATAGCGATCAGGAGGTGACCCGTGCTGCTGCGCCAGCTGGAGTACTTCGTGGCGGTGGCCAGGGAACGGCATTTCGCCCGGGCCGCAGAGAGTTGTTACGTGTCGCAGCCGGCGCTGTCCACGTCGATCGCCAAGTTGGAGCGCGAGCTCAACGTCACCCTGATCAATCGGGGGCAGGCCTTCGAGGGTCTGACGGCGGAAGGCGAGCGGCTCGTGGTGTGGGCCAAGCGGCTGCTCGCCGAGCACGACGGGCTCAAGGCCGAGGCGGCCGCCATGCGCTCCGGCATCTCTGCCACGCTGCGGCTGGGTACCGGCCCGACGGTGTCGACGACGGCGGCGATACCCGTGGCCGCCTTCGGCGCCCTGCATCCCCTGGCCAAGATCAGGGTCTGCTCGCGGCTGTCGTCGACCGAACTGCTCCGTCAGTTGCGCAACTTCGAATTAGATGCCGCGATAGCGCATTTCGGTCCCGAGGACCGCGTAGGCCTGGAAGTGGTGCCGCTGTACGAAGAGCAGTACGTATTGCTGGTCTCGGGCGATCAGGTCGCGTCGTCGGTCCGCACCATGACGTGGGCGGAGGCGGCTCAGTTACCGCTGGCCCTGCTGACACCCGACATGCGGTTTCGCCAGTTCATCGACAAGGCGTTCGCCGAGAGCGGCGCCGTGGCGACACCTCAGGTGGAAACGGATTCTGTCGCATCGCTGTACGCGCACGTGGAGACGGGCGCGTGGGCCAGCGTGGTGCCGCACACCTGGCTGCGCGCGATGCCGGTGACGGGTACCGCCAGGGCGATTCCGTTGGTGGACCCCGACACCAGGGCACAGATATCGATGGCCATCCACGCGTCGTCGCCGGGCTCGGTGGCGGCGCGGGCGTTCCTGAACGTGGCCGTTGGCGCGCCGCTCGACGAGATCTTCGGCTTGCGCGGTAGGGGAGTTGCCCACGTCACGTAAACGGTTGCGAAATATCAGGATTCGCCTAGGGCTTCGTGATAACCCGTGTGAATCAGACGATTTCAGACATCACTTGGACGGCGAGAGCGTGGGCGCGGAGAGTTGACGACAGAAACGAGAATGCGTGAACAGCCAGGAAGGGCGAACATCATGACCATTGCATCCCTGCCGGAGACGGAGGACGAGCACACCGACGAGCCGGGCGCTCTCACCGATGGGATCCATCTGGTCGTCGACGCGCTCAAGCTCAACGAGGTCGACACCATCTACGGTGTGGTCGGAATCCCGATCACCGACCTGGCGCGCCTCGCCCAGGCATCCGGCATCCGCTACATCGGCTTTCGGCATGAGAGCGACGCCGGCCACGCGGCGGCGGCCGCCGGATTTCTCACCAAGAAGCCGGGTGTCTGTCTGACGGTCTCGGCGCCCGGGTTCCTCAACGGTCTCGTGGCCCTCGCCAACGCCACCACGAATTGCTTTCCGATGGTGCAGATCTCGGGTTCCAGCGAGCGCCACCTCGTCGATCTCCAGCGTGGGGACTACGAGGAGATGGACCAGCTGGCGGCGGCCCGGATGTTCGCCAAGGCGGCGTACCGCGTATCCCGGGCCGAGGACATCGGCCGGGGCATCGCCCGGGCGATCCGCACCGCGGTGTCCGGCCGGCCCGGCGGGGTCTACCTCGACATCCCGGCCGCGGTGCTGGGCGAGGTGCTCGACGCCGAGCAGGCCGCGTCCACGCTGTGGCGGGTGGTGAACCCGGCGCCCAAACAGCTGCCCGAACTGGATTCGGTCGAATCCGCGATCGAACTCCTCGCCGATGCGAAACGGCCCCTCATCGTGCTCGGCAAGGGCGCCGCCTACGCCCAGGCCGACGACCAGATCAGGGAATTCGTCGAGACCACCGGGGTGCCCTATGTGCCCATGTCGATGGCCAAGGGGCTGCTGCCCGACGACCATCCGCAGTCGGCTGCGACTGCCCGGTCGCTGGCACTCAAGCGGGCCGACGTGGTGATGCTCATCGGCGCCCGGCTCAACTGGCTGCTCGGACACGGCGATGCGCCACAGTGGAATCCGGACGCCAAGTTCATCCAGGTCGACATCGCCGCGGCCGAGATGGACAGCAACCAGCCCATCGCCGTCCCCTTGGTCGGTGACATCGGATCGGTGGTGGAGGCACTCCTGGAGCGGGCCAAGCCCGGGCAGATCACCGCGCAGCGGGAGTGGCGGGATGAGCTCGCGGCCAAGTCCGAGCAGAACGTGGCCAAGATGACAGGCCGCTTGGAAGCCGCGTTGCAGGCGCACCCGATGAAGTTCCTCGGTGCGTTGCAGGTGATCCGCGACGTCCTGCACGACAACCCTCAGGTGTATGTCGTGAACGAGGGTGCGAATGCACTTGACCTGACCCGCAACACGATCGGCATGCAGGTGCCGCGGCACCGGCTCGACAGCGGCACCTGGGGTGTCATGGGGATCGGGATGGGTTACGCGATCGCCGCGGCTGTCGAGACCGGCCAGCCGGTCGTCGCGATCGAGGGCGACAGCGCCTTCGGGTTCAGCGGGATGGAGCTCGAGGCGGTCTGCCGGTACAACCTGCCGATCGTTACCGTCATCCTCAACAACAGTGGGGTCTACCGCGGCGACGATGTGTCGGCCAACGCGGACCCCGCGCCGACCTCTCTGCGAGCCCGGCACGAGTACATGATCAAGGCGTTCGGCGGCAAGGGATATCAGGCCACCACGCCCGCCGAGGTCGCCGCGGCGCTGCGGGAGGCTCTGGCCTCGGGCCGGCCGGCGCTCATCGACTGCGTCATCGACCCCGCCGATGGCACGGAGAGCGGCAACATCGCCCACCTCAACCCCAAGGGCATCACCGCAAAGCACTGAACCGATCGATACGCACCAACAACAATGAAAGGAACGGCGCCATGACCGATTTGCCACTCTCCGGGATCAAGGTGATCGACTTCACCGGGGTCCAGGCGGGCCCGGCGTGCACCCAGATGCTCGCCTGGCTCGGGGCCGATGTTCTCAAGGTCGAGCGTACGAGTGGGGGTGACGTGACGCGAAACCAGCTGCGCGACATCCCCGAACTGGACGCTCTGTACTTCACCATGCTCAACAGCAACAAGCGCTCGCTGGCGATCAACACGAAGTCACCCGAAGGCCTCGAGGTGATGGAGAAGCTGATCCGCGGGGCAGACGTGCTGGTCGAGAACTTCGCGCCCGGGGCCATGGACCGGATGGGCCTGTCGTGGGACAAGATTCAGGAGTGGAACCCGCGGCTGATCTTCGGTTCGGTCAAGGGATTCAACGACGACTCGTCGTGGAACGACCTCAAGGTCTACGAGAACGTCGCGCAGTGCGCGGGCGGCAACGCCTCGACTACCGGCTTCTGGGACGGCCCGCCGACCGTCGCAGGTGCGGCCCTCGGTGACAGCAACACCGGAATGCACCTGTTGATCGGCATTCTCACCGCCCTGATCCATCGCGACAAGACCGGCAAGGGCCAGAAGGTCTCGGCGGCAATGCAGGACGCGGTGCTCAACTTGTGCCGCGTCAAGCTGCGCGACCAGCAGCGGCTGGAACGCGTTGGCTACCTGGAGGAGTACCCGCAATGGCCCAACGGTGAGTTCGGTGAGGCTGTGCCCCGCGGCGGCAACGCCGGCGGCGGTGGCCAGCCCGGTTGGGTGGTCAAGTGCAAGGGCTGGGAGACCGACCCCAACGCCTACATCTACTTCACCATCCAGGAGCAGAACTGGAAGCGCACCGCCGAGGCCATCGGCCACCCCGAGTGGGTCGATGACCCGGGATACAACACCGCCCGGGCCCGTCAGGACAAGATCTTCGATATCTTCGCCGAGATCGAGAAGTGGCTGGCGGACAAGACGAAATGGGAAGCGGTGGACATCCTGCGGGAGTGGGAGGTGCCGTGTGCGCCAGTCATGTCCATGAAGGATCTAGCCGAGGACAAGGACCTGCGCAAGAGCGGCAGCATCGTCGAGGTCGAGCAGAAGGGTCGCGGCACCTACCTGACCGTCGGCAGCCCGATCAAGTTCTCCGCGTTCACACCTGACATCAAGGGCGCACCCCTGCTCGGCGAGCACACCGATGAGGTGCTGGCCGATCTCGGCTACGACGCGGACACCGTCGCCGAATGGCGTGAGAAGAAGGTCGTCGTTTAGCGGCCCGCCCGGGTGTGAGCCGCCCCAGGTCGTCTCCTGGGGCGGTTCCATCCATCTTCGGCCGACTATGCCCTCGCGGGAAGGAATCTCATGAGTGTGGCTATCGTCAGAGCGATCGCGGCTGTGCACCGAGGGCAGCGCGGACCGCTGCTGCCCATCCTGCACGCAGTACAGGAAGCGGTGGGATACATTCCCCCGGAAGCGATTCCGATCCTGGCCGACGAACTGAACCTGTCCCGCGCCGATGTGCACGGGGTGGTCACCTTCTATCACGATTTCCGCGCCACACCGGCGGGCCGGACGACCGTCCGGATCTGCCGGGGTGAGGCATGTCAGGCGCTGGGCGCGCAACGGCTGGTCGACCACGTGCGGGACACGTGCGGTTTGTCGTTGGGGGAGACCAGTGTCGACGGGTCGCTGACCGTCGAACAGGTCTTCTGTCTGGGCAACTGCGCACTGGGTCCCGCGGCCCAGATCAACGGGCGGCTTCGGGGTCGGCTGGACGAGACGAGGATGTCGTCGATTCTGGACGAGGCGGCCGCCCGATGAGCGGGCAGACAGCGCCGGTCACGGTCTATGTGCCGAGGGATTCGGCGGCCCGGTCGGTCGGTGCGGACGAGGTCGCCGATGCGCTGATGACCGCCGCGGTGCGCTTGCAGCGGCCGATTCGGCTGGTTCGCAACGGCTCGCGAGGCATGCTCTGGCTGGAGCCGCTGCTGGAGGTCGAGACCCCGCATGGCCGGGTCGGCTACGGGCCGGTGACCGCCGCCGATGTCGACGGGTTGGTTGCCGCGGGTCTGTTCGACGGCGCCGAGCTGCCGCAGCGACTGGGAGTGGTCGACGAACTGCCGTGGCTGGCTACGCAGAACCGGGTCACCTTCGCGCGAATGGGCATCACCGATCCGCTCTCGTCCGACGACTACCTGCGCCACGGCGGTGTTGTCGGACTGGTTCGCGCACTGGAGGTTTCCCCGGACGAGGTGGTCGCGGAAGTCACCGACTCCGGATTGCGCGGTCGTGGTGGGGCGGGCTTCCCGGCGGGTATCAAGTGGAAGACCGTGCACGACTGCGTCGACGAGCTCAAGTTCGTCTGCTGCAACGCCGACGAAGGCGACAGCGGAACGTTCGCCGACCGGATGGTGATGGAGGGCGACCCGTTCCTGCTCATCGAGGGCATGACCATCGCGGCCCATGCGGTCGGCGCAACCGAGGGCTACATCTACATCAGGTCGGAATATCCGGACGCGGTGGCGACGATGCGTGCCGCCATCGAGATCGCCTATACGCGGGGGTGGTTGGGCGACAGCGTGCTCGGCTCGTCGCTCAACTTCGACCTGCACGTCCGGGTCGGCGGCGGGGCCTACATCTGCGGCGAGGAAACCTCGATGCTGGAAAGCCTCGAGGGCAAGCGGGGAATGGTTCGGGCCAAGCCCCCGATCCCCGCCATCCACGGCCTGTTCGGGAAACCGACGGTGGTGAACAACGTGCTGACGCTGGCCACCGTGCCGACCGTGCTCGCCGCGGGCGCGCAGGAGTATCAGAAACTCGGCGTGGGGCGTTCCCGCGGCACCCAGGTCTTCCAGCTCGGCGGCAACATCAAGCACGGCGGGATCGTGGAGACCGCGTTCGGTGTGACGCTCGGTGAGCTCGTCGACGGCTACGGCGGCGGAACGCATTCCGGGCGACCGGTGCGGGCGGTGCAGGTCGGTGGCCCACTCGGCGCGTACCTGCCGAGGACGAGTTTCGACCTGCCGATGGACTACGAGGCGTTCGTCGCCGCGGGCGCTATGGTCGGCCACGGCGGCGTCGTGGTGTTCGACGAGACCGTCGACATGGCGGCGCAGGCCAGGTTCGCGATGGAGTTCTGTGCTGCGGAGTCCTGCGGCAAGTGCACGCCCTGCCGGGTCGGTGCGGTACGCGGCGTCGAGGTGATCGACCGGATCACCGCGGGTGAGCATCGCGACGAGAACCTCGCTCTGCTGGAGGATCTCTGCGATGTGATGACCGAGGGTTCGTTGTGTGCCATGGGTGGCCTGACGCCGATGCCGGTCCGCAGTGCCATCACCCACTTTCCTGATGACTTTCTTGCCAGACAACCGATTTCGCCAGCCGAGCGGGCAGCCGCTCATCACGAGGACGGAAGGTAGACCATGACCCTGCTCTCGGAACCCGACTTCGGCACCCCGGCCGGCAACGGCGCGACAACCGTCTCCCTCGAGGTGGACGGGCTGGCTGTAACCGTCCCGGAGGGCACGTCGGTCATGCGTGCGGCCGCGCTGGCCGGCATCGACATCCCCAAGTTGTGCGCGACGGACCGACTTCAAGCGTTCGGTTCCTGCCGGCTGTGTCTGGTCGAGATCGACGGGCGCCGCGGCACTCCGGCCTCGTGCACCACTCCGGCCGCCGACGGCATGATCGTGCGCACCCAGACCCCGAAGGTCGCCAAGCTGCGTGAGAACGTCATGGAGCTCTACATCTCCGACCATCCGCTGGACTGTCTCACCTGTGCGGCCAACGGTGACTGCGAACTGCAGGACATGGCGGGTACGGTCGGTCTGCGTCAGGTCAGATACGGCTACGACGGCGAGAACCACCTCGACGCGGTCAAGGATCAAAGCAACCCGTACTTCGACTTCGATCCGGCGAAATGCATCGTGTGCTCCCGGTGTGTACGGGCCTGCGACGAGGTTCAGGGCACGTTCGCGTTGACCATCGAAGGCCGCGGCTTCGCGTCCAAAGTGTCTCCGGGCGCGGGTGAATCGTTCATGGATTCGGAATGCGTGTCCTGCGGCGCCTGTGTTCAGGTTTGCCCCACCGGGACGCTGCAGGAGCGGTCGGTGATCGAGTTGGGCATGCCGTCGCGGTCGGTCGTCACGACGTGCGCGTACTGCGGTGTCGGGTGCTCGTTCAAGGCGGAGATGCGCGGTGACGAACTGGTCCGGATGGTGCCGCACAAGGACGGCGGCGCCAACGAAGGCCATTCATGTGTGAAGGGGCGGTTCGCCTTCGGTTACGCCACCCACCCCGACCGGGTGTTGCGACCCATGGTTCGCGATGCCATCACAGACCCGTGGCGCGAGGTGGACTGGGATGAGGCGATCGGTACCGTCGCCCGGCGGATGCTCGACATCAGGCGCCGCCACGGCGCTGGTGCCATCGGCGCCATCACCTCGTCGCGGTGCACCAACGAAGAGGTCTACGTCGTCCAGAAGATGGTCCGTGCCGCCTTCGGCAACAACAATGTGGATACCTGTGCGCGGGTGTGCCATTCGCCGACGGGCTATGGGCTGAAACAGACCTTCGGCGAGTCGGCCGGCACCCAGGACTTTCGGTCGGTGGCCCAGGCCGACGTGATCATGGTGATCGGTGCCAATCCCACCGACGGCCACCCGGTGTTCGGGTCCCGGATGAAACAGCGCCTACGGCAGGGCGCCAAGCTGATCGTGGTGGACCCGCGTCGTATCGACCTGGTCCGGTCACCCCACGTCGAGGCCCAGCATCATCTCCAGCTCAGGCCCGGCACCAACGTGGCGGTTGTCAACGCGATCGCCCACGTAGTGGTGACCGAGGGGCTGGTGGACGACTCGTTCGTCGCGGCCCGGTGTGAGGACTTCGATGAGTGGGTGGAGTTCATCTCCCGCCCTGAGCACAGTCCCGAGGCGGTGCAACCGATCACCGGCGTGCCGGCCGCGGAGTTGCGCGCCGCCGCCCGCTTGTATGGCCAGGCGGCCAACGGCGCCATCTACTACGGCCTGGGAGTCACCGAGCACAGTCAGGGTTCGACGATGGTGATGGGGATGGCGAACCTCGCCATGGCCTGCGGCAACATCGGTCGAGACGGGGTCGGAGTGAACCCGTTGCGCGGCCAGAACAACGTGCAGGGTTCGTGCGACATGGGATCCTTCCCGCACGAATTCAGCGGTTACCGGCACGTGTCCGACGACGCGGTACGGACCGTTTTCGAAAACCTTTGGGGAACAACGCTTCTTCCTGAACCCGGCCTGCGCATCCCGAACATGTTCGATGCCGCGATCGAGGGAACCTTCCGCGGTCTGTTCGTGCACGGTGAGGACATCGCACAGTCCGATCCGAATGTCGGGCACGTCACCGCGGCACTGGCCGCGTTGGATCTGGTGGTGGTGCAGGATCTCTTCCTCAACGAGACCGCGAAGTTCGCCCACGTGTTCCTGCCGGGGGCCTCGTTCCTGGAGAAGGACGGGACCTTCACCAACGCCGAGCGCCGGATCAACCGGGTGCGGGCAGTGATGAAGCCGAAGACCGGACGGCACGAGTGGGATATCGTCTGTCAGGTCGCCACCGCGATGGGCTATCCCATGCACTATGCCGATCCAAGCCAGATCATGGATGAGATCGCCTCGGTGACACCGACGTTCACCGGCGTGTCGTTCCAGAAGCTCGACCAGATGGGCAGCATCCAGTGGCCGTGCGACGATGACGCCCCCGACGGCACACCGATCATGCATGTCGACTCTTTCACCCGGGGGAAGGGGCGATTCGTGCCCACGCCGTTCGTGCCCACCGATGAGCGCAGCACGCGACGATTCCCGCTGATCCTCACTACCGGCCGAATCCTCAGCCAGTACAACGTCGGTGCCCAGACCCGCCGGACGGCCAACATCGCCTGGCACCCGGAGGACCTCCTGGAGATCCACCCGCACGATGCCGAGGACCGAGGAATCGTCGATGGTGTCGAGGTGACGCTCGCCAGCCGGGTGGGCACCACGAAGCTGCGTGCCAAGATCTCTGACCGGATGCCTGTCGGCGTGGTGTACACCACATTTCACTATCCGGTCACCGGCGCGAACGTGGTGACCACAGAGAACTCCGATTGGGCGACCAACTGCCCCGAATACAAGGTGACCGCCGTGCAGGTCGCCCTCGCCCACCCGATTGTCCGAGAGCACGAGGAGCAGACAGTGACCGACATGATGGCCGCGGAGTTGGTGGACTGACATGGCGCGCAACGCCCCTGCCGAGATCAGGATGATCAACAGCATCGCCGCCCATTTCGGACATCTGCACGCGGAACAGGCCGCGGCTGCAGTGGCCGATCACATCGGCCGCTTCTGGGATCCGAGGATGAAACATCAACTGCAGCTGCTGGTTGCCATGGACACCGGTGCGCTCGATCCGGTGGCCCTCGCCGCGACAGTGCTGCTGCGCTGACGGTACGGCGCACCTGAGCGCAAGAGAACTCCGCCGCCCGATCGGGCGGCGGAGTTCTCCATTTGGCGTTCCGGCGGTGACCTGCGTGGCTTACCGGGCCTTCCGGTTGCGCAGCACGTGGACGCACGCGCCGTTCTGCCCACCGATCCCTTCGTGGTCGACATCGCGCCAGAAGTCCACGTCGTATTGAGTATCCGGAATCTGGATCACCTCGCGGGACCAGTTCGCGTCGTCGCGCAGATACATCGGTTCCAGCTCGTGCAGGTCGATCTCGAGCCGGTCGATCGCGTTGCCGATTCTGTCGGTGTCGTTGGCGACCCGACGGATAGCAGGAGAGTCGCCGTACTTCGACATCAGGGCTGTCACACACTGCTGGAGGTGACCTGTCACCTGGCGCAGTTCGGCGAGATTGGCGAACGGGGACATCGAGCCTCCTGAGTTGGGTTGGGGGATTGGACAGTTCACTAGTGGGGCAGGCCCAGTGCCGGGTATCCGGGGCGATTCAGCATTCGGGTCATCGCGGCGGCGCACAGGCTGAGCAGGCCGGCGGCGACGAAGAGCAGCGACAGTCCGCGCGACGACAGCATCAGCGTGGGCAGCCCGACGCCGATGAGGCCGCCGAACAGCTTGGCGCTGTACACCAGGCCGAAGTTGCGCACGGCGTTCCGCTCGCCGAAGTAGTCGGCGATGAGGCTGGCGAACAGCGGGTAGAAGGCGCCGCCGGCCAACCCGCCGAGGACGGCGAAAAGCACGAATGCCGTCGGCTGCCCGATGGAGAACGAATAGACGAGCCCCAACTGCGCGCACCCTTCGAGCGCGAGTACGGCACTGATCGTCCGACGCCTCCCGAATCTGTCCGAGATCCGGCCGGCGACGGTGCGGCCTGCGCCGTTGACCGCGGCGAGCAGGCCGACCGCCGACGCGCTGACAGCCAACGAAAAGCCGTGGGCCATCGCCATACCGGGCAGATAGGCGACGGGCAGCAGGGCAGCGGCGGCGGCGAACACCAGGATGAGGTACATGATCACGAACGCGGGAGTCCGGATTGCCTGGCCGGGGGAGTACTGACGTACCGCGCTGACATTGCTGAGCAGGCTGGGATTCAGCCGCCTGTCGACAGCCCAGACCCGGGGGTCGATGTCCGGCGGCCACCAGGCTGGCGGCGGATCTCGCAGCAGGACACCGCATCCGGCGACCACGACGAGCACGCCGATGCCGACCGCGGTGAAGATCGCGGACCGGTTGGTGGGTGTCAGGACGGTGGCGAACAGTGCGATCGCAGGCACCGCGCCGTAGCCGAACGCGCCGGTGACAAAGCCGACCCGCACCCCGCGGCGCTCCGGGTACCACTTCGCGACGGTGGAAGCGCATGTCGCGTAGACGATTCCGGCGCCGCTGCCGCACAGCACGGAGTATCCGAGCACGGCGAGGACAAAGCTGTCGGTGTAGGCGAGCGTCAGAGGACCGGAGGCGCACAATATCGCCCCGACCAGCATGGCGCGGGCCGGGGGAACCGCGGAGCGATGGCTCAGCGTCGCGGTGGGGTAGGCGGCGCCGGCCTGAAACACCAGCCAGAGCGCCAGAACCCAGTACGCGCCGGTGGCGTTGGACCCCTCCGGAGTGTGCAAGGCGGTGACGGCGACGCCAAAGCCATACTGCAGCACGCCTATTGCCGCCATCGCCGCCCAACTGAGCCAGAGCATCCAGGTGCGCGAGCGTCCGATGATGTCGTGCGGTCGCTCGCCGACCCGATACGACCGTCCGCGTAGGTCTCTCACTTCGAGGACCGTGACTGAGGCAGCGGTGTCAGACATGATGGCCTCCGTAATATTGCATACAGTATGTGATAGTGTAACTATGACCTGGATCACTTGTCCAGGGATCGCATCAGTGGGAGCGGGAAAGGGAGTGGCGTTGTGGGACGGGTGACCAGTAGTTACCGGGTGATCCGGATGGCCGACGGGGTGGCCTCTGCCCACCCGGACACGCTGGCCGCCGAGGAGCCGCTGGAGATCAGGGTGGACGGTCGCCCGCTCACCGTGACGATGCGCACCCCCGGCAACGATTTCGACTTGGCCCGTGGCTTTCTCGTCACCGAGGGAGTGGTGTCGGAGCCTTCCGACATCGCCGGGATCCGATACTGCGCGGGTGCGACGGCCGATGGGGCCAACACGTACAACGTGCTGGATGTGCTCATCGGCCCGGGGGTCGAGCCTCCGCGGCGGTCGCTCGAGCGCAACTTCTATACGACCTCCTCGTGCGGCGTGTGCGGCAAGGCCAGCCTCGAAGCGGTCCGCACCGTCAGCAAGTGGAGCGCCGACGGTGATCCGTTGCGGCTCAGTACCACAACGATCGCGGCTTTGCCCGAGCGGCTCAGGGCGGTTCAGCGCATCTTCGACCGCACCGGCGGCCTGCATGCGGCCGGCCTGTTCGACGCGGACGGCGTGCTCTGGTGTATTCGGGAGGACGTCGGTCGCCACAATGCCGTGGACAAGGTCGTCGGGTGGGCGCTGGAGGAGGGGCGGCTGCCGCTGCGCGGGGCCACCCTGATGGTGAGCGGGCGCGCTTCCTTCGAACTGGTGCAGAAGGCGGCGATGGCCGGGATCCCTTGCCTTGCCGCAGTTTCCGCTCCATCATCGCTGGCCGTCGAGCTGGCCAGGGAGATGGGGATGACGTTGGTCGGCTTCTTGCGCGGGTCCTCGATGAACGTGTATTCCCGGGCCGAGCGAATCCGGGCGGACGCAGTGCTGCCGTCCTGAGAGTGCTAGTCGGCGGTCTTGCCCGCGAGCCGCTGCTCGTGATAGGTCTGCCGCGTGCGCTCGGTGTGCTGATGCATGATGCTGCTCGCCAGGGTGGCGTCGCGGGCGGCGATCGCTTTGATCAGTTCGGCGTGCTCCGCCCAGGCATCGTGGCCGCGGGGCTGCGCGATCGGCAGGTAGTACCAGCGCCATCTGCGCTCGACGAGGCCGATGTGCCTGGCCAGCACGGTGTTCTGGGCGAGTGAGTTGATCTGCCCGTGCAGGGCGGCGTTGGCTCTGACCAAGGCCTCGGAGTCGTTGATCGCCAGGGCATTCAACCCGTCCTGCTGCAGCTCCCACAGTCGGTTGACGTCTTCAGGGGTGGCGTGCTCGGCGGCGAGCTGGGCCGAATAGGTTTCGAGAACCGTGCGCACGCCGAGCAGCTGGTCCACCTCGTCCTCCGACGGGGTGTGCACGAACGCACCCTGCGCCGGGCGCAGGTCGACCCAGCCGTCGGTCTGCAGGCGCTGCAGGGCTTCTCGGACCGGTTGCCTACTGACACCGAGGTATTCGGCCAGTTCGTTCTCCACCAGATGCTGGCCTCGCTGCAAGGTGCCCTGCACGATGAGTTCCTGGATGGCGTCGTAGACCGCCTGTCGTAACGGGGCAGGCCGCTGTACTCGATGCGCGCCGTCGGTCATGTTGCGACGTTGCCCGACCTGGCCGCGCTCACGTGGGCTCGGCGTGGAGAGTGTCATGGTGAGCTCCTTCGACCCGATGCTACCTGCGACAGGTAGCATACAGGCTTTCGTATGCAATAAGCAGGCCACCCCACAACCAGTTGCTGGCCGGTCGTGGCAGGAACAGAACAGAACGCCCCGGGTGGGGGAGTCGTGGTGGCGACCCCCGCACCCGAAGCGTTACAGCGGCGGTGAACCGGAGACTTCAGTCCAGCGCCATCTCCCGTTCGACGCGCAGAGGCTGTCCGGCCGGCGTCGGCGTGGGTGCCTTCAGCTGTGGCTGACGCAAGAAGACCGACAGGAAGGCGCAGACGATTCCGACCGAACCGGCGATGACGAATGCGGTGCCGTAGCCCCACGTGTCGACCACAACGGCGCCGAGTCCGGCGCCGACGAGCCCGGAGACCAACTTCGAGCTGTAGACCAGGCCGTAGTTGGTGGCGTTGTTGTTCTCTCCGAAGTAGTCGGCGGTCATCGCCGCGAAGAGCGGGAAGATCGCACCGCCGCCGAATCCGGAGACCATCGACGCCAACAGGAACAGCGGCATGCTGCCGATCGAGCCGGAGAAGTACACCGCGTACTGGGCCAGCCCGAGCACCACGCACACGATGATCAACGTGTCTCGACGTCCGCAGCGGTCGGAGATCCAGCCGATCACGCCGCGCCCGGTGCCGTTGATGATGGCCTTCAGGCTCATGGCCAGCGCCACGATCCCGCCGGCAAACCCCATCTCCTTGCCGAAGGGAACCTGCATGGCGATTCCGAAGATGTTGATGCCCGCCGTGCACAGCAGCACGAACCACATCAGTGGGAGGATGCCGGTCTTGATCGCCTCCATGGGGGTGAATTGCTTGACCGCAGGCGGATTCTTGAGCAGTGCGCGGCGAATCCGGGGGTCCTCGTTGATCCGCAGCGGGTCGACGTGCGGAGGCCACCAGTTCTTCGGCGGATCCTTGAAGAAGAATCCACTGACCGCCACCAGGCCGGCGAGGAACACCCCTACCGCGAGCAGGAGGCTCTTGTAGTTGCTGACCTCCAGGTACGAGGTGAACAGGAAGATGAACGGCACCGAACCGTACGCGAAGCCGCCGTTGACGAAGCCGGTCTTGCCGCCCTTGCGTTCCGGATACCATTTGCCGACCATGTTCACGCAGGTCGCGTAGACGAAACCAGCTGCGGCACCACCGATTACGCCAAATCCCAGATAGGCGAAGACGACGTTCGGGGAGTAGGCCAGCGCCAGGTAGCCGACGAGGGCGCCGACGGCGCCGACCATCATCGCGCTCTTTGCCGAGAGTTTGCCGCTCTCCCTGAGCTTTCCGGCCGGGAACGCCACTGCCGCCTGGAAGAACACCCAGACCCCCAACAGCCAGAAAATGTGGCCGTGCCCCCAACGGTGTGCGTCGACGAGAGTGTCCTCGGCCGAGGTGAACGCGTACTCGGAGGAGCTGATGGCCATCATTGCGAGCCAGGGCAGCCATACCATCCACGCCCGTGACCGTCCGAGGATGTCCCGGTCGGTTTCCCCGATCCGGTACACCCTCCCGTTGTCGTCGATCACCTCGCGGTATGACGACGGAGCTGGTGCATTCATACTGGTCGAATCTCCTTCTCGTTTTGTATACTGCCGACTGTCTTCGTTTCTGGTGGCGGAATTCTCAGATGACCCCCTTCGCTTTCAAGCCCGGGAGCAGATGCCCGAGCCCGAGTTCGTTGCTGTAGACGTCCTCGTTGTGCTCGCCCAGAAGGGGGGAGCGATGGACGTCGACGGGGGAATCCGACAGCTTGATCGGGCATCCGACGGTCGCGAACTCACCCCGCTCGGGGTGCGCGACCCGGACCACCATCTCATTAGCCGCCAGTGACCGATCGGCGATGATTTCCTGAGTGGAGAGAATGGGCCCGCAGGGAATGTGGTGGGCGGTCAGCGCTTCCAGCACCTGCCATTTGCCGAGGTGCATGGACCATTCCTCGATGAGTTGGAACATCTTGTCGAGCTTGTCGAGGCGCGCCTGGGGTGTGCTCCACTCCGGATCGGTCGCGAGTTCGGGCCGGCCGATCAGGTTTGCCAACGGTGCCCACCCCACCGGCTGGACAACCACGTAGATGTAGTCGTTGGAGCCTCCGGGGGCACATTTCACGGCCCAGCCCGGCTGGCCGCCGCCGGAGGCGTTGCCCGACCGCGGGACGCAGTTGCTGAATTCTTTGTTGGGATATTCGCCCAGCGGGCCCGTCGCAAGCCGTTGGTGGTCACGCAACTTGACGCGACACAGGTTCAGGACCGCATGCTGCATGGCGACGGTGACTCGTTGTCCGCGGCCGGTGTACTCACGTTGATACAGCGCGGCCAGGATGCCGGCCACGGCGTGGATGCCGGTGCCGGAATCCCCGATCTGCGCACCCGTGGCCAGAGGCGGGCCGTCCTCGAAGCCAGTGGTGCTCATCGACCCGCCCATGGCCTGCGCGATGACTTCATAGGCCTTGAAGTGGGTGTACGGGCCGTCGCCGAAGCCCTTGATGGACGCGAAGATCAACCGCGGGTTGATGCGCCGCAGCTCGTCCCATCCGAAGCCCATGCGTTCGATGGCTCCCGGACCGAAGTTCTCGGCGAGGATGTCGAAACGCGGCAGTAGCTCAGCAAAAATCCGCTTGCCCTCAGGGGCTTTCATGTTGAGCGTGATGCTGCGCTTGTTGCAGTTGAGCATCGTGAAGTAGAGGCTGTCGACGTCGGGTATGTCCCGCAGCTGCTTTCGCGTGACGTCGCCGGAGGGCGCCTCCAGTTTCACGACGTCGGCGCCGAGCCAGGCCAGGATCTGTGTGCATGACGGGCCGGACTGGACGTGGGTCATGTCCAGGACGCGCACGCCTTCGAGTGCCTTCCTCAAGGCCGTCCCCTTATGTGTGATCGCTCGGGTTCGTCGCCTTCGACGTCTCGCGTCGGGGTCGAACCACAGATGGATCAGCGACCGCTTGCCGGACCCGGCACAGCTGCAGCTGTCGTCGACTACTCAGTGCGTTGTGTGAAGGCGGTCACGGATCGGTCGAGAACGTAACCGACATCACATCGAACCGTATACTTCATACAATCTGGACGCAATACCCGAATT
This sequence comes from Mycobacterium sp. 852013-50091_SCH5140682, assembly GCF_001665685.1. GTDB lineage: Bacteria > Actinomycetota > Actinomycetes > Mycobacteriales > Mycobacteriaceae > Mycobacterium. Next base: position 248,997 of record NZ_LZTB01000100.1, read on the forward strand.
TCCTGTTGATTCCCTGGAGGTTCTTGACAGCCTCGGTCGCGGGGGAGTGCAGGTCGGTTCTCGTGATGCGTGTCTGGGCGGGTGTGTGGTTGCCTGCCGCCCCAGCCAACCGGGTGGCGACGATTCGGTCCGCGCGTAGGCGGGATCGGGAGGGGCATCCCGGATATCGATCTAATTCCTTGCAGTACAGGATATTTGGTGGTCGTGCCGTGCGGCTCGGGCCCGCCTTCATGGCGGCATCGGGGTGAAACTTTGTGGCGTGCGGGCGGTTTGCGGCCACCTTGGGAAGTGGCGGGACCGGGGTGGGCCGTTCGGAGGTTCGGCGCCGATGTCCCGCGGGGTGATTCGTCGGGGCGGTACGGCCGCATGGCGAGAAATCTGTGAGTACTTGGGAAATGCTGGACAAATCGGTGTTACGCATACCACACTGTCGTCTACCTCATACGGTATGCAATGTTGTGATCCACATCATCCATCCGCAGCTGCAGGATGGATCCCCGGGCCCACGACGGCGCAACCTTCTGCCAGTGAAGGAAGTTGAGTCATGGTTCAGATCCCCACGGTCGTGGAATCGGATCCCGCACAGCCGAGCCGAGCACTCGACGGCGTTCGCGTGCTCGATATGACGCACGTCCAGTCGGGACCCTCGGCGACGCAGCTGCTCGCGTGGCTGGGCGCGGACGTCATCAAGTTGGAGGCACCGGGCACCGGGGACATCACCCGCAGCCAGCTTCGTGACATACCCGGTGCCGACAGCCTGTATTTCACGATGCTCAACTGCAACAAGCGCAGCATCACCGTGAACATGAAATCCGATGCGGGCAAGCAGATTTTCACCGACCTGGTGTCGCGTGTCGACATCCTCGTCGAGAACTTCGGGCCTGGGGTGGTCGACCGGTTCGGGTTCCCCTGGGAGCGACTGAAAGAGATCAACCCTCGCTTGATCTACGCCTCGATCAAGGGATTCGGTCCCGGGAAGTACTTCGACTTCAAGGCGTACGAGGTCATCGCACAGGCCATGGGTGGCTCGATGGCCACCACCGGATTCGAGAACGGCCCGCCGATGGCCACGGGCGCGCAAATCGGTGACTCGGGGACCGGCATCCACCTTGTCGCCGGAATCTTGGCCGCGCTCTACCAACGCACCAACACCGGTCGTGGGCAGCGTGTCGAGGTGGCGATGCAAGAGGCAGTCCTCAACCTCTGCCGGGTCAAGCTGCGTGATCAGCAGCGGTTGGCCGGCGGGCCGCTCCGCGAATACCCCAACGAGCGATTCGGTGACGAGGTGCCGCGGTCGGGCAATGCCTCGGGTGGTGGCCAACCGGGTTGGGCGGTGCGGACCAAAGGCGGAGGACCGAATGACTACATCTACGTGATCGTTCAGCCCCAGGTCTGGGGCCCGCTTGCCGAGTTGATCGGTAGGCCTGATCTTGCCGATCACCCGGACTGGGTCCGTCCGGAAGACCGGTTGCCCAAGTTGGACAAGGTTTTTGCGCTGATCGAGGACTGGTCGGAGAAGCACACCAAATGGGAGGCGCTCGACGCTCTCAACAAACTCAACGTTCCGTGCGGGCCGGTGCTGTCCACCAAGGAGCTGATCGAGGACGAAACTCTCATGGACCTCGGCGCCGTCGTCAGCGTGGATCATCCGGTGCGCGGGACCTTCAAGACCGTGGGTTCGCCGCTGAGACTGTCGGATTCACCCATCGACATCGTCCGTTCGCCGCTCCTCGGCGAGCACACCGACGAGATCTGTACCGAACTCGGCTACACGCCTGAACAGCTCGAGTTGTTCAGGGACACCGGAGTCATCTGAGCAAGACAGTCGCGATCATCTGGTGGCCGAGAGGATGAGAACGAAAGGACGACACAGTGATCCGATAGAGCTCGGAGCGCGGCGACGCAGGTGACCACCGCATTCGACCGCTGCACCAACACGTGCGAATTGCGCAGCTGCACTGCGCCCGCCGCACCAGGTTCTGTTCGGGCCCGCACCCGGCAGAAACCAAACAAGCGCTCCGATGCCTGTCGCGTGAATCGCGCGCGGCACCGGCGTGCGCATGTTCACCATTCCTAGAAAGAGGATAACGATGTCGCCAACTATCGCAACCTATCGCGAAGTCATCGACGCGAACGGCCGCGTATACAGGGTCGGTGAGACCGACCGGCAACTCCTCGGCAGACCCCGGTCATGGATGGTCTGGCTGCCGTGGATCGCGATGCTGGCAGTCAGCGTGTACGAGTACGGCTTTGGCGCTGCCGCCCAAACACTTCGGGAGGCGCACCACTGGAGCATGTCTCAGACGTTCTGGCTGCTGTCCATCTGGGCGTTCTTCCAGGCCGCCGTAGCATTTCCCGCCGGGAAGCTGCGGGAGAAGGGGACAGTCTCCCCGCGTGCCGCGATGCTCGCCGGAGCGGCCATGTCCGCCATCGGGTTCTTCAGCATCACCCAGGGCAATCTCATCTTGGCCTACCTCGGGTTCGCGGTGTGCGGAGGGATCGGTGTCGGACTGGTCTACGCCACCTGCATCAACATGGTCGGCAAGTGGTATCCGGAGCGCCGCGGCGCCAAGACCGGGTTCGTGAACAGCGGATTCGCCTATGGTGCAGTGCCGTTCATCTTCATCTTCAGCTACCTGTTGCACCCGACCACCTACGCGTGGCTGCTGGACCTGGTGGGCATATTCATGCTCGTCGTCGTTGCCGGGAGTGGGTGGTTCTTCCGGGACCCGCCCAAGAGCTGGTGGCCGGCAGACATCGATCCGCTGCAGCCGGCATCCGGCGCAAAAGCCGACAGCCTGCGCAAGAACCCGCCTGCCGTACGTCAGTACACGCCCATGGAAGCCATCAGGACCGGCATGCTGCCGTTGATGTGGCTTTCGCTCGGGATCAGCGCCGGCGTATCGCTTTTCGGTATCAGCTACATGGTTCCGTTCGCCAAGGCAGAGGGATTCGGACCACTGATCGCTGCATCCTCGGCGGGAGTGTTGTCCGTCATCAATGGCACCGGGCGCGCGGTGACGGGCTACATCTCCGACAAGATCGGCCGCAAGCAGGCGCTCATCCTCGTGCTGTTGGTGGAGGCGGGCTCATTGGTCGGGCTGTTGTACGCGGGTAAGGCCGGCAACGAGATCGCGTTTCTGGCCTTCGCGTTCCTGGTCGGATTCGGTGGCGGCGCGTTCTACCCGATGTTCGCCGCGCTCACGCCGGACTACTTCGGCGAGAACAACAACGCGAGCAACTACGGTCTCGTGTACAGCTCCAAACTCCTTGGTTCTGTGGTGGGTATCGGTGTGGGGGCCAGTGTCATCGACTCCTGGGGCTACACCGGTGCGTACTGGCTGGCGGCCGCGAGTGCCCTGGTGTCGGCGGGCATCGCGCTGTTCTTCCGTCAGCCGGGGCGCAAAGTGCCCGCGAGTGAGACCAGCACCATGAAACCCCGGGTACGACTGACACCGAGGCTCGCGACCGGTTAGGCGGGCCGGCGCCGGGCGGCCGAGGGTAGGTCAACAAACCCTCGGCCGCCCGGCGCCGCCGTCGCGGGTCGCCGATGACGCAGTCGAACTACAAACGAGGATCGGAGGGTTCGGTGTCGGACGAATCGTCGCCCCGGGTAGGTGTCCATTCGGTGGAGCGGGCATTCGAGCTGTTGGAGATCCTGGCCAGCTGTGGTGGCAGCATGGCCTTGAGCGAGTTGGCGACTCGCGCGGAGCTGCCGCAACCCACGATTCATCGTTTCGCTCGGACCCTGTTGACCATGGGATACCTCCGACAGCACGACGACCGGCGTTATGCCCTTGGCCCCAAGATGGTTCGTCTGGGTGCCAGCGCGGCACAACTCAACGGCGCCTGGTCTCGCCCGTATCTGGCGGAACTGGTCGAGCGGACGGGCGAGAGCGCCAACATGGCAGTCTTGGACAACGACAGGGCGATCTACGTGGCCCAGGTGCCGTCCCCGCACACGATGCGGATGTTCACCGAAGTGGGCAGACGTGTCCACCTGCATTGCACCGGGGTCGGGAAGGGCTTGCTCATGCAGCTGCCGAACGATGTGGTGCGTACGTTGATGACTCGTGTCGGGATGCCCACGAGCAACCAGAATTCGCTCACGACGCCGGACGCGCTGATCCGCGACATCGAGTTGAGCCGGTCACGCGGTTACGCGGTCGACGAGGGTGAGCAGGAGATCGGTGTTCGGTGCTTTGCGGTCCCGGTTCCGGCGGCCCCGACGTTGACGGTGATCTCGATATCCGGGCCTGCGGTCCGGCTCACATCGACGTCGGCGACCGAGGTGTCAGAGCTGTTGAAGCGCGTCGCACGGGACATCGCAACGGAATTCGTCAAAGAAGAGCGCCCCGCCACCGCGTAGCGATGGTGGGGCGCTCCGCCGAAGCGACCGACCCGAACTAGTCGAGCAGCTGCGCCAACGCTGTGGGCGCGTCATCGAGGGACTCCGCGAGATCACCGAACTCGACGATGTTGTCGATTTCGGTGCCCATGGCGATGTTGGTGATCTTCTCAAGGAAGACCTCGACCACCACCGGCACTTTGTGTTCCCTGGCGAGTTGACGCGCCTTTGCCAGTGACGGACCGATGTCCTGAGGTTCGACAACCTGAATCGCCTTGCAGCCCAGACCCTCGACGACCCGCAGATGGTCAACGCCGTAGCCCTTCGGCACGGCCCCCTCGGTTTCCTGGGCATTGATGTTGTCGAAGCCCAGCGACACGCAGTAGTTCATGTCGAAGTTGCGCTGCGCTTGACGGATCAGGCCCAGGTACGAGTTGTTCACCACCACATGGACATACGGCAGGTTGAACTGTGCTCCGACGGCCAGCTCCTCGATGAGGAACTGGAAGTCGTAGTCGCCGGACAGGCCCACCACGTTCGCTTCGGGGTCTGCGGCGACCACGCCGAGGGCGGCCGGCACCGTCCATCCGAGTGGGCCGGCCTGGCCACAGTTGATCCAGTTCCGTGGTCCGTACACGTGCAGGAACTGCCCGCCGGCGATCTGCGACAGACCGATGGCGGTGACGTAGCGGGTGTCACGGCCGAGCACCCGGTTCATCTCTTCGTAGACCCGCTGCGGCTTGATCGGCACGTCGTCGAAGTGGGTTTTGCGGTGCATGGTCTGCTTGCGCTGCAGGCACTCCTGGGCCCACGTGCTCCAGTCCGGTAGCGAGCCTGCGGCTTGCCGCTCCCTGGCGACGGCCACGAACTGTTCGAGCGCGGCCTTCGCATCCGAGACGATTCCGTAGTCGGGGGCGAACACCCGGCCGATCTGCGTCGGCTCGATGTCGACGTGCACGAAGCGGCGCCCGTTGCGATAGGTGTCCAGGCCGCCGGTATGCCGGTTGGCCCACCGATTGCCGATGCCGAGGACGAAGTCGGACGCGAGCATGTTCGCGTTGCCGTAGCGCTGGGAGGTCTGCAGTCCGACCATGCCCGCCGCGAGCCTGTGGTCGTCCGGGATGCTGCCCCACCCCATCAGCGTCGGCACCACAGGGACGTTCAGGATCTCCGCCAGTTCGACGAGCAGAGCGGACGCGTCGGCGTTGATGATCCCGCCGCCGGCGACGATCAGCGGCCGCTCGGCGGAGGCCAACATGGCGATGGCCTTGGTGGCCTGCGCGCGCGAGGCGGCGGGCTTGTAGACGGGCAGGGGTTGGTACGACTCGGCGTCGAAATCGATCTCGGCCAGTTGGACGTCGATGGGCAAGTCGATGAGGACCGGGCCTGGTCGGCCCGACCGCATGAGGTGAAATGCCTGCGCGAACGCACCGGGCACCTGACCGGGCTCGAGGACCGTCATCGCCATCTTGGTCACCGGCGCGGCGATCGCGGCGATGTCGACGGCCTGGAAGTCCTCCTTGTGGAGCTTGTCCACGGGTGCCTGGCCGGTGATCGCCAGGATCGGGATGGAATCGGCTGACGCCGAGTACAACCCGGTGATCATGTCCGTGCCGGCAGGCCCGGACGTGCCGATGCACACCCCGATGTTCCCCGCGGCGGCCCGGGTGAAGCCTTCGGCCATGTGACTGGCGGCTTCGACATGCCGGGCGAGGACGTGTTTGATGCCACCGTGGGCGCGCATCGCCGAGTAGAACGGGTTGATCGCCGCCCCGGGCAGGCCGAAAGCCTGGGTGGCACCTTCGATTTCGAGGATTCGGACGGCGGCGTCGACCGTTCGCATGCGTGTCATTGGTCCGATCCGCCTTCCTTGCCGGACAACCGCTCAACACCCAGCAGCAGCGCCGAGTGGTCGAGCCCGCCGTCGCCGTTGGCGAGGGCGGACGCCATCAGCTGTGCGACGACCGACCCGAGCGGGGTGACCACCCCGGCCTCTCGGGCCGCGGCGGTGACGATGCCTAGGTCCTTGTGGTGCAGCGCAATACGGAAACCGGGATCGAAGTTGCGGCCGAGCATCTTCGGTGCCTTCTGGTCGAGGACCGCGGAGCCGGCGAGCCCTCCGCCGAGCACCGTGACTGCGGCGTCGATGTCGACGTCGTAGGCCTTCAGGAAGGTGATGGCCTCTGCGAGCAGCTCGATGTTCCCCGCGACGATCAGCTGGTTGGCGGCCTTGACGGTCTGGCCCGCCCCGTTGGTGCCGACGTGGACGATGGTTTTGCCGACGGTGTCGAGAATTGGCTTGGCATCGGCAAAGTCGGCGTCGGATCCACCGACCATGATCGACAGGGTCGCGTTCTTGGCGCCGGGCTCACCGCCGGACACCGGCGCGTCCAGGATGCGAAGGCCACGCTCCGCGCCGATCTTCGCGAACTCCGCGGTCACGTCGGGCCGGATGGAGGAGAAGTCGATCACCAGGGTGCCGGGCTGGGCGTGTGCGAAGACGCCGTCGTCACCCAACAGCACACTCTGCACGTGCGGCGAGTCGGGCACCATGATCGCCACCACGTCGGCATCCTTGACGGCCTGCTCGATCGATTCGGCCGCCGTCCCGCCCGCCGTGACGAGCGCGGCGGTGCGCTCCGGCGAGGTGTCCACGCCGACGACCTTGTGACCAGCCGCGACCAGGTGACATGCCATGGGGCTGCCCATGATTCCGAGTCCGATGAAACCGATTGTGCTCATGAGATCCTCGCTGTTGTTTCCGGTTGCGGGTTGGTGCTGCGCTGGGCTCGGGGGAGCCATTCGAAGGTGTCGGGCCGCGTCGCCTTGTACTCCAAGCCGATCCGGCCCCGGTACCCGTGGGCGGCCAGCTGCTCGAGATGGCTGCGCAGCGGGATTTCGCCGGTGCCTGGTTCGCCTCGGCCCGGTGCGTCGGCGATCTGGACGTGGCCGATGCGGGGGCTGTAATCGGTGATCACGGTGGTGATGTCGTCGCCGTTGACGTAGAGGTGGTACAGGTCGGCGAGCAACCGGACGTTGGTCACCCCGTGTTCGGAGTGCACCCGGTCGATGACCCGGATCGCGTCGGAAGCGGTGAGCAGTGGGTATCGCGGTGCGCCACTGACGGGTTCGACGAGCACGGTCGCGCCGATACGGTCGGCCGCGCGGGCCGCGTACGCGAGGTTCTCGGCGGCGACGGAGTCCTGTGCCGTCGGCGAGTGGTCGCCGTCGCGATTGCCGTACAGCGCGTTGAACGCGCGGGTACCGAGCTGTTCGGCGATACCCACCGCGATGTCTACGTTGTCCCGGAATGCCTGCGCCATCGCTGGGTTGGACAGGATTCCGCGGTCACCCGCCGGCATGTCGCCTGCGGCGAAGTTGAGACCGGTCAGCTGGACGCCGGCATCGGAGATGGAGCGGACGAAAGTCGCGATGTCGGCATCGGACGGGACAGCTGAATCGAACGGCCACCAGAACTCCACCGCGTCGAAACCCGCGTTTCTGGCCGCACGCGGCCGATCGAGCAGCGGTAGCTCGGTGAGCAGGATCGAGCAGTTCACCGTGTACGTGGCCGTCATTGCGGTGGTCCTCTCAGGGGGTGGCGGTGGCCGTGCGATGAAATTCCGAGATGCGGAAAATGAATATCGTCTTGTGAAAGAGTCAACGCCGCTGGTTCGGCCTTGTCAAGAGTGATAACCAATGCCTATCGCCAGGCTGGGTGAGCCGAACATGGCCTCTACGAACCACATTCCCGATGCCGCCCTACGCGATTTGCACCACGTGCACACAGAAGACACCCGGATCGAATGCGCCTGGAACTACGTCGCCGTCGGCACTGGCCATCCGGACGGTATCGCGATCTGGCGCCGCTTCGCCGCTGCCCTCGAGCGCTACTAGTTCGGACTGTTCGGTGACGATATCCGAGCAGAGGTCGAGCTTTCGTTTGTTGAATTCCGTTGGGACAGAGATGCATTAGCCGCTGGGTGCACGTGCATGCGCCGGCGGACCGTCAGCGTGTTGAAGCCGTCGAGGCCGATCGTCCTCACGTCAACTCGTTGAGCCGGCTGAACCGCGCCGCGGCGATCGGGTTGGCATCGGCCACGAGATCGGCGAATCGGTAGTTGGCGATCTTGGCGATCTCGATGAGGGCGAACGCCTTCTCGGCGGCAGGAGAATTGTCCATCCGCGACCAACCGTTGCGCAGCACCCGGTCGAACCGCTCGGTCTCGCGGGCACAGATCACCAGGGGGAATCCGAAATGCTCGCGATAGGCCGTGGCCAATTCGACGACGTCGTTGTGGTCGTCCTCGCTGAGGTTGCTCAGCGCGACGTGGTCAACGGCCAGTGCATGACCGGTGTCGTCCTCGGCGCCCAGATTCGGGAAGGCGCGGATCAACTCGAGTTGCTGCTCGGAGGAGCCTGTGAGGACCGCGTCCTGAAAGGCCTCACGCAGCGACGCCGTATCGGTGAACGGGCGCTGTCCGATGGCCCGCTCGATCGCCCACGGCACATCCTGGACGACGTGGCCGAACACTTCGGTGAAGCGGTCCGGTGTCATGGCGTTGACCTCGCTGAGGGTGATCGAACCGCCGCCTGCCACTCGGGGGCCGCGCGAACCGGTGTGGAAGAAGACGATATTGAGCAGTATCGCGGCAACGGCCCCGATGCTGATGCCGCTGCCGAACAACAGGTCCACTCCCGATGGCATCGCCTTGGCCACATCCGGATACGCCGTGACCCACAGCGCCAGCGCCAGGCTCGTGGTCACGATGATCAGGTTGCGATGGTCGGTGAAGTCGACCTTGCCCAACGTCTGGATACCGACCACTGCCACCGTGGCGAACAGCGTCAGCGCGGCGCCGCCGAGGACAGGATTGGGGATCGACGAGACGACGGCGGCGACCTTGGGCAGAAACCCCAGCACGATCATGATGACCCCGGCGGCGGCCACCACCCATCGGCTCTTGACTCCGGTGAGCCGGACCAGGCCGACGTTCTCCGAGAACGCGGTGTAGGGAAACGAGTTGAACGCGCCACCGATCGCCGTGGCCAGTCCGTCGGCGCGCAGCACATTGCCGATGTCGGAGGGTTTGACCCTCTTGCCGACGATCTCACCGGTGGCGATCGTCGAACCCGTCGACTCCACCGCGGTGATCATCAGCACGATGATCATGGTCAGACACGCCACGACATCGAATTTGGGCATGCCGAACAGGAACGGCGGGGTGAAGCCGAGTGCCGATGCCGCACCGACCTTGTCGAAGTTCATGTCGCCCAGCAGGTAGGCCGCAACGCATCCGATCACGAGGCCGAGCAACACTGCGATGGTCGCCAGGAACCCGCGGAACAGTCGCTGGATCGCCACGATGATCGCGATGGTGCCCAACGCGTAGAGGAACCACCGGATGTTGCTCGCGTCGACCGCTCCGGTGTGCGGGTTGGTGACGGCGTCGTGCGCGCCCACCGGAACCAGACACAGACCGATGATCGTGATCAGCGTTCCGGTGACCACCGGCGGGAAGCACTTCAGGAGCTTGATGAAAATCGGAGCGATGAGGAACGTGAACACCCCGGCGACGATCACCGCGCCGTAGACGTAGAGCAGGCTTGCCGCTCCGCTGCCGTGGGCCAGGCCGATCGCGATGATCGGTGACACTCCGGCGAAGGTCACCCCCTGCAGCAGCGGCAGGCGCACGCCGATGTTCCAGAAGCCGACGGCCTGGATGATCGAGGCGATGCCGCAGGTGAACAGATCGGCAGTGATCAGCTTGACGAGATCCTCCGGCGGCAGGTCGATCGCGCCGGCGATGATGATCGGCACCAGGACCGCTCCGGCATAGAACGCCACAACGTGCTGGAAGCCGTAGGTGGCCAGCTTGCCGACGGGCAGCACCTCGTCGACGGGGTGCACGCGCCGCTTCGCGCGGTGGATGATCGAAGCCGACATCGCTCAAGAATCCGACGGCCGGGGTGCTTTCGCGTGTCGTGCGCGTTTCGCCTGCGTTGCGGGCAACCCGGCCACCTGCCCGGCTGCGGCTAGGGTCGTGCCATGAGCGGATCGGGCGACGAGAGTTTTCTGACCGTCGTTGTCGCGCTCGGCGCCAACGCGCTGATCGCGGTCGCCAAGACCCTGGCCGCGGTGGTGACCGGTAGCGCCTCGATGCTCGCCGAGGCCGCACATTCCTGGGCGGACACCGGCAACGAGGTGTTCCTGCTCATCGGCACCCGCAAGTCAAACAAGCCCGCCGATGCCGAGCACCGCCTTGGCTACGGCAGGGCGAGCTACATCTGGTCGATGTTCGCGGCCTTCGGGCTGTTCACCGTCGGCGCGGTGGTCTCGATCTGGCACGGCATCCAATCGCTGGGCGGGGAAGCCGAAGCCACGTCGTACGGGTGGGCGTACGCGGTGCTGGCGGTGTCCTTCGTGTTGGAGGGAACCTCGTTCCTGCAGGCGTTTTCGCAGACCCGCTCGGGTGCGGTGCAGCGGCGCATCCACCCCCTTCGCTACGTGCGCGTGACGTCAAACCCCATGCTGCGCGCCGTCTTCGCCGAGGACCTCTCGGCACTGATCGGCATCGTGATCGCGACCGGTGGCATCCTCGCGCATGAACTCACCGGCAACGCCGTCTGGGACGCGATCGGCTCCATCCTGGTCGGCCTGCTGCTCGGCGGCGTCGCACTGTTCCTCATCGGGCGCAACATGGACTTCCTCACCGGTGAAGCGGTCACGCCGCTGGCCCGCAACAACGCCCTGCTCGCGCTCCGGGAACACCCTGACGTCGAACGGGTCAGCTATCTGCACATGGAGTGGGTCGGTGCCAACCGCATCTATCTCGTCGCCGCCGTCGATCTGGTCGGTGACGCCGCCGAATCCAATGTCGCGGCTCGACTCGGCACCATCGTCGACTCGCTGCAGTCTCGCCCGGAGATCGTGCGCGCGGTGCTGACTCTCACGCGCCCCGGCGACACCACCGACCTGCTGCCCAGCGAGCTGCCTGACTGGTACCGCTGAGTCAGGTTGAATTGGGGCGTGGCCGAAACCAATCCTCAGATCGTCAGCGCCAGCCGGGAGATCGCCGCTCCGGCGGCGACCATATTCGAGCTGATCGCCGACCCCACCCAACAACCCCGCTGGGACGGCAACGACAACCTGGCGCAGGCGGAAGCCGGGCAGCGGGTGCACGCCGTCGGCGACGTGTTCACGATGACGCTCACGGTGGGCGCGGTGCGCGAGAACCACATCGTGGAATTCGAGGAGGGCAGGCGCATCGCGTGGCGACCGTCGGAGGTCGGCAAAGAACCGCCGGGACACCTGTGGCGCTGGGAGCTCACGCCGCTCGATGACGGGCGCACCGCCGTCACGCACACCTACGACTGGACGGCGCTGACCGACGAGAAGCGTTTGGTGCGCGCCCGCGCGACCACGGCGGACATGCTGCTGGCCTCGATCGACCGGTTGGCCGCGCTGGCCGAGGGCTAGCGCCCGGCAGCGAACTCGCGCAGCGCTGCCACCTGGGCGGGATCCAGTGAGGGACGGACGGTTTCGCGGGCTTTCGCGACGTCGGCCGCGGTGACGTCGGCGGCGTCGATGGAGCGACGCATCGCCGTCAGCGCCGACTCCCGCAGCAGCGCAACGCAGTCGGCGGCACTGTAGCCGTCCAACTCCGAGGCCAGCGCGTCCAGGTCGACATCGGCTGCCAGCGGTATGGATTTGCCTGCGGTGCGCAGGATTTCGCGGCGGGCCTCGGCATCGGGTGGTTCGACGAACACCAGCCGCTCGAGGCGACCGGGCCGTAGCAACGCCGGGTCGATGAGGTCGGGCCGGTTGGTGGCGCCGAGCACGACGACGTCGCGCAGCGGATCGATGCCGTCGAGTTCGGTCAGCAGCGCGGCTACCACCCGGTCGGTCACCCCGGAGTCAACACTCTGCCCACGCCGCGGTGCCAACGCGTCGATCTCGTCGAGGAACACCAGCGACGGCGCGGAATCGCGAGCCCGGGCGAACAGTTCCCGGACCGCCTTCTCCGACGAGCCGACCCACTTGTCCATCAGCTCAGCACCTTTGACGGCGTGCACCGACAGCCGCCCGGAGCTGGCCAGGGCCCGCACCAGGAACGTCTTGCCGCACCCGGGCGGGCCGTAGAGCAGCACACCGCGCGGCGGCTGCACACCGAGCCTGGCGAAGGTGTCGGGATGCTGCAACGGCCACAGCACCGCCTCGGTCAGGGCCTGCTTGGTTTCGACCATGTCGCCGACATCGTCGAGGGTCACCGCACCGACCGAGACCTCTTCTGCCGCAGACCGTGACAACGGCCTGATCACCGTCAGTGCCCCGGCCAGATCTTCTTGTCGCAGAACGGGTTCCGCGCCGTCGGTGCTGGCGCGCGCGGCGGCCCGCAGTGCGCCCTCGCGCACCACGGCAGCCAGGTCGGCGATCACGAATCCCGGTGTGCGGTCGGCGATGTCGCCGAGATTCAAGTCGACCGACGGCACCGGACGCAGCAGCACCTCCAGCAGTGCCTTGCGGGTCGCGGCGTCCGGCAGGCTCAGCCCGAGCTCGCGGTCGCACAGATCGGGTTCTCGCAGCCGGGGGTCGACGGACTCGGGCCGGGCCGAGGTCGCGATGAACGCCACCCCGCGGGTGGCCACGGCGCTGCGCAGTTCCGCGAGGATCAGGGTGGCCACCGGATCGGCGGGCCGGTCGGTTCCTGCGGGCAGCAGTGCGTCGACGTCGGTGATCAGCAGCACCCCGCCGCCGTCACGCACGGCCTGCACTGCGGCCGCCACGCGTTTGAGCCGCTCCTCCGGGTGCAGTGCACCCACCTCGGGGCCGTCCAGCTCTACGTGCCGCCGCGCTGCGCACACCACCCGCACCATGGTGGCCTTGCCGACCCCGGCCGGACCGGACACCAGAACCCCGAGGTTGGCTGTGGCGCCCAGGGTTTCGAGCAGTTTGGGCTCATCGAGGGACAGCTTGAGCCATTCGGCCAGCTTGGCCGCCTGCAGGTGCTTGCCCTTCAGATCGTCGAAGCTGACCGTCGCGTCGGCCCGGGCGGGGCTGACGGTGTGCCGGCCGGCCGAGTCCGGGGCCACAGTGACAGCCGCAGCGACGGCGACACCGTCGCCCCAGGACACCACCGAATTCGGCTGCACGCTCACCGGACCGGCCGGGTCAACCCCGGTGACGGTCAGCAGCTCGGAGGTCCAGGTGATGCCCACCGAGGAAGCCAGGGCGCTGGTGGCCGCCGAGGTCGAAGTGCCGGGGCCGAGGTCACGGGGCAGCAGCGACACCGTGTCACCGACCGTCATCACCTTGCCCAGCAGCGCCAGCCGCAGCGTGGCCGACGAGATCGACTGGGTGGCCAGCTTGGATCCCGAAACCGTCACCGACCTCGCGCCGTACACCGTCACAGGCGCCACGATCACCGTGGCGTCCTCGCGCAATCCGGCGTTGGAGAGCGTCACATCATCGAGCAGTGCGGTTCCCGTCGGCGTCCCCGGCGCGGCGATGCCTGCCACCGCCGCGGTGGTGCGCGAACCGGTCAGCGCCACCGCGTCCCACTCGCGCAGACCCAGCGCGGCAAGCACCTCGGGGTGCAGCCGCACCACGCCGCGGCGCGCGTCGAGGGCGGAGGTGTTCAAGCGGGCGGTCAACCGAAGGTGGCTGGGCGCGGAATCCTCGCCGACGTCGACCGTGGTCACCTCAGCGGGGGCTTCCGCAGCCCCAGGCGCGCCATCGAGCGCCGGTGCGGCTGGGCGCGGCGGATGGCACGGCGTTGGGCGCGGCGCTGCCGCGGTTTGTCGTCCCACGATTCCGGATGCGCGGCCACCCAGTGTTTGGTGCGCACCGCAAACGGGATGTGGATCACGTAGGCCACGGCGATCACCATGATCACGATGTAGCCGTAGAACACCGAGGCCGCCACGCCGATGGCCACGAGGGCCAGCAGGGGAGCCACCATGTTCGGCGACACCGTGAAGGTATGGATCTTGCGCATGGGAATGCGGCTGACCACCAGCAGCGAGACGCCGATCATCCAGACGATCACCACCCATTCGGCGACCACGCTGTCCCACCAGGGCCCCGGGAACTGCATCTTGGCCGCCAGCGGGACGATCGTGCCGATCGCGCCGGCCGGAGCAGGCATCCCGACGAAGTACTCCTTCTCGTACGCGGGCTGATCCACGTCGAGCAGCGCATTGAACCGCGCCAGCCGCAGCACGATGCACACCGCGTACAGCAGGACGACGATCCAGCCCAACTGGGAGTGGGACAGCAGCGTCGCGTACACGATGAACGCCGGTGCCACACCGAAGTTCACCGCGTCGGCCAGCGAGTCGATCTCCTCGCCCATCTTGGAGGTGGCCTTGAGCATGCGGGCCACCCGGCCGTCGAGGGCGTCGAGGATCGCCGCGACCGCCAGGAACGCCATGGCCTGGGTCGGCAGACCGTCAAGGGCCATCTTCACCGAGGTCATGCCCAAGCAGATGGCGGCGACCGTCAACGCGCTCGGCAGCATCCGGACCGGCATCGCAGGCGGTTTGATGCGGGCCTTGATCATGGCAGCTCCGCCAATACGGTTTCGCCGGCCAGCGCCCGCTGGCCCCTGCTGACAAGCAGTTTGGACCCGACAGGCAGGTAGGTGTCCAGGCGCGAGCCGAACCGGATCAACCCGTAGGTCTCCCCGATGGCCAGCGTGTCGCCGACCCGCGCATCACACACGATCCGCCGCGCCACGAGGCCCGCGATCTGCACCGCGATCACCTGGACGCCTTCGGGGGTGCGGATCACCACACTGTTGCGCTCGTTGTCTTCGCTGGCCGCTTCCAGTTCCGCTGAGTGGAACCGCCCGGGCCGGTGCGCAACGGCCACCACCTCACCACCGATCGGCGCGCGCTGCACATGCGCGTCGAGCACCGACAGGAAGATGCTGACCCGCGGCAACGGGGTCGCTGGCAAACCCAGCTCGGCGGGCGGCACCGCGTCCTGGATCAGGCACACCAAGCCGTCCGCCGGTGAGACCACCACACCGCTTCGGGTCGGGGGCACCCGGGGCGGATGCCGGAAGAAGGCGGCGTTGGCGCCGGCCGCGAGCAGCCCGGTGCGCCGTATCCAGCGGTGATTGCGTCCAAGGGCGGCGATAGCAAGGCTCGCGCCGACGAACGGCAGGCCGGCGGAATGCATGGGCGGAACGCTGGATCGCACCAGCGCCGCAAGGCGTTCTGGACCGGATTGGAGGTCGGGGCGTCTGGCCATCGGGAGGATTCTACGTGCGCCGGGTTATCTGAGGTCCCAGACCGGAACGGGCGCACCGGCGGCCAGTTCGGTGACGTCCTCGTCGATCTCGAGCAGGCAGTTCGCCGAGGCCAGCCAGCGCAGGTGATGCGACGCAGGAGGGCCGTAGCTGGTCACGGTGTCACCGGTAAGCACCCCGCGGCGGAACTGTCGTTTCCCGCGCGGCGAGGTCAGATCCTCGGTCAGAAACGCCGCGCGGCGCGGCCGGTCCGGCTGGGGATGGCCCATCGCGGCCCGCAGCGTGCCCCGGATGAACACCTCGAACGACACCAGGGCACTGACCGGATTGCCCGGCAGGGTGATGATGGGTGTGCCGTCGACCAGGCCCGAACCCTGAGGCATGCCCGGCTGCATGGCGACCTTGACGAACTCGATGTGGTCGGACAGGGCATCTTTGACCACCTCGTACGCGCCTGCGCTGACCCCGCCCGTGGTGATGATCAGATCGACGTCGGCGGCGTGGGCGGTCAGGGTGGCGCGGAAGGTGTCGACCTCGTCGGCGGACATCGGGGCGACGGTCACCTCGGCTCCGGCGTCGCGCACCGCCGCGGCCAGCATCACCGCGTTCGACTCGTAGATCTGGCCGGGCAGAAGCGGGATGCCCGGCGCCACCAGCTCGGAGCCCGTCGACATCACCAGAACGCGCTGCGGCGGCACCACCAGCAGGTCGGGGAGGCCCAGCGCGGCGGCCAGCCCCAGCGCGGCCGGGGTGACCAACTGTCCTGCCTGCAGCACCGTGGTGCCCGCAGTGACGTCTTCACCGGCGGTGCGGATGTGCTGCCCCGGCCGGACCGACGCCCGGATGGTCACGGTGTCGGTGGCGCCGTCGGTGGCTTCCACCGGTACCACGGCGGTCGCGCCCGACGGCACCGGAGCACCGGTCATGATCCGATGCGCGGTACCGGGTTTGAGTGTCAGCGGGTCGGTGCGGCCGGCGGGGATGTCCTCGGCGACCGGCAGCCGGACGGGGTGCCGATCGGTGGCGTCGGCGATGTCGGAGGCGACGACGGCGTAGCCGTCCATGGCCGAGTTGTCGAAGCCGGGCAACGACAGCGGCGCGACGACGTCGGCGGCCAGTGCCAGGCCCAACGTGCGCACCAGTGGCAATTGTTGTGGCGCACGGGTTTTGAACAAACCGGCGACGACGCTCTGATGCTCTTCAACGGTGCGCACGGTTATCACCATACTTTTCGGCTATCGGCTACGTGCGGCCCCGAGCCTGGCGGTGATGGAATCGCCGCGTCCGCACCCGAAACGAGCTCCATTCACCCAATGACACGCCGGCCGCCAGCGCCGTGCTGATCGCCAGCGCACCCAGCACTGAGGAAAACCCCACGTAACTCTGTTCGTTCAGAATCGCGTAGATGCCGTGCAGCAGCGAAAGGCCCGGCAACAGCGGGGTGATGCCCGCGATCGACACGAGCAGAGGCGGGGCCAGGTGACGGCGCTCCATCAGCCGCCCGACCAGGCCGACGGGAACCGCCGCGACAAATGACGACATCACCGGACCCAGTCCCACGCTCACCCCCAGCAGGTAACCGGCGATGGCGGTCGCGCCACCGAAAGCCGCGGCGATGGCCGCGGTGCGTTCGGCATAGCAGGCCAGGGCGAAGGCTGCCGCGCTCGCGGCGCCGAAACCCACCCGGACGGGCCATTCGGCCAGCGCAGGCGGTGGCGCCGCGCCGATGTCGATGGCCGGGGCGCCGAACCGGTTGGCGAGGTGCAACACCAGGGCCACCCCGGCGATCGTCGCGGCGGTCAGCATGAGCAACTCGAAGAAGCGGCCCGCTGCGGTGACGGGCGCGCCGGCGATGACGTCGCCCACCGAACCCACCAGCGAGAGCCCGGCGAGGATCACCACCAGCCCGGCCGCGATGGCGATCGGCGGCTCGAACGGCACGCCCTTCTTGAGGCACAGCCAGAAGACGATCAGTGGCGGCGCGGTCGCGATCACCCCGCCGATGGCGTACTGGAAGAAGAACGGGAGCCCCTGCTTGTTGAGGTACCGGTTGACCCGGTCGATCAACATGGTGCTCAACGCACTGACCAGACAGACCAGCAGGGTGCCGCCCAAGGTGCCTGCGGTCGCGAACGCCAGTGCGCCCCAGGCAAGAGTCGCAACCCAGCGCTTGTAGGGATGCGGGGCCGTGATGATGGCGTCCAGCTCGGCATGCGCATCCGCCGGGCTCAACTTCTGCGCGGTGATCTGGCGGATCAGCCGCCCGAGGGCCGCCAACCGAGTGAAATCCATGGACCTGGAGTGGACGATGTGCATGGAGCTCGCGGGCGGCAGCGTGGGCCCGCGATATACCGCGATGTGAATCGCCGTATTGACGACGTCGACTTCGCAATGCTCGATGCCGTACGCGGACACGACCTTGAGGACCTGGTGGCCGGTGGCGATCGCCGGTGTGCCCGATGCCATCAGGAGCGATCCGATGGTGCCCGCAAGGTCGAGCACAGCGCCGACCCGCGCGTCGTAGAAGTCGTCCGGCGCTTTCCGGTCGGGTCTGATCAGCGGGAAGCTGTCCGTCGGTGCTTCGGTCTCCCGCACCATCCGGCTCAAGATTCTGCGTTGCCGGGCCCGCCGCGGAGGCTGGCCCGCCGGATCGCGGGTCAACGGCACAGCGCTCCTTAGATCGGTGTAGGTGATATTCGATCACATCGGCCGCTGCCGGTACACGAGATCGGTCAGTCGCGGTTACACCGGATAACTGACGCCGGTGAGTTCCTCGGACACCGTCCACAACCGGCGCTGCAAATCCACATCATGTGACTGCTTGCTGGACTCAACCAGCTTGGGATGGCCGACCATCTCGCGGAAACCCGACGGGCCGTAGTACTGCCCGCCGCGCACGTCCGGATCGGTGGCCGCGCGCAGCGTCGCGAGCGCGCCGACCGCGGGGCTGTTGGTGAACAGGCTCGCCAGTTGGTTGAAGCCGGGCAGCCCGGTGCCGGGGATATGGCGCATCAGCTCGGTGTTCGACAGACCAGGATGGGCGGCCACGGCGATGGTCGGCTCGTTCTTGGCGGCCAGCCTGCGCTGCAGTTCGTAGGTGAACAGCAGGTTCGCGAGCTTGGACTGCCCATAGGCGGCCACCCGGTTGTAGCTGCGTTCCCACTGCAGGTCGTCGAAGTGGATGGCGGCCTGGATGCGGTGGGCGACGCTCGCGACGGCGACGACGCGTGAGCCGTCGACCGGCAGCAGGTGATCGAGCAGCAGTCCCGTGAGCGCGAACGCGCCCAGATGGTTGGTGCCGAACTGCAGCTCGAAGCCGTCGACCGTGGTCTGCTTCGGCGGGTACATCACGCCTGCGTTGTTGATCAGCAGATCGATGCGCGGGTACGCGGCCCGCAGTTCGTCGGCGGCGCTGCGCACCGAGTCCAGCGAACCCACGTCGAGGGCCTGCAGTTTGAGGTCGGCCTTGGGGTTCGCCGCGGTGATGCGGTCGACGGCGTCGCGGCCCTTGTCCGGGTTGCGCACGGCGACGACGACGTGCGCGCCCTTGGCGGCCAGCACACGTGCGGTCTCGTAGCCGAGGCCCGTGTTGGAGCCGGTGACGATCGCGACCCGGCCGGACTGGTCTGGCACGTCGGCCTCGGTCCACTTTGCATTGGCGCTCATGGGTCGACTCTACGGAGCATCGGGCATGCTCGAACCATGACACTTGTCGACCCGGCGTACCGCCCGAGTCGCAAGGCGCCGCTGGTGTGGGCGCTGGGCGCGGCCATCCCGTGGGCCGTGCTGGTTCCGGCCCAACTGATCTGGCTGTTGGTGGACCGCCGGATGCTGTGGCTGCACGCCGTGGTGGCGGCTGCCAGCGTGGCGGCGATCGTGTTGTTCGTGGTGGTGGTGCCGCTGTGGCGGTTCCGGGTGCACCGCTGGGATGTGCAGATCGATTCGCCGACGCCTGCGGTCTACACCCGGTCGGGTTGGCTGGTGCAGGAACGCCGCATCGCCCCGATCTCGCGAGTGCAGACCGTCGACACCCATCGCGGGCCGCTGGACCGCATGTTCGGCCTCGCGAACGTGACGGTGACGACGGCGTCGTCGGCGGGTGCGGTGCGGATCGTTGCGCTCGACGCCGACGTCGCCGATCGTGTCGTCGCGCGGCTCACCGACATTGCGGCGATCGGCGAGCAGGACGCGACGTGACCGAGCACCTGCCTGCGGAGCAGGCCACCCAGCCGCAGTGGAGCCGGCTGAGCCCGCGCATGCTGCTGGTCCACCCGGTTCATGAAGTGCTGCAACAGATTCCGCTGCTGGTGGGATCGGTGGTGCTGGGGTCGGCGACCGGGAACCCGCTCTGGACGGTCGCGGCGGTGACGCTCATGGTCGCGTTCGGCCTGGCCCGCTGGTTCACCACCAGCTACCGGATCGAGCCAGGCGAAGTGCAGTTGCGCACCGGGGTGTTGCAGCGCAAGACATTGTCGGTGCCGCGCAACCGGATTCGCTCGGTGTCCACGGATGCCCGGCTGCTGCACCGGCTGCTCGGCCTGACCGTGCTGCAGATCAGCACCGGTCAGGAAGCCAAGGGGGACACCAAGTTCGCTCTCGACGCGGTGGAAGCCGGGGAGGTGCCGCGGCTGCGGGCGATCCTGCTCGCAGATGCCGTGCCCGTGGCCGACGACGCCCCGCCCGGGCGGGAGCTGGCCCGCTGGCAGCCGTCGTGGCTGCGGTACAGCCCGCTGAGCTGGACCGGTCTGGCCATGATCGTCACCGCCGTCGGAGTCTTGTATCAGACGGGAGTTGGTGTCGCGCTGGACAATTCGCAGTTGGCCCGGTCCGGGCTGGATGTTGCCCAGCGGTTGGGTGTCGCCGTCACAGTCACCATCGTGGTGGTGGCGCTGCTGACCCTGTCGGTGGTGCTCTCGGTGCTGCAATCCCTGGTCGCCTACGCGAATCTGGTGCTGCGCCGCGACGCCGATGTGCTGCATCTGCGGCACGGGATGCTGCGGGTGCGCGAGCACACCTACGACATGCGCAGGCTGCGGGGCGGGACGCTGCGCGAACCGCTGCTGGTCCGGATCTTCGGCGGGGCCAGGCTGGACGCGGTGATGACCGGCGTCGGCGGTGAAGGTCAGGCGTCGCTGCTGCTGCCGCCCTGCCCGGCCGCCACGGCCCGCGACGTGCTGAGCG
This sequence comes from Mycobacterium sp. 852013-50091_SCH5140682, assembly GCF_001665685.1. Taxonomy (GTDB): domain Bacteria; phylum Actinomycetota; class Actinomycetes; order Mycobacteriales; family Mycobacteriaceae; genus Mycobacterium. The sequence goes on from NZ_LZTB01000100.1 coordinate 269,781, forward strand.
ACCTCATCGAGCAGCCCGATGCGGTGGCCGGGCCGCTGCGATCACACGGACCCGCGGCGTCGCGTCGACGCTGGACCAGGGCGTTGGCGTTGCCGGTGCTGGCCGCGCCGGTGCTGCTGATCGTCGGGGTACCGGCCTGGGCGTGGATCGCGTGGAGCGTGCTCACCGCGGGCGCGGTGGCCGTGGCCGCCGATCGGGCCCGGTCGCTGGGGCATCGCGTGGACGCGGGTTGGCTGGTGGCGCAGGCAGGCAGCCTGGAACGTCGACGGGACTGCCTGGACGCGGCAGGCATCATCGGCTGGACCGTGCGGCAGACCCTGCTGCAGCGGCGCGCCGGGGTCGCGACGCTGATCGCGGCGACCGCGGCGGGACAGAAGCACTACCGCGTCATCGACGTTCCCGCCGAACAGGCCTGGGAGATCGCGGCATCGGCGACCCCGTGGTTGGCCGGCACTGCCTGGTCCGAGGGGCTTGGCGCGTCCTGACTTGCGCTGGCCGGGCAGGCGTTTACTGTCGCTGCATGGCAATCGGTGGTGTGCTCTTCGACATCGACGGCGTGCTCGTCACGTCGTGGCAGCCCATTGCCGGGGCCGCCGAAGCGTTGCAGGCGCTCGAAGATCATCAGATCGCCCGGTCCTATCTGACCAGCACCACCACCCGCACCCGCGCGCAGATCGCCGAGTTGCTGACCGACGCAGGCATGAACGTCACGGCCGACGAGGTGATCACCGCCGCGGCGCTCACCGCGGACTACGTGCGCCACAAGTACCCCGACGCCCGGTGTTTTCTGGTCAACAGCGGGCAGATCGGCGAGGACATGCGCGGCATCGATCTCGTCTACTCCACCGACTTCACCGGGCCGCGGGCCCCCGAGACGCCCGACGTGGTGTTGCTCGGCGGTGCCGGGCCGGAGTTCAGTCATCTGACGCTGAGCTGGGTCTACGACTGGATGGTTCAGGGGGTTCCCGTCGTCGCCATGCACCGCAGCACGTCGTGGACCACGACCGACGGGCTGCGCGTGGACACCGGTATGTATCTCATCGGTATGGAAGGGGCCTCGGGCCGCAAGGCCACCGCCGTCGGCAAGCCCGCCCCCGAGGGATTCCTGGCGGCGGCCAACCGGCTCGGGGTGAATGCCGACGAGATGTACATGGTCGGTGACGACCTCAACAACGACGTGCTGGCCGCTCAAGTGGTCGGCATGACAGGGGTGCTGGTGCGCACCGGAAAGTTCCGGCAGGCCACGTTGGATCGTTGGGCTGCAGACGAATTCGCGATGCAGCCCAACCACGTCATCGACTCGGTGGCCGACCTGCCGGACCTGCTGGGCCTCTGATCCACTCAGCGGGCCGGGTCGTCGGCCACCTCGATGTCACCGGCCTTGGCCGCGGCCCGCAGCTGATGGAAATCCTCGAGAGATTTGTCGGCGTAGGCATATGACCAGTCGAGGACGGCCGCGCTGACCTTCTCACCGTTGCCCACGTAGCCACGCAGAATCGACGCGTTCGCGCTCTGGGCATGGCCGCGGGCCAGCGCCAGTGCGCATGCCGCAACGTAACCCCCGAACGCGGTGACGGGCATGCCTTCGGTTTCGATGGTGCCTTTCATGTCCTGGAACTGCCTGACATAGAAGTCGCGGCCGTCGCCGCGGGCGGTGCCCAGGAACACATCCGACATCGCCTGGAGCATCCGTTGGCCGTCGACTACCCGGGTGCCCTGCCCACGCCCGCACCGCGTCGTCCAGGGAGCCCGGCTGCGCGATGCCACCGTAGGTTTCGAGCACCGACGCGGTGGCCTCCTTGACCTGTAGAACCAGCGGCTCGCCCGCCGGCCCGGTCAGGATGACCAGATAGCAGCGGGTCCCGACGCTGCCAACGCCGACGACGCGCCGCGCCATGTCGGTGATGCGGAAATGCGACAGCACCAGCGCCACGTCGGCCGGCACGCTGCCGAGATACTCCTGGACCGACTCGATCAGCGTTGTCTCCAGGTCGATGTCCAGATGCTGCAAAACCGGGGCTGCTCACGCAGCTGCAGGCCGCCGTCGGCGCCTGGCCGCCTGATCCGCTCGAACACCCGCACCGATGTCCGCTTGCGGGCATCGCGCGTCGTGCGGGTGATGACCTTCTGCAGGCTGCCCGACACCTCGTTGCGGTAGCGCTCCGGTTCGAAGCGCAGGTAGTAGCGGTCCAGCACCGACATCTCCAGCATGGTCTGCAGACCGTCGCGGTAGGCGATGATGGCCTTGTCTGCCAGCGTGCGGATGGCAGCCTCGGGATAACCCGCATGCCGACCACCCACGATGGCGCTCGTGATGAGACGTTTGACGTCCCACTCGGCCGGAGCCACCGCGGCTTCGTCGAAATCGTTGAGATCGAACACCAATTGGCGAACGGGCGCGGCGTAGATCCCGAAGTTCGACAGATGCGCGTCGCCGCTGCAAAACACCTGCACGCCGCTGGACGGGCCCGCTGCCAGGTCTGCGGCCATGACCGCTGCCGAACCTCGATAGAACGAGAACGGGTCGGTGAGCATGCGGGCGAACCGTAGCGGCACCAGCTCGGGCGCCCGGTTGCGGTTCGGCTCGACGAGGTTCTCGGTGGCACTGCGATGACTGGGAACCAGTTGTGCCAGAGCGCGTCTCGGGGCCGTCTTGCGCAGTGCGCGACCGCTGGCGACATCCTGCTCGGTGTCTTCGATGTCGATGACCCGTTCCCGCAGCGACAGGTTGGACATGCTTCGCAAGGTAGGGCGAGTTCGACGTAAACGTCATTGTCCTGCCGAAATCGCAGCATTTTCGTCAAGTTCGCGGCCCGTCCGCTCAGCGTCGACGATTCCGTTGCGTGAACCAGGTAGAGGACCGAAGTCCTGTTCTTTGTGACTTGAGTCAGCGCGGTTCGTGCCCTTTGGCCATTAGCGGCGACCTCCGCGAGATCTACTGTGACCAGCAGGTATTGGCGATGTCACAGGTCGCCCCAGAGTTAGGGGACCACGTCATGGTTACTGTCAAACTTCGGATTGTCGCCGTGGCCGGGCTGTCGGCGGCGGCTCTCGTCGGGCCGGTAGCGCTGGTCCACGCCGACGCACCCGCTGTGGGTACGGACTGCGGGTCGGGCCAAATCGGTGATACGGCAACGGCTCCCGATGGTGGCACCCTTCGCTGCATGGCCGACGAGTCGGGGCAGATCCACTGGTTGCCCGACACGCATGCGGTCACGACGATAGCGGACCTGCAACGTGCCGGCTACTCCGTGACCGTCGATCGAACCGGCGATCATCCGTTGCCGGACTGCGCGGTGGTGGCGGTGCACAATCCGATGACCGTCACCTCGTTGAACTCCGGCGGTACCACACCCGGAGGGTCGGGCACGATCGGTAACAAGCATCAGACGACGATCACCGTCAGCAAGACCATCGATGTGACGCTGGACTGCGCCGCGCAATAGTGCCTTCTCAGGCCTTCAGATCGCGCACCGCTTCGATGCGGGCCTTGAGCTGATCGGTCGTCGCCGCGGCCACCGGCGGCCCACCGCAGATACGACGCAACTCGTTGTGGATCCAGCCGTGCGGCTTGCCGGTGCGGTGATGCGCGATGGTCACCAACGCGTTGAGTTCGCGACGCAATTCCCGGATCTGGCCGTGCGTGGTGCGTGGCGGCGGGGGACCACCCGCTACCGCCGCCTGGGCAGTGCGCTTGTTGAGTTGTTCATCTTGCCTGCGGCGCAACAGGTCTCGCATCTGCTCGGCATCGAGCAGGCCCGGGATGCCGAGATAGTCGGCTTCCTCGTCACTGCCTGCCGGGGTTGCGGTGCCGAACGAGGCGCCGTCGAAGATGACCTGGTCCAGTTCGGCATCCGCGCCGAGGGACTCGAAGCCGTTCTCCAGCTCACTCTTCTCGTCCTTGCGCTTTTCGGCGGCGTCGAGCGCCTCGTCGTCGAGCCCGTCGGACTCGCGGTGGGGCTTGCCCAGCACGTGGTTGCGCTGCGCTTCCATCTCGCTGGCCAGAAGCAGCAGATTGGGCACCGAAGGCAGGAAGATGCTGGCGGTCTCACCGGGGCGCCGCGATCGCACGAACCGGCCGATGGCCTGGGCGAAGAACAGCGGCGTCGACGCGCTCGTGGCGTACACACCGACGGACAGCCGTGGGACGTCGACGCCCTCGGACACCATGCGCACCGCGACCAGCCACCGGCTGGTGCTCTGCGAGAACTGGCTGATCCGGTCCGAGGCGGCCGGATCGTCGGAGAGCACCACGGTAGGGGCCTCGCCGGTGATCTTGGTCAGCAGGTCGGCGTAGGCGCGGGCGGTGGTCTGGTTGGTGGCGATGATCATGCCGCCTGCGTCGGGCACGTGCTGACGCTTCTGCTGCAACCGCTTGTCTGCCGCGGCGATCACCGCGGGCATCCATTCGCCGGCCGGGTTCAGCGCTGTGCGCCAGGCCCGCGCGGTCTGCTCGGCGGTCAGCGGTTCGCCGAGGCGCGCGGCGTGTTCCTCGCCGGCACTGTCGCGCCAGCGGGCCTCGCCGGAATACGCCAGGAACACCACCGGCCGCACCACGCCGTCGGCCAGCGCGTCGGAGTAGCCGTACACATGGTCGGCCGTGGATCGTTGGAAACCGGCGCTGTCGGTTTCGTACTTGACGAAGGGAATCGGGCTGTCGTCGCTGCGGAACGGGGTACCGGTGAGGGCGAGGCGCCGTGTCGCGTCGTCGAACGCCTCGCGCATCGCGTCGCCCCAGCTCTTCGCGTCACCGCCGTGGTGGATCTCGTCGAAGATCACCAGCGTCTTGCGGCTCTCGGTGCGCACCCGGTGCCGCGTGGGGTGACTGGCCACCTGGGCGTAGGTGACGACGACGCCGTGGTACTCGGCCGACGTCTGCGAATTGGAGTTGCTGAACTTCGGGTCGAGAGCGATGCCGTTGCGCGCCGCGGACTGCGCCCACTGGATCTTGAGATGCTCGGTGGGCACCACCACGGTGACCGCGTCGACCGTGCGGTCGGCCAGCAGCTCCGCCGCGATCCGCAGCGCAAACGTCGTCTTACCCGCGCCGGGGGTGGCCACCGCCAGGTAGTCCCGTGGCTTGGCGGTCAAGTACTTCACCAGCGCCTTGCGCTGCCAGCCCCGCAATGCCTGGGTGCTGGGCGCTGCATCAGCCCGCACCCGAGGACTCCTCTCAGTCGGAAAGCAGTCTAGGCCAGTGCCTTACGTCAGCGCATATCCGCAGGACGCGTCGTCAGATGAAGAAGTTGTCGTTCTTGATGAACCACTCGGTGCGTTCATCGTCGCTCATGTCCGCCAGCTGGGCGAACCCCTCGAAGTAGACCTCGCGCGGCGCGCCAGGAGCAAACAGCATCAGCAACGACGTCGGCGCGTCGGACTCGTTGCGGAAGCCGTGGATCCCGCCCGGAGGCACGTAGAGGAAATCGCCGGCGTTGCCGTCCATCCACTCGGTGCCGTCGTAGAGCCGCACGGTGCCTGACAGTACGAAGAAGGACTCGGACATGGCCCGGTGGAAATGGGGACCCGGGCCGCCGCCTTTGGGGCTGATGTCCACCCGGTACAGGCCGTAATCACCGTTGGTCTGTTGCTGATTGGCCAGATAGTGGTACTTGACCAGGCCGAAGGAGTCGTAGTCGGGTGGTGGTCCACCGTTTTCCGGGGCGCGCCGGAGCGAGGCGCTGACTTCCGGTTCGTTCTTGGTATAGCGGGCCGGGGGATAGGGCGGCACGACAAGCGACACGCCCTTGAGCGTAGCCGTGCCCAGGCTCGATGCCAGGCAGCTAATCCACAGTTTGCGGACACGTGGGGTTCAACCTGCGCGCCTACCATCCGCCATGTGATCACCCGGCGGGCTTTTCTGGCCGCCACCGCTGTCGGTTCGTTGGCCGCAGCCGGTGTGCCTCGCGCCTTCGCCGCCCCGATTGCACCGGACCCGGGCAGTGTCGCGGCCACCAATCGCGGCCGGGCCCCGTCGCGGTGGGGGACCGCGCTGCCGGGCGTGCAGACGTCGTTCGCCCCCAGTGGCCGCCAGATCGCGCTCACCTTCGACGCCTGCGACGGCGCGTGTGACGACGCGTTGCTCAACACGCTGCAGAACTACGGTGTGCCCGCAGTGCTGATGTTCAACTCCCGCTGGATCGACCGCAACCCCGACCGCGCCGCGCAGTTGGCGGCCAACCCCTTGTTCCAGATCGGCAATCACGGCACCCGGCATCTTCCGCTGTCGGTCACCGGACGGTCCGCCTACGGCATTGCGGGCACGAGGTCGGTCGACGAGGTGGTCGATGAGGTGTGGCGCAATCACCAGCGGCTCACCGCGCTGACCGGCAGGGAGCCCGTCTGGTTCCGGCCGGGCACCGCGTACTACGACGATGTGGCCGTCGACATCGTCCACCAGCTCGGCGAGCAACCGCTCGGCTTTTCGGTCAACGGCGACCGCGGTGCGAGGGCGTCGGCCGCGACGGTTCGTTCCAACGTCATGGCGGCGGCGCCCGGGTCCATCGTGGTCGCGCACATGAACCACCCGAACTCGGGCACGCACGCCGGCATCGCCGACGCGATCCCGCAGATGCAGGCCGCCGGCTGGCAGTTCGTCACGCCGTCGTGATGTCCTGCAGGCTCGGGTAGCTCACCCCGGTCAGCTCCTCGGACACCGCCCACAACCGGCGCTGCGCGGCGGTGTCATGTGAGGCTGTGCTCGACGCGACGACCTTCGGGTAACCCCGCTGCTCGCCCAGGCCGTCGGGGCCGAAGTACTGTCCGCCCAGCACACCAGGGTCGGTGGCGGCACGCAGCGTCGGCAGGGCGCCCATCGAGGCGCTCTGGAAGAGCGGTTCGGCCAGCTTGGTCACGGCGCCGACCAGCGGCGGCAGGTTGCGGGTCAGCTCGGTCCGCGATCCGCCGGGATGTGCGGCGGCGGCGATGGTGCGGGTGCCGGTGAGCCGCCGCTGCAATTCGTAGGTGAACATCAGATTGGCGAGCTTGGCCTGCCCGTAGGCGCCGACCCGGCTGTAGCCGAGGTCCCACTGCAGATCGTCGAACCGGATGCCGCGTGCGAAGCGATGGCCGATGCTGCTGACCGTCACCACGCGTGAGCCCGGCACTGCGAGCAGATGGTCGAGCAACAGGCCCGTCAGCGCGAAATGCCCCAGGTGGTTGGTGCCGAACTGCAGCTCGAAGCCGTCTTTGGTGGTCGATTTCGGGGTGAACATCACGCCGGCGTTGTTGATCAGCAGATCGATGGTGGGGTGGTTGGCGCGCAGCGCGTCGGCGGCCGCGTGGATCGAGTCCAGTGAGGTCAGGTCCAGTTCCTGCAGGGTGACGCGGGCGCCGGGGTGGGTCTGCTCGATTTCCCGCGCGGCGTCTTTGCCCTTCTCGAGGTTGCGGACGGCCAGCACGACGTGGGCGCCCTTGGCCGCGAGCGCCTTGGCGGTTTCCAGTCCGAGACCGGTGTTGGCACCGGTGACGACGGCCGTACGGCCCGTTTGGTCCGGGATGTTGGCGGTGGTCCAGTGAGACATGAGAGACTCCTTGTCGGGTAAAACGGAGAGAGCGCTCCGGTTGCGTTTCAACTATACGGAACGTGCGCCCCGTTTTGTCAACGCTGTGAGTGGTGAGGTGATTCACGATGCGCGCGGACGCTGCCCGCAACCGTGCCCGGGTGCTGGACGTTGCCTATGAGACGTTCGCGGCCGAGGGCCTGTCAGTGCCGATCGACGAGATCGCTCGCCGCGCGGGGGTCGGAGCGGGGACCGTCTACCGCCATTTCCCGGCCAAAGAGGACCTGTTCCGTGCGGTGGTCGCCGAACGGATCCGGCTCATCGTCGAGAAGGCCCGCACCCTACTGGCCGACGCAGACCCCGCCGAGGCGCTGTTCCTGTTCCTGCGGGCGATGGTGCTGCAGTGGGGTGCCACCGACAAAGGCCTGGTCGACGCGTTGGCCGGCCTGGGTATCGACGTAAACGGCGTGGTGCCCGAAGCCGAGGGTGAGTTCCTCGGAGCGCTCGGCGAGTTGCTCGCGGCGGCCCAGCGCGTGGGGGCCGTCCGCAGCGATGTCACCGTTCCCGAAGTCAAGGCGCTGCTCGTCGGCTGCCAGGCGATGCAGAGCTACAACGCCGGTGTGGCCGAGCGGGTCACCGATGTCGTCTTCGACGGATTGCGGGCCCGTCCGGAGTAGCGTCGGCCACATGAACTTCGGCATCGCGACGTTCGTCGACGACGACAGCATCGATACGGTATCTCTGGCGCGCGCGATCGAAGAGCGGGGCTTCGCATCGCTCATCGTCGCCGAGCACAGCCACATCCCCGCGAGCCGGGAATCGGCCTATCCCAACGGCGGGGACTTGCCTGCGTATTACTACAACACGCTCGACCCGTTCGTCACGCTCGCCGCCGCCGCGGCAGTGACCTCCACGATCCAACTCTTCACCGGCGTCGCCCTGCTCATCCAGCGCGACCCGATCCACACGGCGAAGGAAGCCGCGAGCATCGACCTCATCTCCGACGGCCGCTTCGTCTTCGGCGTCGGCGCAGGCTGGAACCTCGAGGAAATGCGCGACCACGGCACTGATCCGAAGACCCGCGGTGCGCGCCTCGACGAGAGCATCGAGGCCATCAAGGCGCTGTGGACCGACGAACCCGCCGAATATCACGGCAAGTACATCAACTTCGAGCTGTCCTACTGCCGTCCCAAGCCGGTCCAGAAGCCACACCCGCCGATCTACGTCGGCGGGAACTCCGACGCCACGGTCAAGCGCGTGATCCGTCACGGCGCGGGCTGGATATCCAACGCATTGCCGCGCGAAGCGTTGGCCAAACGGATCGCCCAGATACGCGACGGCGCAGGCCACGATGTGCCGCTGGCGATGTTCGGCACGCCGCTCAAGCCTGACTATTGGCGCGCTGCCGAGGACCTCGGTTTCGGTCAACTCGGCCTGTTCCTGCCCTCGGTGGGCAAGGACGAGACGCTGCGGCTGCTCGACGACTATGCGGCGCAGGTACAGCAGTACCAATCCGGTTAGCCTTCACGGGTGAGGCGCAGAACCAACTGGTGGCTGGTCGCGTTGATCTCGGCCGCGGTGGTACTGAGCTGCGTCGGGTTGACGCTCGTGATCGGGTTCGTCGTCTTCTTCGTGTCTTTCGCCGACGACGACAATGTCGGTCCACATCAACTCGATGCCAAGGCGGCGGCCAAGGCGATGGAACAGCGGCGAATCGGCATCCCCGCCGGATTCACCTTCGAGGCCATGACCGTGCAGCGGGTCTTCTCCGGAGCCGACGGATACACGGGTCGCTACGCGGCGGCCGGGCGCTTCGACGACGCGGAACATGCTCTCGCGCAAGCTAATCCCGATTTCCCGGCGTTGCGGCGCGCAACCTGTGCCGACGAGATCGTGCATCACGACTTCGCGGAATTCGACGGGTTTCACTGCGACGCCCGCACCGAGCTGGCGGTCAGCACCCGGTCGCTGGACGGCGAGGATGTCCTGACCGACAACTACTCCGGCACCCCGCCCGACGCCGAGACCGTGCTGCTGGCGGGCAACGGCGATCAGGTGGAGCTCTTCGTGCTCTCGCGGGGGCATTGACGGGCAGTCGATATCCGCGCTGGCCGCACACTGCGCCGGGTTAGGTTTGTCGAGTGACGCGGGGGGAGCACGACCAGACCGATACGAGTGACGAGAACGACGGCCGGCGGGCGGCGCGTCGGCAGTACGCCATCCCGGTAGGTCTGATGTTCGGGTCGTTGACAGCGGCTGTGCTGTGTCTGGGATATGCATGGCTGCAACGGTCTTCGCAATTGCCGAGCGAATCCGGCCAGCGTGCTGTCACATCCATGTTGTGGCGCACAACCATTGTCGTCGGCACCAGTGCATTGCTGGTGATCGGCTGCTTCATCGGGGCTCGCCTACGCGAGATATCGGTGGCGCTGCGCGCACAGTTCTTGTCGTACGTATCACCGGCGCTCGTCGTCCTGGCGATCAGCGGGCTGATCGCCCTTGGCCATGGGCAGACCAAATCGGCCTTCGATGCCGGCGCCTCAGCGCAACAGACGTTGGCGCCGTCCGAGGTTGCCACAGTGGCGAAGTGGGCCTGGTGGTGTGCCTGTCTCGCCGTGGCGATGATCGCAATCACGGCGGTCGCGGGGTATCTGTCGGCGTCGGCACATAACCAGCCCGCCGAAAAACCCGCCGCCTTGTTCACCAGTCCGGGACTGGCGGCCGTGGTGGCGCTCGCCGTGGTTGTCATCGTCGCCGTGGGCGTGGTAGCCACGACGGGCAGCCCGCCGGTCGGTGGCCAGACCGCGCCCCGCGTAGAGGCGCCAACCTTGACCACTGTCACCGGAAAAGTGGCCTACCGCATCAAACTCGATGCTCGATCAACCGCGGTACCTGCCGGCGCGGGATTCGTCCGCGTAGTGAAGTCGGACAGCAGCTATTCGAGTATGGCCTCCATCGAGGGATACGACGGGGCGACGGGCAAGCGCCGCTGGGTGTTCGGGCCGCGTCCGGACGTCGACGTGATCGGCTCGACCGGTGTGGGGCAAGAGAGCGTAGTGCTCGCCCGGAATGCCGACCTCTTCATCGGGTTGGACGCCACAACGGGAACGCAACTGTGGTCCAAACCCGCGGCGATGGACTGGCGCACCGGCCACCTCGAACGCTACCTGTCATCGAGCGTGATCCTCACGTCACGTCCGAACCCCGAGCCGCCCGGACCGACCGCCGCAGGCAACGGCACAGCCTGGACGGCACTCGTTCCCCGCACGGGTGAAGTGCTGTGGACCAAGACCTTTCGCTATCACTGCGGCGCGGATGCCTACGTGACCGACGGCTTTGTGGTGGTGCAGAGCTGTGAAACCAAGCCGGGTGTCGTCGCGGACCTCCTCGACCCGGCTACCGGCCAGTCGAAAGGCGAAGTCGCGATGTCCGCGGTCGGGGCCGATCCGGCGGATGTGGGGCCGGGCAAGGGATCGGTGACCGTCGCCGATGCTCGTGGCGGCGTGGCCTTGGTTACGGTGAGCAGATATGCGCAGCAGCGACGGGATAACTCATTCGTGGTGGACCTTGCTTCGGGGCGCGTCGTGCAGCAGGTGCCCGAGGGGCGCGGGGCGTCTTTCATCGACGCGAAATCGCTTGTGATCAAGGAGTATCGGGGACGAGACCTGCCGGCATCGATGTCGATTCTGGATCTCGCATCCGGGAAAACCATTGCTGTGCAGTCATTCTGGAACCATTTCGGCTCCGACGGCGAGGGATTCGGGTTGTGGGCGCGAACCGGTGACGAATGGTCCACGTTCACCCCCGACGACGAGCGCCTCGTCATGGCAATGGCCTCGACGACTGACAAGTCATCGGTGCCGTTGCGGACTGTCAACACCGCAGGCGCGGTTCGCGTCTCCTCGTATCCGTGTGGCGAAGCAATGCAGGGCATCCCCGGAATTGCCGCAGTCCCAGGGGCATTGCTTGTCCGGTGCAACGATCAGTTCGTGGGAATCAGGTAGAGGTCAGCGCAACCCGAGAATGTCGTAGCCGGATACCTTCTCGCCAGTGGTTCTCCGGCACAGGACGAGGACAGCCCCGGGCACAGTCATGATGCCGCCGACGTCATCACCGCATGGAGATGGATGCCGCGTGGTCTGCCCGTCGGGAGACACCGACCAGACCCACGATGCGTTGTCGGAAAGTCCTGCCGCCGTGACGAGTTGAGCTCCGACCTGAGCCCACTTCTGGCTCGCGAAGATTTGATCGTCGTAGGTCCTCACACCGACTGTGGTGATCGTCTTTCCCTCGCCGACCAGCAGTAGCCGAGCCGGTTTGTCCGGGTCCAGCATTTTGCCGAGAGCCATGGCGGAGCCCGGATACTGACCCGATCGAGCAGAGGACACGTCGGCCAGATATCCGGTGGACGGCACGATGTGGACGTCGCCGGTTCCGGTGTCGACCAGTAACGTCACGCGGCCGACACCCGTGTGTTTCGACGACTCGATCACGACGTTGTTCCCTGATGCGGCTACCAGGTCGTATTGGGTGTCGTTCGGCGGCAGCGTGCCCGGAGGGCCACTGAGATTGACCGAGTGCTGTTGGCCGGTGCGTCCATCGATCACGTGGAGTGCGCCGACGTCGTTACAGGCCGCGATCACAACAATGCTGTGCTGGACGCCCGTCACCCCGTCGCCGTAGCCCTCGCATTGTTCGTCTGCGGTCAAGGTTCGGGACCATCTCAACGACCCGGTACGCGGGTCGAGGGATGCGATGTCGTCGCCGCGGCGTACCGGGAACGCATCGGCACTCAATTGGACGCGGCCGGCCAGGTGCCAGCCCTCGTCGGCCGTCCACAACACCTGTCCCGTCATCGCGTCCAGGCCGACCAGGAATGGCGCGCTTCCCGCGGAGTAAGGCGGGTAGTAGGTGTGCCTGCACTCCAGGAGCACCACCGAGTCGGGGGTCCACCCGGTGGATCGCAGTCCCACCGCCGTGCATCCGGTCGGAAAGGCGCTGAACGGAAAGCGCCAACGCTCGGCACCGGTCGTGCCGTCGTAAGCGACGAATGCACTGTCGTCAGTCGCCACAAATCCAGGACCTGCCGCCACGACCCAGTCCGAGTACCGCGCCACGACCGAGTAGGCGACGTTGGTGCGAAGGGCGGTGGGTAGCTCGGGTACGGCAATCGGAGCAGCGGTGGTTCCGCGGCTGTGGTCGCCGTTGGCCACCGCCACGATGCCGAACCCGACCACGAGCGACGCAACCAGGCCGACTGCCGAAACTGCCAGCGCCGTCTTCCTTTGCGCCGGATGGCTGGTTTGTTGAACCGTGACGGCACCAGCGACCAGTAAGACCGCGGCGACGGTCAGCAGAGCCCAGGACATCTGGCTCCAAGCGATCACGGGATAGGCCCCGGGACCGGTGATCGACTTCGCCCGGTCGGCGGGCATCGAACCGAGAAAGGCGTAGGCGGTCACCGCAGAGAGTGCGGTGGGCGCCCATGCTGCCCGCCCGGCGGTCACCCGGCCCGCCAGCGCCAGCACACCGCCGGCCATCACCAGCACGGCTGCGATGATGACGGCAGCCAGCGAGCCGCCGAGAAGCGTGCTGATGGGTCCGAGCCGATCTGAAATCAAACCGTCAGGCACTCGACGCACGAACGCGTAGAGACTGAGGACCACTGCGCCGACCGCGATGCCGCAACTCAGCGCGATCAACACGAGGCTCAGCCGTCTGTGTGCCGGTGCGTCGCCGCGCGTCATGTCGTCCGCGTCCGCCACGCGCTCGTCTGCCATCCCCGACCTCCCTCGTCGAGCCGACTTTGCCACAGCAATCGCACCTCGATGCGCACTGATTGGCTGGGCCATGGGGGCGCTGCCCGGCAATACCTCCGCTGATGGCGAACGCTCTTGCACTCACCCAGGCCGAGTGCTAAGAATGCAGTTGGCACTCTCGATCAGTGAGTGCTAGGTCGGGACGGTGAGACCGGGGCCGCACCTGCGGGAGCACACCCCAGTCGTCCGTCGCGGGCACTGAACCCGACTACAGAACGTGCGATCCCCTATCCGGAGGAATCACTTCGCAATGGCTAAGACAATTGCGTATGACGAAGAGGCCCGTCGCGGCCTCGAGCGGGGCCTCAACAGCCTCGCCGACGCGGTAAAGGTCACGCTGGGCCCCAAGGGTCGCAACGTTGTCCTCGAGAAGAAGTGGGGCGCCCCCACGATCACCAACGATGGTGTATCCATCGCCAAGGAGATCGAGCTGGAGGACCCGTACGAGAAGATCGGCGCTGAGCTGGTCAAAGAGGTCGCCAAGAAGACCGACGACGTCGCGGGCGACGGCACCACCACCGCCACCGTTCTGGCCCAGGCCCTGGTTCGCGAAGGCCTGCGCAACGTCGCTGCCGGCGCCAACCCGCTCGGCCTGAAGCGCGGCATCGAGAAGGCCGTCGAGAAGGTCACCGAGACGCTGCTGAAGAGCGCCAAGGAGGTGGAGACCAAGGAGCAGATCGCTGCCACCGCCGGTATCTCCGCCGGAGACCAGTCCATCGGTGACCTGATCGCCGAGGCCATGGACAAGGTCGGCAACGAGGGTGTCATCACCGTCGAGGAGAGCAACACCTTCGGGCTGCAGCTGGAGCTCACCGAGGGCATGCGCTTCGACAAGGGCTACATCTCGGGTTACTTCGTGACCGACGCCGAGCGTCAGGAAGCCGTCCTGGAGGATCCCTACATCCTGCTGGTCAGCTCCAAGGTCTCGACCGTCAAGGACCTGCTGCCGCTGCTGGAGAAGGTCATCCAGTCCGGCAAGCCGCTGCTGATCATCGCCGAGGACGTCGAGGGCGAAGCCCTCTCGACCCTGGTCGTGAACAAGATCCGTGGCACCTTCAAGTCCGTCGCCGTCAAGGCCCCGGGCTTCGGTGACCGCCGCAAGGCCATGCTGCAGGACATCGCCATCCTCACCGGTGGCCAGGTCATCAGCGAAGAGGTCGGCCTCTCGCTGGAGACCGCCGATGTCGCGCTGCTGGGCCAGGCCCGCAAGGTCGTCGTGACCAAGGATGAGACCACCATCGTCGAGGGCGCTGGCGACAGCGACGCCATCGCCGGTCGCGTGGCTCAGATCCGTGCCGAGATCGAGAACAGCGACTCCGACTACGACCGCGAGAAGCTGCAGGAGCGCCTGGCCAAGCTGGCCGGCGGTGTTGCAGTCATCAAGGCCGGTGCCGCCACCGAGGTGGAGCTCAAGGAGCGCAAGCACCGCATCGAGGACGCCGTCCGCAACGCGAAGGCCGCCGTCGAGGAGGGCATCGTCGCCGGTGGTGGCGTGGCTCTGCTGCAGTCGGCTCCGGCGCTGGAGGAGCTGCAGCTCACCGGTGACGAGGCCACCGGCGCCAACATCGTGCGTGTCGCGCTGTCGGCCCCGCTCAAGCAGATCGCCTTCAACGGTGGTCTGGAGCCCGGCGTCGTTGCCGAGAAGGTGACGAACCTGCCCGCGGGTCACGGCCTGAACGCCGCGACCGGCGAGTACGAGGACCTGCTGGCCGCCGGCGTGGCCGACCCGGTGAAGGTCACCCGCTCGGCGCTGCAGAACGCGGCGTCCATCGCGGCGCTGTTCCTCACCACCGAGGCCGTCGTCGCCGACAAGCCGGAGAAGGCCGCCGCACCTGCCGGCGACCCGACCGGTGGCATGGGCGGTATGGACTTCTAAGTCCTGCTCTTTACGGGAAAGCCCGGTCTCCTTGGAGGCCGGGCTTTTTCGTGTCGCGGATCCGTTTACGCCGCGTCCTTGTCCTTCGCGGGTTGCTCGGTTTTCGGCTTGTCGTCGGGCTTGGTCTTGGGCGTGATCTTGGTGAGGTTCGTCAGCGATTTGGCGGCATCACGCAGCGACGGCAGCTTCAACTTCTTGGTATCGGGTTGTGTGGTCGGCAGTTTCGGCAGTTTCGGGGTGGCCTGCTTCGGCAGATCGGGCAGTGACGGCAACTTCGGCAGGTTCAGCGTGATCGGATTCTGCGGCAGCTTGGTGCTGGTCGGTGCATCAACCGAATCGGTGGACTGCGTTGTTTTCAGAGGCGTCTGCGTTGCTGCGGAGGATGTCAGGTCCGGGGTCGGTTCGGTCGCGATCCCGCTGTGAACCGGTGGCGGCGGGTTCTGGAAGTTGTTGATGCCCTGCTGGACCGCGCCGGGCATGGCTGCTGCCGCCTCGACGAACTTCTGCGGCGGCGTGAACATGAACTGCGTGGGGGTGGCGGGGTTGGTGGTGCGGTCGTAACCCATGTCGACGAGCACCCGCATGACCGGCTCGATGGCGTCGATGCCGCCCTGCGGCAGGCCCAGCGCGTCGGCGACCTGGCGCGCGGGCATCAGCAGGGGCAGATGATCGGTGTGCACCACATAGTAGGTGGTGGGCGCTTTGCCCGGCTGGTTGACGACGGTCTTGGTGGTGCCGTCCGCGTAGTGGTAAGTCGTTGTGTCGCCGGTGGTTTCATGGCTGACGGCGTTGGTGTCGGAGTACTGACTCATGTCGATGTTGTCGTAGTTGGCGTCCGGGTGCACATAGACGACGGCCGCTGCGGCATTGGCGAGCGACAACGGGTTGAAGTAGGCCGGGAAGTCCCCGTAGGTGTCGTACTCCCGGGTGATGTCGGTGGTCGTGAACTGGTCGGGCCCCATCGCCCCGGTTGACTGGATGTCGGCGAAAGGCACGTAAAGCCAGGGGAATCGAGCGAAGATGCCGCCGTTGGGCTTGTTGGCGTTGGCGATCAGGACGAACTCGATGTTCTTCGGTGCGTTCGGGTCTGTCTCGAGTTGCTTGCGCTGCTTGTTGGTCACGACCGCGCCGAGGGAGTAACCGACGACGACGACGTGGTCGCTCGGCGTGTCCGGGGAGTTCGCGCCCGAAATCGCCTGGCCGAGCTTACCGTTGCCGTCGTTCACCGACTGCGCGAAGGTCGGTGCGGTCAGCCCGCTGACCGGCCAGATCGCCGCCAGATACTGCACGCCGTGCGCGTCGCTGTACTGGCCGTCGAGCTTGTGGTTGATGTTGCCGCTCGTCGGGTCGTTGTTGCCGCCGACGCCGATCACGTAGTTGGTCAGCGTGGCGGCGATGGTCGGGCTGTTCAGCGCGACCGGGGTGATCAGAACGCAACTGGCGGCAACTGCCGCGGTACCCGCGACAGAGCGACGAGTCGACCGCTTGTTATGCGCATGACGACCAGACATCCGGACCCTCCCCGCAAGCGCCAGTCGCGTCGCAGGCAAATCGTGACGCGTTGGTGGTCAGACATTAGCGACCAAGTTGCTTGCCGGAATCTGAATTGAGCAAACTTGCTCAGGGAAGGTTCCGTGGTTTTTGCAAACGGAAACGTTTAGGTTTCTTCGATGGGCACGCAGTCGTGCAGGTAACCACTGGTTGCCGCCGGGGACTCGGGTGCCGCTTTGCGGTGCAGCACCGCGCGGTTGGGAATGACCCGCACCTCGTCGCCCGCCAGTTCACCCGTCCCGTCCACGATCAGCGAGTAGCCACCCGGTTCGCGGGGCGGCCAGATCACGGTGACAGCAGGATGTTCGGCGAGATTGGTGCGGGTATGCCGGCCGGCGGTGCCGACACCGATGACGCCGTCGGTCAGTACCGGATCGACGGCCACGGTGTGTGCGCGGAAGTCGTCGCCGACGGTGATCAGGTAGGCGAACGCGAAGTCCGCCACCACGTCGGCCAGCTGGTCAAGATCTACCTTCACGCTCATGCTGCGCCCTCCGGAATGGGTTGTCTGCCACGCACCAGCTTGCCCGGCCGGGCGTCGGTGGGTACGCCGTGCTCGGCGATGATCTGTCCGGACACGACCGTGGCGACGTACCCGTCGGCAGTCTGGTCCAGCCGACGTCCGCCGGCCGGAAGGTCTTTGGCCACCACGGGCTTGTGCAGGCGGAGCACCTCAGGATCGAGCACGTTGAGATCTGCCTTGTAGCCCACGGCAATTCGCCCGCGGTCCAGCAGGTGTGCCACGCGCGCGGGAACGGACGTGAGCTGACGGATCGCCTCGGCCATCGACAGCCGACCGGAAGCGCGGTCGCGCACCCAGTGCGTCAGGAGGTAGGTCGGGAAGCTCGCATCGCAGATCATCCCGTAGTGCGCACCGCCGTCGCCGAGGCCCAGCACCACGTCCTCACGGCGGATCAACTCGGCGACGGTGTCCAGCGAGCCGTCGCGGAAGTTGGCCAACGTCACCAAGAGCATGGCGTGGCCGTCATCGTCGAGCAGGCGGTCGTAGGCCTCTTCCAACGGGTCGACCCCGCGGGCGCGGGCCCGCGCGCCGATCGAATCCGACGGCGACGGTTCGTAATTCGGCGGATCGCCCAACGGATACATGTAGTCCCAGGCCTGCGCGGCGAACATCAGCGGATGCCCGTCGCTGCTCGGCTTGTCGGTCAGAATGCGCTGTCGCACTGTGGGTTTGCGCATCTCGGCGACGCGTTCGGGCAGCGGCAGGTCGGCGATCTCCCGGTACGACGGGTACATCACGAACGGGTTGCCCGACAGCTCCAGTCCGAGCACCAGGCCGATGGGACGCGGGAAGATCTGCGCGGTGATATCTCCACCGTTGGCGTTCGACTTCTCCACCATGCGCAGCGCGTCTTCGAAGAATGCGGGCCCGGCATTGCCGATCGCCAGCGTGAAGGTCACCGGGAGGCCGACCTCGGAGGCGACGTCGAACACGGTCTGCAGGGCGGGTTCGTAGTCGACTGCGACGAGATCGGGTACGAATTGGATCAGGCCGCCACCGGCGTCGTCGACGCCGCGGGCGATCGCCTCGATCTCATCGTGGCCCGCGTCGTAACTCGGAATCGGTTGTCCGCTTTGGGTTTTGTGGATCGTCAGGCGCGACGACGCGAAGCCCAGCGCGCCGACCTCAACAGCCTCGGCAGCGAGTTTGCGCATCCGCGCCAGATCCTCGGCCGTGGCCGGTTCCCGATCCACACCGCGTTGGCCCATCACATACACGCGCAGTGGCGAGTGGGGCAGCAGCGCGGCGACATCGATGTCGCGTCGCCCCGTGTCGAGAGTGTCGAGAAACTCGGGGAACGTCTCCCACGTCCACGGCAATCCGTCGACCATCACCACGCCGGGAATGTCCTCGACCCCGGCCATCACGTCGACCAGCACGTCGTGGTCCTCGGCCCGGCACGGCGCGAACCCCACGCCGCAATTGCCCATGACCGCGGTGGTGACACCGTGCGCCGAGGAGGGCGTGAGCCGGTCACTCCAGATCGCCTGCCCGTCGTAGTGGGTGTGCAGGTCGACGAATCCCGGTGTGACCACAAGGCCTGCGGCGTCGATCTCGCGCGTCCCGGATCCATCCACCGATCCGACCGCGACGATCACACCGTCGCGCACCGCGACGTCGCCGACATAAGGTTCGCCGCCCAACCCGTCGACGATCAGGCCGCCGCGGATACACAGATCGAATGTTGCGGCGTCAGAGTCATAGCCCACCTAACCAACGTACGACGATCCGCGCCGTAGGGGAATGTGTCGGTGGCCCATGCCAAGATCAAGTTCGTGATCGACCACTTCGGAATCAACTGCACGGACTGGGCCAAGTCCAAGGAGTTCTACGACACCGTGCTCGGCGTGCTCGGCTTCGGCCGCCAGCTCGACTTCGATGTCGCGATCGGCTACGGCCGGGATGGCAAGCCGGACTTCTGGATCGCCGACGCCAGTGCCGGTGACGCGGGCGGACCCAATCGGGAGATCCACGTGGCGTTCCAGGCGGCTGATGTCGACGCGGTCAAGGCGTTCTACGACGCCGCAGTGGGGTTGGGCGCCGAATCGCTGCACGAGCCGCGGCTGTGGCCGGAGTACCACCCGGGCTACTTCGGAGCATTCGTGCGTGATCCCGACGGCAACAACGTCGAGGCGGTCTTCCACGGGGCCGCGGGCTAGGAGCTGCCCTTGGGTTCGAAAGAGTCCATCAACCAGGAGCCGTGGACATTGGTCAGCCCGACCAGCACGGCGTTCTGTGACTGCGTCGGGGATTGACTGCCCTTCGTCGCGGTGGTGTTGACGAAGGCCAGCACGTGGGCAATGTCTTCGGACAGGCTGTCGACACCCGCGCGCACAACGGTGGCCGTCGAGGTGATGCGGGTTTGACGGGCCTGAGGGATCACCGTCTCCCGCATGGTCTTGTCGTACTCGGTGAGGAACTTGCCGGTCAGCAGCGCTGTGCGGGAGCCGAGGTCTGCTTCGCTGATGTCCGGCGTGTAGCTCATGACCGTCGGCAGGTTCGTACGCACCACGTCGATCACCTGCTGCCGCGCGGCGGCGTGATCGGCCACCGGCTCAGGCGCCGGTCTGCTCTTGACGATCAGCTGCCAGCCGCCCAGGCCCGTTGCCACCGCGATGCCCAAGCAGAGCAGTGCGACCAGCAGTCCCCATGCGACGCGTCGCGCGGTCACGGAGCGAACTCCACGTTCGAGACCTTGTAGGAGCCGGCGGTTTCGACGACGGTCAGCACCAGCCGCTGTCCTCGGTTCTGAGTACCTGCGGCCGTGATGCTGGTGGTGTCGACGCTGACCAGGACGACGGCTTGTCCCGCCGTGAACGATTCGAGGCCCGACGCGCTGACGGTGGCGCGAAACGTCGAGCCGCTGGTCACCACCACCTGCTTGAATGCGTCGGCCTGCTTCTGGAAATTGTCGTGAAATGTTCCGGTCGACCCGTCGAGCACCCGCTGGATGTCGGCATCGATGCTCGCCGGGCTCACCGACGACACTGTCTCGGCGAAGGTCCGCGCGGCATCGACATACGGCTGCCACTGCGGGGTTGCGGTGGAGGCGGCGGGCCCGCTGCGGGCGAACTGGCTGACGGCAAAACCGGTCGCGCCCAACAACACCACGGCGAGCACCGCGGGAATGGCGATGGCGGCGATCAGCAGTGCCGGGGATTTTCGTGGTGGCGGCGGGTAGCCAGGGGGGAACGGCGGGTAGAACGCCGGGGCGTTGTGGATCGGCGGAGGCTGGTGCCACGGATCCGGTTGACCGCCCATGGCCCGTGATAGTAACGGCGCTCGACGTCGCGGACGGGTCGGGACCTGCGGGTAGCGTCGCTGGCATGACCTCCGACGAATCCGACGCTGTCCGCGAACTGCTGCGCGATTCCTTCTCCCGGCTCATCGAACACGTCGACGACCTCACCGACGGGCTGAGCGACGAAGCCGCGACGTACCGCCCGACGCCGCAGGCCAACAGCATCGCGTGGCTGATCTGGCACAGTGCGCGCGGCCAGGATTTGCAGCTGTGTGACGTCGCCGGGTTCGAGCAGGTGTGGTTGCGCGACGGATGGGTGGACCGGTTCGGCCTCGACTTGCCGCGCGAGGACATGGGCTACGGCCACAGTGCCGCTGAAGTCGCCAAGGTCCGCGCCTCCGCGGATCTGCTGGCCGGCTACTACCGGGCCGTGCACAAGGTGACCCTGGAGTACATCGCCACCGTCACGCCCGAGGAGCTGACCCGCATCGTTGACACCCGGTGGAATCCGCCGGTGACCGCGAGCGTGCGGCTGGTCAGCATCATCGACGACTGTGCACAGCACCTGGGGCAGGCCGCGTATCTACGCGGCATCATCGGGTGATCGCGCGGTGGTGGCCGCCGATCGGGTTGGTGGCCATGTTGCTGCTGGGCTGGGCCGTCGGCCAGGGACCGACCGGTGTCGACACGTGGTTCCAGCAGCTGGGTTCCGACATGGGACGCTCGCGCACTGCGTTCCTGGTGTTCACCTACCCGCCGGCGGTGACGCTGGTGCTGGTGGCCGTGATCGTCGTGACGCTGCGCCGAAGACAGTGGTGGCTGGCGGTCGCCATGCTGCTGAGCGCGCCGCTGGCCACCCTTGCGGTGCAGGTGTGTAAACGCATCTTCGGTCGGGAAAAGGGTGGCGCACTGTGCTATCCCAGCGGGCACACCACTTTCGCGGTGGTGGTGCTCGGCCTGCTGGTGGTCGCGGCCGGGATCGCGGTGTGGTCGTTGGTCGTCGCGGTCACCCTCGGGCTGCTGGCCATGTTCGGCCAGGCCATCACCTATCACTACTTCACCGACACCATCGGCGCACTGCTGCTGGCGACATCGGTGGTGTGCGTGGTCGCGCTCGTCGCCCGACGCGAGGTTGAGGCCGCTTCGGTCGCCCGCCTCACTTGACAGGTGTCAACCCCGGTGCGACCTGCGTCACACACGGTGGTTAGCATGGCCCCATGACAGCGACGCCAGATGTTGATCGGCCGGCTCCGTTCACGGGATCCGGCACCATCCACAGCCCCGCGACCGGCGCCGTCGCCGGCCAGGTGCGCTGGACCGATGCGGCCGACGTGCCGCGGATCGCCGCCGGCCTGCGCGAGGCGCAGCGCGAGTGGGAGGCCCGCGGCGCCAAGGGCCGCGCGAAGGTGCTGGCCCGCTACGCCGTGTGGCTGGGGGAGCACCGCGACGAGATCGAGAAGCTGCTGATCGCCGAGACGGGCAAGTCGGCGGTCGACGCGGCCCAAGAGGTGCCGCTGCTGATCATGATCCTGTCGTACTACATCAAGACGGTGGAGAAGGCCATGACGCCGGATACCCGTCCGGCCCCGCTGCCGTTCCTGTCGGTGAAGAAGATCGCCGTGTACTACCGGCCGCGGCCGGTAGTGGGCATCATCGCGCCGTGGAACTACCCCGTCGCCAACGCCATGATGGACGCCATCGGAGCCTTGGCTGCCGGCTGCGCGGTGCTGCTCAAGCCGTCCGAGCGCACCCCGCTGACCGCTGAGGTGCTGCTGCGCGGCTGGCTGGATTCCGGCGCTCCCGAGGTGCTGGCGCTGGCCCAGGGGGCCCGCGAGGTGTCCGAAGCCGTCATCGACAACTCGGACTACATCCAGTTCACCGGCTCCAGCGCGACCGGCGCCAAGGTGATGGAGCGCGCCGCCCGCAGGCTCACCCCGGTCAGCCTCGAGCTCGGTGGCAAGGACCCGATGATCGTGCTCGAGGACGCCGACGTCGAGCTTGCCGCCAACGCCGCGGTGTGGGGTGCGATGTTCAACGCCGGCCAGACCTGTGTGTCCGTCGAGCGGGTCTATGTGCTCGAGCCGATCTACGACCAGTTCGTCGCGGCCGTGGTGCGCGCGGTGGAGAACCTCAAGATGGGCTCCGGCGAGGGCTACGACTTCGGCTCGCAGATCGATGACACTCAGGTCGCCATCACCGATCGGCACGTCAGCCAGGCCGTGGCTGCAGGCGCCAAGGCGCTCACCGGTGGCAAGCGCCCCGACGGGGAGGGCAGCTTCTACCCGCCGACGGTGCTGGTCGACGTCGACCACACCATGTCGTGCATGACCGAGGAGACCTTCGGCCCGACGCTGCCCATCATGAAGGTGAGCTCCGTCGAGGAAGCGGTGCGGCTGGCCAACGACAGCCAGTACGGGCTGAGCGCCTCGGTGTTCTCCAAGGATGTCGATCGGGCGAAATCGGTTGCCCTGCAACTGGATTGCGGTGCCGTCAACATCAACGACGTGATCTCGAACCTGATGTGCACCACGGCCCCGATGGGCGGCTGGAAGACTTCCGGCATCGGCGCCCGGTTCGGCGGAGTCGATGGCGTGCGCAAGTTCTGCAAACAGGAAACGGTGGTGGCGCCGCGTACGAGCGTGGGTGCAGGCGGCAACTACTACAACAACTCGCACAAGGCCCTGGCCCGGATGAACAAGCTGATGACCAGGCTGGCGTTGGCCCGGCCGCGACGGGTGGCCAAATAGGCCCGACGGGGACGCCACCTGGCGTTCACTCCGGTGTCACCCGCCGGTACAACGAGCTGGCTATTTTCGGCGGGTGACCACCCTGGACCCCACCGGCTACTCCGTCCGCGACGACGATGACGACGACCCCGAGCTGCTGCTCATGCCGAGCGGCGAGGTGGTCGACACGTGGCGCGAAGGCTACCCGTACGACGAACGCATGAAGCGCACCGAGTACGAGGAGCAGAAGCGGCTGCTGCAGATCGAGTTGCTCAAGCTGCAGAAGTGGAGCCAGGGCAACGGCTTGCGGCACGTCATCGTGTTCGAGGGCCGCGACGCCGCGGGCAAGGGCGGCACCATCAAGCGGTTCATGGAGCACCTCAACCCGCGCGGTGCCCGGGTCGTCGCGCTGGAGAAGCCCACCGAGAAGGAACGCACCCAGTGGTACTTCCAGCGCTACGTCAATCACCTGCCGGCCGCCGGTGAGATCGTGCTGTTCGACCGGTCCTGGTACAACCGGGCCGGGGTCGAGCGCGTGATGGGGTACTGCAGCCCCAAACAGCATGCCGAGTTCATCCGGCAGGCCCCGTTGTTTGAACAGATGCTGGTCAACGACGGCATCAGCCTGACCAAGCTGTGGTTCTCGGTCACCCAGAACGAGCAGCGCACCCGATTCACCATTCGCCAGGTGGACCCCGTGCGGCAGTGGAAGCTCTCGCCGACAGACCTCGCGTCGCTGGACAAGTGGGACGACTACACCGCCGCGAAAGAGGACATGTTCGCCTGGACGGACACCGAGATCGCGCCGTGGACCGTCGTCAAGAGCAACGACAAGAAACGTGCCCGCATCAACGCGATGCGCCACGTGCTCGGTAAGTTCGACTACGACAACAAGGACCGTGAGGTGGTCGGCCAGGCCGATCCGCTGATCGTGGGGCGCGCGCTTTCGGATTGACCCAGATCCGCTTCTGGGCCGTCCCGAGTTGAGGAGGACGGCGTGCGGTTCGTGATGGCGCTGCTGCTGTGGGTGCTGACGACGGTGTTGCTCGCCGTAGCAGTGCCCACGGCGTGGGCCCAGAAGAACATCGTCGACAAGGCGGGTTACTCGGCGTTCGCGGCGGCCGCGGCGAAGGATCCGCAGTTGCAGCAGGCGGTGGCCGGTGAGCTCACCACACAGGTGCGCACGTTGGCGTCCAAGAACGGCGCCGAGGTGAACGCGGCACTGATCCGCGGCGTGGCCAACGCCTACACCGCAGGCCCGATGTTCCCCGGCCAGTTCGCGAAGGCCAACGAGATCGCCCACACCTGGATGTTCACCAACCAGCTGTCGCGCGACGAGAACGGCTCCTGGGTGGTGGACCTGGCTCCGATGCTGGCGGATTCGTCGTTTCAGGAGACCCTGTCGCAGTTCAACGTCAAGCCGCCGCAGACGCTTACGGTGCCGATTGCGGCATCGGCACCCGAGGCACTGCAGCCCGGCAAGCTCCGGCCGCTGGCCGTGTGGGGCCCGTGGGTCAGCGTGGGGGCGACGATATTGGCCGGTGTGTTCGCCCTGCTGACGCTGGCTGCCGCCAAGTCCCGGGGTAAAACCCTTGCCGCGCTGGGTGTTTCAGCGCTTCTGGTCGGCGCGGCCGGCTGGGCCGGGCTGGAGGCGGCTCGGCGGTATCTCAACACCGCGCTCAACCACACCAGCGGTGACATCCGGCAGGCCGCCGACGCGATGGTCAACCACGCCATCGCGAGCCTGCACCAATGGCTCAACCTGACCCTGGCGGTCGGTGGCGGGCTGGTGGTGTTCGGCGTGATCGTCGCGATGCTGGGCGGACTGCGTCGCCGCCCGAGTGACCGTTAGCCGACAAGGCTCACGCGGTCGGATCGACGCGCCCGGATTCGCGGGCCGTGCGGGCCAACACCTGCGGTCCGGTGGTCAGGGCTTTGCGCCACGGCGCCACCCCGTCGACCTCGATCTCGATCGAGATGCTCAGCACGGTGCGGATGAGCACGATCATGCCGAGCACGGCGGCATCGGTGAGTGATGGTGTGGCGGTGACGGTTTTGACGATGTCGGCCGCGACGAGCAGTTCCAGGCCGAGCAGGATCGCCCCGCCCAGCGAGTCTCGCAGCGTCTTGAATGCGCGGCTGCCGTCGCCGGTCCGCCGCCACGACCTGAGCGCCAGGATGAACGCGAACAGGAAGCCGAGCACCATGGACAAGACGCCCAGCACTTCAAACGTGGTCGTGGCCCGTTCGAAGAACTCCTGTACGTGCACTCGATATCCCTTCGAAAGTCACGGCTCGATGACGTGCGACGGGTCGGGCCGCCGCTCGGGCGGGGCCTGGCTGTAATCGCCCCATGGTCCGTCGCGGTGCTCGATCGCGGTGCGCACACCCTGCTGTGCTGCAGTGTCGATGAACCGCAGCGCTTCGGGAGTATTTCGCATCAACCCGTCGAGTATGCCGCCGAGGGTCTGGGTGGAGGACAACCCCATGTTCTCGTAGGCCTGGTTGACGATGAGCTTCTGAGCCTGCAACTGCGACAACGGAATCCGGGCCAGCTTCGCAGCCACTTCGGCCACCCTGGTTTCCAGCTGCTCGAACGGCACCGACTCGTTGATCAGCTCGACCGCGGCGGCTTCCTTGCCCGTCAACGGCTCACCGGTCAACGAATGCCATTTCACCTTGGCAAGACTCAGCCGATAGAGCCACATCCCGGTCAGGTAAGCGCCCCACATCCGCGCATAGGGCGTGCCGATGACGGCGTCGTCGCTGGCGATCACGATGTCGGCGCACAGTGCGTAGTCACTGGCCCCGCCCACACACCAGCCGTGCACCTGGGCGATCACCGGCTTGGACGCTCGCCAGATGGCCATGAATTTCTGCGTCGGCCCGGTTTCGCGGCTGCTGACCATCGCGAAATCCTTGCCGGGATCCCACCGGCCGTCGGTGTTCATCGCCTCGCCCCAGTGCTGGAAACCGCCACCGAAGTCGTAGCCGCCGGAGAACGCCCGGCCTGCGCCGCGCAGCACGATCACCTTGATGTCCGGGTCGCGTTCGGCAAGCCCGATGGCCTTCTCGATCTCGTCGGGCATGGGCGGGACGATGGTATTGAGCTGCTCGGGCCGGTTCAGCGTGATGGTCGCGACGGGCGCGGCCGTCCGGTACAGGAGGGTTTCGAACTCGTGGGCCATCCCAGCAGTCGAGTCAGCTTCGGCGCTCAAGTCAAGAGTCGTCGTGGCGCCTGCGGAAGTTCTGCAGGCCCACGGCGATGCGGACGTCGGCGGGCGTCCGATCCTCGTTGAGGGTCGACTCGGTGATGGCCAGCGCGATGAGCACGTCGGCCGTCGTGATGAACAGGCCTGCCCAGTACATCCATTTGAGCGTGGGGTCCGGCTGCACGGCGAAGAAGATGACGAGGAAGATCGGTCCGACGATGCCGAAGACGAACATCATCCCTTGTATGACGAGGTAGCGGCGGAACGTCTCCACCGGCGTGATCATAGGTCCTGGGTGGGGCAATCATGTGGCGACGAGGGACGGTGTTACACCGTGTCTGATGTCGATCTTCATCAGATCCCTACCGACGATCACCGTTCCGTCGAACCCGGTTTGAGCGACCTTCGTGTACTGCTCGTCGGAGACCCATTCCGGGTTGGAAGGGACGAGGTGACTCAGCACCAGCGTCTTGACTCCCGCCCGCTGTGCGATGGCGCCGACTTGGGTGTCGGGCGTGTGCGCCTTGGCGAAATGCTCGAGCAGGGCGGGTGGGACCCCCGTCTTCTCATAGAAGGGAAGGTTGATCACCTCGTGGACGAGGACGTCGGCGCCGCGGGCGAGCGTGACGATGTTGTCGGATGGGCCGGTGTCGCCGGAAAAGACGACCGAACCATCCGCGGCGTCGAAGCGGAATGCGAACGACGGGAACACAGGTCCGTGCGGGACGAGGATGGCGGTCACCTTGACCCGGTCGTCCTCCATGACGGGAAATGGCTGCATCGGCGGCGCGGTGGTGCCCAGCGCGCTCGCCCCGACCGGTGGAATCACGATGTCGTGCACGTCGGCGAGGGTGTTGACGTCACGAATGTCGGTCTCGCGGATGAAGATGTTGTGGCTGTAGGCGTAGCCCTGAGTGAGGCGTTGCGTGAGCTCGGTGATGCCCGGTGTGGGAGCGTCCGGGTCGACGGTCGGGGCCCCCGCCTTGGCCGGCGAAGGTAACGCACCTGCCGGTCCGGGTCCGTACACGTGCACCGGCCCGGCGAGGTTGTCACCGGAGTCGTTGGTGACGTTGCCTCCGAGGAGGAAGTAGTTGTAGTAGTCCGCAATGTGGTCAGCGTGTAGGTGAGTGATGAAGATGCTGTCGAGGGACTTGAATTCCAGGCCTGCACGTAGGTACTGGGTGACGGAGCTGCGGCCGGCGTCGATCACGTAGGTGTGCCCTCCGACGGTCAGCGCTGAGGATATCCCGGTGCGTACGTAGTCCGCCGGTGGTCCACCGCCGGTTCCCAGCAGCGTCAGACGGGTGCCGTTCGGCGGATCGGCCTTGGTGATCTCGACGGCCGGACCAGGGCCTGCGCTGTCGGGGCGATCGTCGTGGCCGCATGCAGCCGTGATCGGGATCAGCAGCGAAGCGAGTGCCGAAGACTTCAACACCGCTCGGCGATTCATTGCCTTGGGTAGGCAATCACACATGGGGAACTCCGATTTCTGTCCGCGTAGACGGCACGGCAGCGGTTATTTGGGCGGGTCAGTTGACCGTCACGTCGTTGTCGGCATGCACGTTGAACTTCTCCAGGTCGGTCGCCAGGCCCGCGTACACCGCGGGCTTCGACGTCTTCAGATACGCCCCGTAGCCCACGCCGCCGACGATCGCGAGGATCAGCAGCAGCGGCATGAGCCGGATCACGAGCGCGTCGGACCCCGCGACGATGTCGAAGTTCGCGACCGCCAGGATCGAAATCGCCAGCAGGCCAAGGAATCCGATGCCCGGTGCCACGAACGTGCTCCACATCCGGCGATCTCGCGTGCGGCGGAAGTACACGATGATCGACAACGCCGCCAGCACCTGCAGCACGATGACGCTCAGGGTGCCGAATCCGAGCATGCTGGGCACCAGCGAGGTGATCGGATCGAGGCCGGCCAGCGCGAACAGGCCGGAAACCACGGCCGCGAATGTAGCTTGCACGATGCCTGCCACCTGTGGCGCGCCACCGGATCGGGTGCGCGCCAGGATCGTCGGCAACACTTTCGCGCGGCCCAGCGCATACAGATAGCGAGTCGCCGAATTGTGGAAGGCGAGCATCGCGGCGAAGAGGCTGACCAACAGCAGCACCATCATGACATCGGTGAGCGCACTGCCCAGATACTTCTGCGCCACGCTGAAGATGAGGTCGCCGGTGGGCAGGTGGGCGACGGCGGTTTCTTGTGCCTGCGCGACGCCCGTCGCACTGACCACCGCCCATGTGGTGACACCGAGGATCACGCCGATACTGGTAATCGCGATATACGTGGCCCGCGGGATGGTGCGCAGGGGGTTGCGCGCCTCCTCGCTGAACAGTGCGGTCGCCTCGAAACCGAGATAGCCGGTGGCCGCCAAGAGCAGACCGATGGGCAGCGAGCCGGAGAACACGGTGCTGGGGCTGAATGCCGAAGCGTCGTAGCCGGTCTGCACCAGCACCGAGATGTCGAAGACCACCAGGATCGTCGTCTCGAGGACCAGCGAGACCCCGAGCACCCTTGAGCTGAAATCCACTCCGCGCCTCGCCATGACGAACGACACGACGATCGATGCCAATCCCCAGACGTACCAGTGCAGGTTGAACCCGGTCAGATCGGAGATCACCAACTGCATGAAGAAGCCACTGGTGCCGATAGTGCCGACCACGAAGAAGTTGTAGCCGAGGGTGGCGATGAAGCCCGCGATCAGGCCGCCGGTGCGGCCGAGACCCTTGACGACGAAGGCGTAGAACCCGCCTGCGTTGACCAGCTGCTTGGACATCTGCGCATAGCCGACGGCGAAGAGCAGCAACACAATTGCGACGATGAAGAACGATGCGGGAGCGCCGCCGCCGTTGCCGAGGGCGATCACCAGCGACGCCACCACGACGATGCCGGTCAGCGGCGCGACGGCCGCCAGGACCAGGAAGACGATGCCCGCGACGCCGAGGGCATTGCGGCGTAACTGGGTATTGATCTCGCTCACGGCGGTCCTTTCGAAAAGGGGTTTATCAGAGCCCGATCGACACACGGGTATCGAGTGCCAACGTTCCGGGATCGACGACGCACGAGCCGCCGTCGACCGGTAGCACCGCGCCGTTGACGTACGACGCGGCATCCGACAACAGCCAGCACACCGCACCGGCCACTTCGTCGGCTGAGGCCGCGCGACGCTGCGGCACCATGGCCGTCGCGAGCCGGTACGCCTCGGCGGTCGAGATCCCCCTGGTTTCCCCCAATTCCGCCATTTCCATGTCGGCCATCTCGGTGGCGGTCCAACCGGGGCACACAACATTGGCGCGCAACCCGTCGGGACCGTGGTCGACGGCCAGCGATTGCGTCAGCAAGATCAGCCCGGCCTTGCTCGCGGAGTACGCCGACATCGCCTCGCTTGCCCGCAGCGCGGCGACCGAGGACACCGCGACCACCGCACCGCGCGCGGCCAACAGATGCGGAAGTGCCTCGCGGACAAGCAGAAACGGTCCGGTCAGATTGACCTGCAGGGTGTCTTGCCAGTCCTCGACCGACAATTCGTCGACCCGGCCCACCCGGATGATCCCGTGGTTGAGCACGAGGCCGTCGATGCGGCCGAACGCCGCGAGGGTCTGTTCGACGACATCGCTCACGCCGGTCGCCACGCTGACGTCGGCGACGATCGCGAGCGCGCCTGTCTGTTCTGCCACCCGTGCCAGCGGCTCGGCGCGACGCCCGCAGATCGCCACGCGGTGGCCCGCCGCCGCGAGCTGGGCGGCCACCGCCGCACCGATTCCCGTGCCGCCGCCGGTGACGAGGACGACGCGGTCGCTTCTCACCGGGGTCCCCGCGGTTCGGCGATCGCGACACGGTCGAGGAAGGTGTCCACCAGTCGGCGCGCGCGCACGGCGGCGTCGGCTTCGGCGGCTTCGGTCTGGGCGAGCAGCACGTCGGGATCCAGGCCCGCCGCCACCGCCTCGCGGTCCCCGCCGAAGGCCAGCCAGCCCTTGAGCACCGTGCTGTCGACCTCGGGGTGGAACTGGAGAGCGAGGTTGCGGCGCAGCGTGAATGCCTGTGGGGCAGAGCCGTTCCGGGCGACCTCGATCGCGTCCGGCGGCGTCACCCAGCGGTCGTAATGCCATTGGAACCATGGTCCGGCGAATACGGGATCGTCGGAGTGCACGGGCCGCCAACCGATTTCGGGGAACGGCGACTTGTGTACCAGGCCGCCGTGCGCGGTGGCCAGCAGCTGACCGCCGAAGCAGATGCCGAGCACCGGAACTGCGATCCGGTCGGCTTCGCGCAGCAATTCCACCTCAGGCTGCACCCAGCCGGCCACCTCGGCGGCGTACGTGGACCACGGCGCACCGAGCACTAGCACCGCGTCATAGTCGGCAGGGTCCGGGAAGTCGAATTCGACACCGGGTTCGTGGTGCTGCTCGGCCGGGACCACCACCCGCTCGTCGATGTCGAAGCCGCGCACGGCAAAACGGTCGGCGACCGCGCCGGCAGGCGAGATGTGATCGTGCGCGATCTGCAGCAGCCGCGGCATCAGCGCACCGCCATCGAGTCGGCACGGCGCATCACGTCGGCGCAGAACGCGGGAAGTTCACCGGCGTCGTCGATGAACATCGACGGTTTCACGCAGATGGTCGTGAATCCCCGCTCCAGCTGCTCCGGGACGGAATCCATGGCTTTACCGATGTCGGCGCACGAGTGGTCATCGGGAAACTCCACCCGCACACCGCCGACCATCTCCAGATCGGACAGGTCGCGGCCGGCCGAGGCCATCGCCGTCCTGATCGTCTGCACGTCGTCGGCGCTGGGCGCGCCGAGCGGATGGAAGCCGTGGCCGTAGCGCACCAGGCGCTCGACCACCTTCCCGTGCGCGGTCTGGCCGCCGAACCACATGCGCGGCCCGTCATCACGAAAAGCTTTGGGCTCCAAGTAGATATCGTCGAAGGAGAAGTAACGGCCATGATAGCCGGCGGGCGAGGTGCGGAACACCAGATCCATCACCGCCAGTTGCTCGTCGAGGATCCGGCCGCGCTCGGCGAAGGGCACCCCCATCGCGTCGTACTCGTCGCGGCTCCAGCTGACGCTGGGCTGCACCACCAGCCGCCCCTCGGACAGCAGGTCCAGGGTGCCGAGTTCACGCGCCAGCAGCAGCGGGTGCCGCAACGGCGCCAGCACGGCCGCGGCGACCAGTCGGATCCGGCTGGTCACCGAGGCCATCGCGGACAACAGCATGAGCGAGTTGGGCCACGGCGTGAACGGATCCTGGTTGCCCGGCAACGCATATGCGCGTGGATTGGCCATCACGCCCTTGTCGCCGGCGTCTGGCCCGAGCACGATGTGCTCGGAGATCATCACCGAGTCGAACCCGGCATCCTCGGCGATCTGTGCCCACCGCACGAGATCGCCGAGGTTGCGGCCGTCGGTGAGAGTCCAGTTCTCGCTGAGGATCAGCAGCATCCTGGGGGTCGTCATCGGCTCAGAAGGTGTTCGACAGGTCGGGTTTGCGGATGCCGCGGAACTCCCAGTCGCCACCCTGTGCAGTGGAGAGCACTTCTTCGCTCTCGGTGGGCTGGGCGCCCACATCGCTGCGAATCGCGGTGGGGCCCTCGACAATATGGTTGCGTAGCACGCCGAGACCTTCGACCTCGACCTCCACGACATCGCCGGGGTAGACGGTGCGGGAGATGGCCGGGGTGCCTGAAAGCAGGACATCCCCGGGCTGCAGCGTGATGGTGCGGGCGATGTCGGCGACGAGATAGTGCATGTCCCACTCCATCTCGTCGGTGTTGCCGTCCTGGCGGACTTCACCGTTGACGATGGTCCGGATCCGCTTGTCGCGGAAATCCCAGCCCTCGACGACGCCGGGGCCGAGCGGACACAGCGTGTCGGCGCCCTTGACGCGCAGCATCGAACCGGAGTCGGTATCGCGGAAATCGTGCAGGCCATAGTCATTGGCGACGGTGTAGCCGCGGATGTAGTCACCGGCCTCGGCGGGAGAGATGTTGCGGGCGGTGCGGCCGATGACGATGCCCACCTCGCCCTCGTAGTTGAGCCACTTGCAGCCGCGCGGACGGACGACGGCCGAATCGTGCGCGTTGAGCGAGGACACCGGCTTGTGGAAATACGTCGGGGCAGGCGGCAGTTTGGTCAGCAACTCCTTCACGCGGGAGGAGTAGTTGAGGTGGACGCAGATGATCTTGCTCGGGGTCACCGGCGCAAGGTGCCTTGCATCGGCGACAGCCACGGTACGGCCATCGCCGGCCACCAGGGTGTCGCCATCGCGGACAACGTCGACAACATTGCCGTCCAAGAGAATTCGGCGGTATTCGCGTAGCGTCATTCGTCAGCTCCTTGGGCGTGGCCGGTCAGCCGGCTGCCGTGAGTTCGGGGCCGCCGTTCTGGCGGACGTAGTCGGGATCGGTGGGGGTGCGCCGCGGCCGAGGGAAGCCGCCGACGGGGCGGTCGAACCAGTAGTGCACCTGACCGGTGCCGACGGAGTTCTCGTACTCGCCGTAGCGCCGACCGGTCGCGGTGCAGTCACCCTCGCCGATGGCGCCGATCATCATCAGGTAGTGACCGAACCGGGCCTCGGGCTTGAACCGGTAGAACTCGTTCATGGTGTCGAGAACCCGCGCGTGGTCGCCGGCTTCGAACCACGCCATCCGCTCGGCGTCGGCCGCGGCGGCCTCGCGGGTGAAGATGTGCTCGGCTCCGGACGCCTCGTGATCGCGGAGCTGGCGCAACGGCCAGAACGTGTGCGACAGCGCACCGGAGGCGATCAGCAGCACCTTGCGGTCGGACTCGGCGATGGCGTCGCCCAGCGCGCGGCCCAGCCGCAGGTTGTCCTCGGTGTCGGCGGTCTGGCAGACCCCGATGCTGATCCAGCGCTTGTCCGGCAGGCCCTGACCGAGAAACTCCCACACGTTGGTGGTGGCGTAGAAGATCGGCAACGAATCGTCGTCGATCGCGGTGATCCAGGTGCTGTGGTCTTCGGCCTTGCTCGCGATGAGGTGCGCGAGACCCGGGTCACCGGCGATGTCGTAGGGCCGCCGGCTCATGCCGCGCGGCAGTTCCTCGGAGGTGAACAGTCCGGTGCGGCGCTCGTGGGCGGTGACGACGAATTCGACTGTGGTGGCCCAGTGTGAATCCAGGACGACGACGGTGTCGTAGTCGACCTGGTCGAACACGTCGCGGCGCAACTGGTGCAAGCCTGACACCAGCGTGGTGTCCTCGCCGTTGTTGAGTTCGCGCCGGGTCTTCTCGGGCAGCACGATGGTCGGTACGTGCGCGATCAGTCCGGCGCCGACGACTTCGCCCATCAGGAATTGCCTCCGTTGCCTGCGGTCCACCCGTTCGGGGAGAACACCGTGTTCTTGACATCGCAGTAGAAGTCGAACGACCAGGGGCCGCCCTCACGGCCGATGCCCGATTTGCCGTTGCCTCCGAACGGGGCACCGAGGTCGCGGACGAAGAAGCAGTTGACCCACACCGTGCCCGCGTTGAGCAGCGCCGAAACCCGTTCGGCGCGTTCGGGATCCCCGGTGACCATGGTGGCGGCCAGGCCGAATCGGGTGTTGTTGGCCATCGCGATGCCCTCCTCCTCGTCGGCGAAGGTCTGGATGGTCAGCACCGGGCCGAAGACCTCTTCGGTGAGGATCTCGCTGCCCGGGCGGGCATCGACGAGGATGGTGGGCCGGTAATACAGTCCGCCGAGGTCGTCGTTGGGGCCGCCGCCGAGCAAAGCGCGGGCACCATCGGCCAGCGCACGCTCGACGAAGCCGCAGACCCGCTCGAAATGCGGACGGCTGACCAGGGCGCTGACGTCGGTGGCCGGATCACGCGGGTCGCCCTGGACGACTGTCTGCGCTTTGGCCAGCACACGCTTCAGGAATTCGTCGTGCAGGCTCTCGTGCACCAGCACCCGGAAGGCGCCGAGGCATACCTGACCGGCGTTGTCGAACTGCTCGACCGTGAGATCGACGGCCAGGTCCAGATCGGCATCGTCGAAGATCAGCAGCGGTGACTTGCCGCCCAGCTCGAACGACAGCGGCACGATGTTCTTCGCCGCGGCCTCTGCGATGACGCCCGCGGTCGGCACCGATCCGGTGAACGACAGGCGGTTGATGCCCGGGTGCCGGGTCAGCGGCGCGCCGGCAGCCGTACCGGTGCCCTGCACGACGTTGAAAACCCCGGCCGGTAGCCCGGCTTCGTGCGCGATGTCGGCCAGCAGAGATGCGGTCAGCGGCGCCCACTCCGGTGGTTTGAGCACCACGGTGTTGCCTGCTGCCAATGCGGGGCCGATCCGCCAGGTGGCGAGCATGAGCGGGGCGTTCCACGGCGTGATGATCGCGACGACGCCGGCGGGATCGAAGCTGACGCGCTGACGGTGTCCGCGGACTTCATCGATGGGGTGGGTGATGCGCTCGGCGAGATCCGCGAAATAACGGAAGTTCATCGCGACGCGCGGCATCACCCCGCGCAGGTGGCTGCGCAGCAGCGAGCCGTTGTCACGGGTCTCGACGCGGGCGAGGTCGTCGCGCCGGGCGTCGATGCCGTCGGCGACGGCGCGCAGGATATCGGCGCGTTGCTTGACCGGCAGCGCCGCCCAGTCGGCGAACGCCTCGCGAGCCGCGGCGACGGCGGCGTCGACCTCTGCCTGGCCACCGGCATGCACCTGCGCTATGGGTTGTTCGTCGATCGGGGAAATGTCGGTGAACGTGGTGTCAGACGAGACTCGCCGACCGCCGATCCAGTGCCGGGTGTCGACGCGCACGTCCTCGACGTCGGCGTGGTCGACGCTCATCGGGTTGCCGCCGCGGTGGTCAGGTCGGCCAGGCTGCGTCCGCCGTCCCAGACGACGCCGATCTGCCGGTAGTAGCCGCCGATGATCTCGTCGACGCGTAACCGGGACAGTTCCTCGGTGGGGGAGTCGAAGATCTCCACCTCGACCTCACCCGTCCAGGCCGGTCCGCCCTCGAATTCGCTGGCACCCGACGCGATCAACTCGGCATAGCTGTCCGGAGCGCCCTTGGCGATGCCGGGATAGATCCGGTGGTGCGCCATGGGGTGGCCGTTGACGAACCCGTTGGTCTCGCACTGCTCGCGCAGGGTCAGCACGGCCTGTGCCAGCCGGCGGTCACCCGCTGCGAGGCTGGCGCCGAAGACGCCGCCCGGTGCCACCTGAGGCGCGGCGTGGGAGAACGGGTGCGGCCGGGTCTGCCACATCGAGCCGAGTTTCTTGGGATAGCCCTGATGTATGCCGCGCGCGATGGCGAAGTCCTTGTCCACCCAGATGTAGACGCAGCGCGAGTAGGTGACGCCCTCGAACGCGCAGCGCACGACGACGAAGGCCTCTTTGTACTGGGCACGCACCGGATCGAGCAACTCTTCGCGCGATGCCGAGCACGACTGCCAGTCGGCCCAGATCAGCGCGACGGCACCGGGGTCTTCCGGTGCGAGTTCCAGCGGTGCGGGCAGCAGCTCGGCAACGCGGGCCGGGTCGGTCCGGTACTCCACGGTCAGCAGGTCTCCGGAGTAGTACCACGGCGGTGAGGGAATGATGGAGGACCGGCCGGTGGCCGTGCGGGGGAAGAAGAACCCCTTTTGATCGTTCATGTGGCTCCCGTCGAGAGATCGTTCGCATCCGTACGATAACTTGTTCGGGTCCGAATGGCTACCCTTGCGGTGGAGGTTTTCGACCGTTATCGTTCGGGTACGAACAATATCTCGAACCGAGGAGAAACGTCGTGGAGAAGCCCTCGCACGTTCCGCTTGCTGACGTCGACCTTGCCGACCTTGACCGCTTTGCGCGTAACCAAGGGTGGGGCATGTTCGACACCCTCCGCGAGGAGGCGCCGGTGTATTTCAACCCGGAACCTGCTCCCAACAAAGGGTTTTGGGCGATCACGCGGCATGAGGACATCTGCGCCGTCGACAAGGACGCCGAAACTTTCACGTCCACCAAGTTCGTCAACCTCGAGGAAGTCGACGACGACCTGATGGACATTCGCCGGTCCATGCTGGAGACCGACGGCCTGCGGCACCGGGCCCTGCGCAAGCTGATCCAGCGCGAGTTCAGCCAGGGCAACCTGATGCGCAACTACGAGGAATTCCTGCGCGGGCTGACCAAGGCCACCGTCGACGCCGCACTGGCCAAGGGGGAGTTCGACTTCGTCAAGGAGGTCAGCGCAGACTTCCCGATCCAGGTGCTCGCCCGGCTGCTCGACGTGCCCGACGAGCACACGGGCCAGCTCATCGACTGGGGCAACGAGATCATCGGCAACACCGATCCGGACTACAGCGACCACTTGCTCGGAGACCCCGAGACCGCCAAGTACAAGCACCTGCCGTTCAGTTCGCCCGCCTCGATCGAGGTGTTCGAATACGGGCGCAAGCTGGCCGCCGAGCGTCGCGGCGGGTCCGGCACCGACCTGGTCAGCATGTTGGTCAACAAGATCCCTGAAGACGGTAACGCCTTGTCGGCCACCGACTTCGACAACTACTTCCTGCTGCTGGTAGTCGCGGGCAACGAAACCACCCGGCACACCATCAGCCACACCATGCTGGCGCTCATCGAGCACCAGGATCAGCTGCGCCTGCTGCAGCAGCAGCCCGAGCTGATCCCGTCGGCCACCGAGGAATTCCTGCGCTGGGCCTCGCCCGTGTACCACTTCCGGCGCACCGCGACGCGCGACGTCGAGCTCGGCGGCAAGGAGATCAAGGAAGGCGACAAGGTCGTCATGTGGTTCGCCTCGGGCAACCGCGACGATACGGTGTTCGAGAACCCTTACGACTTCGACGTCACCCGCACCGACATCAATCACGTCACCTTCGGTAAGGGCAGTCCGCACCTGTGCCTGGGCAACAATCTGGCCCGCATGGAGGTGCGGCTCATGTTCGAGGAGCTGATCCCGCGACTCAGCTCGATCGAGCTCGCCGGAGACGTGCGCCGCGTCCGCAGCAATTTCGTCAACGGAATCAAGACGCTGCCCGTCAAGGTCACCACTACCTGAGTTCTATTCGCAGAAAAGGCATTCCGGCAGCACTTACTCGAACAAGTGCTGCCGGAATGCCATTTCTGCGCAAATGCGCGCGGTCAGAGCCCCTCGTCGGCGACCAGCCTGCGCATGATCTTGCGGACCTGCAGGGCCGCGACATCGGCCGCCACGCTGACCTCGTCGCCGTACCCGTCGGTGTCGATGACGTGTTGCATGGTCTGCAGAATCTGTTGCACGCGACGGTAATAGCCCTCGAAGATCGGCCGCATCGCTTCGGTGGCCGCCTCGCCCGCAGCGAAGTTGCGACTCACCCGCCAGATGTGCCGCGTGGTGCCGGCATCCACCGGCGTGATCGCGTGAGTGAACAGGAAAGTTTGTGTACCACCGTCACTTTCGGTCAGGTGGCAATCCCATCTGTCGGCCCACAGACCCGGAGACAGGAAAGCGCCTTGCTCGCGCTGCGGGCACGGCTTCGTCGCCGAGACGCCTGTGATTTCGGCCTGCCAGGCCGGCATCGGCGCGGGCGGCCAGTCCCGCCGGAACGTCACCGTGGTCTCGGTGAGTTGCACCTCCAGCGGAGGGGCCACAGTGGCCGCCAGGGCCGGTGGCGAAATGACCGGATCGACCACCGCGACGTGGGTGATGTCGGCGAAATTCTCCAGCAGCAACTCGATGTGCGCTGCCGTCTCCCATTGACCGCCGAACGTCGTCCACGCCGGATCGGACAGCCACGGTGTGGGTTCCGGCGGTCTGCGGTCGGCCAGTGACGGTTCGCCCAGCCACACCCACACCAGTCCGTCGTGCTCGCGTGCGGGGTAGCAGGGCACCTGAGCGCCGTACGGAATCTGCGGCTGTGTCGGCACCCGCACACAATTTCCGTCGCGGTCATAGGCGAAGCCCGAATACCCGGACACGATGGTGTCGCCCTGCACGCGGCCGAGGCTCAGCGGATACGGCCGGTGCGCATCACGATCGGCCAGTGCCACCACCGATCCGTCGGACACCCGGAACAGCACCACCGGGCGTTCGAGGGCGCGGGTTCCGAACGGGACATCGCTGACCTCGTCCGAGGCGGCCAGGGCGTACCACGCGTTGCGCGGGTAGCCTGTTGCGGTCACTCCGAGCCGTTGCAGCGGTTTCGTCGCAGCTTTCATCACCACTCCTCTCACAGGTCCAGCGTGAGCCGGGCGGAACGGCAGCGGGACACGCAGATCATCATGTACTCGTTCGCTTCTCGCTCCTCGTCGTTGAGGATCGAGTCGCGGTGGTCCACGTCGCCGTCGACCACTTCTGTCTCGCAGGTTCCGCAGATACCTTCGAGGCACGAACCGACGACGCCGACACCTGCGGCCTTGCACACCTCGAAAACCGATTTGTCGGGCGGAACGGTGAGCGTCATCCCCGAGCGTTGCAGCATGAGTTCGAATTCGGTGTTGCCCGCCGACCCGGCCGCAGGCTCTTTGGCAGTGAACCGTTCGAGATGAAGGCTGCCGGAAGGCCATGTCGCACAACGTTGTTCGACAGCGTCGAGCAGGCCCGTCGGCCCACACGCATACACCAGGGTGCCCTCGCGCGGCTCACGCAGCGCGGCGTCCAGGTCGAGGATTCCGGATTCGTCCTGCGGCACCAGGGTGACGTGGTCGGCGTAGGGCGCCAGCTCGTCCACGAATGCCATGGACGCCCGCGTCCGCCCACCGTAGAGCAGGTGCCAATCCGCTCCGGCCGCGTCGGCTTCGGCGATCATCGGAAGCATCGGCGTGATGCCGATGCCGCCGGCGATGAACAGGTAGCTGCCGGCTGCGACGAGGGGAAAGTGGTTGCGCGGGCCGCGAACTCGTACTGTGGCGCCATTGTGCAGATCGGAGTGCACGGCCTTGGATCCGCCGCGGCTGTCCGGGGTCCGCAGGATGCCCAGCCGCCACGCGGACCGGTCACCCGGGCTGCTGCACAGCGAGTACTGCCGGACGAGATCGGCGCCGAGCACCAGGTCGACGTGGGCGCCCGGCGTCCACGGTGGCAGTGCGGAGCCGTCGGGCGCTGCCAGGGTGAGGGCCACCACGTCGTCGGCCGCCACGTGGAAATCCGTCACGACCAGATCGGCTTCGAACTCGCGCACGATGGTTGGGGTTGTCATCGTTGTCCTCTGACTAAAAGATCGGCGATCACAGGTGATAGGCGTACTCGCGGAACTCCCAGTCCGTGATGTACTGGCCGAACCGCTGGAGTTCGTTGCGCTTGTAGGCTACGAACGCGGAAACAAAGGCGGGGCCCAGCATTTCGGCGATGTCGTGGTCTTTCTCCAACGCATCGATCGAAGTCGCGAGGTCTCCGGGCAACAAGTCGGCCTTGCTGGTGTCGTACCCGTAGCCCTCGAGCTTGGCGGGCGGCTGCAGGCCGTCGCGGATACCGAGATAGGCCGCGGCGAGCAGGCTCGCGATGGCCAGATACGGATTGGCCGACGCGTCACCGAGCCGCAGTTCCATGCGGGACGCGCGACCGCGTTCGGGCGGGATCCGCACCATCGCGCTGCGGTTGTCCAAACCCCAGTCGATCAGCCAGGGTGCCAGGGTGTCTGGCCCGAATCGCTTGTAGGAGTTGATCGTCGGGTTATGCAGCGCGGCCAGCGCCGGTGCGTGGGCCAGTACGCCTGCGATCGCCGAGCGGGCGATGTCCGACAGGCCGTCGGCCCCGTTCGGGTCGTCGAAGAGAGGCTTGTCGTTGTCATCGAGCGTGGAGAAGTGGATGTGGAACCCGGAGCCGCCCTCGTCGTTGAACGGCTTGGCCATGAAGGTCGCCATCTTGCCTCCGCGGCGGGCCAACTCCTGGACCCCGCACTTGAAGCGGAAGGCCCGGTCGCCCGCGTCGAGCGCCTCGGAGTGCCACAGGTTGATCTCGAACTGACCGCTGGAGAACTCGTGGTTGGCGGCCACCACATCGATGCCGTACGCGGCGAGCTGGCGCAGGGAGGCCAGCAGTGTGTTCTCGGGGTCCCCTTTGAGACCTGCCACGTAGACGTTTCCGGTGCCTTCGCCATAGCGACGCCAGCCCCGAGGGTCCGTCGCGTCGGGCTCGAGGACGTAGAACTCCAACTCCGGGCCGATCATCGGTCGCATCCCCAACTCGGCGAACTTCTCGACGACCCGGCGCAACACGG
This sequence comes from Mycobacterium sp. 852013-50091_SCH5140682, assembly GCF_001665685.1. Lineage (GTDB taxonomy): Bacteria > Actinomycetota > Actinomycetes > Mycobacteriales > Mycobacteriaceae > Mycobacterium. Next base: position 310,368 of record NZ_LZTB01000100.1, read on the forward strand.
CTCGCGGGCTTTCCTCCGACGGTGATCCATCGGGATTGAAGACATCGGCGATCACGTGCGCCACCCCGGGTTCCCACGGCACCGGCTGCACCGTCGCCAGGTCGGGAAACGCGACGATGTCGGGCAGGCCGGCCGACAATCCGCCCTCGATGTCGACGACATCGCCGAGCGGCGATGTGCCGTATACCGAACGACAGAAAGCGACACCGTCGCCCACGGTCCTGCCGAACCGGCTCACCAGCAGGTCGCGGCCGCGTTCGGTACCGATCAGGTCGGCGTAGCCCAGCCGCACGACGTCGATGCCGTCGGCGGTGAGCTGTTCGGCGACCTTGTACAGGCCGCTCTCGTCGAAGTGCCCCACGCTGTTGCTCTCCCTTGTGTTGTTGGGATTCAGGCCTCGGCGGGTCCGCCGGAGCCGATGGCCGCGTGTACTGCGGGCTGACGGCGTCGCAGCCACTCGCCGTATCCGATTCCGATGAGACCAGCGGCGACAACGATGCCGGGTAGGACCCAGTTGAGTGCATCATCCGGCGTGGTGCCCACCAGTGCATCGAAATTCACCACGGCCAGGATGAACATCGCGAACAACGCGATCGCCGCGACCGCGCCGGCCAGCTCGTGCGCCATGTTCGACTCGGTCACGCTGCGGTGGCGCAGCAGATAGACCACAACCGAAACCGAGGTCAGCGCCATAAGAAGGATGACGCCGAGTGCGCCGACGTTGGTGAGCCAGGTGAACAGGGCGAGCACGGGGTCTTTTCCGGCGATGGCGAACACCACGACCAGGACGGCCGCCAGTGTGGTCTGGGCGACCGAGCCGGCTATCGGTGCGCCGGTACGGGGGTTGACCATCGCGAGCCTGCGGGGCAGCACGCCCTCGCGTCCGAGTGAGAAGAAGTACCGGGCCACCGCGTTGTGGAAGGAGAGCAGCGCAGCGAACAGGCTGGTGACGAACAGGACCGTGGCGACATCGGAGAACCAGCCGCCGACATTGCGTGCACTGAACTCGAAGAGCAGTCCTGGCCCGAGTTCGACAGACGTGTCGATCACCGAACTCGGCCCGACTGCGACGGTCATGGCCCACGCCGAGAATGCGTAGAACACCCCGATCAGCGTGACAGCCACGTAGGTCGAGCGGGCCACTGTGCGGCCGGGGTCTTTGCACTCCTCGCCGTAGATCGCCGCGGATTCGAATCCGACGAACGATGCGACCACGAAACAGAACGCCGCGCCCAATGCGCCACCGGTGAGCGAGCTGGGCATCAACGCGTGAAACGAGATGCCCTCTGCGGGCCTGGCGATCCCGGCGATGTCGAAGACCAGCACGACCACAGATTCTGCGACCAGGAAGAAACCGAGCACCCGGGCGTTGAGATCGACCTGCAGCACGCCGAGGATCCCGACCACGACCACCGTGATCAGCACGGGCACCCACCACGCGACGGACACCCCGAGGAACTGGTGCAGTGCGCCGGCGGCCGCGAAGCCGAACAAGCCGTAGATCCCCACCTGCATCGCGTTGTAGGCGACCAGGGCGATCAACGCGGCTGCCACGCCCCAGGTTCGGCCGAGTCCTTTGGCGACATAAGAGTAGAAGGCGCCGGCATTGGCGACATGGCGGCTCATGGCCGCGTAGCCGACGGCGAAGATCAGCAGCGTGGCGGCCACCAGAACGTAGACCAGCGGTATCCCCAGCACTTTGGTCACGGCAAAGCTCGTCGGGACCCCGCCCGCCACGACGGTCAGCGGCGCCGAAGCAGCCACCACGAAGAAGACGACATCGGGCACACCGAGCGAACGTCGTTGCAAGGTCACATCTACCGGGGCAATCGACTGTTCTGTCGGCGTCATTGCGTGACCTCTCGTGGTATCGTTCGGGAACGAACGAATTGAATCGTACGGGTACGAACTACTATGTCAAGAGGTTGAGGCTAATTCCCAGGTATCCGGATCCCAGGTAACGTTTGGCTCATGCCGGACCGCCACACCCTCGCCGAAACCGAGAAGGCGATGACCGACCACGTCGGTTCGCTGTCGCTGGATTTCACCGCGGCGCACGCGTTGTCGAATCTCTTCCGCGCGGCAAACGCCGTCCGGCAGGAACTGACCAATCGGGTGTTGCGCAAACATGACATCACGTGGACCGGCTTCGTGGTGCTGTGGGTGGTGTGGATCTGGGATGGTATGGAAGCGCGTCATGTCGCGGAATCTGCAGACATCTCGAAAGCCACGCTCACCGGTGTCGTCAAGACCCTGGAGGGCCGCGGCCTGATGCTGCGCGAAGGGGACAAGAACGACCGGCGGTTGGTGCGGCTCAGGCTCACCGAAACCGGCGTCCACCTCATGCGAAAGATCTACCCGGAGTTCAACAGTGTGGAGTCGGAATTGGTCGCGAGCCTGTCCGGCCGTCAGATCCAGACGTTCACCCGCACTCTGCGGGATCTGATCACGCACGTCGAGGCGGTGGATCAGACCGGCGACGAGACCGCCTGACGTCTCAGGCCGGCACCCGGTCACGGGCCGCCGAGACCAACGCCGAAAACAGCGCGGCCTGCGCCGGATCCGTGTCGGCGGTGTCCTCCGGATGCCATTGCACGCCGACGTACCAGCCGTCGTGCGTCTCGAGTTCCACGGCTTCGATGACGTCGTCGGCGGCGCGCGCGGTGGCTCGTAACCCGTTGCCCAGCAGGCCTATGCATTGATGGTGATAGCACGAGATGGTGGGCCCGCTGCCGATGAGGTCGGCGATCAACGTGCCCGGCGTGACCTTGACCGGGTGGGTCACGTGACGGTGGTTGCCGCCGGCGTCGTCCATGTCTTGAATCAGGTCCCCGCCGAGCGCGACGTTGACGATCTGGCTGCCTCGACAGATCGCCAGCAGGGGAAGCCGGCGCTGCAGGGCCACCCGGGCGACCGCCAGATCGAAGGCATCCTGCTCGTCGTCGACATCGTAGGCGGAAGGATTCGGCACGGCGCCGTACCGGTGTGAGGCGATGTCTCCCCCGCCCGGCAGCAGCACGCCTTCGGCGAACCACAACCGCTCGGCGACCTCCGCATCACCGATCTGGCCGCCGGGTGCGTACGGGTGGATGACGACGGGTTCGCCGCCTGCGGCGTAGACGGATTCGACAATCTTGCGGGACATGACCTCGGCGCCGTACCGCAAGGCCGAGGCCGATGCGGAGAACCGGGCCGGGATCGCAATGATCGGACGCCTGACGCGCACGGAGACTCCTGTCGGGAGGTATTGTTCGCGTCCGAACGATACCTGGTCCGGGTGCGTCCCGCCAAGGGGTGCGGGGTCAGCCCTTCGTGCCGCCCAGCTTCCGCCACAGGAACTCGTAGGTCAGCGCAGCCTTGAACGCGGCCTGCTTGTTGTCCGCGGCGCCGCCGTGTCCACCCTCGATGTTCTCGTAGTACGTCACGTCATGCCCTGCGGCTTCCAGGGCTGCGGTCATCTTGCGGGCATGCCCTGGATGCACGCGGTCGTCGCGCGTCGAGGTGGTGATGAGGATCGGCGGGTAGCGGCGGTCATCCGAAATATTCTGGTACGGCGAGTATTTCGAGATGAACTCCCAATCGGCGGGATCGTCGGGGTCGCCGTATTCGGCCACCCAGGACGCCCCGGCCAGCAGCAGGTGGTAGCGCTTCATGTCCAGCAGCGGCACGCTGCACACCAGGGCGCCGAACAACTCCGGATACTGCGTCAGCATGACGCCCATGAGCAGGCCGCCGTTGCTGCCGCCCGCCGCGCCGAGCTGATCGACGGTCGTGATGCCGCGCCGCACCAGATCGGCTGCCACGGCGGCGAAGTCCTCGTAGACGAGATGGCGGTTTTCCCGCATCGCCTGGGTGTGCCAGCGTGGCCCGTACTCCCCGCCGCCGCGGATGTTGGCCGAGACGAAGGTGCCGCCGCGCGCCAGCCAGGCCCGGCCGATACCGCCGGAATAGCCAGGGGTCAACGAATTTTGGAAGCCGCCGTAGCCGTAGAGGTAGGTCGGGCTTGGCGTCGAGCGCTGACCGACCACGTAATAGGGGATCGCGGTGCCGTCGGCCGAGGTCGCGAAATACTGGCCGACGTCGATGCCGTCGGCGTCGAAAAACGCCGGTGCGGATTTGAGTTTCTGTAGCGAGCCACCTGCGGTTCCGTGCAACAGTCGCGACGGAGTCGTGAAACCACTTGAGTCGTAGAAAATCTCGTCGCCGAGCGGATCGGTTTCGACGACGACGGTCTCATCGCCCACCGGGATGCCCGGCGCGTCCACACGGTCCCAGGTCCCTGGCGTGACGATCTCGATGTGGCTGGCGACGTCACGGCGCGTGACCAGCACCAGTTTGTCCTTGGTCCAGCTGGCCTCGGATAGGCAGCTGTGCTCGTCAGGCTCGTAGACTGTGGTCAGTTCGCCTGTGCCGGAAAGGAATTCGTCGAACTTGGTGACCAGCAAGCTGCCCGCCGGGTACGTGACGCCGCCGACCTCCCAGTCGTTGCGCAGTGAGATCAGCATCCACTCACGGTGAGTCGATGTGGTCGCGTCGGTAGGGACGTCGATGAGGGTCAGCTCGCCGTCGCGGACCTCGTAGCGCAGCTTGTTGTAGAAGTCGGTGTAGCGGCCGACGCGGGTGTGCTCGAATCCGGGTGTCCGGTCCACGCTGGCGATCACGCGGATATCGGTCGGCTCGGCCTCGAACACCGTCTCGGCGTTCTCCAGCGGCTCGCCGCGGCGCCAGCGCTTGGCGATCCGCGGGTAACCGGATTCGGTCATCGACCCTTCGCCGAAGTCCGTGCACACCAGCACGGTGTTCTCGTCTTCCCACGTCACCGAGGACTTGGCTTCCGGCAGCTCAAAGCCGCCCACGACGAATTCCTTGGTGCGCATGTCGAATTCACGCACCACCGTGGCATCCGCGCCGCCACGCGACAGGCTGATCAACGCCAGGGTGTGCTCGGGCTCGATGACCTCGGGGCCGGCCCACACCCAGTTCTCGTCCTCGGTGCGCGCAAGCTCGTCGAGGTCGATGATCACGTCCCAGTCGGGCTCATCGGTGCGGTAGCTGTCCAGTGTGGTGCGGCGCCAGATCCCACGCGGGTTGGCTTCGTCGCGCCAGAAGTTGTAGAGGTACTCACCGCGGCGACCCACGTACGGAATGCGTGCGTCGGTGTCGAGTACCTCGAGGACCTCATCGCGCAGCTCGTCGAACCGGTCGCCACTGAGCGCCGCCACAGTCGCGTCGTTGTGCGCACGAACCCAATCCAGGGCGTCGTCGCCGGTGATGTCCTCGAGCCACAGGTACGGGTCGTTTGCCACCTCAACATTGTGCCCGCGCGCGTAATGTGAGCTGTGTTACACCGCTCACGAGGAGTCCGTCATGACAGTGTTTTCGCGCCCGGGGGCCGCCGACGCCCTGATGTCCTTCGAGTCTCGCTACGGCAATTACATCGGTGGGGAGTGGGTTGCCCCGGCCGGTGGCGCCTATTTCGAGAATCCGACACCGGTCACCGGGCAGGTGTTCTGCGAGATCCCGCGGTCCACCGAGGCTGACGTCGAGAAGGCGCTCGACGCCGCGCATGCGGCCGCACCCGCGTGGGGCAAGACGGCGCCCGCCGAACGTGCGGTGATCCTCAACAAGATCGCCGACCGCATCGAGGCCAACCTCGAGGCCATCGCGCTGGCCGAGTCGTGGGACAACGGCAAGCCGATCCGCGAGACGCTCAACGCCGATATCCCGTT